>JANLSU010000096.1:0-31834 GCA_031362565.1 bacterium | reverse complement strand
CTACAGTCGATTGCTTGCAAAGATCGCGAAGACGGACCTCTTGGCTATCGACGATTGGATGCTGCATCCGCTCAAGGACTCGGAGCGACGCGACTTGCTGGAGGTGATCGAAGATCGGTACGGGCGCACTTCGACACTGGTCGCGACGCAGGTCCCGGTGAAGTCTTGGCATGAGGCCGTCGGCGAGCCAACGCTCGCCGATGCCATCTGCGACCGGCTGGTCCACGGTGCACACCGGATCGATCTCAACGGGCAGTCCATGCGCGATCCCGACGCGGCCGCCAAGCGGACTCGGAAGGCGGCGGCATGACGTCGGGCGCCGGGACGTGCATAATGACCCGGACTAAACCCGAAACCTAGGAAGGAATCGAGGCACCGGAGACCGAACATTCGTCGCTTCGCTCCGACGAGTGATCACGATCACCGGAATCGCTGATCATGATGCGCCGGAACAGGTGATCATGATGGCCGGAATACTCACCCTTGCCGGTGAAGCTGGCGAATGGCCGCTATTTCGTCCGACGAGAGGGCTGGCCGGCCGAGGTGCTTGCCTTCTTCTCGAGCTCGAGCAAGGCCAGCGCGTACCCGGTCGCCGATCAGCTGGCGCTCGAAGGCGGCGATCGCCGCGAAGATCGTGAACACGAGCTCGCCGGCGGCCGAGGTCGTGTCGACGGGGTCGTTGAGGCTGATGAAGTCCACGCCCCACGAACGGAAATTCGTCAACGCGTCGAGTAGTTGCTGGACAGAACGGACGAAGCGATCGAATCGCCAGACCAGAACGACGTCGATCTCTCGCCGGCGCGCGAGGTCCATGAGCAGCTTCAGTTGTGGCCGGTCAACCTTCGCGCCCCCTTCGAACTCGATGAGCCTGTGTGTGACGAGGAGGCCACGCGCCTTCGCGACGCGATCGAGCTCGCGCAATTGGGTCTTTGGCTCTTGGTCGCGCGTTGAGACGCGCGCGTAGATGACGCAGCGCTTCCGACTGCCCTTGCGCGCCGCCATCACGCCCCCCGTGTCCAGGGGTACGGACTTCCGCACGCTGCACAGCGGCGAGGGGGAGTAGTGGGACGGACGCCCACATTGAGCACCGTCGTGCCGCAGGAGCACGAGATGATGGCCCAACACTCGCAATCGAGGCAGACGGTGCCGCGACGTCGTGCATGGTGGCAGACGCTTTGATGCTGGAGGATCCCTGAAGAATGGCTGCGCATAAACTTACACCTTTATACGCACCGTACCGCAGGCTCAAAAACCTGTCAATTCCTGCGGTTTTCGAGGGTCGATTCTGAAGGGGTTTCATACGCAGGCTGGTGATAGTCTTTGTCCGGCCTAAATCGTCGACGTTACGCTTTTCGCTCAAGGAAGAGGGCCACTTCTGGCCCCTCTCTAGGTTCCACTCCTGTGCCGAGTGAGCACAAGATGGCAGACTCACCATATGAGCCCAGCGCGTCCACCCGCCATGCACTCCGCGGCATTGCCCACGATTGGCACTCGCAACAACTCCGGGATGCGTTCCATAGACTCGCCGGCATTCGCCGCAAGAAGCTTGGTTTTCTTGAACAGCTCGAGGTCCAGGTTCTCGTTCCGACGTGTGCGGATTGCTGGGCGTACGAAGGTCGATTCTTTGAGGGGCCACGAAGCCACCGTTTCCCAGAAGTATCGACCTCCAGTTGGGAGCCGGACCTCAAGGTCTTCGGGGTGACTCGAGAGGAGATTCGCCGCATCCGCCGCGGCTTCCCGCCGGTTCAGTGTCGAGGATTCTTCAGGACGCATGAGTTTTCATACGAGGATGACGACGCTTACGTCAACGCCATGCCGTTCGACCTTTACTTTGAAGGGTTGGGAGAGGGCAGGCGTCGCTCCGTGCCAAGGTGGATGAAGAAGCTCGTGTGGGACGCGTACGGTCGTTCGTGCTTCGGCTGCAAGAAGTCTCTCTCACTCAATCAGGTGACTATGGACCATATCGACCCAACTGGAGATGCAGCGCTCGCGAATCTCCAACCACTCTGCAAGACTTGCAACGGAGCGGTGAAGAAGAATTCGAAACCACAGGTTGTGCGCGTGGCTCTCCGATTCCCGCTGGTGCCTCCGCCTCACGATGCGTACGAGGGTGCGACTTGGTCACATCGCCGACCGTCCCCCGCAACTGGAGCATCACACGGCCGAGCAGCCGATAGACATTCTCGCCCATGGTGGAGCACGGGCGTCGTGCGGCACAGCGACGTGATAGACTGTTCGCCTCAACAGCCCAAGGAGAACGCTATGCGGTATTGGAAGCGGCTATCGTCCATCGCAGTGGTAGGTGTGTTAGGTTCGTCGCTACCACGAGCAGCGCGAGCGGAAGCGTGGGAGTTCGTCGTGTCCGAAGGTCGTCTAGATCTCATCGTTCATAACTTCGCGAGTGACATCTCGGCTCTTGTTCTTCAAGCCCCTGGCTTGGTTGCCACGGTACCAGCCGATTCACCCTATCGAAGTTCTCTCGTCATTTGCGATGGCGCAGTCCTATGGGAAGGCCCACCACAACAAGGGGCGCACCACGTTCTTGATTTCCAAGGATGCCCGCAACCGCTCTCCATCACTCAGGTAGGAGGCACCGGAAGCGGCGGCCGGCCGGCGGACTTCACGATTACGTACACATGCAAGCCGACGGCTACTGAGAACAAGAGCTGGAGCAATGCGAAGCAGCTCTACGGGAATCCCTAGGACGCGAAGGCGAGAACCAAAGCGTGCCGACCGCGTGCACGGCTTTCCGGCGGCCCAGCCTACTGTGCGGGTGGTCGCGCGGGCGTCAGCTTGATAGGATTGGCGATGGAATCCGAGGATAAGTGGCCACCTCACGTGACAGCACGAGCGAAGAAGCTGAAGACCCGGTTCACCTTCAACATGAACCGCATCCACGGGTTAATGCAGCTGCTTAGCACGAACGACGCGCTGAAGCAGGACGAGATCTTTCGGAGCGAAGGCGTGCGCGCCGATCTTCTCCGAATGGTCGTCGTGTTCCTCCACGCCACATTCGAGGACATGCTCCGGAGCCAGGTACCGGTGAACAAGCGCTCGTTCACGTTTTCGGGACGTTCGGACTTGGAAAAGGCGCTAACTTGGATGGGAATTGATCCGGTACCTTTCCGCAGCCTATACCCGACACTCGTGCAGCTGGCTAAGCGACGTCAGCGGATTGTTCACGACGCCGACCTGCCACTCAACGGAGCGACGGCGGTCGATATCTGGGGCGTCGTCGACGACTGGCAGCTGATCATGTGGCTCCTGGCGGTCCCGGCCTTCTTCTACGAACTCTGTATGACCTTGAATCCGACCGATGCTGAAGCGCGGATCATGTATGAGCGCCACCGGGTAGCGATGGAGCAGCACCACGGTTTCGCCAACCAGCTGATCGCAATCCCGTGCGTGCGAGATACCGAAATGCTCGAAGCCTGGCGGCGTTTGTCGACCACGCTGGAAGGTATCGTTACGACTCTGCACCCGGAAGGCAAGGGCAAGAAGCCAGATCCCGCATTTCGACCATCGTGAAGACCTCGCAGGAGCCGATCCAGAATCGCCAAGACAGCGCGATGTTGGATCGAGTTATCGCTTTCAGCGATTGTCCCATGGTCAGCCAGTTTCCTCGCAAGCCCTGTTTACGTGGGTCGTCTACGCGGGGAGCATGCCCCAGTTATCGAGAATAGGCGGTCGTCGGTCGGCTTGTGGACCTAGAGGCAGTGTAGTGGCAGCGGCGGAATTCGTCAAAATCCGCGGGCTGCAAAAACATTCCCGGCGAGAGGTACAATTCCAACTTTGACCGACCGTCAATTGCCAGACGATCAGATACCTCGGAGGTCCACCGTGCTGCGAAGAATTATTGCAATGTTAGCGCTCGCGATTCTCGTTTCGCAGGCATTCGCCAGCGCGCCGACAACGACCCCGCCGACTCTGATTGCTGTGGCTGGCGATCAGCGGCTCGCCATGGATTCAATCGGTCGCGTATTCACGAAGGACGCCGATGGTTTTGGTTGGACACAGATCGCACAAGCGCCCCCTGGCGTTCCTGTTTCGTGGCAGCAGTCAGTAAATGCGGGTTACTATTGGCTCGGCATGGCGAATGGTGACGTCTTCATCGCGATCTATAACAGCGGGCCGAGCATAACCTGGAACTTCAATGGCAACGTGTTCAGCGCGCAGAACGTCGCGACGCAGGCGAAAACGTGGTCGAGGACCAAAGCGGGTTACCGGTAGATCGCCGGAACTATAGACGGGCCGAAGCAACGATGGCGCGTTCTTGGTTCTCGAGGGGTCCGAGGCGGTTCTGGTCGAGAGCTTCGTCTGAGAAATGGCCCATGGTTCCACGCGCCGAGGCGCCATCCGGGGGTACGCTCCCCCCCAGCGCCCCCCTTGCAGAATCTTCCTCCCCCGCAGTATTCTCCCTCCGGTTGTGGAGCCTTCCCCGAAGGCCACTTCCGAGAATCCGCAGTCACCTTTTAACGCGGCCCTGCGAGGCCGGAAGGGTCGAAACGGATGGACCGCAGCACGCGCACGGCGAGCACCCCCATGTGTTGGGGGTTTTTTTTTGCCCGGCGGAGTCTTGACCCTGCACGAGGAGACGACCGTGGCTGAGTACGTCCCGAAAGCCAGCATCATGTCAGCGGACGAGATGAAGCGCGCGCTGACCCGTATCGCGCACGAGATCGTGGAGCGCAACGGCGGCTCCGAGAACCTGGTCATCGTCGGCATCCAGCGCCGCGGCGTGCAGCTCGCCGAGCGCGTGGCCTCCGCCATCGAGACCTTCGAAGGCACCAAGGTGCCGCTCGGAACCCTCGACATCACGCTCTACCGCGACGACCTGACCACGCTCGGCGCCCAGCCGCACGTCGGCCAAACGCGGATTCCCACCGACATCGAGGGCCAGCATGTGGTGCTGGTGGACGACGTTCTCTACACCGGGCGCACGGTGCGCGCCGCGCTCGACGAACTCATGATGGACTTCGGGCGTGCGAAGACCATCCAACTCGCGGTCCTCATCGATCGCGGGCATCGCGAACTGCCGATTCGCGCCGACTATGTCGGCAAGAACGTCCCGACCTCCAAGCGCGAGATCATCAAGGTGCAGGTCAACGAAATCGACGGCCACGACCGCGTGCTGGTGGGGGAGATGAAAGAATGAGCGAACAGCCACGCAAGCACCTGCTGGGACTCGAGGGCATGAACGCCCGCGAGATTTACGACATGCTGGACGTCGCGCGCTCGTTCCACGAGATCCTCGAGCGGCCGGTCAAAAAAGTGCCGACGCTGCGTGGGCGCTCGATGATCAATGCGTTTTTCGAGCCGTCGACGCGCACCCGCGTCAGCTTCGAGCTGGCCCAAAAACGCCTGTCCGCCGACACGATCAACATTTCGGCGTCCGGCAGCAGCTTGTCGAAGGGCGAGACGCTGCGCGATACCGTTGCGACTCTGGAAGCCATGAAGGTCGACGTCATCGTCATCCGCCACCCGGTGGCGGGAGTGCCGCAGATGCTGGCGGAAGGCACGCGCGCCGCGGTCGTCAATGCCGGCGACGGTTGCCACGAGCATCCGACCCAAGGCTTGCTCGACCTGTACACCATGCGCGAGCGGCTCGGCGATTTGGCCGGCCGGCGGGTGACCATCGTCGGCGACATCGCGCACAGCCGCGTCGCACGGTCGAACATCTGGGGTCTGAAGGCGGTCGGGGCGCACATCACGGTGTGCGGGCCGCGGACGATGATGCCGAAGCGCGTCGAAGACCTGGGCGTGCACGTGGACTACGACTTGCGGCGCGCGGTGCGCGACGCCGACGTCATCAACGTGCTGCGGATCCAACTCGAGCGCCAAGGCACGAATCTGTTTCCGGGCGCCCGCGAGTATTCACGCCTCTTCGGGATTTCGAACGAGATTCTTGCGCACACCAAGCCCGAGTGCTTCGTCATGCATCCGGGTCCCATGAACCGCGGCATCGAAATCGCCGCCGAGGTCGCCGACGGGCCGCGGCAGGTTATTCTGCAGCAAGTCACGAACGGCGTCGCGGTGCGCATGGCCGTGTGCTACCTGCTGGGCGGCGGTGTGTCGCAACTCGAAGACGACGCCCGTGCGCCGCAAGCCGCGCCGCGGGCCATCACCACAATCGGCGTTTGAGGCCGCAAAGGAGAGACATGCGTATCGACCTCGATTCGTTGCCGCGCGAGTACGTTCTTGCCGGCGGCACGCTCGTCGATCCAGCGAGCGGGTATCAGGGTGTGGCCGAAATCTGGGTACGGGATGGCGTCATTGTCGAAGTGCGCCATGGCGCGGCCGTCGCGGCGGCCCCCGAGGTGCCGCGCGTCGATCTTGCAGGACAAATCGTCGCGCCCGGTTTCATCGACGTGCACGTGCACTTCCGCGAACCGGGGCACGAATACAAGGAAGACGTCGAATCCGGTTGCCGCTCGGCGGTGGCGGGTGGCTTCACGGGCGTCATCATGATGCCGAACACCGAACCACCGTTCGATAGCGGCAGTGCGGTGGAATCGGCGCTGAAACGCGGCCGCCAGATCGACCTCTGCGATGTCTACTGCGCCGGCGCCCTGACGATGGGGCGTGCCGGTGCAAAGCTCGCCGAGTACTACGACCTCGGCCAGGCGGGCGTCAGCACTCTCACCGACGACGGCAGTCCGGTCGTCGACACCGCACTCATGCGTCGCGCCCTGGAACACGCGGCAATGATCGGCCTGGTCGTGGCGGCGCACTCGGAAGACAAGTCCTTGTCCGCCGGTGGCCACATGCACGAGGGCTACTGGTCGACCCATCTCGGCGTGCCGGGGATTCCGGCCGCGTCCGAGGAACTGGGCGTGGCGCGCGACCTCATCCTGGCGCGCGAAACCGCTGCGCCGATTCACATCGCGCACGTCTCGACGCGCGGGTCCCTCGACCTGATCCGCGTCGCCAAGCACCAGTGGGGCATCGACGTCACGGCCGAAACCGCGCCGCACTATCTCGAACTGACGGATCGGGAACTTGTCGGGTACTCCACGAATCTCAAGATGAATCCGCCGCTCCGCACCGAAGCGGACCGGCAGGCGATTGTCGAAGCGGTCGTCGATGGGACGATCGACATGATCGCTACCGATCACGCCCCGCACGCCGAGATGGAAAAGGACCTCGAATTTGAGCGCGCCCCATTCGGCGTCATCGGGCTCGAGACGTCGTTCGCGGTGGCGTACGGCCAGCTCGTTGCGAGCGGCCGCATGCCGCTCCTCGAACTCGTGCGGCGGATGAGCCTGGCACCGGCGGAGCGGTTTCGCTTGGCCGGCGGCCGGGTCGAGGCCGGTGCACCCGCGCACCTCGTGCTTCTCGACCTGGAAGCCCGCTGGCAAGTGCGGCCGCAGGTGCTGCGCTCGAAATCGCGCAACACGCCCTTCATGGGCCGGATGCTGCGCGGCCGGGTCGCAGCAACAATTCATCGCGGCCGCCTCGTGCACCGTGTCGAAGCCGAGACGCGTTCTGCAGCGACGGTGGCCTGAGTGCCGGAACGGAGTCGAATGAACCAGCGCCGCGGTTTGGCCCTTGTGCTCGCCGTCCTGATTGCCGGCAGCGGCTGCGCGTATTTCAATACGTTCTACAACGCCAAGAGCGAATTCCGGCGCGCCGAAACGGACCGCAAAGCCTCGCCGACCGGCAATGGCGGCGGTGAGGGCGGTTACCAGAAGTGCATCGAGAAGTGCCAGTCGCTGCTGCGTTACTATCCCAAGAGCAAGTACATCGATGATGCATTGTTCTTGATCGGCATGTCGCGTTTGTACCGCACCGAATACATCCAGTCGCGGGCCTCGCTCGAGGACTTGGTCGAGCGCTTTCCGAAGTCGTCGTACGTGGAACAGGCTCTCTACTGGATGGGGGTCGCGGCGCTCAAGCAGGGCGATGCTGCCGGCGCCGCGCAAGCATTCGGGAAACTCGCGGAGAAATTCCCCGAAAGCAAACTGAACGTCGAGGCGGTGTTTCGCCAGGCGGAGTCGCGGCTCGACGCGAAGGACTACGAGCGGGCCCGTCAGGATCTGCGCGCCTTCATGGTGGCACATCCCAAGAGCGAGCTAGCGTCCGAGGCGCAGTTGCGGATCGCGCGCACCTACTACGACGAACAGCACTACGACGAGGCCCGGACTGAGTACGCCGAGGTCCTGGAGCGCGACGTGCAGCCGAACGTGCGGTACGAAGCGCAACTGAACTCGGCGTTGGCACTGCGCGCCCAGGCCGAAAAAGTGCTGTCGAATCCGGCCCTGCAGCGGGCGCAGCGTGAGCGCATCGCGGCCGCCGAGCGCGAGGCGGTCCAGAAGGGCAAGCCGTCGAAGAAGCGGGTCAAACCGAAGGAACCGGTGCCCACGCCGCCCAATGCCCCTCCGTCGGAACCAGGCGAACCCGGGGACCCCGGGTCGGAGGACGCCCAATTGTCCCGCATCGCAATCGCCGACACCGCGGCCGCCGACTCGACCGCCGAGGCGGATGCCGACACTGTCGCTGTTGCGCTGTCGGCGGACGATGCGAAGCAACTCGAGGATGCCGAGAAGAGCATCGACGATGTGTGGAAGCAGTTGACCGCGCTGCGCAAGCCCGCCGCCAAGCTGGGCCTGGAAACCGAGCACGACGTCGAGCTGGCGGTGACGCGCGCACTGCGCGGTGAACCCGACGAGGCGATCGACGATCTCGATCTGATCGTGCGCACCAAGCCGCACACGGACATCTCCGCCCGGGCGCGCTACGAAACCGCCGAAATCTTCCGCCGGCAAGGCGAATTCGCCAAGGCGCGCGAGAATTACGACGCGGCGTTGAAGGAAAAGCCCGAGTCCTCGGTATCGGCGCGCGCCAAGCGCAAGACCAACGCGATTTTGTTGCGCACCGGGTCGCTCGACCGGCTGCGCGGCAGCAAGGCGGTCTTGCGCCGCTGGCGCGAAGCACAATCCGACAGCGGCGTTGCGGTCGCCGCGGTCGCCGCCGCCGATACCGTTGCCGGTGCCGTTGCCAAGGTCGATTCCGTCGGCGCCCAGGTGACGCTGGCCGCGGACTTCGAAGCGCTGGCGGGTGAGCAACTGCGGGTCGCCGAAGTGGACCTTCTCGAACTCGATCAACCGCTCGTGGCGCTCCGCGAATTCGAGCGCGTGCTGACGGACTTCGCGGGCAGCCTGCAGGGGCCGCGGGCCGCGTTTGCGATCGCTTGGATTCAGGATCGCCGCCTGCAAGACATGCCGCGCGCCCGCGCCGCCTACGAACGCATCGTGCGCGAGTTCGCGGACACGCCGCAGGCCCGTGAGGCGCAGGATCTCTTGGATCATTGGGACGATCCGGATGCGCATCGGGAGGTGCTGGACCCATTCTCACAACCCTAGTCGACAACGTCACGCTCTCGGGCGGATCACACCTGCTGCGCTATGCGGACCCCGCGGCGCGGCGCGCGACGCCGGTGGCCAAGCCGGGGCAGTTCGTGCAAATTCTGGCGTCGCCTTCGTTGCATCTCGTGCGCCGGCCGATGAGCGTGCATGACGAAGGCGACGGCTGGCGCAGTGTCATGGTGAAGCCCGTTGGACCGGCGAGTCGCGAACTCGTGGCTCTTGCACCGGGCGATACGGTGGACGTGAGCCCGCCGCTCGGAAATGGCTTTCCGAGCCCGCAGGCACTTGCGTCGAAGCGTCTGCTGCTGGTCGGCGGCGGCTTTGGTGTCGCGCCGCTGCAATTCTTGGCGCGGCAGTTGGATGCCCAGCCGGGACCACCGCAGTACACGCTCCTCTATGGCGGGCGGACGGCGCACGATGTGGAACTCGATGCGGTGGAAGGCTTGCGCGGTCCCGTTCTGGCGAGCACCGACGACGGCTCGCGGGGCTTTCGCGGCACGTGCGTCGACCTGGCGCGCGCCGAGCTCGAGCGCGCGGGCGGCGAAGCAGAACGCACTCTTGTCCTGACCTGCGGCTCGCACGGCATGATGCTGGCGCTGCATCGCGCGTTGCATGGGCGCGTCGCGCAAGTCCTGGCGTCGTTGGAAGAAGTCATGGCTTGCGGCGTTGGCGTCTGCATGGGCTGCGTCACGCCATCGATACGCGGGTATGTGCCGATCTGCACCGAGGGTCCGGTATTCCCAAGCGATGAAGTGTTCGACGTCGAAATGGGGGGCGTGCATGTCTGACGCACGCACTGCCAACGCGTCGACACGGACCGCGGAATTGCTCGACCCGGTGGCACGCTTCGGTGCTCACGCTACGGCGGCGCGTGTCTTCGCGGAGTTCCCCGTCAAGATCGGTCCGGTGACGTTCGCCAACCCGTATTTCGCGGCATCCGGGTGCTTCGGCTACGGACTCGAATATGCCGCATTCATCCGCCCCTACGAAATGGGTGCCATCGCCACCAAGACGATCACGCTCTTGCCGCGGGCGGGCAATCCGCTGCCGCGCTTGCGCGAGACCCCGTCGGGGCTCTTGAACTCCATCGGCTTGCAGAATGTCGGACTGGAACGCTACCTGGGCACGAAACTACCGGAATTGTCGGCCGCGGGCGGCACGGCGTTCGTCAGCGTGGCGGCGACGGTCCTCGAGGAGTACGAACGCATTGCCGACGCACTGGCTGCCGAACCGTCGGTCGTGGCGGTGGAAGTCAATCTCGGCTGCCCGAATGTCGATCACGGCGGTGACCGCGACGCGGCCGAAGCGCGGGCCGTCGAGCGCATCACGCGCGCCGTCAAGGACCGCCTGCCGAACCGCTGTGTGGCGGTCAAACTGACACCGAACGTCACCGACATCACGAATCTGGCGCGCGGCGCCGAGCAGGGCGGCGCCGACGCCGTCGTCGCCATCAACACCATCACCGGGATGGACATCGATGTAGAACGGGCGAGACCGACGTTCGCGCGCGAGCGCGCCGGACTCTCCGGGCCGGCCATTTTCCCGATCGCGCTGCTCCGCGTCTGGGAGATCACGCGTGCGACGCGTGTGCCGGTCATCGCCGTCGGCGGCATTGCGGGCCCGGACGACGTGATCAAGTTTTTCATGGCGGGCGCGGTCGCAGTTCAGCTCGGCACCGTTCTGTACTCGCGACCGACACTCTTGGCCGAGGTGCGGGACGGGGTCCGGAGTTGCGTCGAGCGTAAAGGTGTCCGGCATCCACATGCATTGGCGATCGAGGGGAGCTTGGCGTGACTTCGACCACTTCACAGCCGGCGACGGCGAGACTCGAAACGGCGCGTGAGCGCATCATCGTCGCGGTGGACGTGCCCGATCTCGCGGCGGCGCGGGTCCTCGTCGACCGGCTGCGCGGTCATGTCGGCGCGCTCAAGATCGGCAAGGAGTTGTTCACGGCGGCGGGACCGGAGGCGGTGCGCGTCCTCAGCGAAGCCGGCATCCCGGTTTTTCTCGACCTCAAGTACCACGACATTCCGAACACGGTGGCGGGCGCCGTGCGCGCCGCCGCCCGGCTCGGCGTGCAGTGGCTGACTCTGCACACGAGCGGCGGCCGGGCCATGCTGGAAGCTGCGGTGCAGGCGCGCAACGAGATCAGTGCGACGGCCGCGGGGCAGACGAATGCGTCACGGCTGCTCTTGCTCGGTGTCACGGTGCTGACGAGCCAAGCGGGCGCCGATCCGGAGGAAATCGTCGAACGGGCACTCCTCGCCCAAAGCTGTGGCTTGGATGGCGTCATTGCCTCGCCGCAAGAGGCGCGGCGCGTGCGTGCGGCATGCGGTGCCAATTTTCTGATCGTGACGCCCGGCGTGCGCCCCGCAGGCGCGGATGCCGGCGACCAAGCCCGTGTCGCGACGCCGGGTGAGGCGATTCGGGATGGCGCGAGTTTGCTCGTCATTGGCCGGCCCATTGTCGGCGTCCTGGACCCGGCGGCCGCCGCCGATGCGATCGCGGCGGACATCGCCGCTGCGCTCCGCGCCGGAGCCACTGCCGGCGACATGCCCGACGCCACCGTGGCGTCGCGTGTGCAGCATCTGCTGCGTACCTCGGAAGCACTTCTCGAAGGCCACTTCCTCTTGTCCTCCGGATTGCACAGCGACCGCTACGTGCAGTGTGCGAAGTTGCTGCAGTATCCACTGTACGCGCGCCATGCGGGTACCTGGCTCGGCGAACGCCTGCGTTCCTACACCCCCGATGTCGTCGTCAGCGTGGCGCTTGGCGGGCTGGTCATCGGCCAAGAGGTTGCGGCGGCACTGGGAGTTCGGGCCCTGTTCGCCGAACGCGACGACTCCAACGCGTTGCAGTTGCGCCGCGGTTTTGCACTCGCTCCTGGGTCGCGGGTCGTCGTCGTGGACGACGTGTGCACCCGCGGCGGTTCCATCGTGGAATGCACCGCGCTCGTACGCGGGCTGGGCGCCGAGGTCGTTGCCGCCGGATCGATCATCGACCGGAGTGGTGGGAATCACACGCTCGACATGCCGCTCGAAGCGTTGCTGCAAGTTTCGGTTGAAGCTTGGCCCGCGAGTGCCTGCCCGCAGTGCGCCGCCGGTTCGACCGCCGTCAAACCCGGCAGCCGCAAGCAAGCCTGATTCGGCACGATTTGGAGTAAGATTCCGGCATGACGGACGACGCACTCATCGAACTGCTGATCGCCGGCGATCACACCCGCACTGGGCCCGGGCCGCACTTGTCGCCCGAGTTCCTGCGCGAACTCGTGGCGTTCGTGACGCGCTACGCGCGCCTGGAAAAGATGCTGGCGGGCGGGACGCGCGTCGCGTATTCACCGTCGGCGCTGGGGCTCAACCTGTCGATTTCGGGCGACATCCTAGGGCAGGCCGAAGACCTGGCGCGGCTCGAGCGGGTCCGATTCAAGTTACCGAACGGGCCGATCTTGGATATCGACCAACTCATCGAAGCGCAAGGCGTCAAAGTGGTCCCGTGCCGCTTTCCCGTCGGTACTGCGGCCAGCGGCGGGTTCTTCTTCGATGCGGAGTTAGGGCCCTGTATTTTTCACGATGCGGCTTTGACCATCCCGCAGCGGGACTATGTCGTCGCGCACCAGTACGGCCATTTCCTCGCCGATTTCGAACCCTACATTCATACCGTCTGCGGGCATCCGAATCCGGCCCTCGTCGAAGACATGCGCGAAGTCCGCGCGCATCAGTTCGCACTGGCGTTCTTGATGCCGCGTGTCGATGTCGAGGCCTACCAAAAGGCCATCGGCCTGGAACTGGGCAACGAGATCCCGCGCGAGTTCGTGCAACAACTCCAGGTGTACTTCGCGGTCGACAACGAAGTCGTGCTGTGGCGGCTCTTGTCACTCGGTTGGACGGATGCCGCCGGCATCGCAACCCTGCTTTCGAAGGACGGCGGCCTCCTGCCCGAGATCGATCTGGAGCAGATCGACCGTGAAGCCCGCTTGGTGTACAGCAAACCGATTCCGGAGCGCTTCATCCATCTGGTCGCGAGCGCCTTCGGGCGCGGCATGCTGGACCTCGAAGACGCCGCGGAGTTCTTGGGAACCGATCTCAACGAAGCCCAGTCGGTACTCGAGCAGTTTCATTTCGAAGATCCCGCCGCCAAGGAACCACCGCCCAAGGCCGCCGAACAATCCTCGGGCGCCGATCCAAGTTTGAACTGAGCCGCAAACCGCAGCGTGGGGCGGCAGGCGCCGCGGCCGGCCGCGGACGCACCGGGCTGGGGGGCACTCTGCCGCCGGCACGCGACGGTGGGGAACAACGCGGACCGGGACTGGGCGCTGCGAGCTTGCAGAGCAACACCGCAGGCACCGGGCCGCGTCGTCTCCGTCACGCAGGGGACATGCCGGACCTCCCACATTGACCCGGCCGGCGCTTATTCCTAAGCTAGGACAGGACTTGCAGAGCGCGGCGTGCCACCATGCAACCTGCGATGGCGTCGCGCGCTGCCTCTCGAAGTGACACCGTCTGTCCACCGCCTGTCCACCGGCAAGGCACCCCGGCCTTGGCCTCCGCAGCCGGAGATTTCGCGTGCTTGTACTCGGTATCGAAACGTCCTGCGATGACACCGCGATGGCAGTGCTGCGTGATGGGCGCGACATTTCCAGCGTCGTCGCATCGTTGGGCTCCACTCGGGTGTCCTGTGGGCTTGATCTCTCGACCCATGGGTGATACCCTGCGTGAGTAGTTTGGTTGATTTGACGGTTGCGGTCGCCAGACGGCGCCGCCCTGCGTCATTGTTAGTGAAGAGGCTGCGGTATGAACCGCCACAAGATCATTTCCAACCTGTTTTCTCTCTCGCTCGTTTGCATGGATTCCAACGCCTGCAACGCACGCTCATGGTACGTCAAGCCCGACCGCACCGGTGACGCGCCAACGGTTCGCGCTGCACTCGACTCAGCAACCGCAGGCGATTCCGTGATCTTGAGGCCAGGGGAATATTCTTGGACGACGGAACGAGCAACCGGGGAATCCATGCTGGTCATGAAGCGAGATGTCAATCTAATCGGTTCGGCGGGAGCGGAATCAACCCTAGTCGACGCGGAATACCGCGGCCGAGTTATCCGATGTCATGATGTGGGCACGGTCTTGATTCGCGGTCTGACGATTGTCCATGGAAACCTGCGTCTCGCACCTTCGCCTCATGGGTCCGGCGGGGGGATTTATTCCACGGGTGCTAGCCGTCTCCGCGTTGATGAATGCATCCTCCGGAACAACGCCGTACACAATGGCAATCGCGGTGGGGCGATCGCGTGCACGGATCTCGGAAGCACTATCGCCGCCAGCAGTGTGCTCGACAATTTCGGAGCCTACGATGCGGCTGGCGGTGGCGTCTACATGGAAGGTGGAAATCTTATTCATTGTCGGATTGTTGGGAACACGGTGTCGGGTGATGGTGCGTTCGGAGGAGGTGTTTTGATGAACGGAGGAACTGTTGAGAATTGCTGGATTGAGAGGAATACGGCGCGTGGATTCTCAGGGGCCTCAGGAGGGGGAGTCCGCAAGGCCGGTGGGACGGTGACTAGGACGACGTTTGTCGAAAACTCTGCGATCGCCTATGGGTTTGGCGGCGGTACTGGTGGTGGCTTGTATGCATCATCAGGCCTAACGGTCGATAGCTGCGCGTTCATCGAAAACTCAGTCGTTAGTTCCGGATTCCCGGCCCTGGGCGGAGCCATCGCTGGGAGTGAGATTGCGGCTGTGAGTATTAGCCACAGCACGTTTCTTCAAAATCAGGCGAACACCAACAGCGGGGGCGCTATGGCGCAGGTTGCTACGCTTTGGCTCCCCGGAGGCGATGTGGTGACCTCATGCATCATCGCTGACAGTGAGGGACCACCTTGCGGCGGAAAGATTGCCTTCAGCTGCTGTTGTACGTACCCCGCCTCGGTAGCGCAACCTCTTTGCGGTACGACCGTGGAAGGCAATTTTGCAAGCGATCCCCTATTCTGCTCGGCCGATCCGGTCGCGTCCAGAAATCTTGACATTTCGGCAGATTCGCCTTGTGCTGCAGGTAGACATCCCGCTGGAATCGAGTGCGGTGCGATTGGTACGGGGTCTGTCGGCTGCGGTTCGACCTCTGTCGTTCTCCACCACTGGAGCGATGTTAAGCGGATATTCGGGAGGTAGCCTCATGTTTCGACTGGCAGCGACTGTTATTGCGATTCAATTGTTGGTGATCGGCCCGCTCGGCAATCCCGCTAGCGCGGAGGACGAAGAGGACGGGCCGATTGAACCGGACTCCGCGGCGACCACCACTATTCAGCCGCAGGGAATTCTGAGCTTACCCAATGCACCAAGCTCAACCGTGAATATCGCTTTTGATGGCATGAAGTCGGATGGTCCGCTGCGTCCGCCTGATACCCATGGCGCAGTGGGGCCAGGTGGTATCATTGCAGTGGTGAATCGTCGAATCGACTACTATTCGAAGAACGGTTTTGAGAAGTGGGGATCTCCGGTCTCCTTGATCAGTTTTTTCTCGTCCGTCGGCGCATTGAGTGGCTTGTTTGATCCGATGGCCCTCTACGACCCTTCGACGTCACGCTTCTACGTCACCGTTATCGAGAACCCGGGTTCGGTCAATGACTGCAGTAGCTCGTCCCGCGCGAGGTCTTACATCTATCTGGCCGCGTCGAAGACCTCGGACCCGTCCACAACCACGTCGAGCGACTGGTGGTTCTACCGGGTAGAGGCTACATATTGTGAGAACGGCTTGCCCTATCTCGGTGACTTCCCGAAGATCGGGTTTGATTCGCAGGCGATCTACTTGACGGTCAACTTGTATCCGTTTCCGTTGGTGGAGCCATTCAAACGCTGCGAAATTCTCGTTATCCCAAAATCACAAATCGGTGCGGCGACACTGTCTCCGACAATTCGATACACTCCGCCCAGTGTGTCGGGCGGTTATACTCTACAGCCTTCGGTCATTTTAAACGGAAACCCGAGTGTAGAGTACTTCGCAGAGGTGCTGTGGACCGCGTCCGACAAGGTCCGGATCTGGGCCCTCAGCGATCCGCTGGGGACGGCGACTCTTACGTCAGCGACCCTGACGGTCCCGAACAATGGCGGCGGTGACGTCTCTCAAGCTGGCTGGGTTCCGCAGTGTACGGTGGGGGATGGGAGGCTTCGGCCAGTTTATATTCGGGCTCAGAACCAAGCGCTGTGGTATAACGGCGCCTTATGGTTTTGTCACACAGCAGGTGCCAGCTCGGGTCGTTCGATCGTATTTTACTATAAGGTGAACACGAATGGATTTCCAACTGGAACCCCCACACTGGCGGAGTCCGGGGGATTTGATGGAGGATCGGGCGTATTCAGTCATCTCCCAGCGATCGGCGGAAACTCAGAAGGAACCATTGGCATCACTTTCACTCAGAGTTCAACCTCGATGTGCCCACGCATCGTTTTCGCAGCGCGCGATGCGACCGCTCCGAGTTTTGGGCCACTCGCGGTTTTGAAACAGAGCGAGACCGCTGCCGATTTTTCGCCACATTGGGGCGACTACGCGGTGGTCTCGGCCGATCCAACGGACAACAGCTTCTGGGTTGCACATCTTTATGCCAGAACAGACATCATCAATCGAAATTGGGGCACTTGGTGGGCCAACGTTACGGTGAGTGCGTGTGCTACCTGTGGCGACCCAAAGACCTCGTTTGCGAACTGCGGGAAGTGGGAGGCCGTGCCAACCAGCAACTGGCCCAACGGAATCACCGCGGTGCATATGGTCCTCACAAATGCCGGAAAGGTTCTGCTCTGGGGAAGGACGAACGGCGTGGCCAGAGCTTACCATTGGGACCCGGTAACCCAGGTTGGAGTTCCAGTCTCCTCCACTCCCATCGATTCGACGCTCATGAACAGCGGCCATGTCACGCTCAGCGACGGGCGAATACTAATCATTGGCGGCGAATTCAGTCCCTTTTCTCCGCCACCGAACTCCCCTGTGGGCACAGCGCGATCGACCATCTTCGACCCTCAGGCCCCGTGTGGTACAGAATGCGGTTGGGTCGCTGCGCCACTGGGCCCGCAGGCGCGCTGGCATCCAGCCGCTACGACCCTGGCAGACGGGCGGGTTCTGGTCACAAGTGGCTGGCAGCACGCCTCCCTGTTGGCAAATCTCCCGGTGGTCTACTCTGGACAGTGGTCTAGCGTTTCCTCCGCGCAAAAAACGGATCTCTCGCTTGCGCCATTCATGGTTCTAGATCCCAGCCCCAACGGTAGTCGCGTCGTGTATCTGGGTCCGGGCTCTGGAGCAAATGCCGTCGAGCCACCCTTCGGCGTACTTCAAACGGCACAACGCCTTGGCGACCTCGCGGCAAGCAACCCGACCTGGAACGCGAGCGTCGGCACATACGCGGTGCGTGGAGGGGCCATGGCGATTTTCGACAAGGGTCGAGTCCTCAAGTCCGGTGGAACCCCAACCGGCGGCGGGAACTCTTCGAAGAAGGCGGAAACAACCACGATCGATCTAACCACTGGGTCGTTGAGCGTTGCCGCAGAAGCCGACATGTGCGTGCGAAGAGCAGAACATCAGCTGGTCGTTCTTCCAGACGGGTCCGTGGTTGCGGTTGGTGGGAGTGCCGTAGAAGAGCGTGCGAACGATCAGTATTTCAGGGGTGTTTATGACACCGAGCTTTGGCGAGCGAGCACAGGCTGGACGAAGCTCGGCCCGATGTCTCACCGTGCCCCCCCGACCCCAAGGATGTACCATTCAAGCGCGGTTCTGGTTCCTGACGGCCGCGTGCTGGTCGCTGGCGGACAGAGTCTCGACGATTTCTCACGCTGCCCAGGTTTCCCAGATCAGTTCTGTGCTAACGGAGATTTTTTTAGCCCCCCATACCTATTCAGAGCGGACAACTCGTCGATCGCTGACGCCGATCGCCCAGCGATAACGGGAAACGTTCCGCTTAGCGCTGCGTACGGAGAGGGGCTGTCATTCGGGCGCAGCGTCGGATCTGGCGCTGTGTCGATAACGAAGGTTGCCCTCGTCAGGCCAGGTTCAACCACCAGATCCACCGACATGGAACAACGCTACATTCCACTAACCTTTGTGGATGGATCGCCGTTGACAGTTGCGTCCTCGCAGATGCCAATATCAAATCAAGCGCCACCGGGCTTCTACATGCTCTTTGTGATCAACAACCTCGGCCGCCCATCGAAGGCCCCGTTCGTCGCAGTCTGGGAGCTCAAGAGCTCTTCGCTCAGTCACTCGCTGTCCTACGGCGTCGGAACATTCACCGTTACCGTTACATGGAAGACCACGGCGAAAGCAGTCGATGGTGATGTGCTCGTACTTACGCCTCCCGGGGGCTCGCCCATCAGCGTATCTGGTACGCCATCCGACCCATCGGGAGTTACGCATTCACTTTCGTACACGGGGCAGTGCGCACCGAACCAAACCTGGACCTACTACGTTCGAAGCAAGCGACCCCGTTATTCTCCGGGAGACGCGCTGTCGATCAGCACGAGCTACACAAAAACCTTCAAGGTCCAGTTCTGTGTGGACTAGAAATGAGGTTCAATGCAACCGCGCAGATTTAGCTCATCGGTCTTGGCATGCCTCGCGATAGTGCTCGGTGCAGTCGGCGTCTTGGCGGACGATTTCGCAGTCGCGATCAGGCCGGCTGACGGAAGCGGAGTCCTTCTGAAACGCTTCCGTGTGGATCAGCCGATCATGGTTCTGGGGGCGCAGTTTGGGACGAACGACGCGAGAACGATTTTTCCTGAGGTGTCCTTGCTATCGCTGGATGGAGGCAACCTAAGAGGCAGAACAGAATTCGCGAGGGTTGTGAACGTCCGTCGGGGTGATGATGGGGCAGTTCATGCAATGTGGACCGCACCGGTGCTGTTAGAAGTACCAGGAGACTACTACATCGCAATACGGATGCCGAGCGGGGACATCAAGCGCGCTCCGGGCGACGGGGCGGGAGTGATTGCCTCCGCGATGCAATCGGGCGATAGCTTCGGGGCAAGCGGAACTGCGGGAGAATTGGTAGCGATTGAAGTTGCCTTAGACGTGAGCGTGATCACAGCCGAGAGCGTCCGAACCCCCGCGAGCAAGGCGGTCGCGTCGTCCGGCAGTGACGATGCGCCGCTCAAGAGTTTTCTCAAAGTGCGCCAACAGCGCGGAGGAACGGTGCTTCGCATTACATTCGGAGTCCCAACTCAAGGCTGGGGGTCTGTTGTGATCTTCGACGTTGGCGGACGACGTGTTGCAACGCTCGAAAGCGGCGTATTTATCCCAGGTGTTCACACGCTTGATTGGGACGGGCGAAGTGATCGCGGTTTTGCCGTGGCGCGGGGCATTTATGTTGTGAGACTGGTCGTGGACGCGACAAGCCTCACGCAGAAACTAGTGCTCGACAAATGAAATGCGCAACCGGCGTGAAGCGACGGAGGTCTGAATCATGCTTTTGCGACGACTAGCGCAGATGTTTTCTGTGTTGTACCCACTGGTGGTCGTCAATGCTGCAGAAGCCGACTGGCTGGTGAACGGCACTTCGGTATGCGCTGCCTCGGGAATTCAGGCATTTCCGTCGAGTGCTTCAGATGGCAGTGGCGGCGTTCTCGTCGCGTGGTCGGACGCTCGAAGCCCTGGCGACTGGAACGTGTTCGTACAACGCATGACTCGAGCCGGCGTCAATGCTCCAGGCTGGCCCGCGAATGGCGTACCGGCCTGTTTGGCCAGCGGAGCGCAGGGAGTCACGTCCGGGCTGTGCATCGGTGGAGATGGCGCAGGCGGGGCATTCATCGCCTGGGGTGACAGGCGAGGAGCAGACGTCGACGTTTACGCTCAGCACATCAATGCTCTTGGCGCGGTGTCGCCTGGCTGGCCCGTCGACGGCTATCCTGTCTGTGTCGCGTCGGGGGACCAAACGATCCCTGTGATCGCCACAGACGGAACGGGAGGCTTGTACGTGGCGTGGTCCGACACGCGAAACGGTGTGAATCCGCAGGTATTTGTTCAAAGAGTTGTCAATGGACCATCCATATCACCGGGGTGGCCAACGAACGGCAAGCACATCGATGGCCAAGCGGGAGACAATCGTTGTCCGGCAATTGCGGCAAACGAAGCCGGGGTCTTTGTGGCCTGGTCTGAGATTTCACGAGTCGCGTTGCAGCACGTGACGATGCAAGGAACGCTCTTCCCGAGCTGGCCAGCTCTTGGGGCGACCGTAGGGCCCGACAGTTGTGGGCTGGGTGATGTAAGAGCGATTCTGGACAGCTCAGGCGGTGTGTTTGTCACCTGGGCTGGCCAACCCGCCAGCTGCGGGACGCTGCAGTTTGTCGGCGACATCTTCGCGCAGCGGATTACGGCTCTCGGTCAGCCCGCACCGGGTTGGCCTTCTGCTGGAGTGGTCGTGTGCAATTCTTCGTGGACTCAGAGCGAACCCCGAGCTATCGCGAACGGCTCCGGTGGTCTCTTGGTCACCTGGTGCAATGAAGATGTCTCTGACCTGAACGCACAATGTCTTTCTTCGTTCGCGCAAACCACTGTCGGATGGCCCCAAAACCCAGGCACGCTTGTGTCCACTTCGCCGGCCCTTAAGGGATGCCCGGACCTCGCCAGTGATGGGTCGGGCGGCGCCATTATTACGTGGTACGACGAGTTTGGTATATACGCGCAACGAGTGACAGGCACAGGCGGCATTGCCTCTGGATGGCCGAGCCAAGGGCTTGCAGTGTGTACTGCGCCCAACCTTCAGGATCAACCGACCATTGTCTCGGACGGCGCCGGAGGCGCGCTCATCGCCTGGCGGGATGCACGCAATTCCCCGCCGGGCCAAGCAGTCACGGACATCTACGCTCAGAGAATTGACGGCGCAGGAATCATCCCGACTGACGCCGGATTCTCTGATGTCGCGATGCCGAGTGGAGTGGGCATTCCGCATCCGAATCCGACCCTTCGCATGCTTCACCTTGGGTTCGACCTACCGCGCGCCGCCACAATCCATGCCTCTTTGTACGACGTCGCGGGACGCAAGCTGCTGTCTCTTGCCCCGGCGAGGATATCGGCAGGGCCTTCCGAAGTGACTTGGGATATCCGTGCAGCCTCGGGCGGTGACATGCCAGGCGGCGTGTACTGGCTCGAGGTGTCGTGGGGTGGGCATGTGGTCAGACGTCGAATTGTAGTGTCACACTGACTGACGACACGGTTCGACAAAGCGCCTCGCGAAATTGCCTAATAGGCGACGCTCCATTCGGTGATCGCCCATCGCCGCAGGATCGGGGCCCCGCACCCGGAGATTCCCGTGCTCGTACTCGGTATCGAAACATCCTGCGATGACACGGCGGCGGCAGTGCTGCGCGATGGGCGCGACATTCTTTCCAACGTCGTGGCATCGCAGTTGCGTCATCAGGAATACGGCGGGGTCGTACCGGAGATCGCCTCGCGCGAGCACCTCAAGTTCCTGCTGCCGGTGGTCGAGGCGGCGATCGAACGCGCCGGTGTGCGGCCCCAAGATCTCGATGGGATTGCGGCCACCGCCGGCCCGGGGCTTCTCGGCTCGCTGCTCGTCGGCCTGTCGGCGGCCAAGGGCTATGCCGTGGGACTCGGCAAGCCGTTCGTAGGCGTGCACCACCTGGAAGGCCACATCATGGCCAATTGGCTGGTGGCGGACATGCATTTCCCGAATGTGACGTTGATCGTGTCGGGCGGCCACTCGATGCTGATCGCCATGCCACGCATCGGCGAGTTCGACGAACTCGGTGATACGCGCGATGATGCCGCCGGCGAGGCCTTCGACAAGATCGGCAAGATGCTCGGTATTCCGTATCCCGCCGGCCCCAATTTCGAAAAGTTGGCCTGCCGTGGCGACGCGCGCGCCGTGGCATTGCCGCGGGCGCGGCTCGACGCTGGTTCGCTCGACTTTAGTTTCAGCGGGCTCAAAACCGCGACGCGTCTGCTTCTCGAACGGGAGAACCTGGTGCCACGCACGGCCGTGCGCCGTATCGGCGAACCCGGCGCGCATCTCGATCGCACACCTGAAGAACTCGAGGCCCTGCCGCAACGTGCCTACGACATCCTGGCGAGCGCCCAAGCGGCGATTGTCGATGTGCTCGCCGAGAAACTGGCGACCGCGGTTGAGCGCCACGGTGTGCAGCACGCCTACTTGGCGGGCGGCGTCGCCGCCAACCAAGCGCTCCGCGAGCGCTGCCGCACGTTGCTCGAACCCAGCGGCGCCACGCTGCATGTGCCGCCGCCGCGCTTTTGCACCGACAACGCGGCCATGATCGCTTGTGTCGGTGAGTTCCGCCTGCGCGCCGGTGCCGCGTCGTCCATCGAGATGAATGCCTTCGCCCGCTCGCCGCTCCAGTCCTGGGCCGTGGGTGCGGCTTGAATCGCGTTCGCCTGGAACCCCCTCGGGGCCTGGTCCGTTCGCCTGGGACTTGCGATCCAGCATTGCGGGCCTGATCTTGCTTCGGCGAGAATAGCGGCTGCACGGAAGGGATGGATCATGCCTGAAGGACAGCGTTGGCGCGGCGTGATCCGCAGGGTAGCCATCGCGTTGGTGTGCGGCTGGCTGGCGCACGACCTCTTGGCCGTGCCGAGCGCCGAAGCGCGGACGCGGCACCGGCGGCACTACACCCGCAGTCGCACCACGCCCTACGTTCGGTCCACGGCACTGGCGGCGCTTTTTCCCGACGCTGCACGCGATACGACTCGCGCCACGCTCGAAGCAATTGTCGATCGTGCCGCCACCGAAGCGGGTGGCGTCGCTGGCGTTGCAATCGTGCATCTGGAAACCGGCGAGCGGGTCGTCCGGGCTCCCGACGAGCGATTTCCAATGGCCAGCACGTACAAAGTGGCCATCGCACTGCGCCTGCTGCAGCGCGTCGATGCCGGCGAGATCTCGCTCGGCGACACCGTGCTCTTGCGACGCAGCGACTTGCGTACCGGCAGCGGCCGCATCTCGGCGCGCCATCCGAATGGCGGCCGCATGACGCTGCTCGAACTCTTCCGCGCCATGCTCACCGAAAGCGATAACAGCGCCAGTGATTTTCTGCTGCGCGTGGCCGGCGGGCCGGGCGCGGTCACGGCGCGTGTCCACGACCTGGGGGCGCGCGAGTTGCGCGTCGACCGTCCCGAGGTCCGGATGGCATTCGACTACTACGGCCTGACCAGCACGCCGCCGGAATCGACCTGGACGACCGCCGTGCTCTCGAAACTCATGAACGGTTCACCGTACCCGGTGCGGAAGCAAGCGGCGGCGGATTTTCTCCTGGATCCGCGCGACACCACGACTCCGGTCGCGATGACGGACCTGCTCGCCCGCCTTTCGTCCGGGGCGGCGCTCAGTGCCGCCAGCACGACGCTCTTGCTCGACACGATGGAACAGTGCGAAACCGGACCGGGGCGGATTCCCGCTTACCTGCCTGCCGGCGTGCGTGTCGCGCACAAGACGGGCACTTGGAGTTCGACCGACGGCATCACCGCGGCCTTGAACGATGTCGGTATCCTCACGCTGCCGGGAAACGGCGGCCACGTCGCGATCGCGATGTTCGTCAAGGGCTCGCGGCGCAGCAACGGCCGCATCGAACGCTGCATTGCCCGCGTCGCCCGTGCCGCGTACGACCACTGGGCACCGTTTCCGGCTGCCGCGGAAACGGTCGTGCCGAACTTCGCGGCGCAGATGCCCGTTCCCGCCGAAGCCGCCGCCGAATCCACCGCTTCAGGCCACTGACGGCCCTCTTTTTTTCGACCCCAGTCCAAAAAACTCGCGTGTTTTCTTGACCACGGTCCAGAAAACTCGCCGATTCGTGCATGTGATAGCGTTCCGGGATTGGGAGGTGGGTGTTCCTGAAAACCCGAACGACGCCGACGAAGACCCCGCCGCCTGCCGCCGGGAACATGGTACTGGCCTTCGGAGCTGTCGGCTTCGCGGGCCTTGTTCTCTTTGCATCGTTGCACCCGAGCCCCGGAACCTGGGGGATTCATCTTTCCGGATTCCTGCCGGCGCCGCTGCGCTTCCTGGTGCTTTCACTTCTCGTTGCGAGCGCGGCGCTGATTGCGGCGACCGCAGTGCGGCGTACTCAGTCCGTGGCGATTGCGAGCCGCGAAGCGTCCACGGCCGACGCCGGCCGGCGGCAGACTTGGATGTTCCTTCTCGGCCTTGTGCCACTTGCCGCTTTGCTTTGGGTGCTCCGGGCCCGCACGTATTTCCTCGGCGATGGAACGATTTGGCTGGCGAGGGTGACCTCGCCGGGCTATGCGAGCGACAACGAACCCTTGTCGGCCTGGGTCTGGCATGGGTATGCCCGGCTCCTGAACGCGGCGGGCGTGTCGGGGAGCGCGACCGCCATATCGACGCTCTCAATCCTGTGCGGTCTTTGTGCGGCGGCGCTCATGGCAGGCATCGCATGCCGCCTGACGGCCCGTGGCAGGGAATGGCGCATCCCGTTTGCGCTGCTGCTGACGCTCGGGATGTCGCAGCTCTACTTCGGCTACATCGAGAGCTACCCGGTGGCGAGTGTCCTCGTTCTTGTCTACTTGTGGCTCGCACTTCGACGCCTCGACGGACTCGACTCGCCATGGCTCGTGGCTCTCTGGCTTCCCATCGTCATCGCGGGACACTTCAGCGCGCTGTACTTGATCCCATCGTTTGCCTATTTGTCGTGGCGCGAACCCGCGTCACCCGTTCGCCGTGTCCTCTACTGTGCTGTGCCGGTCGCCGGGACCGGGCTTCTGTTGGTGCTGCTGGCCTATTCACCGTCCCAATTGGCACACCCATTCCTCGCGGCGATGAGCGGCTTTCGGAGAGTGGCGGCGGCGGGGATCGCCCAGCGCCCGTATGGGTTCTTTTCGCCGCGACACGCGGCGGACGTCGCGAATGCTCTCTTGCTCGCGATGCCGATACCGGTGCTGCTCATGGCGCGCTCTGTGATCAGTCACCGAAGAACCGGAGCGGGGCTCACCCCGCGCGATCGTTTCTTGGGGCTCGCGGCCCTGCCCGGGTTTTGCATCGCCGCCATCTTGATGACGCCAGTCGCGCCGGCGCAGGATTGGGATCTTGCATCGCTCTTGCTCTTGCCCGCTGCGGTGCTGGGAATTGCACTGGGTCGGTGGGGCGAATCGCAGGCGCCGCGGCGCGGAATCGCACTCGGCCTGACGGGGCTGTCGCTCGGCGCACTCTTCAGTTTTGTCCTCGTCACTGCCGACGAAACGGCTGGTATCAAGCGCTTCGCGGTGGTCGCGACCGACCCGGCATGGGTTTCGCCGCAAGGGCGCGCCTATGCCAATAGCCTTCTCGAGCAGTATTACCGGCAGCGGGATCTTCCCGCCCAAGCGTTACCCTTTGCACGTGCGGCGTTAGACGCAGAGCGTGGCAATGTGCGGTTTTGGATCAATGCCGGACTCGATCTTCTGGCGCTCGATCGCATCGACGAAGCGCTGCCATTCTTGGAAGGCGCCGTCAAGCGCGATGCGGAGCGCTGGGAAGGACGTTTCGGCCTTGGGGTGTGTTACCGGAAGCAGCAGCGCTACGCTGAATCGGCCGAGCAACTCCGTGCCGCAGTCCACCTGGAAGACAACCGCCCCGACGTCCGGCACGAACTCGCCAAAACCCTGCACTTCGCCGGTCAAGAGGACTCCGCAAGCGCGGTGTGGAACCAAGTCGTCGGGCGCTGGCCCGAGTACGCCGCCAAGGTGCGCGCTGCGCAACCCGCGCCGAAGTAGTCGGAACAGCCGTCGGCGATGGTTGACAGGCTCCGGCGCCCGGCGTAAAATCGGCGACACTACCGCCGAAAAGGAAGCATTTATGGCGACAGTGCGGCGTTTCTTCCGAGCCCCTCCGGGCCACTTTTTCCTTTTTGGACCGCGCGGCACCGGCAAGTCGACGTGGCTGCAGTCCAATTTCCGCGACTGTCTGCACGTCGATCTCTTGGAGCCGGACGTCCACCGTGCCTATGTTGCCCGGCCGGAGCGGCTGCGGGAACTCGTTGCGGGCAATCGCGACGCCAAGGTCGTCGTCGTCGACGAAGTCCAGAAGGCGCCCGAACTCCTCGATGTCGTGCACTCTCTGATTGAGGCACGACGGACACCGCGTTTCGTGTTGACTGGATCGAGCGCCCGCAAGCTCAAAAGGACTGGGGTCGATCTTCTTGCCGGCCGTGCCGTTTTGCGTTCGATGCACCCGTTCATGGCTGCGGAACTGGGCGCGCGCTGGGATCTAGAGCGCGCACTGATCCAAGGCTTGGTTCCGCTCATCTGGGGCGCGAAGCGGCCCGCCGATACCTTGAAATCCTACGTCGCACTCTACGTGCGAGAAGAAGTTCAGATGGAGGGCCTGGTTCGTAACATCGGCTCCTTCTCGCGCTTTCTTGCTGCCATCAGCTTCTCCCATGCGTCGGTCTTGAACGTTACGGATGTTGCCCGGGACTGTCAGGTGAGCCGCAAGACCGTGGAAGGCTACGTTAATATTCTCGAGGATCTTCTCCTCGCCTTCCGTCTGCCGGTGTTCACGAAGCGGGCCCGGCGACACTTGGTATCCCACCCGAAGTTCTATTGGTTCGACGCCGGCGTGTTCCGATCCGTGCGTCCGGCGGGCCCTCTCGATCGACCGTCGGAGATCGCGGGCGCCGCGTTGGAGGGATTGGTGGCGCAACACTTGCGCGCCTGGATCGACTATGCGGCAGCAGCCGTCGACCTTTGTTACTGGCGGACGAAGTCCGGCAACGAGGTTGATTTCGTTGTCTATGGTGCAACGGCCTTCCACGCGATCGAGGTCAAGCACAGCGCGACGATTCGATCCCAAGACCTCCGGGGCCTTCAAGCCTTCAAGGAAGACTACCCCGAGTCGACAACTCGCCTGTTGTATCGAGGTCGTGATGTACTCGAGATCGACGGAGTTCAGTGCATGCCTGTGGACCGCTTCTTGACGCGCCTCGTCCCGGGAGAGCCGCTTCCATAGGGCGCCAGGCGCCTTCACAAGAACGCGCCTCATCTGGTGTAATACGCACTATGAAGGAGCTGGCGAAACTGCTCAACGAAATGCAAGGCGCAGGCGTGATCACCAACTACGCCTTGTTCGGCGCCGCGGCGCAGATCCGGTATACGGAACCAGTCGCGACGCTGGATGCGGATGTGTTGGTAGCGGTGCCGGGCGTAAGCGGACTCGACAGCCTGGGTGGAATCTACGCGTTTTGCGCCGACCGCGGTTGGCACGCTGAAGGCGAAGCGATTCGCGTCGGAGCCTGGCCCACGCAGTTCATTCCGGCCTTCGACGCTTTGACCCAAGAAGCAATGGAGAATGCAGCAACGGCGGATTTTGATGGCGTGCCGTTCCGGGTTGTCACAGCGGACTATCTCGCGGCCATCGCCTTGAGTGTTGGCCGTGCCAAGGATCATACCCGCATCTTGGCGTTGCTCGAGTCGGGGAGTACGAATCGCGCTGCGATCGCGACGCTCGCCGCTCGACACGGTCTAGCTGCGGCGTGGGGCAAGTTCGAAAGCAGATTCTTGAATGAGTAGTGATAACGGAATGTTGAAGCGCCAAGCCGAGTGGCAGCGGAGCCGCAAGGATTTGAGTTGGCCTGAAAAAATGCGGCTAGTCGAGCAGGTTCGCGACAGCGTCGAGCTGCTGAGGCAATCAAATCCGGCGCACCACGCCGTTGACGACAATACGCCGAAGAAGCCGCCGAAGCCCTAGCCACTCCATGACCATTCTAAAGCGTTTGTTCGAATGGTCATGACCAAACAAAAAGACGTATTCGAATGGTCAGCCCCCCCAGGGCGCGGGCCCGCCTTGGGTCATCGCCCCGGGATGTTAGAAAATAGAAAGCGCAGCACGCGCGGCAAGCGTTCGGCCCAGGCGGCTTCGTTGTGGAGGGCGCCGGTGGTTTCTTCGCCGTCCAGGGTCAGGCCGGGGGTGTAGCCCCGGCGCTCGACGACGGCGCGAAAACGGCGCACATCGAGCACCAAGCGCGACAGCGTGCCGCCAGGCACTGTGACTGAATCCTCGGCGGTCCCCATGTCGATCCAAAGACGCATCGGCAGCTGCGACAGGGGCGCCGTCGCGTAGCGCCATTCGATGTCGTATCCTCCCCAGTCGAAAACCGGCGACAGTGCACCGATGCGTCCAAAGACGTCGGACGCGGCAATTCCAGCGTACAGCGACACGAGCCCGCCGAGCGACGAACCGATGAGGGCGGTATCGGCGCGGCCGGGCCGGGTACGAAACGCGGCGTCGATCCGGGGCTTGAGTTCGTGCACCAGGAAGTGCACGTAGTCACCGGCACGGCCGCCGCCCGCCTGGCGCGGATCGGTGACCGGTGTGTATTCGTCGATACGCAGCGGTGTGTTGCCCACGGCAACGGCGATGACCTCGCGAATCTCGTGGCGCGAAACCAGCTGCTCGAGCGTTTCGTCCGCTTGCCACTCGACCGAGGCGAACGCCGTTGCCGTGTCGAAGACGTTTTGGCCATCGTGAAAGTAGGCGACTGGGTAGCGCCGGGTGCCGCGCGCATAGGAGCGCGGCAAGTACACCCAGACGTCACGCGTGTTGCCGAGAGTGGCATCGGCAAGCCGTCCCAAATGACGGACGTCGCCCGTCCACGAGCGCGGCGCAGGCTGCATCGGGTGGGGCGGCAAGAAGCCGTCTTCGGCAACGCCGGCTTCGGTGTGGATCTTCAGTGCAGACGGCGCGCTCAAGCAAATGCGTCCCCGGCTCGGGTTCAAGGCCGGTAAGCTTAGAGATGCCGGGTCCGCTCTGAAAACAAAAGAGTGGAGCCTCAGGCAGGGGGAGTCCGCATGACCGCTGCAGTGTCGCTCGGAAAGCCCGCATCGTATGGAGACTTCGTGCTCGGCCGCCGGATCGAACTGATCGATGCGATGGGCGGGCTCCGTGGGCGGCGTCTCTTGGACGTGGGCTGCGGCAATGGCGCTCAGACGGTGCGGGTCCTCGACCGCTTCCAGGAGGTCGTAGGCCTCGACGTCGTGGCCGAACACTTGGCGGTCCTGGCGGCGCACGTCCCGCCGGGCGCAACGTGCCGCACCGTGCTGTACGACGGCGGGCGGATGCCCTTTCCGGACGCGAGCTTCGATGCGGCTCTCAGCATCGAAACGCTCGAGCATGTCGAGGACGAGGATCTGACGCTGCGCGAAATCCATCGCATCCTAGCTCCGGGGGGGACGCTCGTTCTCTCGGTGCCGAACAAGTGGTGGATCTTCGAAACCCACGGGGCGCGGTTGCCGTTGCTGGCTTGGCAACGCGTGCCGTTCTTCTCATGGCTGCCGGCACCGCTGCATCGCCGCTGGGCGCGGGCGCGCATTTATACGCGGCCGGGCATCGTGGATCTCGTGCGCCGCGCCGGGTTCGAGGTCGAGTCGGCGCGCTACTTGACCGCGCCCATGGATGCAGCCCGGCCGGCCTGGCTGGCGGCGGCGCTCCGGCGCACCGTGTTCGCGGGCGCGGCGACCACCATCCCCTTTCTCTCGACATCGGTGTTCGTGCGCGCCCGGCGCGTCTAGCACCCGTCCTGTCCACCGACTCGACACTCCACTCGCCTTCGTGTTGACGATCGGCCCCTCCGAATCCGTTCGCACTGCGCCTGGCGCGGCCTTCGCCGGCCCGGAACGGTCATTGCCGTCGCACCTCGCCCGGATGAGTGCCCGAGGTGCCGCAGCTTTGGACGAAGGAGAAGCCACATGGAAAAGCGATTCGTTTTCTACCGTGACGTCGAGATGAGCGAAGACTGGCCCGAGAAGATTCGCAACGCGCAAGCGGAGACGACCTACATCATCGCCGGACACCAATACCCACGGATTCGGTATGGACGCGAGCGCTCTGGACGGCCGGGGGAGATCCGGGCGTGTCACGACTGCGCGGTCCTGCCGGGCGAATTCCACGTGCCGGGGTGCGACATGGAGCGTTGTCCGGTGTGCCGCAACCAGGCGATCAGTTGCGGCTGCGATGTCGAGGGCCGGCGCATTTAGAGCGCTTTCTTGGCGCCGCGGCGGCGTGCTAGAGTGCGGCGGTTTCTTCGGGGGAGAGCCGCATGCACCGCACCGTCACGCCTTGTCGCCGCCATTCACGCTCCGTGTCCCGGTCGTCGGTTGCTCTGGCTGTGCTGGTCACGGCGGGGTGGTCGGCCGGTGCCATGGCGGCACCGAAACCGCGCGCCGCCACTCCGGCCGCAGCCCGGTCGCCTTATTCCATTTCGGATCAGTGGGTGGCTGCCAATGTCGACTCATTGCGCGCCGTGACGCAGCGGATTTGGTCACACCCCGAAGTCGGCCTTCAGGAAGTGCGCGCCTCGGGCGAACTGATCGCAATGCTCGAGCGCAACGGTTTCAAGATCGAGCGCGGCGTTGCCGGCATGCCCACCGCATTCGTGGCGACCGCCGGCAGTGGCCGGCCGATCGTCGGGATCCTGGCGGAGTTCGACGCGCTCCCCGGTACGAGCCAAGCAGCGGTTTCCGAGAAACGCAAACGCGACGACAGTGACAATGACGCCGGACATGCCTGCGGCCACTCCCTCTTTGGTGTGGCCAGTACGGCCGCAGCCATCGCCGCTTACACGACGGCGCACGCGGCGCACTTGCCGGGCACCATTCGCCTCTACGGCACACCGGCGGAAGAGACCGGCATCGGCAAGGTCTACATGGCGCGGGCGGGGCTCTTCGACGACTTGGATGCCGCTCTGCACTGGCACCCGAGCGACAAGAGCCAGGTCAGTTTCGCGACCAGCAAATGCGTCATTTCCGTGAAGTACCACTTCGACGGTGTGTCGGCGCATGCGAGCATGTCGCCCTACGCCGGCAAGAGTGCGCTCGACGCGGTCGAACTCATGGACGTCGGCGCCAATTTCCTCCGCGAGCACCTGAGGGAAGATGCGCGCATCCACTATGTGATCACCGATGGCGGCGGCCAGCCGAACGTCGTGCCACCGACCGCGGAAGTGTGGTACTACCTGCGCGCCGACGCGCACACCGATGGCGAAAAGATGCTGGCTCGCATCCGCGATATCGCCAAAGGCGCGACCCTCATGACCGGCACGACGGTCACCGAGCATATCGAGAGCGACAGCTTCGAACTCCTGCCGAACCGCCCGTTGTCCGAATTACTGCAGCGCCAGTTGGACCGCATCGGCGGTCCCAGATTCGACGAACGCGAACGCTCGTTCGCGCGCCAAACGCAGGCCGATCTTGCCGACGCACCGTTCGAACCGCTCAGCACGAAGGTCGTTCCATTGAGCGATCAGCCGTGGCTCATCAAGGCGTCCACGGACGTCGGCAACGTGAGTTGGGCCGTACCGACGAGCGGTTTGAACGTCGCGTGCTACACGAACGGCGCCCCCGGCCACAGTTGGCAGATCGTGGCGTGCGCCGGCACTTCGATCGGTGAGAAGGGCATGATGGTGGCCGCACGAGTTCTCGCCGGTGCCGCCGTCGACCTGCTTTCCAACCCGGCGCTCATCGGCGATGCACGGCGCGACTTTGAC
>JANLSU010000011.1:0-46174 GCA_031362565.1 bacterium | reverse complement strand
CGCAATATTAGATGCGCGAGCCCGTTAACTCGCGGGCGGGGGTCGCACACCTCCGAAGACGTGCGACCAGTCGGAGTCGGAGTCGGAATCGGAATCTGGTGTGAATGGGGCTTGGTAGTAGTCGATGCTGCAGAACTCGATGCCGCGCTCGTGTAAGAGGTCGACGGCGGCGCGGCACTTGGTGCAGGTGGGTTTCTGAAACACTTGGATTTCGTCCGCCATGCTCTCTCCTTTTCGAGCTCTCAACGCGGTTGACCCCACTGAAACACGGTTTCCAATGGCTTGCCGAAGACGGCGGCGATGCGGAACGCGAGTTCGAGGGACGGGGCGTATTTTCGGCCCTCGATCGCCACGATCGTTTGCCGCGTGACACCGACTCGATCGGCCAAGTCCTGCTGGGTCATTTCGGCCGTCTGAAAACGTAGTTCCCGGATGCTGTTGCGCACTTCGGTGGCGTCGCCCATGGTCAGCTCTCCAGGCGGTAGCGGATCACCTGGGTTGCGAACCTGCTCAGCTCTGCGACCACGAAGCAAAGATAGAAAATCTGGGCGATGAACACCAGGTTCGGGGACTCCGGTGCACGCGACGACCCGGAGCTCGCGCTCATCATGGTCAATCCAAATGCGGCCAGAATCGTCAGACAACAGAGGACCATGTAGGCGTTGCGCTGTGCCGCGGCATCGATGCCGGCGTCCCGTTCGTCTTGCTGCTCGCGTTTCGACGCAATGGCGATCGCAATGTGAACCAGGACTTGGATCACAGTTTGCGCGATGACGGCGCCGATGAAGGCTCCGATCACCGCACCGCGGGTGAGTTCGTTCTGGATGGCCTTTTGGAATACGAAGAGAAAATAGGGGACGAAGACAGCCAGGGTCGAAATCAGCGCGACCCAGGCGCTCTTTTCGCGGAAACACATGGCCGAAATCCTCCGATTGAAGGCCGCGAGGCGAGCCTGTTCGCTCACACCAAGAGTACGGTATACCAGACTCAATGTCTAGTATACCAGACATTGTCGGAGACCGGGCCGGGTTGACCGCGTCGGGGGCTGACTGGAGGGTCGACGGGCGGAGAGCGTGGCACGGCGCCGGTTCACCCGGACGCCGGGGTCAACTGGGGCGCCCGCCCCACCCGCCCAGGTCGCGCCTGCCGGGGGGCGTGACCGATCGTGCCCTGGCGTTCTCGTTCGAGTGGCGTTGGGGCGTGTTCCAGGCGGGCCCGATGGTTGCAACCGCCGTCATGCCCCAGGGCGTCCTCACATCGAGGCGCCAAGCTGCGCTACGAGATCGCCTTCATCCGCGTGCTCTCTTCTGCGCCACAAGATGGCCCTCGCCCTGTCCACCTTGGAGTTCGTCATGCTGATTCGCTACATCGGCCATGCGAGTATTTGCGTCGAAGCCGCAGGCATCCGCGTCCTGTGCGACCCCTGGTGGAGCGGGCCGGCGTACACCGGCCAGTGGTATCCGTATCCGCTGCCGGCGCCCGATGCGTCCGACGCGGCGCCCGACTATGTTTATATTTCGCACGGCCACGAGGATCACCTGCACATTCCGACCCTGTCGAAGATCGCGCGCACGGCGACGCTGATCGTGCCGCGCGTGCCGGACACCGGACTGCGCGATTTTCTCCGTTCACTCGGTTTCGAACGCATCATCGAAATGGGGCATGGACAGACGCGGCGTTTGGCGCCGGGTTTCGAAGCGACGCTATACGCCAACAAAGACGACACGATTCTCGTCATGCAGGCGGAAGGCCGCACGATCGTCAACGCCAACGATGCGCTCCATGCGAGCGCGCGGCACGTCATCGATCACTTCTGCGAACAGATTCTCGCCCGCCACCAACGCGTCGACACGCTCTTGCTCGGCTATGGTGGCGCCTCGTGGTTTCCCAATTGCATGCACATTACCGACATGCCGGGGTACGACGCCGTGGCGCGCGAACGGGTCTTTGCCGAAAATTTCGCCTACGTGGCACGCCGCCTCGATGCGCGCATGGCGCTGCCCTTTGCGGCATCGTTCATCTTGCTCGAGGACCGGCTGCGTTGGATCAACGAAACGCGTTATGACGCGCCGTCGCCGTGTGCCGAATTGCAACGCCAAGGGGCGGGGCACATTCTCACCCACTTCTTGATGCCCGGCGACCGGGTCATCGACGATCGCATCGCCACCGGCGGCAACGAACGCCCCGATTGTGAGGCTGCGGAGGCCGAAATCGACCGGGTGTATGCCGCCGAAATCGCGGTGCTCCGCACCCGCCAAGCGATGGACGCGCCGCGCTTGCAGAAAATCCTCGACGCGTTGCGCCAGAATGCCACTGAACGTGCCGGGCGCGTGTTGAGCGCCGGACAGCACCTCCTCTGCCGGATCGACCTGACCGACCTGCCGGAGTATTCGATCTTGGTGGATTCGACGACCCGTGCCATCCACGTCGACCGGTGCGACCGGCTGCGCCTTGCACCGCTCGTGCTCGCGACCCGGCTCGACGTGCTCGAGGCGTGGGCGCTGCAGGACTTCGGCTACGAGTCGCTCAGCATCGGCTACGGCGGCAGCTTGCACGGCAGCTCGCGCGACCTCTTGCTCCGCGGCGCGCTCTTGTCACTTCTCGGCCGCAAGCCGCTCCCGACGGGCCGGATCGCTCGCGTGCTGCATGCGATGCGGCATCCGTGGCGTACCTTCGACCTCTGGCGCCGGGATTTGCACTGGAGCCGCTTGGCGATGCAAATTCGCACCGGTCAGGTGCAGCGCTGGAACGACATCTATTCTGCGGACCCCGAGCGTTGGAGCCCGTTGCGCGACGCACCATTGCCGGCGCGCCGCAGCGCCTGAGCGGCTAGGCATCTCGTTGGACGCTTGACGATCGATTCGGCCGCCGCGTATGATCCACTCCTCGCCAGACTCGCCTCTGAACTTTTCCGGATCGTGACCTCGCCGCTCGGAGATCGTCCTGGGGACCCGCACTGGGGCCGACCGCTTTCAGAGCGGCAGGCAAGCGCGTGCGCGTACCGCCATGCGCCTCGTGGAAGCACGCGCCGATGGCGCCGCGTCCGCGGGTGCTGCCATTCCGTTGCCGGTGTCGCGGTGGATCCTGCGTCCTTGGCAGGACCTGCTGCTTTTCATCGGCACTCCGGCGCTCATCCTGCCCGTGGCGCTCGTCGCCGAGCGCGTGTGGAGCGGCAAGACGCTCTACGGGCTGGTCATGGCATTCGGCGCCCTCGGCCACCATCTTCCCGGCATGATGCGGGCGTATGGGGATCGCGCCCTGTGGGCGCGCTTCCGCACCCGCTTCATCGTTGCGCCGGTGTTCTTGGTGACGCTGTGCGCCGTCTTTGCGCTCGACGACGCCGTCATGAGCCCGATCGTCTTGATCACGTACTTCTGGGGCGTGTGGCATGGCCTCATGCAGACGCACGGCTTCCTGCGGATCTATGACGCCAAAGTGCGCTCGTTCGGAGCGTTGACCGTGCGGCTCGACCAGTGGATGTGCATCACCTGGTACGGCGCCGGGGTCTTTTTCTCGACGTCGCGCTTGCATCACATTTTGCAGAAGTTCTACGCCAGCGGCGGGCCGAGCGTGCCGCCCGGCCTCGTTCACGACCTGCAAGTCGTGTGGGGCGCGGCGACGGGTCTGGTGACCTTGGCCTTTCTTGCCAACATGATCCGCATGCGCCGCGCCGGCCAACACCCGAGCGCGGTCAAATTGCTGCTCTTGGCGACGAGTATCGGCTTCTGGTGGTACACCAATGCGGTCGTCAGCAACATGCTGGTCGGGATCGCACTCTTCGAAGTGTTCCACGACGTGCAATATCTCGCCATCGTGTGGACGTACAACCGCCGCCGTGTCGAGACCGATGCCAAGGTCGGCGCCTTCACGCGCTACGTCTTCCGTGACCGGCGAGCCCTCGTAGTGCTCTATGTCGGCATGGTGTTCGCCTACGGTGCTCTCAGCTTGCTGCCCAAGTTGCCGTCCGCAACACTGAGCGCGTTGTTCACCGCGACACTCGCGGCCTCGACGCTGCTGCACTTCTATTACGACAGTTTCATCTGGAAGGTGAAGGAGAAGCCGACGCGCGTTCTTCTCGGCCTCGATGGCGGCAGAGAGATCTCACCGGTCCGTCACGGCACCATCCGGCGCTGGGTGCCGCAGGGTCTGAGCTGGGCGGCGCTCATCGCGGTGGCAGCCGGTCTCGGCATGACCCACGCCCATCCCAGTTTGACGCAGGACCAGGCCATGCAATCGTTGGGCGAGGCATTTCCGGAGTACCTGCCGGCGCAGAACAACTTGGCGGTGTTTCTCTTGAACAGCAACGATCCGGACGGCGCGATTCGCGTCAGCCGGCGCGTTCTGGCGCGGCGGCCCGCCGACCCTGACCTCGAGGCTAAAGCGCGTCACAATCTGGTCGCGGGCCTGGTCGGCGCCGGCTTACAGCGCATTCAGTACCACCAGGCTGCCGCCGCCGAGCCGTTCCTCCGCGAAGCGGCCGCGATCGATCCACATCTCACGCGCACTCTGACCGCCAACCAAACAAAAAGCCTCCTGCCACCCGTCGGTGGCAGGAGGCCTTGATACTCGTTCCTTTTGTTCAGCGGTAGAGGCTCTTCGTCGCACTCCACGACAACGGAGCAGCGCCCACCGAGTCGTCGATTCCGAAAATCACCGACGAGATGCCCGGATCGCCCTTGAGGTCGAGGGGATCGCCCATCGTGACGTTGCCGCCGGAGCCGTCTTGAGTGGCTTTGGTGTGCGCGATGAGCTTCGTCTCGATGGTGATGCTTTCGCCCGGCGCCGCGTTGCCGAGCGCGATCCTGGCTTGGTGCTGGGCGAAGTCGTAGCGAATCGCGAATTCGTTGTTCGCGAACACGCCACCCAGATCCGTTCCTGTCTTCGTGAGCTCGTAGCTGGTAAGCGCGCCCCGGAGGAGCGCGCCCGCTTGGAACACCGTATTGCCATTGGCGCGTACTTCGACGGCGAACGAGGTCTCCGTTGCCAGCGGGTCGGTGTTGCCAATGCCGTTGTCATAGTTCTCGAGCGTAAACGGATGCAGCAAGAACGAGTAGAAATAAGGGTGCGACGAGCCGGTGTTGTTGGTGACGGTGGTGGTCCAGGTTGTCACGGCGTCAGTCAACTGCGGGTAATCGATTCCGGCGACGTGCGGCTTGCCGGCCGAAAGATAGACACCGGTGAGGGACACGGCAGAGTTCCCGTCGACGTCCAGTGCCGAGTGCGCCTCCAGGTTCCGAAACGCCAACGGCACGACCACTCCGGCCAAAACTTGGCCGCTGATCGCCGGGCCATCCACGTCGGTCACGGGGCTTGCCGCGGGCCCGACACTGGCGGAGGCCGTGATGGTTGCGGCCCCGGCGGCCTGGGCCATTCCAAGAGCGAGAGCGAATACAACGAGCGAGCGATGCATGAGGGGCCCCTAACGGCTGAGGAAACACAAGGTGACACGACACTCTCGGGGGCGGGTCAGAACCAAGGGTAGTGCATACTTCGCCTAACGGGCAAGGTCGCCGTTCGGGAGCCCGTCCGCGGTTACGGCTGCGGCGGTGCCCCCGCAAGTACGGCTTGTGCTTCAGCCACAAGCCGCGCGCCCTGGGAGTCGGGCTCGGTCAAACTCTCGAGAACCGCGCGGGCGTGCGATTCGGCATCAGCGCGCCTGCCTGCCTTCGCCAGCAGAGCGGCCAGCCGCAAGTGTGCGAACGGCTGCGTCAGTGGCCACCACATCCAAGCATCCTGATGGAGCCGTTCCGAACTCAGGACCAGCTCGTAACCGCGAATCGCCGCATCCGTGCGCCCGGCGCGATCGTGGGCTGTCGCGATGAGCCAGCGCAATGGCACCCGGCCGCAGAACCAGGGGCCCGTTCCGCTTCTCATCGCCGGTTCCAGCCCGGGCAGTTCGGTTTCGAGGTTTCCGGCGCTTGCGGCCCCCCACGCGTCCATGACCTGAAGATCAGCTTCGTACCGCCGCTTTTCTGGGCCGCCGCGGTTCCGAGCACTTTGGCGGATGGGGGACTGTGCCGGCATGTCGCCGGCGGCGGCCGCCGCGATCCCGCGCACGATCGTGCAGGCCATGGTGGTGTCGGCCAGGAACGGCGCATTCGGTGGCACGGGTGTTCCGGCGCAGATGCCAAGCTGAACTCGCGCGATCCGCGCCACGTCTGCCCAGAAACGGTTCGGTGCCTGTGAGATCATCGCTTCGAGATTGTGCGCTGCCACAGTGATCGCCCCGCGGCGCGCCGACATTGCCGCGACGGCCAACGCGGCCTGGAAGCGGTTGTCGGCGCTCGGATCGTGTTGCAATCGCGCTGCTAAACTGTCGGCGCCCTGCCAGTCAGTGCGGCACACTGCGTACTCGAGCGCGGCGATCGCCGCGTTCGACCCAGTCAAGCTGTCGCGCACCGCCCGGGCGCGGTCGTACCGCCCCAGCTGCATCAGCGTCTTGAAGTTGTTCAACCGCAGAAGCTCCGAAGCGCCAAAGAGCGATCTCGCGATCCCTGAATCTTGGGTTGCGAGCGCATCCTCGTAACGTCCCAAGTTGAATTGTACGGTGCCGCGATTGCTCAGGAACCCAGTCGTAACATGTGGCAACTTCAGGAGCGCAGCCGAGATCTCCAACGCGCCTCGGAGGTCGTAACGCACTTCGCGGGCGTCGAAAAATTGCAAGTCGAGGCGTTCCTCGGCGGTCAGCCGTGCCGGGCTCCGGAGAGCAGCTTCATAGGACATGCGTGCGGAATCCGCGAATCCCAGGTTGGAGTAGTTGAGGGCTCGCAACTTCTCGGCTGACGCGAACTCTGGATCGAGGGCCAGCGCTTGGCGCAAGAGCTGGTTACTGTTCTTGTACTTGCGCTGCCGATGCATCTCGATGGCCCGCACGTAGATCTGGAAGGCATCGAATGACGGGGTGATGATTTCCCGCAAACGGGCCGTCGAACGTACCGCGGACCGCTTTTCGCCCAGCTTCTCGCGCAGCTGGTGCGACAGATTCTCCATCGTGTCGATGAACTCGGCTTCGGTGTTGGCAACGCCATTCAACGTGTGCAGCGTGCTGCGGGTCTTGGCATCGATGACATTCAGCACGATGGAGTACCTCGACCCAATTTGGTCGACCCGCCCATCGACATAGGTGTGTGCTGAAGCTCGGTACGCGAGCTCACGCGCCACTTCCCCGGTGACCCGGGTCGTGTCAGGAAGGCTCGCCATGCGAACGCCGCGTTGCACTTGGGCGCGCGACAGAGGTGTCACGATCGACGACTGTCCAAGTGCTGCGGCCACCAATTCGCGCGAGGCTTCCGCCAAACCCGGGGTTTGCGAAGTGCCCTCGAAGTCGGAGACCAGAATCCAATCAGTGGCGCCGCCTGGATGCTGTGTTCCTCCACCGAACTCCGGGCGAAGCCACAGGCCGGCGGCCAGTGCGGCGGCGCTCGCTGCCGTGGCGCCGGCCCCGATCGCCAATTTGCGCCGTGGGATCGCGCCGCGCCGGCGGCGCGGTTTGGCGGTCAAATCCACTTGGCGCAGTTCGGCGACTAGATCATCGGTGCTCGCATAGCGCTCAGCCGGGTCCTTCGCGAGGCAGCGGGTGATGATGTCTTCGAGCGCCGGTGGCGCCCCGGTGACGACGTGCGATAGCGGTGGTGGATTGACGTGCAGGATGGCGCTCAGCGTGTCGAGCTGGGACGGCCCGAAGAAGCTGGGTTTTCCGGTACACATTTCGTACAGCGTGCTGCCGAAGGAGAAGACGTCGGAGCGGAAATCCACTTCCTGGCCGCGCGCTTGCTCGGGCGACATGTAGGCGGGTGTGCCCATCAACTGGCCCTGGACCGTCAACTGTCCGGCGGCGGTCGATTGTGCGGCAAGCATCGTCGCCGTGGCGTCGTGGGCCGACGTCGTCACCTTGGCCAATCCGAAGTCGAGGATCTTGACGCGGCCACTCGGCGTGACCATGACGTTTTCGGGTTTCAGGTCACGGTGGACGACGCGGTGTGCGTGGGCGTGCGCGAGTCCGTCCGCCATTTGCGTTGCGATGTCGAGAGCGCGCGCCAGCGGCATGGGCTCGCGAAGCACGCTGCGCAGGTTCTGCCCCTCGATCAGCTCCATCGCGATGAAGAGGGTGCCATTGATTTCGTTCGCCTCATAGATCGTGGCGATATGTGGGTGATTGAGCGCCGCGGCCGAGCGCGCCTCCTGCAGAAAGCGGGCCCGCCGTCCTTCGTCGCCGACGCTCTCCGGACGCAGCACCTTGAGCGCGACACGGCGGTGCAGCACCTGGTCTTCCGCCAGGTGCACGACTCCCATGCCACCCTCGCCGAGTGTCGCGAGGATGCTGTAATGCGACAGCGTGGTTCCGTCCATCGTGGCCGAGGCTATCAAAGCGGCCGCGGGTTGTCACCCGAGACCTACTCGATCAAGACCATCCGGCGCGAGACCCGGCCATCGGGGCTTGCAAGCGTGCAGACGTAGACGCCGGAGGCGGCGTGCGTGCCGGATTCCGTCGTGCCATTCCACCGGACATCATGACGGCCCGCCGCGAGCCAACCGTGCAAGAGTGTCGCGACGTGCCGGCCGCGCACATCGCGCACCGCGATCTCGACGTTGCCGGCGTGCGGCAGCTCGAATTCGATCTGTGTCGATGGATTGAACGGATTGGGGACGTTCGGGTGGAGCACGAGCGCCGCCGGTGCGCGTCCGGTGCCGTCGGCAACCGCGGTTGGGGCCGGCACCAGTTCCTGCAGGAGCCAAGTGGCGTTCTCCGGCGTGATGCTGACGTGCCCTTGGTTCACGGCGGGGAAGTAGACCGCCTGGAACGGGGTCCGCGTCAACAATTGCGCATCGCCGGCGATGTCATAGAAGAGGTCCGTGGTGTTCAGATCGAGCGCGCTCGTCGTCGGAATGAAGCAGTGGTTGGGGTAGAGCGCCACGATGTCGCCGAACGGCGCCGGCGTGGCATCCATGTCGGCCATCGAGCTCCGCCAACCTCCAGGCGCGTTGTCGTACGGAGCGGTGCCGGTCACCGTGACGGTGGTCGAACTCTCCGGCGGCGGGAACAAATAGTCGATGATGCCGCGAAACACCGTCGCGCTGCCGCCGTTGGGCACCGCCCACACGTTGCCCGTGATGTGGACGAGAAAGCTCGAGTACTCGTAGCGCACGACTTGCTCTGCAGGAGCGAAGCCCTGGCCTGCACGCGAGCCGCTGCCGTTGGCGATGGCCACCAAACGTGGGTGCCCAGGGTATCCCCCGACAACGGCGAAGTCGGCGAGAAGTTGCGTGCGGAGCGGATCGCTCGCCGCCGTACCGCTCGGCGGGGTGGTGAAGTGATAAACCAGCATCTGCCGCGCCGCCGGCGTGTTGAGGCGATCACGAAGGAACGCCGCGTCCGTCGACTGGTCGGCGAAGAACTGCACCCAATATTGAACTCCGAGCGGGATGTTGGCGCCGCGCTGCGGCGAATCGAAGGATACAAATGTACGAACGCGCGGTGCGGGGCCGTGCGCTTCGAGGTACGCGAGCGCGTAGCGTCCCACGAGCCCGCCCATGCTGGCGCCGACCAGTGCCATGTCGGCATTCGGAGCGATCGCCGCCTCGACCTGGGTGATCAATTCGCTGGCGACAAAGGCGTTGCGCTGGATGTAGTCGGTGGCATCGGCGAAATTGAGCACCACCGCATCGAACCCTTGGGAACGCAGTGACTCGATGAGGCCTTGCTCGTTCAGCATCTGGTACAGCTCGTCCCAGAACATGCTGTTGTCGAGATCGAAGCCTTCAAGAACGACGATCGGGTTGGTGAGGGCCGCGTGCCCGGGTGCCAGATACACGTACGCGTCACCCTGCCCCGCGGTCCCGAGGTACGGGATGCCGGCGACGATGTGCAGCGTGTCGTTCGGGGCCGGCGTCTCGAGATGCAGGACTTCGAATGGAAGAGTGCTCTGCAGCGTGCGGCCCGCGGTGTCCGTAATCCGCAGGCGAATGACCTTGTGTCCGGTCCGGTCGTAATGCACCTGTGGGCGGTCGCCCCACCGCACGGTGCGCCACCCGAGCCCGTCACCGAAGTCGACCGCCAGCGTGCGTGGTTTGGCGCTGCGATTGGTCACATACCACTCGGATTCGAAGGCGAAGGTGACGCCGGCACCGCGGTGGGTCGATTCGGCGAGCGCCGCCGCCGCAAATGCCTCATGCACGGCAGGTGTCGGTGTCGCCGACGGCGAACCGTCCGGGTTCGTCGATCGTTCATATTCGAAGTCCAGAATCGCGACCGGTACCACGCCGCGCGCAATTGCCCCCCGGGCCGTCTCGAGCACCGCTTGGTGGCTGGGCCAGGCCGGTTTGGCGATCGACGCCTGCGTCAGCTCGAAGACGATCTGGCTCCAGCACGCCCGGCTGGCTGCAGGCGCTGCGGCACTGCCGTCGTAGCTCTCGAGATGTGAAAGCGGCAGAACCCGGTCGTAGAGAATCCCGGTCCGTGGGGCGCCGGCCGAGGCCGCCAAAGGCGTGGCTCCGGAATCGCTCGCCGCCGCAGCGCCGGATCCCCAAAAAACTGCCGCCAAGATCGCCAATGCGGCAAATCGGCGGCGCCAAGAGCGTAGCAATTGCATCGTCGTCTCCAGTGTGGTTATCAGCGCAGTTTGTTGAGACCGTTCAGCGCCGCGATTTTATACGCCTCGGCGAACGTCGGGTAGTTGAAGACGGTGTCGCGGAAGTATTCGATGGTGCCGCCGAGCGCCATCACCGCTTGCCCGATGTGGATGATCTCCGCCGCGCTCTCGCCGATCACATGCACGCCCAGGAGCTGGCGTGAGTCGGGGCAGAACAACAGTTTCAGCATGCCGGTATTGTCGCCGACGATCATACCGCGCGCCACTTCATCGTATTTCGCCACACCGGTCTCGTACGCAATGCTCGCCTGTGTCAGCTCCTGCTCGGTCTTACCCACCATCGAGATTTCCGGAATGGTGTAGATGCCGTATGGCATCAACTCGCGTTCCTTCGCCGCCACCCCGAAGATGTGGTTGCTCGCCAGCCGCCCTTGTTCCATCGAGGTCGAGGCGAGGGCCGGAAACCCGATCACGTCGCCGACGGCATAGACGTGCGGCACGCTGGTTTGGAAGTCCTTGTTGACGGTTATCCGGCCGCGGTCGTCGGCCGCGAGCCCGGCAACAGGCAGGTCGAGCAAGTCGGCATTCGTCTGCCGCCCGACGGTGTAGAGCAATGTATCGGCACAGATCCGCTTGCCGCTCGCCAGATGCGCGTGCACGTCGCCCGCCGCATCGATCGTCACCTCGGTCACCTTTTCGCCCAGACGGAAAGTCGCATTGCGCTGCCGCATGTGGTAGCTGAGCGCCTCGACGATTTCGTGGTCGACGAAGTCGAGCATTGTCGGCCGCTGTTCGATCAGTGTCACCGGAATATTCAGAGCCGTGAACATCGACGCGTATTCGAGCCCGATGACTCCGGCTCCGACGACAATGATCTCGCGCGGTAACTTTTCCAGCAAGCCCAGCTCGTCGGCGACCAGGATGTTCTGGCCGTCGAAGGGGATGCTGGCATCGCGCGCCGCCCGCGTCCCACACGCGATGACGATGAAGTCGGCGGTCACGCGGGTGGTGCCCTCGGTACCCGTCACTTCCAGCGTATGCGGATCGATAAAACGCGCCGCTCCGGGCGTCAAGATGACGCCGTTGCGCCGCAGTTGGTCGTTGACGACCGCCATCTCGCGCTCGATGACAGCCGTGACGCGCAGCGACAGATCCGCGACCGAGATGTTCTCTTTGACGGTGTAGCTCTTGCCATAGAAAGAACGCTGGCGGAAGCCCGTCAGATAGAGAATCGCCTCGCGGACCGTCTTGCTCGGGATGGTGCCCGTGTGCACCGAACCGCCACCCATCATCTCCTTGCGGTCGATGACGGTGACCTTCTTGCGCAGCTTGGCGGCGGCAATCGCGGCTTTTTGTCCGGCGGGACCGCTGCCGATGACTGCGAGTTCATAGTGCGCTGCGGCCATGGCTCCCTCAGCGCGGGCAGATCGTTGAGTCTTCCGGCACCGCGTTGACGATGGGCGGAATGCCCTTCAGGTACGCGACGATATCGGAGCGGTCGCTTGCCGTCATGGCTTGGTACACCGGCCATGGCATCGGCGGACACAAGAGCCGGCCCTCGTCATCGATGCCGTAGGCGATTGCCGAATCGATTTGGGCCGCCGTCCAGGTGCCGATGCCGGTGGTCGGATCGGGTGTGAGGTTCTTGGAATGCACCGTGCCGAGCGGACCGATCTCGAACTCGCGGCCGCCGGCGAGGAACAACTCGGTGGCGACGCCCGGGTCGGTTGGAATGCCGGTCACGTCCGACTTCGACACCGTGTGACAGTCGATGCATCCGGCGATCGTCACCAAGTACTTGCCGCGTTCCTTGGCGCTCGAAGCGGGCGTGGCGCTCGGGATGCCTGGCTGGAGCGGCCAGGTGGCGCGCACGGCCGGCGGAATCGAATCCGCGGGTACCGCGTTGTGCACCGGCGTGACCGTCCGCAGGAACGCGACAATATCCTGCGCGTCGTTGTCGCTCAGGTGCCCATAGAGCCAGTACGGCATGATGGGAAAGAGCTTTGCGTCGTCGGCATTCGGATACGCGTGCGCCGGTGAGATGCCGGTACGGATTGCCGTGACGATCTCGGCGTCGGTCCAGCTGCCGATTCCCGTTGCGCTGTCGGGCGTGATGTTGCGGGTGTAAACGGCGCCGAACGGCAAGTCGAACCGCACGCCGCCCGCCAAGACCATCCACTGCCAGGGATGCCCGGCCGCGTCGATTGGCGTATGGCAGTCACCGCACCCCGCAACGTGTTCCACGAGGTACTGGCCGTTCGCGGTACTGGCGACGTGGGGCTGTGGGCTGCTTGAGTCGTCGCCGCAGCCCGCCAACAAGGCGAGCACGGCTCCGACCGCGATTCCGGATGTCAAAAACGTCGAGCGCATCGGGCTCGTCCTCTTTGGTTGGAAGGCGGCCAGGCGGTTGCATTCTGTGCGGCGTCGAATGCAACAAGATCGGTGCCAGGATAGCACGAGCGGGGAATGCCGGCACCCTGGGGGCCGGCCACGGGGTCACGTCGATTCGGTGGCGCCCGATTCGTCTTCCCAATCTCGCCACTCGATGCGGTACTCGTTCACGTACGCGTGCACTGCCGAGCCAACGGTGGGGTAAAAACGTCCCGGTCCGATGCGATCCACGAGTCCGTAACGGGCCAGGGTGTCCTTGACGGGATCCTTCAATTCCGCGAACACCAGCTCGATGCCGCGGCGTGCGAAATCGATGCGCACGTCATCCAGAATATCCGCCGCCGTCGTGTCGACGTCGGTCATCGGTTCGGCGGCGATGACCACCCGGTGGAGCGGCGACCCGGCGTCGGCGACGGCGCGCAGAATGCGGTCGCGGAACACGTTGGCATTGGCGAAGAAAAGCGGCGCGTCGAACCGGAACAACAACAAGCCGGGGACTTGCCGGCCCTGCGGATGGCGCGCCAGATCGTGATAACCCTTCAAACCGGCGACGCGCGCGAGGACGGCATGGTAGGGGTGCCAGGCTCGTTCGAGAACGGCGAACACCGACAACGCGATCGCGATGCCGACGCCGCGCAAGACACCCAGCAGGGCCACGCCCGTGAACGCCGCGATCGCGAGCCCGAAGTCCGGGCGGCTCACCTGGCGCAGGCGCCTGAAAACCGCGACTTCGACCAGCCCGATGCCGGCCGCAATCACGACCGCCGCCAATGCCGCCTGCGGCACGATGTGCAGAAATCCCGTGCCGAAGGCGAGAACGAGTCCGAGCGCTGCGGCAGCGACAAGGCCGGTCAGTTGGGTTCGCGCCCCCGCCGCTTCAGCGACCGGAGTGCGGGATGAACTGACCGAAATGGGGAAGCCGCCGAACAGGCTCGTAGCCAGATTCGCAGCTCCCAGGGCGCCCAGCTCTTGGCTCTGGTCGACGCGTTCGCCGAGTTTGGACGCATAGCTGCGCGACAGTACGGTGGTGTCGGCAAACACCAGCAAGGCAATGGCCAGCGCGCTTGCAACGAGCGGCAACCAGTCCGCGGCATGCGGGTGGGGGAGGATGAAATCCGGCAGACCTTCCGGCACTTGGCCGAGCGTTTTGACGCCGGGATGCAACAGGACGAACGCCAGAGTCGCACCGCCCACCGCGACAAGCACGCCGGGAATACGCGGTGCCCGCCGCCGCAGGACCAGGATGGCGGCCAAACACGGCAGCCCGATGGCGGTCGTCGGACCGTCGAGATTGGGAAGGCCGCGGACAAGGCCCACGAACTTGCCGAGGAAATCCGCCGCGTCCACCGAATAGCCAAGCAGCCGTGGCACTTGCTGAACGATGACGACGAACGCGATGCCCGCCAAGTATCCGGTCCGAACCGGCTTCGAGAGCAGATCGGTGAGAAAACCGAGGCGCGCAAACGACGCGATGACGAGGAGTGTTCCAACCATCAGCGCGAGCAGGCTGGCGAGTGCCACGCGGCTCCCAAAGTCGATCCCCGCGACCGGGATGACGGCGGCGGCAATGAGCGGCGCGATCGCCGAGTCGGGCCCGAGAACGAGAATGCGCGACGGGCCGAACAGCGCATAAATGACCAAGGGCACGAGTGTCGCGTACAACCCGTTGACCGCCGGCAGGCCGGCCAGCTCGGCATAGGCCATGCCCTGCGGCACCAAGAACGCCGTCAACACGAGCCCGGCCGCCAGGTCGTGGCGCAACCACGCCCTGCGGTAACGCCGGCCGGTTGCGACGCCCGGCAACAAATAGAGCGCCCGCGACCTCAGGGATCGATGCGCGCGATCGGGTTCGTTCCCGGCTGCCGCCATCAAGACTCCAAGCGTCCGATCGCCCGTGCAGCGCCCGGCGCCGTGCCGCCGGTCACTGGGGCTTGCGCCCCCGGGCGTTGATCCCGTTCGGCCCGTACTCCACCTCGACGTCGACGAGCTGGGCCTCCCGCATCCAACGGCGCACCGCCCCGATCGTTTGAGGATGATCGTGCGCCGGTGCGTACATGTCGAAGGTATCGAGGACACACCATTGCAGGCGGTCCTCGGAGCGCAGGCCCGGCCACGGAGCCGAACTCACCGGCACGAGTCCAAACGCGAGTTTGGCGCCGATGAGGCCGCGAATGCGGTCCTGGGCGCGCACCAAGGGCGGCGTCCAGCGCTCGACGCGGTCGTGCAGCGTGCGCATGTCCATGCGGCGCGTGAACGGCCGCAACAAGTACTTCGTATTGAGAACCGTCTGCCAGTGCTTCTTGTACACGTCGATCGCAATCGACCCGCCGGGTTTCAGGAACGGCACGAGCGCGCGGAAGGCCCGCTCTGGATCGGGCGTGTGTTGCAGCACGCCAAAACAGAAAATACGCTCGAAGCTCGCTGCCGGCAGTGGGATGTCGAAGATGCTGGCTTGAAAGAGCTGCAAACGTGCGCCGCCGCCGTTGTTGGCCAGATTGGCATCGACCGCGTTGCTGTAGTCGAACGCATGAACGGTGGCGCCGGTTTCGAGCGCCACTTCGGTAAAACGGCCGGCGCCGCAACCGGCTTCCAGGATGCGTTCACCGTGCAGGCGGGTGGGCCAGCCCGTCACCGCAAAGAAACGTTCGTGACTGAACCGATAGCCGTTGAAGCGATCGATCTGGGTGCGTGCGTGGCGGTTCCATTGGAAACCGAAGGACGCCGCGTAGGTGTCGGCCGGCACGAAGCGCGGAATCGTTTCGACAACCGGAAACCGAATTTCGCACGCCGCGCAGACGAGCGCCGGTGGGCTCGCCGGCCGCAGTTCGCCGTGACAGCGTCGGCAGACGAAAGGCAGGTCGGACATCCGGATCCCGTTCGCTTGAAAATGCCGGTCGGCGCACCAAGCCCGCGCCGGCGCGCGATGCTTCGACACGAGTCCGCCCGGAGTATTCCTGAGACCGCATCAGAAGTCGAGCGCGGAGCGAGTGCCCCGACGTTTGCGAGAGGCAGTGGAAGGACGGGAGGCGGTAGCACCATGCGTGGGGAGTGCGCTACTCTTGGATGCATCAAGGATCACGATGTGTCGGCGTGCGGCGGATCGAGCCTCGGTGATCGAGGCGCTGCCAGGCGCTATTCCGACAACTCAGGGGGACATTCATGAAGACGCGTTCTGTGGCCATCCTCGTCGCATCGGTTCTGGTGCTCCACGGCGCTCAACCAGCGGACGCCGCTCCACCGATCAACCTGCAGTGGCTCGCTGCCTCGGCGACGTTTCCGAACTCGCTCTGTGAACTGACGCTGCAGGACAACGCGGCGGAAGACCCGGTGCTCGCAGGCGGGGTGCTGACACTGACGACGACGGTGCCCGCCAACGGCATGTACTACGAGCAGACGGCGGCCGACCTTGCGATCCCCGACAGCCTGGTGATCGAGGCGCGGGTTCGGTTCGTCATCAATTCGACGACCAGCGTTGTGCGCAGCGGCGTCGGCGTTGCCTTCTGCACCCAGCCGAACCGCTGGAACATCCTGCAACTCGGCGCCGACGAAGCCTATCTCTTGCAAGGCACTTCTGCGACGCGCGGCCTGACTGCCAATGTCGATACGGATGATGCGTTCCACCTGTATCGGATCGAAGTGATCGTTTCAACCGGTGCCATCGAAGTGCGGCAGGACGGCATCCAGATTCTGACCGGCTCTCTCCTCACCTCAACGGAAAGCCCGAGCCCGGTGCTCTGGTTCGGTGATGGCTCGAGCAATCCATCCGCGACGTCCGAGTGGACGTCGTTCGGGCACAACGCCGACAAGCCGGGCTGCGGCGGCGTGGTTGCTGCCGCCACCCGCACCTGGGGCGAGACCAAGGCACTCTATCGGTAGAGCAGCTTCATCGTCGTCCAGGCCTGTAGTGCGACGGGCGTCGCGGCCCAGACGTCGGTGATGGGCGTTTCGGTTGCGGCGGCTGCGAACGGCGTGATCCCCAGGCCGTCACACAGCGTGCGCAGAATCGTATAGTGCGTCACCGGCTGCGCCGAGATGTAGTTGGGGCGAACCAGGGCACCCAAGAATACGGTCAGAATCTGATTGCCGGCGCTGTGGTCATCTTCGTCGTACGTCAAGACGACCAGACCGCGCGGACCGACCGCTTGCAGCATCGCCGGGATATTCTGCGCCAACCATGCATCGCCGGTTGCGAGCGCGCAGCTATGCTGGTCATTGCACTGGTTCGGAATTGCGAACGCCAAATTCGGCAATGCACTCTGCGCGACGTCGGTCGTGAAATCGGTATAGGGGCGCTCGTTGTCGTGCGCCAGGTTCGCGAACTGCGTCCAGGGTGCGTGCTTGCGGGCGTACTTCGAGCTGTTGGCGGTGCACACCATGGACCCGGGGGCCGGCAAGTCTTCCGAATAGGCCTTCCACGTCAGCCCGGCGGCCTCGCACGCATGCCCGAGATTTTCGGTGGAATAAGGCGAGCCCGGCGGCGGGCAGGCATCACTCGTGACGCCTTGGGTGCTGCCCGACCACAGCGCAATGTAGTTCGGCTGCGACGGATGGGTGATGGCGCGTGAATCGGCGAACGAGGCGCCGGCGACGATGAGGCTCGCAGTGGACGGCAGGGCGCGCGTCTGGTCGTAACTGTGATTCTCCATGATGACGACGATGACGTGATCGAGGTGCGGTACCTCGGCCGCCGCGCTGCCCGCCGCGAGGCAGAGCAGCGAAGACAACGCTCCAATCATCCCGAAAACGCGCCGTTCAGCGTGATGCATCATTGCCTTCCGGTAAGAATCGAGCCCGGTGCGCAGGTCCAGACATGATCAGCAGCCCTCCTGCGACCGGTGCATGGACCGTTCCGCGCGTCCGGAGAACACGCGGCCGGATGGGGAACGACGCACCGCGCACCGCCCTGCGGCGGCGCGTTTCCGCCCGGCTTTGGCGCCCAGGCGAGTTTTTCAGCCCGCCTTCGGTGTCCGGCGCCAAGTAGCGGCCTGCGACGGTTTGATTGGGCTCGGCCGATTCGACCCCGATTCCGAGCGAGCGCGAAACACGATGCCGGGTCGTTGTGTCGATCGACGCGGATGAAGGCGATCGCTTGGCGCAAATTGTCGTCGATGCACCGCGATGTTTTGGGATGGCGACTCGCTGGATCTGTCTGCCGCAAGCCGAGCCGATGCGTCCTTTGGAGACAGGGGCGCGAGGCCGCGCCCATCCAGCGGCCGCTCGGTGGGCCCGCCAGGGACTTCGAGTTTGGAACAACCGTTGCTCCACACTCTAATCGAACATGCGCTGCAGAGCGCGGGTGGCCGCGGCCGCCCGCCCCGCGCGCCGGGCGCAGAGGCCCTCTGCACGGGCTTTGTGTGGGCGTGCCGGGGTCGTGGACGGTGGAGTAGAATCCCCGCGACGATGTCTGCCTAGCGGATCGGTGCGAGAAGGTTCTAGGTTGTGGTCGGAAGAGGTGCTGCCTTGCGATCCAGGTTTCAAACTCTGTTCTCCGCCGGCGTCCTGGCTATTGCCTCCCTGGGCTGCCACAAGGACCAAATCCGCGAATACACCGTTCCCAAGGAACAGGACCGCCGGCTCCCGATGGCGCACGCGCCATCGCAATCGGCACCCATGGTGCAGTCCGAGGCACCGGCCGCGAGCCAGCATCCGGAGTGGACGGTTCCAGCCTCGTGGAAGGAACTCCCCGGCGAGGGCATGCGGTACGCGACACTGGTCGTCGAAGCGCAGGATCCGCCGCTGCAAATCCGCGTCACGCCCCTCGGCCTGAATGCGCGTGACCTGCTTAGTAACGTCAACCGTTGGCGCGGCCAGATCGGCCTCGAACCGGTCGGCGTCGACAAACCGACGACGGGGCTCCGGACCGTGCAGGTCGACGGCCGCGCGGTCGATCTGGTGGACCTGACGGGACCCAAGACCGCCACCGAACCGGCGACGCGTATTCTCGCCGCGATCCTGCCCGGCGATGAGAGCGTTTGGTTCTTCTTCCTTTCGGGTCCGGTGGAGCGCGTCGACAAACACGCGGCCGAATTCGAACGTTTTATTCACAGCGTTCACTTGACCACGGCGCCGGTCGTGGCAAGCATGCCGGCGGATCATCCGCCGATCGACGCGGCGCCGGGATCGCAGCCTTCGACGCAGCCGGCCGAAATGACCTGGACGTTGCCGGCGGGCTGGCACGAGGAAGCGTCGACGAGCGCCTTCCGTATCGCCACGTTCAAGGTTGCGGGTGGCGCTGGCGACACTGAAATCGCCATTACGAAATTCGCCGGCGGCGCCGGCGGCGTGCTCGCCAACATCAATCGTTGGCGCGGGCAAATCGGTTTGCCGCCGGTCGGCTCGTTGAACGAACAGGCGATGCAGCACGGGACGGTCGCGGGCCTGCCGGCGGACCGGCTCGACTTGTCGGCTCCGACGGGCGGCCCGGCGGAGCGCAAGCGCATGATCGTCGTGACCGTGGCTCACAACGAGACAACGTATTTCATCAAGATGACGGGATCGAGCGCCTCGGTCGACACGAACACCAAGGCCTTCGACGCGTTCATCACCTCCGTCCAGTTCACGGGAGCTCAATCTTGAGTGAATCCTGGCGCGAAACCGTCAAGCCTCTGGCATCGATCCGGCTGACCGTGGTGCTGCTGGCGCTCTCCATTTTCCTGATCTTCGCCGGCACTTGGGCGCAGGTCGACATGGGAATTTGGACGACGCTCAAGACGTACTTCCGGTCCTATCTGGTGTGGATTCCGTTGCAGATTTTTTTGCCGCGCCACTGGCACGTGCCGGGCGCGTTTCCGTATCCCGGCGGCACGCTTCTCGGCACCATGCTGATGATCAATCTGCTCACGGCGCATGCGGTGCGTTTCAAGCGCAAGCGCCGCCAGATCGGCATTTGGCTCGTGCATCTGGGCATCATCTTGCTGCTGGCGGGCGAAGGGGTCACGGCGCTGTTCGCCGAAGAGAACAACATGACCATCGACGAGGGACAGACCGTCAACTACGCCGAAGACATTCGCGTCGTCGAACTTGCGATCATCGACAAGTCGAACCCCGAAGCCGACCGGGTCATCGCGATTCCGCAATCGATGTTGCGCAAGGGCCGGGTCATCCACCATCCGACCCTGCCTTTCGATTTGCGCATCGACCAGTATTTCTCCAACGCGCGTTTGATGGAGCAGGCGAATGCCGCGGGCACCGTCATGGCCGCGAATCGGGGCACCGCGGTCGAGAACAACCTGGTGGCGCAAGAGCAACCGGTCGTGAGCGGTGTGGAGATGGGTGAGATCGATTTGCCCGCGGCTCTGGTGACGCCGGTCGCCAACGGGCAGGAACTGGGTACCTGGATGGCGTCGCTCTATTTTTCGGTCGTGCCCCAGGGCACACCGCAAGAGATCACCTTCGACAACAAGGCCTACCGGATCGCGTTGCGCCACAAGCGCGTCTACAAGCCGTATTCGGTCAAACTGCTCGACTTCAAACATGACGTTTATCTTGGGACCAACACGCCGAAGAACTTCTCGAGCCACATTCAGCTCGTCGACCCGTCGCACAACGAAAACCGTGAAGTGCTCATCTACATGAACAACCCGTTGCGCTACCAGGGCGAGACGTTCTACCAGGCGAGTTTCAAGGAAGGCGACGTCGGCACTGTTCTGCAGGTCGTGCGCAACCCGGGATGGCTGGTGCCCTACATCGCCTGCGTGATGGGCGCCCTGGGCTTGCTGATCCATTTCGGCGCGCACCTGTTGCGGTTCGTCAACGGGAGAAAAGCAGCATGAGCCTCACACCCAAAGCATCGCTGCGCTCGGGAGGCCGGTTCGCGGCCGTGCTCCCCGTGGTGCTGCTGGCGCTCTGCGCCTTCTATATGATCTCGGCGTTCAAGGCGCCCAAAGAGGCGTCGGAATTCCAACTGGGTCAGTTCGGCGGCCTGCCGGTCGTGGATCTCGGGCGCGTCAAGCCGCTCGACACGCTGGCGCGCACGAGCCTCATGGTGATCTCGAACAAGCAGACGATGTACTTGAAGGACGGCGAGGGCACGTCGGATCACCGGCATGCCAAGGGGTTGCAGAAGGTGAGTGCGATGCGCTGGCTCATGGACGTCATGACCAAGCCGGAAGCGCGCAACTACACCGTGCTGCGCATCGACCACCCGGAGGTTCTGGCGCTCATACATGCAGATCGCGATCGCATGTACTTCTCCGTGAACGAAATCATGGAGCATCGCGATGTGTTGAGCGATCAGATCGAGCGCGCCCGCGCCATCCCGTCGAGCGACCTGTCGCCGTTCCAGCATCAACTCTTGCGCTTGGCACAGAGCCTCGAGGTCTATTTCAAACTCGAGGACGTGACGGGTCTGCTGCTCATCCCGCCGGCGCACGAAGGCAAAGTCGATACCTGGCAGTCCTTCGTGCAAGCGCAGAAGTCGCCTGAGGCGCAAGCGAGCCCGTCGCCGGCGATCGCCGCCTACCCGGCGATGTTCCAGGCCTGGGCCCAGAACCAGCCCGCCGATTTCAATGCGGCGCTCACCGGCTATCTCGGGACCCTCGAACAAGGCCATGCCTCCCGCATGGCCAGGGTGCGTTTCGAGACGCTGCTCAACAACGTGCAACCGTTCATGCACTGCATGACCCTGTATGTCTTGGTGTTCGTGCTCGCGATTGTGTCCTGGCTCGGCATGTCGCGGCCTCTGCTGCGCGCCGCAATGTGGATTCTACTGCTGACGATCGTCATGCATACCTTTGGATTGGTGACGCGCATCTACATCCAGGGGCGGCCGCCGGTCACCAATTTGTATTCCTCGGCGGTCTTCGTCGGCTGGGGGGCGGTCATTCTCGGGATCGTCCTCGAGCGGTTCTATCGCAACGGCATCGGCGCCGTGACCGCCGCGGGAACGGGCTTCTTGACGCTGCTCATCGCCCACAACCTGTCGCTGGATGGCGACACGATGACGATGATGCAGGCGGTGCTCGATACGAATTTCTGGCTCGCGACGCATGTCGTGGTCATCACGTTGGGTTACGCGTCGACGTTCCTGGCCGGATTTCTGGGCATCGTCTACATCCTGCGCGGGGTGCTGACCCGCGGCTTGACGCCGGAGCTCGGGCGCAGCCTGTCGCGCATGATCTACGGCATCATCGCCTTTGCGACGCTCTTCAGCTTCGTCGGCACGATCCTGGGCGGCATTTGGGCCGATCAGTCGTGGGGCCGCTTCTGGGGCTGGGATCCGAAGGAGAACGGCGCCCTGTTGATCGTGCTGTGGAATGCGCTGGTGCTGCATGCGCGCATGGGCGGCATGGCGCGGCAGAGAGGTGTCGCGGCGCTCGCCGTCGGCGGCAACATCGTCACGAGCTGGTCGTGGTTCGGCACCAACATGCTCGGCGTCGGGCTGCACGCGTATGGCTTCATCGACTCGGCTATTTTCTGGATGCTGACCTTCGTCGCGAGCCAGCTCGCGATCATTGGCCTGGCGATGATTCCGCAGCGGCACTGGCGGAGTACGCGGGCGGCGGCGGCGGCAACACGGACTGCGGCGCCGGCGGCGCCGGGCACGCCGATTCTGCCGTCGACGGCGTAGGGGCGAACCCCATCCCCCGCCATACCCTGGCCCATCCCCCCACCGCCCCGACGGCCGCGTGCCGCGGCCGTGACTACCGCGACCGTAACTAATGCTACGATGGCGGCCTGGTCGCGCCCCGTGGCGCGCGCCCGTCCTTCCTCGCCGCAACCGAACACCGGCGCGTCCGTGCGCCACCCAGAAAGCGAGTCGCGCCATGCGTCGTGGAATCCGGCTGTGGTCGGGCCGTGGGATGAAGAATCCAATCCCTCGGGTGGGCGGGCTGGTTGCGGCGCTGTCGGCGGCGGCGTTGTGGACGGTGCCTGTCGTACAAGCTGAACCCGCGGCCGGGGCGGCGAAGCCGCAGTACGGGACCTGGGGTTTCGACGCGGCGGGCGGGGACACGGCGACGAAACCGGGCGACGATTTCTTCCGCTATGTGAGCGGCGGATGGGTCGACCGGACGGAGATTCCCGCCGACAAACCGATCTATAGCCTACGGCTCATGATGACCGACCTTACCGAGCAGCGCCTGCATGACATCTTGGAGCAAACCGCCGCCAACACCGGGCACGAACCCACGACGGTCGAAGGCAAGGTGGGAGCGTTCTACAAGGCATTCATGGATGAAGGCCGCATCGAGCAACTTGGCGCTGGGCCGTTGCAGGCGGAACTCGCCGAGGTGCGCGCCGCGCAGTCTCGCGCCGCGCTTGCCGGCCTGATGGGCCGCAGCAATGCGGACTTCGAAGGCGCCATTTTCGCTTTCGGCATCGATGTCGATGTGAAGGACCCGAAGCGGTACTCCGTGTACGTTGGCCAGGCCGGGCTCGGGCTGCCCGATCGCGACTACTATTCGCAAGCGTCGTTTGCGGAGAAGAAGGCGAAATACGAGCAGTATGCCGCCGAGCTCTTGCGCCTGCTCGACTGGCCGGAGCCCGAGAAGCGCGCCGCGGACATCGTCGCCTTCGAAACTAGTATTGCGGCCGTGAGCTGGACGAAGTCCCAGCAACGCGACCCGGTCGCGACCTACAACGCGATGTCGATCCCGGCACTCGAGAAGCTGGCGCCCGGCTTTGCTTGGCGGCCGTTCTTCGCGGCGGCCGGTCTCGGCAAGGTGGATCGGGTCGTGGTGGCCGAAAAGAGTGCGTTCCCGAAGATTGCGGCTCTGTACGCCAAGACACCGCTCGCAACACTGCAGGCGTGGCTCGCGTTCACGATGGCCGACAACTCGGCGCCCTATCTCTCGACTCCCTTCGTGAATGCCGCCTTCGCGATGCGCAACAAGACGCTATCGGGCCAGCAAGAACTGAGCGTGCGTTGGAAGCGCGGCGTGCATACGGTGAGCGGCGGGGACTTTGGCGCCGGCGACCGCTTCGACCGCTTCGGAAACATGGGCTGGGCGGTAGGCGAACTCTACACGGCACGCTATTTCCCGCCCGCAGCTAAGGCCAAGATCGAGGCGCTCGTCTTGAACCTCAAAGCGGCGTACCGGACGCGCATCGAGCACCTCGACTGGATGGGTGCGCAGACCAAGAAGCTGGCGCTCGAAAAGCTCGACACGTACAACATCAAGGTTGGCTATCCCGACACGCCGCGCGACTATTCGCAGCTCGTCGTCCGCGACGACGACTTGTTGGGCAACGTGCGCCGCGCGGCGGAACTCGATTGGCAGTTCCACGTGGCGCGGTTGCCGGGACCGGTGGATCGCAGTGAATGGGCAATGACGCCGCAGACGAACGACGCCTACAACGGTTCCTTGCGCGACATCGTTTTTCCGGCCGGCATCCTGCAACCGCCGATCTTCGACGCGCTTGCAGATCCGGCGATCAACTACGGCGCGGCCGGTGGCGTCATCGGTCACGAGCTGACCCATGGCTTCGACGACGAAGGCCGCAAATTCGACGCCGAGGGCAAGCTGCGCGATTGGTGGACTCCGGCCGATGCCAAGGTGTTCGAAGCCCGGGCGGCGAAACTCGGCGCCCAGTATTCGACCTTCGAACCGCTGCCCGGCCTGCACGTCAACGGCGAACTCACGATGGGTGAGAATATTGCCGACTTGGGCGGCGTGACTCTGGCACTCGAAGCCTATCGCACTTCGCTCGGTGGCCAGCCGGCGCCGGTACTCGACGGACGGACCGGCGACCAGCGCGTATTCCTGGGCTGGGCCCAAGCCTGGCGTGGCAAGGCGCGCGACGACTATATCCGTAAGATCGTCGTCAGCGATCCGCACTCGCCACGCATGTATCGCGTCAATGGCGTGGTGCGCAATGTCGACGCCTGGTACGAGGCCTTTGGCGTACAGCCCGGCGACAAGCTGTATGTCGCGCCGGCGGAGCGAGTGCGCATATGGTGAGCGGATTCGGCCGGAAGAACGGCGTGCGTCTGGCGCATTTCTTGGCGCTCGTATCGATTGCTAATCTGAGTTGCGCTCAACAGAGTGCAGACACGACGTTCGCGGCGCCGGTGCCACATCCGGCGTTCGCCGTGGGCAAGGGGCCGGTCGTGCTGTTGGACGAGGCGCACGGCAACTTCCACACGGCTACGGGCCGCTACCGGCCGTTCGCCGAGTTTCTGCGGCGCGATGGCTATGTCGTACAGGCGAGCACGTCGACTTTCACGCGCGAATCGCTGCGCGCGGGGAGTATTCTCGTCATCGCCAATGCACTCGCGGCGTCGAATCAGTCGAAATGGGAGCTGCCGACGCCGAGCGCCTTCACCGACAGCGAAATCGTCGCGGTGCACGACTGGGTCGCGGCGGGTGGCGCGTTGCTCCTCATTTCGGACCACATGCCGTTCCCCGGTGCCGCCGAGAAACTCGGCGCCGCCTTCGGGGCCCGGTGGAGCAATGGTTTCGCGCTCGCCAAGGACGCGAAGATGGGCGGTCCATTTGTGTTCCGGCGCGCCGATCACAGTTTGGCGGATCATGCCATCATGAACGGCCGGTCAGTGGAGGAGCGCATCGATTCGGTTGCGACGTTCACGGGATCGGCGTTTCAAGTTGATTCAGCGGCGACACCGTTGCTGGTACTGGGACCCGACATCGAGTCCGTGTTGCCGCAGGTCGCGTGGGAGTTCAAATCTGACACGCCGCGAATTTCGGTCGCCGGCTGGCCGCAGGCGGCCGTGCTGCGCACCGGCCGTGGGTACGTGGCATTGTTCGGCGAGGCGGCAATGTTCTCCGCCCAAGTCACCGGACCTAAACGCAGCCCCATGGGAATGAACGCGCCCATCGCCGCGCAAAACCCGCAGCTCCTCTTGAACGTCGTCCACTGGTTGTCGGGGTTGCTGGATTCGTGAGCGACGTTCAGCGACGCCGGAGCGGGAATTCGCATCCGACTTGAAACAGGAGACCGACCTCGGTGTCGCCGCGGCTCTGGAAAAGCGCCACGCCCGGAGTGATGAAAAGCTGTCGCAGGTTGAACTCGATCGCGAGACCGGCGTACTCGTAGTGATCCGTGATCTGCGGTGAAGTCGCATAGAACACGTAGCGATCCGCAAAAAAGTAGCCAACGACGACTGCAACGCTGCGCGAAAAGACGCTGTCGGTGCTCACGAAGGGCGTGAAGCCCAGCTGCGCACCTCCGACAAGACCAAAGTAGCCGCCGGAGAGTCGCAATCGGGAATGGCCGAATGCGTAGCTGCCGCTCAGGTTGATGCCGGATGGCAAGCCGAGAGAAAAGCCGGCGGCGACCGTGGGTGGCCGTTCAGCAGAGGTGAGTGGCGCTGCGAGCGAAGGCTGCGAACAAGCGCCGACTATGAGCAAGAGAGGGAAGAGGATTCTGGGCATGTGATGCATGTCCCGGAGGTGGATGAAGGGCCCATCGACACCGGCACCATAGGTCGAGCGAGTCATCGACGACCCCCAGGCAGCGCCCCCAATGCGTCTGCATCGTGCCCCTACTGCGTGCGGCGCTGTTTCTCCACCAGGGCGGCGACGGTCTGGGGGCCGAGGGTGAACGCCGAATGGAAGACGCCCTGGACGCCGACTTTGGCGCCTTCGCGGGGCGAACCGCCGTTCTTGGTCACGACCGTCAGCGTGCCGGTTCCGTCCTCGACTTGGTAGGCGGCGAAACCCAACGCGCCGACCGAACGGCCGACGGTGCCGGCGATGCGCACTGTCTTGTTGTCGTAGCGCGGGGCGTCGTCGAGTAATGCCTTGATCGGTGTCGTGCCGCCGCAGCCTGAGAGCATCAACAACGCGAGCGCGGCGCCAGCGCAGACACCCAAGAGCAGTCTCGTCTTCTTCATGGCAAATACCTCGTGCGCAGGGTTTCTTGGTGATGTCGGAGGTGTCCGACCATCGTATAGGCGATGGCCCGCACGCTGATGGGATTGCCGTTGGCCAAGCCGGAACGCGACCACGCCACGGGCTCCAAGCCACGGAACATGGAGACGTTCGCATGCCGCAACAATTCGAGTTCTTGCACCAGGTCGGCGAGCGGCACCGCGTCGAAATTGGCGTTCCGGACGTAGTCGTCCTCCTCGTAACCAGGCAACGGCGTTGAGTCGGCGCGCGCGAAGCGTAAGGCACGATAAGCAAAGATCCGCTCGCCGTCGCAGAGGTGGCCGACGAGCTCTTTGATGCTCCACTTGCCGGGCGCGTAACGGTGTCCGCCGCGTGATTCGGGAATGGCTCCGAACTGGGTTCGGATCTCGGCGATTTGCGCGTCGAGAGCCGTCAGAATGTCGGTCTCATGGACGCGTCCGATGTACCCGGCGTAGAACGCCGGATATTCAGCAGCGTCCGGACGCGCTTGAGGTGATGCTTCCATCGGGTCCTGCCCTTTCGTTCGTTTGCAGCCTCGAGCCGTTCAGCGCTGCACGCTGGTCGGAATATCTCCGGCGCCGCGCCGCCCCAGAGTCGTTCGTTGGTCGGCGGCGACACGCCCGGCCTGCAACACCACACGGACGCGCCGCAAGGCCGCGGGATCCACGAGTGGGTCGCCCTCGACCGCGATGAGATCGGCCACGCAACCGGCCTCGACCCGTCCTAGATCCGTACCGCGCCCCAGCACGTGCGCCGCAGTTGCCGTCGCGGCGCGCAGGGCGTCCACCGGCTTCATGCCGTAGGCTACCATGAGTTCGATCTCGCGCGCGTTGTCGCCATGGGCGAAGACTCCAGCGTCGCTACCGCAGGCAATCGTCACGCCGGCGCGGAGCGCGCGCTGGAACGTATCGCGGCCATCGCGCAAGCGCGGCGGTTCCGGTTGCCCCAGTTTCCAGCCTGCATAATGCACTACGGCCTCGTTCGCGGCGAGAGTCGGGCAGAGCACGATTCCATGTTCGCGCATCGCCCGCAGGGTTTCATCGGACGCGCCATATCCGTGTTCGATGGTCGTGACGCCGGCGCGCACGGCGCGCCGCATGCCCTCGTCGGTCGCCGCGTGCACCGCCACGGGAAGTCCCGCGCTGCGCGCTTCATCGACGATGGCATCGAGTTCGGCTTGCGAAAACGTCGGTGTGGCCGGCATGCCCTTGGCCCGCCGGTAGTCGGCGTACACCTTGACCCAGTCGGCGCCGGCAGCGATCTGCTCGCGGACTGCGCGCCGCACGCCGTCGACGCCGTCGGCCTCCTGCGCGCCCTTGGGGACCGTCCAGCGCGGATCGAAGCCGGACGGGCCATAGCAGCCGCTCGCCACAATCGCGCGGGTCGCGGCGAAGATGCGCGGCCCCGGAATCATGCGGTTCGCGATCGCGTCGCGGAGCGACACATCGGCGAAGCCGGCGCCCTCGGTGCCGAGTTCGCGAATTGTCGTGAAGCCGGCGGCGAGTGTGACGCGTGCCGCGACGGTGGCGCGCACGGTGCGCAACTCGAGCGACTCCTTGAGGACTTGGTCATCCCACGGGGTCTCGTCGTACGGATGCAAGAGCAAATGCGTGTGCAGATCGATGAGCCCGGGCACGAGTGCGAGCCCCGCGAGATCGATGCGCGGCGCGCGGCGTGCCGCCGCCTCCATCTCGTTCTCGGGTGCGATGCGGGCGATGTGGCCGCCGGCCAAGAGCACGGCGTTGCCGTCGAGCCAGTGTTCGCCGCGCGCATCGAGAACGCGCGCCCCTGTCAGGAGGAGTGAGTCGCTGGTTTGGGCGAGCCCGATGGCGTCGCCAACCAGGTTCAGGGCCAGCGCCGCCGCGGTGATCCATCCGAGCCGGCGGAGTCTTCCAGGCAGCACGGCGCCTCCTCGGGCATTGGACTCGGACTCGACGAGGACTCGCATAGCGTGGCGCCGTGCGGCATCATCGTCAAGCCGCTCGCTGCGGGGAGAGTTCGATGGTCTTGATTCGCGCCGGAACCCGGCTCGTCGAGCGCGCCGCGCTGCTCGCGACGCGCCTCTTCTATGACGTGAGCCGTATCGGGCCCGAATTGCCCGCGGGCCCAGTGCTCGTGGTCGCAAATCACCCCAACAGCATCGTCGATGCGCTGGTCGTCTTTTGCATCGCCGGGCGGCGCGTGCATCCGCTGGCGCGCGCGCCGCTTTTCGAACGGCCCATCATTGGCCAGGTGCTGCGCGAACTCGGCGGCCTGCCGGTGTACCGTCCGCAGGACGACCCGCAACTCGTGGGTCGCAACGAAGCGACTTTCGACGCTGCGATCGCCGCGCTCGTCGGCGGCGAAGCGGTTCTCATCTTCCCCGAAGGCACGAGCCATTCGGAGCCGGAAGTTGCGCCGCTGCGGACCGGCGCGGCGCGCATCGCGCTGCGGGCGGAGTCGGGTGCCAATTGGACGTTGGGTTTGCAAGTCGTGCCCGTGGGGCTCACGTACCGGCGCAAGACGACATTTCGTGGCGAGGCGGCGGCGTACATTGGCGACGCAATCGATGTTGCGGCGTGGCGCAGTGCGTATGCGATCGACCCGGTGGCTGCAGCGCGTGATGCGACCGCCGCGATCGCCGCCGGCATCGAAGCCGTGGTGCTGAATTTCAGCGGCCGCGACAACGAACCGCTCTTGCATGCCGCAGAATCGCTCTACGCGGCGGAGCGCGGCTTGGACCGGGCGCACAAGGTGGCGGATCTTGCGCATCGGTTGCCGCGCTTGCAGTTGTTCGCCGCCGGCATGGCGTGGTTGGGAGCCCACGACCCCGCACGGCTCGAGCAGTTGCGCCGCGGCGTGCGCGCACACCAGAAGCGGTTGCTGCGTCTGGGCCTCGAGGACGCAGAATTGCCGGCGCAACTTTCGCGGCGCGAAACACTGCGGCTCGTGGGTGCCGACGCTTTGGTGGCGTTGATTGCATTGCCGGTCGTCGCGGCGGGTGTTATCGCGTGGTACGTACCGTTTTTTCTGCCGCGAGTCATGGTGCGCATTCTCCGTCCGGCGTACGAGGCGATCGTCACCGTCAAGTTGTTGACGGCACTGGTGGCCTTTCCGCTCGCGTACGCCGCCTGGATCGCGCTCGCCGCCCATCGCGCCGGGCCGGGCGGGGCGTTCGCCGCCGCTCTCCTCCTACCCGTCGTGGGGATCGTGTGTCTCTACGGCCGCGAACACTCGGATGAGTTTCGGGTCGAAATCTTGTTTCGCCTGCGGGCCGCGGCACGGCCGGGGATTGCGTCCGCGCTCCTGGCCCGCCGCGCGGCGTTGGCCGACGAGGTCGACCGGATCGCAGCGGACTGGGACGCGGAGCGCGAACGCCGCCGGACTGCGTCGTTGTGAGGGCGACGGCAGGGGTGCGCTCGGGGCCGGTGTCAACGATCACGACAGTGCTCCGCCCCACTCGTTGTCGAACGGAGCGCGGCAAGTTTCGGAAATCCGGCCGTAGAGCCACGTTCCTGCGAACGATCCATTGGCCCGCCGATTGCGAGATCCATTCCGATCATTTCCCACCGGCGCCGCCGAGCGCCAGTGTGTTCTTTGACAATGCAGGCCCCCAAGCCGGAGACCCTTCGCGGCGCGACGTGTGTTGCATCACGTCGCGAGCCGAGCTTCCGGGCCCGAGGCGTGCGGCCAAACCTCGCGTGTTCGGGAAGGCGACGCACTTGAAACAGCCAGTGGCCACTGTCCCGATGTAATCCGTCGAATGATTCGAGGTCGCAGCGCAGATGTTCTCCATCGGCGGGATTCTTGGGATCGGCGCACCCGACCAACGGCTCAAAATCACTGTCCCGACGTTATCCGTCCGGCACTGCGAGCTCGCGAGCCGGCGGCTTCCGGCTTGAACGCGACTTTTGAATCGGCGACAGCGGAAAAAACTCGTTCCAGAACGAGCGATCCGCAAGATAAGTAGGCGCCAGGCACGGGCTTGGCGGGGTGGTACGAGGTTGCCAAGGCGATCTCGATCCTTCACATTCGATGGCCGAGCATTCGAAGGGCCGGCTGGCAGCTGCGGAGGATCGCGTGAGCGAGCGAGGGCACGATGTGATCGTTGTGGGCGCCGGCGCGGCGGGGCTCTGCGCGGCGCTTTTTGCGGCCCGCGGCGGGGCGCGTGTCGTCGTGGTCGAAACGCGGCCGAAGCCGGGTGCCAAGATTCGCGTCAGTGGTGGTGGGCGTTGCAACGTGCTGCCGTCGGTGATGGCGCTCGACGATTTTCATACGAGCGGTTCACGCAATGCGCTTCGCAACGTGCTCTTTTCGTGGCCGCTGGACGAGGTGCGGGCGTTTTTCGAAACGGACTTGGGGATACCCCTCGAGACCGAAGCGACCGGCAAAGTGTTTCCGTGTAGCAGCCGGTCACTCGATGTCGTCGAAGCCTTGTTGGCTGCTTGTGCCCAGGCGGGTGCCGAACTGGTGTGCGGGTTTCGGGTTGTGGGGCTCGAGCGCGTCGCCGGCGGCGGTGCCGGCGCCGGGCCGAACCCTGTGGTGCCGTCGTGGCGGGTGACTGCGGCGGATGGGCGGACGCTCGATGGCCGCCGGCTCGTACTCGCTTCGGGCGGGTTGTCGCTTCCCAAGAGCGGCAGCGACGGTGGTGGACTCGAGATGGCGCGCGCGTTGGGGATCGGCAGCGAGCCAACCTACCCGGCGCTCGTGCCGCTCACGACGGACGATGCACGCTGGACGGCCCTCACGGGGCTTGCAGTGCGCGCCCGCTTGCGTGCGACGCGCGGCGACCGGGTGCTGGAAGAACGCGAACGCGACATGCTGTTCACGCACCGGGGATTCAGCGGCCCGGTGGTGCTCGATATGAGCCGGCATCTTACGGCTCCGGGCGCGGAGGGTGTGCAGTTGCGGGCGTGTTGGGGTGGGGTGGCGGATTGGGAGCCGGTGCTCCGCGCCGCACGCAAACGCCTCGTCTCGACCGTCTTGCACGAATTCTTGCCCGAACGGCTCATCGCGACGCTCCTCGAGCTCGCGAACGTCTCACGCGACCGGCGCGAACACGAATTGGCGCGCGATGAACGGCGGCGGCTGCTCGCGGCGCTTACCGACTATCCACTGCCCGCCACGGGGAGCGAAGGCTACGCGACGGCCGAGGTGACGGGCGGTGGGCTGGCGCTTGGCGAAGTCAGCCCACGAACGCTCGAGTGCCGTGCGGTGCCGGGGCTCTACGCCTGTGGAGAAATCCTCGACGTCGTGGGGCGCCTGGGCGGGTACAACTTTCTTTGGGCGTGGGTCAGCGGCCGCAAAGCTGGCGAAGCGGCGGCGGCCGGCGGCTGATGGGCGCTTTTGGGGCGGCCCGCGGCACTGCAAATCTCGACGCTCGATTCCGGCAGCGACAAAAAAGCGCGCGGTGTATTTCTACACCGCGCGCCTTCGAGAATCGAACCTGCTCCGCAGCTGTCAGCGTGCCAGTACGAGCTTGGCAGTCTTCGAGAACGTGCCGGCCTGTAGACGCACGAAGTACACACCGTTCGCGAGGTTGCCGATGCGGCTCCCGGCGGCGGTGGCCAGCCCACTGCCGAACGGAATCGCGTAGGAACCCCGTCCCTGTTCGCTCTCCACCAGCGTCGCAACGCGCCGGCCCTGGAGGTCGAACACCTCGAGTGACACCTGGCTCGTTTGCGGCAGGCGATAGCGAATGAGCGTCTGGCCCTGGAACGGGTTCGGCCCGTTCTGGTCGAGCGCATAGGTCGTCGGGAAGTCCCCGGCGTCACTTGGGACCTCGGCTTGACCGTTCATGATGATCACGTGCGGCGATCCCGGCGCATCGTCCACGAAGGTCATGGTTCCGCTGTCCGTCCCCGGCGCCGCCGGCGAGTAGTGCACGTCGAAATTGGTGTTGGCGAGCGGCGCAATGACGATGGATGTCGGTGTCGCGTCGAAGACCGAACTGTCGTCGGTGACCGACGAAATCGTCAGCGGCGCGTTGCCCGGGTTGGAGACCGTGAGCGTTTGCGTTGCCGTCGAGCCGGCGTTGATGAGGCCGAAGTCGATTTCCGAGGTCGACGCCGAGAAGAACGGCACGCCGAGCGTGAAGTCGTTGTCGCTCGCGTCCACGAGCCCGCCGCCCACTTGGCTGACGCGCACCCGGGCGGTGTTCGACGGCGTATTCGGGATCGTCCACGCGTAAGTGTTCGGCGTGGCGGGAACATCGTCGGCGATCAAGGTCCACGGCCCGGCCGTCGTCGTCTGGTACTCGATGCGCACCTGGCCGACGATCACGCTCGACCACTGAATGTTCTGCGACGACGCGTACTGCCAGGCCTCGCCACCATTCGGAACGTCGATCTGCAGCGCGGCGGCTTGTGTGCCCTCGCCACCCAGAGTCACGTTCACGGCCGGTGCGTTGCCGGTGACGCTGAACCCGCCGGCATAGACCTGTGCCGCAACCGGTGCGAACTGCACATCGAGATTTGCCGACGTCGACGCGGCGAGCGACAGGACGGGGCTCGAGAGCAGCGTGAACCCGTCGCCCGTGACCCCGACCGTGCCGTTGAACGTGGCCGTGCCGGTATTCTGCACGGTCACTTGGCTCGTGTTCAACGTGCCGACCGCATGCTGCCCGAAGTCGAGCGACGGCGCCGCGGCCGCCACCACCGGAGCATGAATCGTGAACGTCGAGTTCGAGCCGTCGATCGGTGCAGCGTCCCACGCGTCACTGATGCGGATTTCAGCCGTCACCGTGTTGTTCGACGGCACCGTCCAGTTGTAGGTGCCCAGGTAGCCCTCGACGAGCGTCACCTGTTGCCAGGCCGTCGCTCCATCGGGCCGGTACTCGATCTTCACGAGCCCGAGGTTGGTGCCGGTCCAGGCGATGTTACGCGATTCGCCGGCCGTCCACACTTCGCCGCCATTCGGCGCCGCGACCGTGAGGGCCTGCGTGTTGTTGGGCGTCACCGTGTAGGTGTTCGTCATCTTGTAGATGGCGGACGCTTGCATCGCCAGCATCGTGGCGCGGTCGACGGCGTAGTAGGCGTAGTTCGTACCGCCGAGCGATGTCGATTGGTACGTGCCCGTCGCGCCGGCGTCCAGCGAGATATAGTTGACCCCGCCGCTGTACACACCGAAGGTCACGACATTCGGGTCGTCCTTCGCGAAATCGCAGCCCCAGGCGGAACCTACCGAGCTGACCTGTGCCCAGTTGGCACCCAAGTTCGTCGTCCGATCGACGCCGCCCCCACTCCAATGCGTCGCCAGTCCCAGCGATGGATTGAGGTGTGGCGACGAGATCATCGGGATCTCCGACGACGGCCCGCTGTAGAGCTTGGTGAACGTGAGGCCGCCGTCCGTCGAGCGGAACATGTCGCTCGAGCCGACGCCCGTGACGCCGTCACCGACCCAAATGATGTTGTTGTTGTCCTGCACGACCTGGATGTCGCAGGGGCTGCGGAAACCCGGTGTCGACAGGGTCGACCACGTGGCGCCGAAGTCATGCGAGATGTAGAGCTTGCCGTCTTCGGGGCCGAAGTACAAGTCGTTCGGCACATCCTGGTTCATCTCGAGCGGCACACCGTATTCGGTGAAATCCACCGCCAGCGTTTGCGTCCAGTTGGCGCCGCCGTCCGTCGTGCGCATGATGCGGTCCGGCGCGCCGATGGCGACCACCATCTTGTTGTCGTCCTGCGGATGCACATAGAAGGCGTTCGCCTTCGAGCCGCTGCCGGTGATCGTCGAGATCTGGGCCCAGGTCTCGCCCCGATCCGTACTCCTGTAGACGCGGGTCGAGAGCGCCACATAGTAGGTGTTCTTGTTGACGTGGCTCATGTGCAGCGTGTTGCCGCGCACCGAACCGCCGGGAACCGTGAGTTTTGAAACCCAGCTCCGTGTACCCGATCCGCTGTAGGTCCAGGTGGCACCGCTGTCGGTGGTGCGCACGACCGCCTTGGTCTTGGTGTGCGTCGCCCAGCCCTTGGTGCCGCCGTTTAGATAGAAGAGATCCGACGTTTCGGCGAGCACCGGGTTCTTCTGGAACGTCCACGTGGTGCCGCCATCGGTCGTCTTGCGCAGGAAGCCGCCGCCGCCGGTCAGAACCAAGTTGTTCGCCGATTCCATCCACACGCCGGTGACATCGGACTTGGCGTCGAGCTTCAAGTTGACGGCAGTCCAAACGGCGCCATCGGGCGACTTGACCGCGATGCCGTCGTCTCCCACGACCCAGACTGCGGTGCCGGCGTAGTCGACCGAGCGCAGGTTGGCGGTGGCGCCCGTCACGACCGGGCTCCAATTGAGACCGCCGTTGGTCGTATACAGAACCGTTCCTGCGGCGCCGACGGCCCAGCCTTCGGTCGTGCTGCGGAAGCGCACCGAGTTCAGCCGCTGTGCTGTACCCGAGGTCTGCGGCGACCAGGTGGCGCCGCCGTCCGCCGTCACAAAAATGTTGCCGCCGTCGCCGACGATCCAACCGTTCGATGCATCCGCCATCTCGATGGCGCGCAGGTGCGGCGCCCCCGGCAGCGTTTGCAGTGCGAACGTGCCGCCATTGTTCGTGCTGCGACGCACTTCGCCGTCGTCACTGATCAGGACCACGGTGAGGCCCTGTTGGGCGACACCGTGCAACGGCTTGGCACCGATGTTCTGCGCCGTCCAACTGGCGCCGCCGTCGAACGACCGATGCGCGAGGCCGGCATCGCCGACCGCCCACACATCCGTTCCGTCCTTCGAATAGACCGCTTGAAAACCCTGGGCCGATGCTGCACCCGTGAAGCACCCAACCGCCAAGACGAAGGCGGCCGATTCAAGGAACGGTCTCTTCATTTGCGTCCTCCCGAAAAGAATCTCGAAGGCTCGAACACCAGGGGCCGTGTGGGGGCGGTGTTCAGTCTTCGAGCAGTCGTGCGACGGTTTCGATCTCTGCAAGCGCGACCACCGGCCGATGCAAGGCGATTCCGGTCACGCGAGTCGGCATGATCTCGATTGCGTCCACCCGCACCGGTTCGAATTCGATCCGGGTGCCGTTCGGGCGAAGGCGGCGGCGAACCGACAGTTGCTTGACCGTCTGTCCAGCGCGCCGGAAGACCAAATCGGTCCCATCGACCCGAAGTTGTGTGCCCGCAGAGAGATCTGAACGCAAAGCGTAAATCACCAGGGCCCGAACTTCAATGATGCGGTTCCAGGCGAGCCGGACGCGCTCCGCTTGTTTCCCCTGGGCGACCCAGGCGACCTCCGGGGCCGGACCTCGGGTACGGCGGTCCACCAGGTTCCGGGCCTGGCCGGCGCCGACGCTCGACGCCCAGACCTCCGCAGACGGTGCGGTGTTGAACCACTTTGCCAGCCAGTTGTTCGGCGCCGCCGGGATCACGGAGTGCCCGGTGTGGCACCCGACGCACTTGGTCCCCGAACCCATCCGCGAAAAATTCATCCCGGCCACGTGGGCCGCCCCGCGCGTCGACCGCAGGATGTGCCCGTCGGGTCCGACGAGCTGCTCGAAAATCGGTGTCTCGGCGATGATGTCGTCGACGTGGACGGCGCCGCTTTCGTCCACCGGGACCTCGCGCAGCAGGATCAAGCTGTCGCCGCCCACGGCCTCGGGCCTGGCAAGCGGCGCGTAAAATCGAATGCGCAAGCCCTGCTGGATCGGCAAGGCGTCAGGAATCGCGGCATCCACCGCCGCATTCGTGAAGACGTTCAGACAGTCGAAACGGAACGTGTAGCTGCTGTCGGCGAGCTGGCGTGGGTCGACATTCGGCAAGTCCGCGGTACGCAGGCCGATCGATTCCTCGAGCGGCACCGGCGGCCGCCGCCTGGGTGCCAGCACCGCCGCATCCAGTTCGAGGCTGCCCGGCAGGTCGATGATGCGCGCGGCGCGACGCCCATCGGCATCGGCCAAATACAGTCCGAAGTCGCCGTGGCCTTGCACGTCCATTGCAAACACCAGGCGTCCATCGGCAAGCGCGACCGGCGCACAGGCGGCTGCCGGCAACGCCGTTCCCGGGCCGGTCAAGTAGCGCGCCGGTCCGACGCCGGCCGCGAAATGCTGCAGGCCGACGAAGCCCGGCGCCGGGTCCATCGACGCTTCGCGCGCCCACACGCCGACGACCGAACCATCCGGCAGCACCGTCGGCTGATAGGCCCGCATCGTTGCGTGCGCATGCGCATCCCCGGCGGCGAGCTTCAAGGCGTCGCCATCCGGATGGATGATCCCCGCCGTCCATAGATTGATCGTGTCCTGCGGCACCGCATGGGCGCGCTCGAGCGTGATGCCGCGCGGCAAGCCAGCCGCCGCCGGTTCGTCGCTCGGCAGAAAGCGATTGAACCACCAACGCGCGTATACGATGCGGCCGGTCGGCGGATCGAGCGTCAACTCCTCACCGCCGTTACGTTCGGCGGTGATGCGATTCGGACTTGCACCACCGGGCACGGTGACGAACAGATTCGTGACCGGCAGGTCGCCGGCTTGGGCACGCTGCGGAAAACGTGTGCTGGCAAATGCGATCCGGTCGTCGGCGAGCCAGCAGGGATCGAGGTCGTCATAGCGCGCGAAACGCCGCGCATCGAGGCGGGCACGGCGCAGGTCCCCGCCGCGATCGCTCCGCGTCGCCGCGGCGAGGCCGCTGCCGTCGGCGCTGACGATCCAAATGCGCCACGCACTGTCCGGCGCGGTGGTGGCGGCGAACGCGATGCGTTTGCCGTCCCACGACACACACGGATCGCTGACGTCGAAGAAGCGGGCCTCGGGAAGCACCGGACGCACCCGGCCGTTGCCGTCGCGAATCAGAAGCCGGCCACCGGTCGCGAGGGCGCGGCCGCGCGGCCCCAGGCCCGGGATCTGTCCGGACCCAGCCGGCGCCGGTTGGCGCGACACGAAGACGAGCGCCGGCACGTTCCACGCGTGTGATGCAATAGACGCGGGCGTGACCGGTCGCAGCGCCGGTGTTGCCGCAACCGCCGCGAGCGGCGCTCCGCTCACCAGCCAGGTGCCGAAGTTGAAGACGAAGGACAGCATCCAAGCCGGCACGGGACGCGACTCCTCGCAGGCATGTCGTGTGGCGCGGCGCGGGTTCGAGCGCGCCGATTCTACACGGGATGCAGGCGGGGCGGGTGACCGGTCGGGAGGGCGCGTTACGCGGCGGCCTCACCTTGGCGGCGGATGTATTCGAGCGTTTCGGCGGTGTTTCGCAGGCCGCGCGCCGGAGCTTGGACCAGGATCGCCATGTTGCCGCCCGGATGCGTGTTCGCACGCATGAGGGTGTGCGGTTCGGCGGTCGCTTCGAATTCGAACGTTCGTGACAAGCACGGCTCCACGACCCGCTCCATCATGAGCCGGTTGGCCTCGGCGGCTTGGGCGCGGGTCGCGAAGTGCGATCCCTGAATTCGCTTCTGGCGCATCCAGATGTACGCCGCGTCCATGGTCAGATTGAATCCCGTCGTGCCGGCGCAGAACACCACCATGCCGCCGCGCTTAACGACGTAGCACGAGACCGGGAAGGTTTCTTCGCCCGGATGCTCGAACACCATGTCGACGTCGCGTTTACCGGTGATGTCCCAGATGGCTTTGCCGAAGCGCTTCACGTCTTTCAAGTACATGCCATAGGCCTCGCGGTCGCGGGTGTCGGGCAGCCGGCCCCAGCACGCGAAGTCCTTGCGGTTCAGCCAGCCGTCGGCGCCCAGGTGCTGCACGAACGGCCCTTTCTCCGCCGACGAGATCATCGCGACCGAATGCGCGCCGGCATGGCGTGCGAGCTGGATCGCCATCGAACCGATGCCGCCCGAGCCACCCCACACGAGCACCCACTGGCCGGGGCGCAAGTCGTGCGGCCGGTGCCCGAACAACATGCGGTACGCAGTCGCCAGCGTCAGCATGTACGACGCGGCCTCTTCCCACGTCAGGTGCGCCGGCTTCGGCAGCACCTGCTGCGCCTGCACCTTGCAGAACTGTGCGAACGAGCCCCAGGGTGTCTCATAACCCCAGATACGCTGTTCGGGACAACACATGGGATCGCCGCCGACGCACTGTTCGCACTGCCCGCACGATTGGTTGCAATGCAGCACCACTTCGTCGCCGGGCTTGCACGTCCGGACGTTGTTGCCCACGGCCCACACGATGCCGCTCGCATCCGAGCCCGCGATGTGGAAGTCCTGCTTATGCACGTCGAGTACCGACATGGGTTGGCCGAGCGCCGCCCACACACCGTTGTAATTGACGCCCGCCGCCATGACCTGCACGAGCACCTCGTCGGGCCCCAACTGCGGCACGCCGATGATTTCGTGTTGCATCGCCTGCTCGGGTTCACCGTGCCGTTCGCGCCGGATCACGAACGCGTGCATTTGTGCCGGGATCGTGCCCAGCGCCGGGATTTCGCCGATGTTGTACAAGTCTGCCATGATGGTCACGCTCCCTCGTGGTGTACGCCGAAGACACTGCGCAAGGCATCGCTGATCTCGCCGACGGTTGCATAGGCGCGCACCGCCGCAAGCACGAGTTCCATGGTGTCGGCCCGTTCATCGCGGGCGCCAGCTGTGAGTGCACTCAAGGCTGCAGCCACGGCCACCGCATCCCGCTCGGAGCGCAACCGCACGAGCGCTGCGCGCTGCGCTTCCGACGCCGCGTCGTCGAGGCGGAAAAGCTCGCCCTGCAGGCCCAAACCGCCGCCCGCCACCGTGTCGGTGTGGCAATTGAGTCCGACGACCGGCTGTTCCCCGGACTCGATCGCCAATTGTTCGGCGTATGCGGCGCGTTCGATTTCGGTTTGCATGAAGCGCTGTTCGATCGCTGCCACCGCACCGCCGCGCCGGGCGATTTCGTCGAGCAGTGCCCAGGCTTCGGCTTCGAGCTCATCGGTGAGGGACTCGATGTAGTACGAACCGCCCAGCGGATCGGCCACCTTGCGGAGACCGGTTTCATGGGCTAAGACCTGCTGAGTGCGGAGCGCCATCTGCTGCGAGAATTCCGTCGGCAACGCCAGCGCTTCGTCGAAGCACGATAGCGCCATCGATTGCACGCCGCCCAACGCCGCCGCCATGGCTTGATAGGCGGCGCGGACGATGTTGTTTTCCGGCTGCTGGGCGCGGAGCGTCACGCCGCCCGTTTGGGTGTGCGTCCGCAGCATCCAAGCGCGCGGGTTGGTGGCGCGGTAGTTTTCGCGCATGATCCGTGCCCACATCCGCCGCAGGGCCCGGAACTTGGCGATCTCTTGGAAAAAATCGTTGTGGGTGTTGAAGATCCACGAAATGCGCGTCGCGAAATCGTCGACCGGCACCCCACGCTCCAGCGTCGCGTCGACATAGGCCATGGCGTTGGCGAGCGCGAAGGCCATTTCCTGCACCGCGGTCGAGCCGGCGTCGCGAATGTGATAGCCGCTGCAGGAGATGGGATTGAAGCGCGGCAACTCGCGCGCCGCGTAAGCGATGAGATCGACCGCCATGCGCAGCGACGGGCGCGGTGGATAGATGTAGGTGCCGCGCGCGACATATTCCTTGAGGATATCGTTCTGCACCGTGCCGGCCAGCCGGTCCCGGCCGACGCCCTGTTTCTCCGCGGCAACCACGTACATGGCGAGCAGAATCGGCGCGGTGGCGTTGATCGTCATCGAAGTTGAAATGCGACCAAGCGGGATGCCGTCGAACAGCGTCTCGATGTCCTGAAGTGAGTCGATTGCGACACCGACCCGTCCGACCTCGCCGTCCGCCATCGGGTGATCCGAGTCGTAGCCCATCTGGGTCGGTAGGTCGAAGGCCACCGACAGGCCGGTCTGCCCTTGCTCGATGAGGCGCTTGAAGCGCGCGTTCGTCGCCCCCGGCGTGCCGAAGCCCGCATACTGCCGCATGGTCCACAGTTGCTGGCGATAGCCTTCGGCGTGCAGGCCGCGCGTGAACGGATAGACGCCCGGCGCACCGAGGCGTGCCTCGAGCCCGGGCGCGACGTCACTGGCGTCGTACGACGGCAGCAACGGCAGGCCCGAGTCATTGACGATCTCGTGGATCGCGCTATCGCGTTTATTGGTGCTCATGCGACGCATCCTTGCGAACGGTCGAAACCATCAGACCGGGCGTTTGCGAATCAAGAGCCGGCGCTCGATCTCGAATATTTTTCCGGGCGCCTTTTCCTTGCCGAGCTTGCGCTTGTCGTTTTCCTTGAGAAACAAATCGGCACCGTACGTGTCGAGCGCGGTGCGGCCGTTCATGTTCTTGACGCCGATCAACTGCAGCGTGACGATGCCGGCATCCATACCGGGCGGCCCCGCTTCACACTCGACGACGCGCGAGATGGCGTACAGCGTGTCGCCGGCCATCGTCGGCTGGGTGTGGTAGCCCTCGGTGTAGCCCAAATCGTAGAGCGCGTTGTCGCTCGTGTCGCGGCTCGCGAGCCCCGCCAACCACGCGAATACGAGGCCGCCGTAGACAATTGGTTCGCCGCTCATGGCACCGCTCCGCGCCGTGCTGTACAGGCGGTCGAAGTGCAGCGGATGCGTGTTGCCGACCCGATACGTCCATGCGAAGTGCTCGTCGGTGACGGTGCGGCCATTGGCGTGCAGGATGACCTGGCCGGGCTGGAAGTCTTCGAAGAACGTCGCAGCGCCGGTGAAATGCGTCGGACGGCATTCGACATCCGGAATCCGCAGCAATGCTTGTTCGGTGTCGGGGAAGGCCGGGAACTCGGCCGCCGGCGCCGCAGCGCCGGCAACGCCCGCCGGCCGGCGCGGCACCAAGATCTTGCGGTCGTACTGCAGCACGAGTTCGTCGCGCTGATTCAAGCCGATCGTGCGCACCGAAACGATGCCCGGATCCGTGGGGCCGCGCTCTTGCCGATGGGTGACGCGCGTCAAGGCGCGCAGCGTGTCACCCGGGTAGACCGGCCGCGGGAAGTGCACGTCGTAGTAGCCCAGATGGGCGATCGCCTTTTCGGAGTCGTTCTGCACGCCGAGCGACAGCACCGTTGCCAACACCAGGAGCGGCGATGCCGGCGCCGTTTCATAGCCGCACGCCATCGCATACTCGGCATTCAGATAGAGCGGGTTGTGTTCGAGGAACGTCGTCGCGAAGTCTTGGCACAAGCCGCGGTCGAGGGTCATGCCGCGCGGATGCACGAAGACTTGACCGGCGTTGAATTCCTCCAGATAGCGTCCATAACTCGGCGCCCGCACCCCGTCGGGGAGGTGCAATGGGCCGGCCGGCGCCTTCTCCATCTGTCGTCCGGGTGCGAATTCGCGGTGCATTGCGCCCTCCTTCAGGCCGCGCGGCTGCGCGGGCTGCCGCCGTCGCGCGGGTGGGTGCCGCCCTGCGTCATGTCGCCGTCCGGATCCGCCGCGGTGGCCTTCGCCAACTCGGCTTCCAAGAGGGCGCGTCCGAGAACCCTGAGCGCCAGGACTTCCTCGGCGCCTTCGAAGATCGAGAACACCCGCGCGTCCACGAAGTACCGCGACACCGCGTATTCCTCCGCGTAACCCATGCCGCCGTGAATCTGCTGAGCTTCGCGGGTCACCATTTCGGCCATGCGCGACGCGAAGAGCTTCGCCATCGACGACTCCATCTGGCCGCGCCCCTCGTCCACCATGCGGGCCACCGCGTAGGTGAACTGCCGCGACGCCTGCACCAGCATCGCCATCTGTGCCAGCTTCCATTGCGTCAGGCCGTATTCGAAGATGGGCCGGCCGAACACCGCACGCTCGTGCGCGTAGGACGCGCCTTTTTCGAGCGCGGCCTGCATGACGCCATTGGCGCGCGCCGCCGTCTGCAAGCGGCCGCCCGCGAAGCCTTCCATCTGCAGGTAAAAGCCGCGCCCGAGGCCGGCTTCGCCACCCACGAGCTGGTCGGCGGGTACGAAATAGTTTTCGAAGGCGACTTCATAGGAATGCATGCCGCGATAACCGATGGTCGGAATCGCGCGCCCTTCGACGCGGCCGCCGGCGGGTTGCGTAAAATCGAACGCATGGCCGTCGAAGGCCGGTTTTTCGGCGATGAAGAGCGACAGGCCGGCGTGTTTCTTCGCCGGGTCCGGATCGGTGCGGGCGAGCACCAGCAGCACTTCGGCACGGCCGGCGAATGTCGCCCAGGTTTTCACACCGTTCAACAGCCAGCCGCCGTCGGTCGGCCGCGCCGTGACACTCATGCCGGCGACATCGGACCCGAAGTCCGGCTCCGTGACGCACACCGACACCATCTTGTCGCCGCGCGCAATGACCGGCAGCCAGCGTTCCTTCTGCTCTTCGGTGCCGCCCTTGAGGAGTGCCTTCGCCAGAATCTCCGGCCGTGTCACCAGGCTGCCGGCGATGCCGAGCGAGCCGCGCGACAATTCTTCCGTCACCAGGATCATGCCCATGTTGTCGGGCCGTTCGTCATCCTGGAAGCCTTCGTAGCGCTGCGGAATCGACAGGCCGAAACAACCCATCTCGCGCAATCCGGCGATGATCTCCTGTGGGACCAACAGGTCTTCGCGATGGGCGTGTTCGGCGAGTGGTGCCACGACATCATCGGCGAAGCGCCGGAACGTCTCGCGGATCATTTCGTGGTCTTCCGAGAGGCCGCGGGCGCCAAAGCCCTGCGCGGCGACTTCGCCGGCCAGCGTCGACGCTTGATCTGCCGCCAACGCGTGCGCCATGAATGTTTCGACGGCGGGTGCCGCGAAGGCACTGTTCAACGTCCCGGCGTCGAGGCCGAAGTCGGCGGGGGAGCGCTGCAGACGGGTGCGGATTTCGTGTGCCGCGGTGCCGGCGCAGAGTTCGGCCAAATGCGCTTCGAGTTCAGTCGCGCGGGAGGCGCCCGCGGAATCGAGCATCGCTTCGGCGACGCGCAGCCATGTCGTGCACCACGAAAGTTCGTAGACCGGCCACTGCATGCGATCGATGCGATCGTTGGAGATACGACCGCGATCGGTCGCCCGAGCGGCCAGATGCAGACGGGCGGTTGCCAGGAGGGAATCGCATGCGTGCAATGTCGCGCGCGCGCCGAGATCCGCGTGGTTCGAGGCCATGACGCCACCTCCGTGTGGCCGACAGGAAGCAAACCCGAAACGGCGATCGTCCTCAGTGGCCGCTGGCGAGGTGTGGTGAGCGTGGGTGCGGCTCGCAGCCGGCCTGGCGCTCGACCTCGCAAATTTCGATCAGGACCCCACCGGTCGACTTGGGGTGCAGGAACGCAATCCGTTTGCCATGCGCACCGATCCGCGGCGCCTCATCGATCAGGCGCATTCCCGCGGCGCGGTATTCGTCCAGCGCCCGCTCGATATTGGGGACTTCGAAGCAAATATGGTGCAAGCCCGGGCCCCGTTTGGCGAGGAAGCTCGAAATAGGGCTGTCTTCGGCCAACGGCCAAAGTAATTCTACGTGGGTGTCCCCGGCGGCGAAGAACGCCGTCCGTACTTTCTGATCGGGCACGTCTTCGATCGATTCTGGGGCGACGCCAAACAGCGCCGTGAAGGCGGCAACGGCCGCTTCCAGGTCGCTCACTGCGACGCCGATATGATCGACCTTGCGCAGGCGTTCAGTCATCGCACCTCACCAAACCGTAGGAGTGCCGCGCCGCGGGGCAGCGCCACGCGATCCGAACCATAACGATGCCCGGGCGGTCGAATGCCCGTCCCTTTCATTATAACGAATTTGGCCCGGCGGCGAAACTGTAAGAGAAACGAATTCTGTGAGTTGCGCCATTTCCGCCGGAACGCGATTGGATGCGACTCGCGACCATGCGCGACCACCCGTCCGATGGCGGCGGTCCCGGCCACGACGCGGACCGGAGAGCCATGCCAGAGGCGGGTTTGCGCCCGTTGTCGTCAAGAAAGTGCTATTCTTCCGCCCCCATCCCCGTTGGGTCAGGACAACCTGCAGAGCCGTCACAAGGTGGTCGTCATGCGTCGCATTACAACTCTCGCACTCATTGTCGTCTCGGCGCACCTTGCCCCGGTGCATGCCACGACGCTCGACTACCAGGGGTACGCGTTCAAGAGTGGTGTGTCGCTGCCGTTCGTAGCTGGCGATTCCCTGCGCATTCCGGTCGTGGTCGATCAGGCCTCGGCCGCACTCGGAGTCGATTTTGCCGCTGAAGAAATGACCGGCTATATCACCGGCCTCGTTGCCGACGCGCCGCAGGATGGCGGCGAGGGCGTTCTGCTCGTGACCTTCAGCGGCGGCCGCATCGATTTTTACCGCGATCCGTCGCGCGACCACGACTTCAGCGCCGGGCCGCCGAATGCCACGGTGCCATCGACGTTCACCAACGGCACCTTGTGTCTGGGCGGGCCGCTGACCAGTTTCGCGCTCTTCTTCGACTCGGAAACGACGACCGGTGCCTACGAAGGCACCGTGACTTTCGATGAGGGAAGTTGCCTCGAGACGCTGCATGCATCGCGCGCCGAGGGCTTCACCTTCGGCGGCGTGGTGTCGCGCGAGGCCCCGGGCCAAAGCTTGCCGGACGGCTACGCCATGAGCGTCGACGGCTTTCTACAAGCCCAGAAGGTCGCGGCCCCCGACTGCCCGGTGCAGTGCTTCGGCATCGAGAGTGCGTCGTTCGACTTCCCGAAACACCCCAAGCACGCATTCCGCGACACGGACGGCAAGTTCCACATCAAGGGCGAGTTCATTCCGTGCGCGACGTTCGGCGCGATCGACCCGGAAGAACTCGAGTTCCAGATCCAAATCGGCGACTACACGCAAACCTTGCCCGCCGGTTCGGTGCGCGAAGCGCGCGACAACCAGTGCGACGATCACCACGATGGTCCCTGCTGGATCTACAAGAATTCCAACGCCAAGGGCGCCTTGACGCGCTTCGAACTGCAGCGGTCCGAGGGCTCGTGGGAATTCGAGATCCAGGGCCGCGGCATCGAAAAATCGACGCTGATCAGTACCGGCAACCTGCTCGACCTCGTTTTCAACGTCGACGTGATGCAGGCGACGACTCAAGCCGAACTCATCCAGAAGAAAACCAAATTGAAACTCGTGCACCACCATGACCCGTGTGACAAGGACGACTCCATCGCACGGCCGACAATCGGCGCCCCCACACCTGCCGATCCTGTCGCTTCCGTGTCGGAAGTCGGCCCGCTGATCGCGCGCCCCAATCCGATGCGCGACGGCACGTCGATCGCCTTCGGCCTCGCCACTTCCGGTGAGACGCGCCTGCGCATCTTCGACATTCGCGGCCGCGTCGTCCGCACGCTCCAGTCCGGCACACTGAGCGCCGGCCTGCACCGCTACGCATGGGATGCCCGCGACGACCGCGGCACCCGCGTCGCCAACGGCATCTACGTCTACCGAATGGACAGCGTCGAACGCTCCGAAACCCGCAAGATCGTCGTCGCGCGGTGACCCCAGCGTCCGATCCCGTGTCCGAGTCCGTGTCCGCTTCCTGGTAGGAGCACGTCTTCGGAGGTGTGGGACCCCCGACGGCGAGTTAACGGGCTCGCGCCTCTAA
>JANLSU010000002.1:0-17474 GCA_031362565.1 bacterium | reverse complement strand
CCGCGCCGCGCCGCTTTCCGCCGGCACGCGCTGCGTGACGGTTTCGATGAAGGCCGCGGTGGCGTCGATGGCCCGATCCACGGCCGCGGCGTCGGGCTCACCCTCGTGACTGCGGAGCGCCCGCAGAATCATGTCGCGCGCTTGGCGCGCCTGCATGAAGGCCGCATCGCAGGCGCCGCGTTGCAAGGCTTCGCGGCCGCGGTCCACGAGTTCGTGGGCGCGGTCCAGAATGTCGCGGGTGCGCGCGTCATCCGATGGCACGTCGTGCGCGGCCCGGTCGTACAGGCGCTGCACGTCGTCCAGCATTTCACCGACGCGCGGGCAAGGCTGCTGGCTGCAGACCAGGCGCACGGTGTTCAAGACTTGCTGCGCGAGGCCGAGGGCGACCTCCCAGCGCATTTGCTGCAGCGCTTCCTGCGCCTGTCCGACTTGCTGCTGGGCGAGCTCCAACATTCGGCGCTGATTCTCGGACGGCGCATCGCCGGCACACTGCTGGGTGCGCTCGAGGGCCCGGCTCGCGTCTTCGACGGCGCGCCGCGCGTGCTGCTCCTGATCACCTTGCTGTTGGGCGAGGCGAATGGCGCGCTCCGCTTGGTCGCGGGCGCGGAGCGTGGCATCGAACGCAATTCGATAGCGGGCCAGATTGAATTGATTCCACGCCACGTCTTGCGACTGCCGCGCGAATTGCAGCTGCTCGACGGCGCGCGGATTGCCGGAGGCCTGGACGACCTCGTGGGCGCGCTGCAGCAGTTGGTCGGTGCGCTCGAGTTCCGCCCGCACCTGCGTCGGATCGGGCCCAATGGGACCACCCGGCCCCTGCGCTCGCACTACCGCCACACCCGAGCAGGCGAGCAGTACGCAGACTGCGCCCGCGGTGGCGATCGCCTGCGGCAGATGTCGGAACCAGAGTCTCATGGCCGTCTCCTGGAAAAGCCGGGATCGCGTCGATCCTGCCCCTAAGCCGTCCCCGGTGCATATGGTTCGGCTCGCACTTCGGACTGCAAGCCGCAGTCCACCCGGACCGGCTAGCGCAAGTCATTCCGTTTCAGCCGGTTGCAGATTCCGACGTGCTTCGCTGCCGGGCCCCGGCGTCCCATCCGGTACAAAATCCGGCGCCCATGCGCCCCTGCCGGGACGGCGTCAGTCCTGGATCCCATGCTTCTCCATGCGACTGTACAAGGTACGGCGCGTCATCCCCAGCAACCGGGCGGCCTGCGATTTGTTGCCGCCGGCCCGCACCAAGGCCTTACCGATGAGGTTTTTTTCGAGCTGCTCGAGATCGATGCCGCCTTCCGGCACGTCCATCTCGAGCGAAATCGGGCCGTTGGCGGCCGCGGCGCCCGGCGCCCGCGGCAGGCTGAAATGCAGCGCTTCGATCGGCCCCCCGCGCGCCAAGATGGTGGCCCGCTCGACGACGTTGCGCAACTCGCGGACGTTGCCCGGCCAATCGTGGGCCCGCAAGACCTCGATCGCATCCAACGGCAACTTGGAATGTGCGTAACGCAGCTCGCGCAGAAAGAACTCCGCCAAGAGCGGCACATCGGCGCGGCGCGCCGCGAGCGGCGGCACTTCGATCGGAAAGACATTCAGCCGGTAGAAGAGGTCGTCCCGAAAGCGGCCGTCGCGGATCATGTCCTCGAGGTTGCGATTCGTAGCGGCGATGATGCGAATGTCGACATCGATGGGCCCGCTGCCGCCCAAGCGCGTGATCTTGCGCTCCTCCAACACGCGTAGCAGTTTGGCCTGCACGCCGGCACCCATCTCGCCGATCTCGTCGAGAAAGATGGTGCCGTGCTGCGCCATCTCGAAGCGGCCGATCTTGCGCGCGTCGGCGCCGGTGTAGGCGCCCTTTTCCGAACCGAAAAGTTCGCCCTCGAGCAACGTGTCGGGGATGGCGGCGCAGTTGACGGCCACGAACGGCGCACCGGCGCGCCGGCTCTGGGCGTGGATCTCGGCCGCCACGAGTTCCTTGCCGGCGCCGCTCGCGCCCTTCACGAAGACGGTCGCCTCGGATTCGGCCACCAAAACGATGAGGCGGCGCAATTCCTGGATCGCGGCACTTTCGCCGACGATCGTCGAGCGGTGCACGCCGGCCAGCTGATCGCGCAACGTGGCGTTTTCGCGCGCCAGGGTAGCCTTGTCGCGCGTCAATCCCTGGCGCTCGAACGCCCGCTGCACCATGAGGCGCACTTCCTCCATGTCGAAGGGCTTGATGACATAGTCGTAGGCGCCAAGTTTCATCGCTTGCACCGCCGTCTGCGTCGACGCATACGCGGTCATCATGATGACGTCCGTCGACGGCGATTTTTCCTTCGTGATGCGCAGGATCTCGAGCCCGTCGGGCGGCGCCATGCGGATATCGGACAGCACGAGCGCGTAGTGCTGGGCGTCGAGCCGTGCCAGCGCGCCGGCGCCCGTCGACTCGACATCCACCGTGTAGCCGGCGTCCTGCAATTCCTCCTTGAGGAGCAGGCCCATGCGCTTCTCGTCGTCGACGATGAGGATGTCGGTCATGCGAGTCTCCAGTGCTTCAACCGGCTGCGAGTGGCAGTGCGACTTCGACGCGGGCGCCGCCGCCCGCCGCGTCGCCCAGTGTGATGCGGCCCTCATGCTCCTCGACGATGCGTTGCGCCACCGCGAGGCCGAGTCCGCTGCCTTTCTCCTTGGTCGTCACGAATGGTTCGAAGAGCCGGTCGCGGGCGCCCGGCGGCAGCCCCGGCCCGGTGTCTTCGAAGCTCAGTCGTGCCATTCCGTGGGCGGCCTCGAGCCGGACCACGAGGCTGCCGCCCTGCAGCATCGCTTGGGCCGCGTTCAGCACCAAGTTCAAAACCACTTGCTGCAGGCGTTGCGCGTCGCCCAGCACCGTGCACTCGGGCGGCGTCTGCACTTCGACCTGGACGCCGGCACTCTCCAGTTCCGGCGCCGCGAGCCGCATGCTGCGTTGCACGAGCAGCGTGAGATCGAGCGCCGTGCGCACCGACGGTTCGTCGCGGGCGAAGCTGAGATAGCCGGTCAAGATGGCATTCAGGCGCTCGACCTCGTCGGAAATGTAATCGAAACGCTCGTCCGGATTGGCGCTGTCGTCATAACGCTTCTTGAGCCGTGCCGCGGTGGCCTTGATGATGCCGAGCGGGTTGCGGATCTCGTGGGCGATGCCGGCGGCCATGCGGCCCATGGCGGCCAGCGTCTCGGCCTGTTGCATGGCGGCCTGGGCGTGCTGCAGCGACGCTTGCACGCGCGCGAATGTCACGCCGAGCCCGATCAGGACGAGCGCGCTCAGCACGGCGCTGCCGATCATCGCGAAACGCAACCGCTGCACGGCTTCGAAAAAACGCGCGTCGGCCTCGACGGCGACCGCCGCGACCGGCACGCCGGCAGCGTCGCGGACCGGCGCGTATCCGGCCATCAAGAACTCGCCGCCCGACTCGAAGGGCTCGCTGTGCACGGTCGAGCCGGTGAGCGCGGCAGTGACTCCGGCGGGATCGAGTGCTTCGGGTGCGGTGTCGCTGTGCCCGAGTCCGGCGATATCGAGAAATGCCACACCGACTGCGTCGTAGACCCGCACGTTCGCCAGGTCGGTCGCATCGGCGACCTCGTTCAGAATCGCACGCAAGGAATCGGCGGCCGGCCGCGGCGCCGGCGGACCGGATCCGCCCGCCGAGTCGACCGGTGCGAAGGCCTCGGTGGCGGCACGTTGCACCAAGTTCGGATCGAGGAACCGGCCCAAGACGCTAACGACGTCTTCGAGGCGGCGCCCGAGTTCGGCTTCGACGCCCCGGCGCGACTCGCGGTACAGCAGGCCGAGGGCAACATTCAATACGATCACCCCGACCCCGACCAGGGCGGCGATCAATAGAGTTCGTCTGGAATTCGTTCGAAACACTGACCGGCCTCCGCGCCACCTTCTGCGTTGAGGGGCAGAATAGGCGCGGCCCCTACGCCGGGCAACGAACTTGAACCAGACCCTCCCTACGTGTTAAAAATATTGACGGTGGGCCTTTTTTTAACGCGGAGGGCCGTCCCGTGGCCGAGACGATTGTCGACTCCAAGTTCCGGATCCTCGAGCCCTTGCCCAAGCTCGCCGGGCGCACCCGGTATCGGGCCAGCGACCTGATTCGCGGCCGGATCGACGTGCTGGAATGCCCGGCGGCCGACGGCTTCGACCGGATTGCGGGGCGCTGGACCGAAGACTGGCTGCCGGCGCTCCGGAACCGCATCGAGCGGTTTGCGGCGCTGCCGAGTTTTGTGCCGGTCCTCGCGGTCGGATCCTGGTCCCAGGGCCCCTACTATGTGTATTCGACCGACGACGACCTCGCGCTCCACGGGTTGGCGCCGACCCGATTGCCGGATACCCATGCCCTGCAAGCACTACTCGTCGATCTCGCGGCGGCGAATGCCGGCGGCGATCACATCCTCAATTTGCGGCCGGAGTACTTGGCGTGGCAGGGCGACCGCTTCGTGGTGCTGCCCGGAGCGTGGGTGCTGCCGTTCGAAATGTTGGCGCGCTTAGGCGCGCGGTCGCCATACCAACCGCCGGAACTGCGGCACGCCGGTTTGTTCGCCTCGACCACCGACGGATACATGCTCGGTGCGGTGCTGGCAGCGATCGTCGATCGCGGCAACGATGCGGCTCCCGAATGGCTGCCGCGGGTCATGCGCATGCTGGCCCTCGAACCCGAGTTGCGCACCGGCCCCGATGTATTGGCGCGCGAACTCGACGAACCCTTTGCGCCGGTCAACGCCGACCCCCTGCGGCGCAGTGTCGAACGCCTGTCCGATGTGCGCGTCACCGCATTCGGCGCCAGTGAGTCGGCTGTCATCGAAGCGATGGATGCGTGTTTGGAACAACTCGCAGCCGGACGCAGCAGCGTCGTGGTGATCGAGGGTGGGGCAAACGGCGCCGGCCTGAAGCAGCTCTTCTTCCGGGTGCGTGAACGGTTGTCCTTTCTCACCGAGCGGCCGCGTGTGACCTGGATTGAAGCGCTGAGTGCTTGGGAGCCGCGCGATCTCGTGGGCGATGGCGGCCATGTTCTGTTGGTGCCCGACGAGCAGCCGGGCGAGCCCCAACTCTTGCCGCTCGCCACGCTGCAGTGGGACCGGGTGCGGCCTTTCCTGGCCGTCGTCGGCATGCGGCGTGGAGCGGTCCTGCCGGATTCAACCGGTGGCGATGTCGCGACCTGGGCGCGGGCGTGCTGCGGCGCCGACGTCGCGGTGCGCACGGTATCGATCGTCGACGCCGCGTTCGCGGACCCGGCGCCACCGACATCGCCTGCCGCCCGGCATTTGCTGGATCTGCTTTGTGTGCTGGAAGTCGATGCGACGGCCGCCATGTTGCGCCAAGCGCTGCCGAGCCAGGAAGCAAGTTTGCCCGAGGCGATCGTCGAACTGGAGCGGGCCGGGCACGTCCGCCGGCAACTGGATTCCGGCGGTTGGTGGGGTTCCGAGTTACGGCTCGTGCTGCGCGCCTTGCGTCCCGACGTGCTCGAGGCGCGGCGTTCGGCGCTGACCCCGGAACGCCGTGAAGAGTTGCATCTGCTCATTTCACATCTGCTCGAACACTCCGACGCGCAATCGCTCGGCCAGCGCTACTTGCGGTTTCATCATCTCTTTGCCGGCGGCAGTTGGGAAGATGCGGTGATCGCCGCGGAACCGCTGCTCAAAGCCGCGGAAAAACGCGGTCTCGACACCCTATGCCGCGCCGTGCAGCGCAAACTGGTGAGTTCGAACCTCGTCCATCACGTGCCGCTGCCGCGCTTGCTGTGGCTTCTGCAACGGCTCGGTGCTTGGGAAGTCGAGCACGGCAAGTTCAGCGAAGGCCAAAGTTACTATGAGCGCGCGGCGGAACGCTTGTTCCAGTCGGCGGAGAACGAGGCCGACGGGTTCGACTTCGAGAACGTGACCGCAATGATCTTGGCACATGCCGATCTTCTGGAGCGGCGGGTGGGGCCGGCGCGGGCTCTCGACCTCGTGCAGCGGTTCTTGGAACGTTTCGGCGACCGCTTGCGCGCTTCGGACCGCGGCCGCCTGTTCTCGGAGCAGGCGTATTGCGAGCTGCGGTTGAGCCGCTTCAATGCGGCCGAGGACCGTTGCCAAGTGGCGCTCAAGCTGCTCGACGCGCGCGATGACGCCAAGGACGTCGCGCAGGTCTACAGCGCGCTGGCTTCGATCCGCTGGAAGACCAGCCGCTACGAGGAAGCCGAACAATATTTTTCGACCTGCTTGGCGCTGCGCGAGAAAATCGGCGACCGGCTCGCGGTGGCGCGCGTGTACAACAACCTCGGCGTTCTGTACCGCGCCATGCACCGCTTCCCGGAATCGCTCGAGCATCATCAGAGAAGTGTCGCGATTCGCCAGGAGCTGGGTGACGAGGAAGGGGTAGCACGCAATCTCGTCAATCTCGGGTGGGTGCACTTCGAGATGGGCAATCTCGACACAGCCGAGGAGCATGCAATCCGCGCCTGCCGCCTGGGCGACGATCTGGGCGTTCCAAGTACCCGGGCGCTTGGGAAAGGATTGCTGGGCGAGATCTACTTGCTGCAGGAACGCATGCCGGAAGCGCGCGCCGTCTTGCAGGAAGCGATCGACGAAACGCGGGCCCTCGGCGACATGGCCGAGTTGTTCGTGAACTTGCGCAAGTTCGCCAGCCTGGAACTGCGGAGCGGCCACCTCGACAACGCCGAGCAGCGTCTGCGGGAGGCGGAAGAGTATCTGTCGAGTGCCGGTTCACCGCTCGAGGAGGCGAACTGGCATCTGACGCACGGCGAGTTGCGCCATGCCCAAGGCGATTTGCGCCAGGCGGCGTTGTCCTACGAGCATGCGGGGAACAATTTGGCGCGTCTGGGGAACACCCGCCGGGCTGCCGAAGTGTTCCTGAAAGCAGCCCAGCTCTATCACGACAGCGGCGTCGAATCCCGGGCCCGCGACCTGGTCGAGCGGGCGCGTCCGATGTTCGCGCGCGATGGCGCCGGCGTCACACCGAAACAACTCGTGGACCTCGAGGCGGTGCTCGGCACCAACGTTACGGCCGTGGAAGGCGCCGACAGCACGCGGCTCGTGGATGCGTTGTGCCGGACCGCGGCCCTCGCGGCGAGTTCCGGCAGCGATGGCCGGGCGCTCGAATCGATTCTCCAGGAGTTGCGCGCCGTCTCTGGTGCTCGCCACGTCGTGGTCGTCGGCGCCGACTCGGTGCCGCATCGTGCGTCGGTGACCGATCACGCTCCCGGTGTCGAGCCACCGGCGATTCTCGATCATCCGCGCCTTGTCGGCCGCGCTCTCCAAATGCTCGTGCCGTTCGGATCCGACGACGTGCCGGGCGAGAAGCCGGCGCGGCCTTTCTATGTGCTGCCGCTGGAGGCCGCCGACGTCGCGGTCGGTTGCATCTACTTGGAATGGGACCTCGGCGCACCGCAACTCGAAGAAGCGAAAATGCCGGTACTGCGCACGATTGCCCAGCACGTTGCGTTCGTTCTGGAGCGCGAATCGGCGCCGGGCATGCGGAAGATGTCGACGGCCGGCGATGCGAGCCCCTTGGCGCCGGCGGCGGACGAAACCGGCCTCGACAGCATCATCGGCCGCAGCTCGGCGCGCCAGCACATCGTCGATTTCGTCCGCCAGGTGCGCGACTTGGACGCCACGGTGTTGCTCATGGGCGACAACGGCACCGGGAAGGAAGTCGTCGCACGCGCCATTCATGGCACCGGCAAACGCCGCGGATTTCCGCTCATCAGCATCAACTGCACGGCGATTCCCGAAGCGCTGTGGGAGCGCGAGTTGTTCGGCAACGAAAAGGGCGCCTTCACCGATGCGCACGAGTCGCGCAAGGGTTTCTTCGAAGCGGCACACCGCGGCACGATGCTCCTGGACGAGATCGGCGACATGCCCTGGGATATGCAAACCAAACTCTTGCGAGTGCTGCAAGACAAGACGATCACCCGGGTCGGTGCGACCGAGCCGACCCGCGTCGACGTGCGGATCGTGGCGGCAACGAATCAAAAACTCGAGGCGGCGGTCGAAGCCGGCCGGTTCCGGCGCGACCTCTTTCATCGCATCAATGTCCTCGCACTCACCATGCCGCCGCTTCGTGAACGGCGCGAGGATATTCCCGACCTGGCGAAGTTCTTTCTGAAGATGCACTCCGGGCTCATGGGCCTGCGTCCGAAGACGGTGTCGGGTGAGGCGCTGCGCATCATGATGCGCTACGCCTGGCCGGGCAACATTCGCGAACTCGAAAACGCCATGAAGGGCAGCCTGGTGCTTTCGAATCGCGACGTCCTATTGCCGGAAGACCTGCCGACGGCAGTGCTGCGCGGCCGCGAGGGCGGCGAAACGCCCGGCGAGGCGTCGATCGACGAAGTGGCGCGCTGGATCCTCGACCACGCCGCCTACTCGATCCGTGACCCACTCATGGAAAGCCTGGAAAAAGCGCTGGCCCGGGCCGCGGTCGACAAATTCCGCGAGAAAACCCTGAGTGCCCGAATGCTCGGAATCAGCAAGCCGACCCTCTACACGCGCTTGAAGTGACCCCCCCGTCCCCGGGGCGGGTAGGGTCCGGCAGCGCCGCCGGCGCCAGGTCCGTGCCAGCCTTCAGAATGGCGTGGACGCTCGGCCCCGCGCGGCGTATACTTCGCTCACTCGGGTAGTTCCCCAAGGGATCGGGGCATGCGATGAAAAAGCTTTGCTTTGGCCTGTTGATTTGCGCCATGGCACTTGTGCCGGTGGCGGCTTCTGCGCAGGAGACCATCATTCCGCCCTCGGTGGGCGGCGGCACGAGTTCGACGCGCCTGGCGAACGGGCAGATCGTCGAGGTCACCACCTACGGCCCGGCCGAAGTGTCATTCATCGAGATCTCGAGCATCCGAGTCAAAGGCGAGGCCGTCCGGACTTCCGGCACCGAACCGGTCCAGGTCGTGATCCGATGGGTGAATCGGAACATCACCACGACGATTTCGGTCGGCGCGACGCCCGTCCCGTTCTCGCTGGAGAGCGGCGATATCGACAAACGCACCGGACCTCAGAACACGGAATAACCGCCTGGACTCAAACGAGGCGTCCAGAGAATTAACGGTTGTTAAAAAATTTGCCTTTTGACAGGGTCCGGCGAGTCGCGCCGGACCCTGTCTTTTTGAGCCCTATCCATTGAAAAACAGTGAGTTGCGTGGAAGAAGGACTAGTGCCAGAAGACGGCATGAACCCTGCAAAGGAAGAAGAGGGTGCAACGAGCAACGGCGGAGAGCTCGCGGTCACCTGGTAACCTGCCAGGGGACAACGAGCAACAGGAAATCCGGGGAGGGGGTTCTGCCCCCTCCTCGGGACCCTGACTCCAGGGAGCCGTGCGGACCCGGTACCACATCACGACTCGACTCCAGAATCCGCACCGATCCTCAACGCCAACGTTCGTTGCCATGACTCGGCGGGTGTCGCCGGTCCGGGTGGCCAACGGAGCGTTACGCCTTGTCCCTCCCACGCAAGGCGTTCTGGCCATGGTTCTGGGCGCAGAGGCGGCGACACCATTGAACGGGGCGCTCTCTCCGAGCGCCTCGTTCGCCTTTCGGCACTCTTTTCGATTTCTTGTCGCAAGCACACCCACGCCTGCCGGCCGCGGGGCGGGCTGGGTAGCGTTTGGCGGCGCGGCACGCCATATTCAGCGCCATGGTGCGTTCGAGCCCCGAGCCAAACACCGCGATGCGGCGACCGACGACAGCGTTGTTTGCGGCCATGGTCTTCACTGCGACTCTCGTAGGGAGCGCGGTGCCCGGAGCCTGGGCCGCGCCGCCGCTGACACTCGACGTGCGGCCGTGGGACGAATCACTCCTGCCGCCCATCTACCCGCCCGGCGATAAATTCGCCAGCCAAGTCTATCCCCCCGATTCGCTTGGTTCGGCGAACCGGGCGCGGGCGTTCGTGCACTGGGCCGAACGAGTGGTCGCGATCGATGGCGATCTCGCCGAATGGCGCCTCGAACGCTGGTATGACATTGCCGGGCCGCAGGCTCGCCTCGCCGGCGACTGGCATGGCGACGCCGACCTGGCGGTGCGCTTTGCGATGCAGTGGAACGCGGGCGGCGTTTGGTTCGCGGCCCAAATGCGGGACGACTCGCTTTCAGCGCCGAGCGCGCCCGGGCTCGAACGCGAATCCGTCACGTTGGCGCTCGCCTCCGAGTCGCACGTCGTGCAGCGCTACTGGATGGGCGGTTCACGCAGCCTGCGCGTGCGCGCCGATGGCCGCCTCGAGGCCTGGACGCTGTTGCGCAACAAGCGGCGGGAACCGTTCGATGCGACCGCGCTCGGCGTGCGCGCCGCGGTGCGGCGCGATCCCGCGGCCGCCGGGCGCTTGGATTTCGAACTCTTCATACCCTGGGCGGCGTTGTATCCCGCTTTTCCGCGCGCCGATGCCAAGCTCCTGTGCAACGTCATGGCGGACGATTTCGAAGCCGGCATCGCCAAGCGCGTCGCGTGGTCGGTCGGTGCCGGCGCCAAAGGCCGGCTCCCCAGTTGGGGCATTTTCGATGCAACGGGTGGGCCGGGGCCCGACACCTGGTTCACGATCCCGCAGGGGCCGTACGCCGAGTCGCTCTGCGAATGGCTGGTGGTGCCGCCCACGGGCGCGGCGCACGCGCACACGCTCAGCCTCGAATTTCCAACTGGAGCGCTGCGCGGCACGCGCCCGTTACGGGCCGCGGCACCCCATCAGCCGTTCTTCGCCTGCGTACGGTCACTGCCCGGCGCCAAGGCCGTGTCAGGCCCGGGGCGCGAATTTTCGGTCGATGTGACGCTGACCGGCGCCACGTCACCCGTGCAGCGCAGCACGATGTTGCTCGCGCCGTCCGATGAGATGCTCGGGACCGCGCTCGCAACCGCCGAGGCCGCCGCTTTGGGCGACACGAGCACCGCATTTCCCGCCGGGCCCGATGTCGTGGTGCGCTTCCAACGCGCCCGCCGTGACGCCGCCGCCCTCGGGGTATGGGACGACCGCAAGTTTCATCCGACTGGCATCCTGGCCTACCGCATGGCGGCATGGAGCGCCGTCGAGGCGAATCTCGACGAGGCCGAAGTCCTCGCCGGCGTGCGGCGCGGTGAGCCTGCTGCCGTGGCGCGCCTCGCGGAACTTTGGCCGCAACGGGTGCACGGCAACTTGCCCGTCGATACTGTTCTGCTGCGCGGCCACCGTTCGTCTCTCGACGGCAGTGTGCAGCCCTTCACGATGTTCGTGCCGCATGGTGTCGCTTCGCAAGCGCCGCTCCTCGTGGCGTTGCATGACCTCGATCAGAACGAGTCGGCGCTCTTCGACAACTCGACACTCGCGGTCCAGTGTCAAGAGCGCGGCTGGATTGCGGTGTGCCCCTACGGCCGGGGCAATTCGGGATACACGCTGGCCGGCGAGCGCGATGTGCTCGAGGTTTTGCAAGCGGTGCGTGCGGATGGGTTGGTGGATGCGCGGCGCCTGTACCTGACCGGCGACGGCATGGGCGGTACTGGAACCTGGCTCTTGGCGCTGCGCCATCCGGGGCTGTTCGCGGCCGCGAATCCCATCGCCGCGTATGGTGATCTCGATCAAAGCGACATCTTCAAACTGCTCGAGTTCCAGCCGGCGGAGCGCGGCTGGTTCGACGCCCACAACCCGGTGCGCTTGCTGCGCGCGGCGCCACGAACGGCGTTTCGAATCGTGCACGGCGAACACGATGCCGTGGTGTCGCCGGTGCACGCGCGGATCATGGACGCACGTCTGAAGGAGCTGGGAATCGCCCACGAATTCGTGCTCGACCAGAGCGGCGATCATGGCCCGCGGTTTTTCGATGCGCAGCTCAATGCGACCGGCGCATTTCTCGCCGCCCATACCCTCGCCACGGGCGGCGCGCCGAACGCTGCGCTGTTTGCATCGAACGGCGGCCCGCTGTGTGATGTCTTCGCGCGCGGGCCGTTCGCGATCGTCTACGGCACGCGGACTACACCGGCTGCGGCTGCCGATACGAAACCGGCCCCGGAGGCGATCGCGCTCCATCCACCGCAATCCGACGCCACGACCGCCCGCCAGGTCGCTGATGAATGGCGGCGCCGGTTCCTGGGCGAGCCGCGCCTCATCGCCGACTCGGCGCTCACGGAGCCGATGGCGCAGAGCATGAATCTATTGTTGGTCGGCACGCCGGACTCGAACTCGTGGATCGCGCGCTGGGCGTCGCGCTTGCCGGTACGTTGGGAAGATGGCGCCGTGATCGTCAACAACAAGGGCTATCGGGCCGAGAAATTCGGCGTCGCCGTCGCGGTCGCCAATCCGGAGTTCCCCGGCCGCTCCTTGGTTCTTTGCACCGCCATGCAGGATCGCATTGCCATCACCAGGCGTTCGTTGTTCACCGCCGGCTCGGACACCTACATCGTCACGCCCGCGGCCAAAGCCTGCGAAATCGGACCGCTGCTCGGCGGCCCGTGACGCTCAGTGAATGCCGCGCCGGTAAAGGTCCGCACGCAAGAGCGCGCACATCGACTTGGCATCGCGAATCTCACCCGAGGCACACATCTCCAAGGCGCGCGCGAAGGGGACTCGCTCCACAGTCAGCACTTCGTCGGCCTCGAGGCGCTGCGGCACGGGCCGCAACTCGCGCGCCAGGAAAAGATGAATCACTTCGTCCGAGAATCCTGGCGTTGTGAGGATACTGCCGAGGGGTTCCCAGGCCGCCGCTTCGACGCCGGCTTCTTCCGCAAGTTCGCGGCGCGCACACACATCGGGCGCTTCACCATCCAGCTTGCCGGCGGGGATTTCGTAGATATAGCCGCCGGCGGCATGCCGGAATTGGCGCACCAACAGCACCTCGTCTTGGCCGGTGAGCGCGACGATCGCCGCCGCGCCGGGGTGCCGGACGATTTCGAGATCGAGCCGGTGCCCATTCGGCAGCGTCACCGACTCGACGAACAAATGGATGATCCGTCCACGATGGATCTCACGCACGTTGTCAGTCATCGGATTCCACTCCTTCCGGCAGCGCCGGTTTTGCAAAAACGGTTTTCTCGTGCGTGCAAGCGGCGAGGCCGGGGGCGGCGCCGCGCGGTTTCCGCACGTAGCGCTTGCGGGTCCAAATGACCGGCACGGTGCCGGCGTGCTTGGCTTTGCTGAAACGGGCGGCCAGCGCCGCAGCGACTTCGAGCACTTCGCGCGGAGGATTGCCGTCGTGACCCTGCATGCGCAGTACGACGTGTGATCCCGGCACGCCGCTGGCGTGCAACCACACGTCGTTGGGATGCGCAAAGCGATGCGTGAGTTCGTCGTTGTCGGCGTTGCTGCGCCCGACGCGCACCTCCCAGCCGCCGGGAAGTTGGAAGGCGCGGCCGGGGCCGGTGGGGCGTTGTGGGGCGTCGCGCGTCACCTCGGGCGCAGTACTTGCCGGGCCACCGGGAGTCCAGAGCGCCGGTACCGCACTTGAAGCGGCGCGTGGACACGCCGCCAGCAAGGCTTCGGGCGCCGCACCCAGGACCACATCCCAAGCCGCATCGGCCGGCAAGGCGGCCAGCGCGGCGCGCGCCGCGCTGGCTTGCGCTTCGGCCTGGCTCCGCCGTATCGCGACCGTGTCGCGGCCGCGCGCGGTGCGCCGGGCGCGTTTGAATAAGCGTGCGATGTTCTCCTGTGCCGATGCGGTGGGATCTAGTTCGATGTCGCGTTGCGCACCATTCTCGAACCAATCCTCGACCGTCACGCGGCTCTGGCCGCGTTTGATGCGATGCAGGTTGGCGGTGAGAAGTTCGCCGTCCTGCCGCCACCGCGCCGCGGTATCGGTGTCGGCGCTTTCGGCGGCGAGTTTCTCGATCAGCCGTTCGGCATGCGCGATGGCGCGCCGCCACGCGTGATGGCGGCCGCGGACGAGTTCATCGGCGGCGCTCTGGGAGAGGGCGAGCCAGGCGGCGGCGCAGAGGTCCACGGAATTCATGCGGTCTAACGAGGTCGCCGCAGCGTCTGGTTCAGTGGCCGGCGAGGAGTGACCGGATTGCGGCGCGCTGGCGCGCGCCGCGACTACGCGCGCCGCGACTGGAGCCCGATCGTGCCAGCTCGCGACCACCGTGTCGTCGCCATCGAAGAGTTGAAGATTCGCGGCATGATCGAAGAGCTCGGCGACCAGGCGCAAACGCTCCAGCCGGCCCAGATTATCGCGTTGCTCGAGCTGCAGTTCGAAGACGCGGTCGCCCGGCCGGGCATGCACGCCCGTCACTTGCGTCCCCTCGAGGCGCAGCCACGGCCCGGCGCCGCCGCCCGGCCGCAACAGCCAGAGCCGGAACGCATCGAGTGGCGATGCATTCGGGTCGCGCCACCCGGCGAGCGGCGATTCGACGAGTTGCGGCGTGGAACGTGCGACGGCTGCAGTGAGCGCGGCGCGCTCGCCGCCGCGCAGCATCCACGCCCACGCGGTGCCACGTGGTGCGGCGAAGCCCAATTCGAGTTCACGGCCGCCGTCATGGAGCACGAGAACGAGCCCGTCCGCCGTGCGCACCACGCGGCGCACCGTGGCCGATGACGCCGCCGGACCGCAGAGCGTCGCAAACCGCTGTACGAGTGCTGCGTCCAAAGCCCGGGTCTCCTTGGGAGGCCTGAATCGATGCGGGTGCAAGGAAATCACGGCGTGCCGAGTGTGGCTCGGGCAGTATATCATCCGTCGCGGTGTGGCATGGGGGAGGGCAAGGGCATGTTGCGTTGTCGGGGAGCGGTCGCGAGTGCGGCGCTCGTGTTCTGGTGCAGCATGTCAGCGGCCGCCGGCACGCCGAACTCGGCGCACGACGCGGCGACGACGCGCAATGTCCAGCGCGCACTCGGGCTCTTGGAGTATGTCGCGGGGGACTACAACACCGCGGTCGGACCGGACGGCACGCTGCGCGATCGCGAGGAATACGACGAGCAAGCCGGGTTCATGCAAGAGGCAACCACGGCGCTCACCGCCGCACTCGGCGATCGCTCGCCCGCACTCCTGAGCGAACTGCGCGCCCTGCGCGCCGAATGCGAAGCGCGGCGCCCGGGATCCGAAGTGATCCCGCACTTCCGGGCCCTGCAGGCGCATCTCGTAGCTGAATTTCGTCTCGACATTGCGCCGCGCCAAGTGCCGTCGATCGCCGTCGGCCGCTTGTTGTACGCCCAGGCGTGCGCTGTTTGCCATGCTGCCGATGGCGGCGGCCGCACTCCGGCCGCACGGCCGCTGCACCCGCGGCCCGGTGATTTCCGCGCCCGCAGCATGGCGGCGCACTTGTCACCCTATTCGGTCTTTTCGGCGATCACCTTCGGCATCCCCGGCACCGCAATGGCGAGCTTCGAACTCTTCGAAGAAACCGAGCGCTGGGATCTGGCGTTCTACGTCTGCGCGTTGCGGCACGCACCACCCCACGACGCCGGCCCGCTTGCGCCGCCCGACGGCGCCACCGCAAGGCGCGATCCACCGGCCCTGACGCTCAAAGAAGCGGCCCTCAGCACCGATGCCGATCTGCTGCGCCGCCTGCAAGCCTGGTCGCCGGCGGCACGCGCCGCGCAGCTCGCACGGTGGCGCTGGTCACCGCCGCTCGATCTCGGCCACTGATCCAGCGACTGGCACCGAAAGCACGCAGGGCACGGCGTGGTGCCGTGCCCTTGCGGTCGAACTCTGCTTGGTGCGATCAGAAGTAAATCCAGCTCGCGGCCTTGAAGCTGATCTGGGTGTCGTGGTCCGGCGGCACGGCGACGTTTTGTTCCTCGGGGAAGTAGATGTCGATGTTCGCCGACAGACGGCTCCGGTTCGCGACGAACAGGTTCACGCCCGGCGTAATGATGAGTCCACCGACGCTTGTGACCGAGGCATCCGTATCGGTGTTCGGGTCCGCCAAACCGATCCGGACGAGCGGCTCGACGGATTCGAACCACTTGTTGCTGGCGAGTTCCTTTTTGTAGGTCGCGATGGCTTGCACGGCGAAGAACTTCTGTGATTCATCGGCCACCGGGTCGTAGGTCGTGTCGTTCGTGCCGAGGACAACGCCCGCCTGCAGGTGCGGACCCGCCTTGAAGCTGCCGCACTCGACGGAACCCTCGAATGCCGAACCGTAGGCCGTTGCCGAGTCCTGCACGCCGCTCACCGTGCGGATGGTGCGGAACGGTTTCACGCTGACGCCGGCATTCAGCGTCAGGTCGTTCTCCTTCATCGGCTGCACCGAGACGCGGCCCTGGAACGCCTTCGCCCCGAGCTGCGGCTTCGTATTCGTCTTGACGCCATTCGTGACCGCGGCCTCGACCAGGCAGCGCTCATCCTTATCGTGCGCCAACACGAACACCCCGACGTCGCGGTCCGAGTAGTTCAAGCCCTCGGTCAGCGACGACAGCGTCGGGAACACCCTGCGCCCAATGCGCCCATCGCGTTCGATCACCAGGATCTGTGTCGACGACGTCAATTCGAACAGGTCGAAGCGCCGCTTCGTCTGCCCCAGGATGATGTCGACGTTGTCGGAGAGTTCGCCTTTGACGTAGCAGTCCTTGAGGTCGACGGAAACGCCGGAAGCGAAATCCGGCTCGATCACGCCGCTCAGCCAATTGTTGATCTTGAGCTTCAAGGCCATGCGTGCGCGGCGCACGAGAAACTCGTTGCCCGGATCGCCCTTGATCGTCGATGTGTACCAGCCGGTTTGAATCCGGCCGGTGATCGTGATCTTCTCGGCCTTCGAATCGATCTCCACGGCGCCGGCGCTGCGTGCGCCAAGCCCCAGGGCGACGAGAGCCATGAGCCCGGTCGTCACCTTCCGCATGAGCGAACACCTCCAAGGTGCGTTGAATGCGCGCGAACTTTCATGTCCGCGGCGCTTCGTGCAAGCGCGGAATCCTGCCCGACATGCGGATTCGTTGCAATCATAATTCGATGATCGCACTGCTCAAAAAGCACCCATGCTGCGCAGCCAATCGTCGAGGTTCGTGGCGCGCAGTGCCGAGTTGGTGCGGCGTTCATCCGCGAATGTCGATGTGGGGCGGTCGGCGTAGTCGTGCCCCGGGTAGAGCATCGTGTCGTCTGGAAGTGATGCCAGACGTTGCGTGAGGGTGCGGTACATCTCCTGCGGATCGCCGCCCGGCAAATCCACCCGGCCGCAACCTTGTACGAAGAGCGTGTCGCCGGACACCAGCTTGCCGTCGACGAGAAAGCATTGGCTGCCGGGCGTGTGTCCTGGCGTGTGCAACAACTGAACGCGCACTCCGCCCACGGCGACTTCATCACCGCCGCGATGCCGCACCAGATCGTTCTCGGAGATGCCGGTCACGGCGCGCACCCCCGGGCCTTCGTCGGCGTGCACGTGAATGGGCACCGGCCGCGTTGCGAGCAGCGTCGGCAGTCCTTCGACTTCGAAACCGAACATGGCGCCGCCGATGTGGTCCGGGTGGTAGTGCGTGGCGAGGGCGCCGGTGAGGCGCATGCCGTCCGCAACGAGCACGTCGAGCAGGCCCTGGATGTCGTAGGCGGGGTCGATCACCACGGCTTCACCCGTCCGGCGATCGCC
>JANLSU010000042.1:0-5343 GCA_031362565.1 bacterium | reverse complement strand
GGTCACGACCGGCGCGTTCGTCAACGAGGGGCTGTCGAACTACGGCGCGGCGGGCGCGGACTACGACCAGGATGGCGACCTCGACCTCTTTGTACCGACGGCGCGCGGCGAAGGCGCGAGCGTGCTCTACCGGAACGATCTCGCGAATGGCAACCATTGGCTCGTGGTGCGTTGCGAAGGCACGCATTCGAACCGTTCGGGCATTGGCACCAAGGTGCGGGTACGCGCCATCATCGGCGGCACGCCACGGTGGCAACTGCGCGAAATCCTGGCCGGGACGAGCTATGGCGGACACAATGCGCTCGAAGCGCATTTTGGTTTGGCGGAGGCCACCGAAGCCGACAGCGTTCGCATCGAGTGGCCGAGCGGTCTCGTGGACACGATCACCCACGTGGCCGCGAACCGCGCGCTGCGGATCGTTGAAAACACCACGACGCCGGTCATCGGCGCATTGCTGCACGCGAGTGCCGGTGCCACAGGCATCGACATCGCGTGGTCGCTGCCTGGATGGGCCGGACGGAACGTCAGCGTCGAGCGGGCGGCGGACGGTGGCGCGTGGAGCGCTCTCACCACCGTGTTGGTCGACGCGCAGAGTGCGGCACTCCTTCATGACGCACCGGCGGGCGGCGCCACCCGCTATGGCTATCGGCTACGGCTCGAGACGGCGCACGGGCTGCAAGCCGCCGGCGAGACGTGGCTCGACCTGGCGATCGTCCGCAGCTTTGGCATCCGGCGGTTGTCACCGAACCCTTCCACCGGCCCCGTCGCCGTCGAATTCGACCTCGATACTGCAGGTGTCGCAAACTTGGAATTCTTCGACAGTGCCGGCCGGCGCGTTGCCCGCGAGCACGTGACAAGCCCGGGCGCCGGACACCATATCCGAAGCGCCAACACGGCGCGTCAGCTGCCGAGCGGTGTGTACTTCGTCCGCCTGTCGCAGCACGGACGCGCGGACACCGCCCGCGTCGTGATCGCGCGGCAATGAGGGAAGGCGAGCAAACACTGCGCGCCGCCGCGGTCTACGGCCGCGCACCGGAGCCCGAGGCGTGGGTTTGCGCCACGACCCAGTCGAAAATCGACGGGAAGTACTTTGGATGGACGAGGGGAATATCGCCCGCCACCGCCGGCAGAGTGACATGATGATCGGCGCCGTCCAAGACGATCGATGTCAACTGGCCACTCTTACCGCGTGGGAGCTCGGTCGCAAGATGCTCGAGGACCGCGCCCTGTGGAACCGTGTGGTCGTCCCCACAGACGATTGCCAGAACCGGCTGCGTCATCCGGGCGTGAATCGCCGGCCACGATAGCGCCAGATCCGCGGCAAACACCCGTCGCAACGGCGGCCAGGCACCACGGGTCGGATCATGACTCGGCAGATCGAGAAGCGCGAACCACGGACTCGATCCGTGATCGCGCCACAAGGCGCCCACGCCACTCGAGTCTGCTCCACCGCTTGCGAGATAGCGAAAATACCGCGTCACGGTCACTCGAGCACTGTCGACATCCGGTGCCGCGAAGCCCGCATCTCGCACCGTGTTGGCGCGGCGAAAGATCTCTTGCTCCGCGCCGCCCATCCCACCGCCGTTACTCATGACGACGAATGCCAGGCGCGGATCGCGGCTGGCGGCGATGGATGCGACCCACGGTCCTTGACTGGTCCCCAGGAACCCAATGCGATCCGGGTCGATGTCGCTGCACTGCCGTAACGCCGCGACCACCGCGGCCGCGTCGTCCGCCAGATCCTCGAGCGTCGAGGTCCGCCAGTCGCCCGTCGATTCACCGGTACCACGCTTGTCATACGCGAACGCGGCGATGCCGCGTGCCGCGAACGCCGCACCCCAGGCGACGAAGGTATCGCGCGAGGCCGCGCCCGAACCATGCAGAAACACGACGGCCGGTCCGCGGCCCGCCCGAGCCGGAAGCACGAGCGTACCGTGCAACACCACCGCCCCGTTGTGAACCTCGAGTTGGCGTTCACGGATCGCGACCGCCTGTGCAATGCGCCGTCCTTCCGGGCCGATCGTGACGAGCGATGTCGCGCCGCCCTCTTGCAACACCTGATACCGCACGGTCGAACGGAGGTGGGCGCCACTTTCCACATACATCAGTTCGAGACTGTCGCCGGCGCCGGGCATCAAGACTCCGGTGCGCCCAGAGGCGAAGTCCTGGAGCCACGTAAAGGAGTGGTCAGCGAGCCGCTGCACGGCGATCTCGCCGGTCGCGTCGCGAAACAACTCGATTGTATGGGTGGCGGACCAGCGGAACGGAATCGGGTCCGCCGTGCCGGTCGCAGCGAAGACACTGCCTGATAAGCAAGCCACGGTTCCGACCGCGTGGAGCGCCGTGTCCAACCCGAGGCGCATTAGTGCCCTTTGCCCTGATTCATACGCGCCGCGAGCCAAGCGTCGATTTGGTTCCATACCGGGGGATCGAAATCGAATCCGCCTTTGAAATGCGACATGTCGTGCGGGCATGAAGGGCACTCAGGCTTCTCGATCGTGGACTCTAGGATGTGTCCGCGGTCCTGATACATCGTAAACGTCGTGTCGCGCTCGATCCCACGGTACGCGGCACGCGCCGCGGCCAAGCTCGCGCGTGGATCGAGGTGGCGGTCTTCACGCCCATAGAGACGCAAGATCGCCGCCTGCGTGGCGTGGATATTCGGCAGTGGATCGTAGTTGCGCCGGTAGCCCGCGAGCGCCTCCGCCGAGAGGGAATCGGGCGTCGGCTCCCAGCGCGGCCAACGAGCGCGCTCGAACCAAGGCCGCTCGAGTGTCGCTTGCCAACGTTGAGTGAAATTCTCCGGACGCACGCCGGTCGCGTAATACCGCCACAGGATGCGGCGCATGTCGGTGATCTCGGTGACCTCTTGTTCACTGAAGCCCTTGTCACGCAAAGCCCAAGCCCGCTCGTTCAGATTCTCCTCGTGGGTTGTGAGGGCGGGATCGGAGATCAAGATGGCGAGACGCACCGCCGGTTCGCGCCCCGCGATGATCGTCGCCGTCCAGCCGCCCTGGCTCACGCCCCAGATCGCGAGCGACGTCGAGTCCACATCGGCGCGTTTGCACACCGCATGCAACACCAGGCGCCCATCCTCGGCAATTTGATCGAGTGACTGCGTATCGTCCCAGGTGCCGCTCGATTCACCCTCGCCGCGCCGGTCGAAGCTCACGGCAACGAACCCACGAGCGGCGAAATGCGCCGCGAATTTCGCATACATCGAACGCGATAGACGCTCGGAACCCGGCAGGAGCAGCATGAGGGGCGACCGGCCGTGGTGTGCGGACGGGAACACGCTCGCGGCCAGCGAATCGTGTCCCACCCTGACGTAGATTGTTTCGACTGCATCGGCGCACGTCGCGCCCAAGGCCGCCAGTACGAACCCGGCGACGAGGGTTCGAGGGTGGCGCCCAGGATGCAGAATAGCGCGATGGAAGATCGTTTTCATGAAGCGAGGATAGACCCGGCGACCGCCGCGGTCTTGGATCCAGGTCGCAGGTCGCCGCGATTCGGCACCCTGCGGCGTTGCTTCCGGAGCGCCCCCGGCGTCCAGCCCGTGAGGGCGCGGAAGACCCGGTTCATGTGGCTCTGATCGGCGAACCCGCATGCGAAGGCGATTTCGACGAGCGGCACGTCGGTCGCGAGCTTTTCCCAAGCGCGCCGCAGGCGTTCACGAAGGATCCAGGCGCTGGGATCGAGGCCGAGATCTTGACGGAAAGCGCGATGCAGCGTCGAACGGTGCCGGCCGGTGTTCGTGGCCCACTGGGTGACAGCGCGTGAGTCGAGCGGTTCCGATTCCAGTTCTGGGATGAGGTCACGAACCCAAGGCACCGGTCTGCCGGCGTTGCGGGCACGTGCGTACTCCGCGAGCGCCCAGCGCTCGAGCTGGACGAGTTCAGGCGCGGTCGGATCGACCGCGATGCGTCGCAGTGCAAAGCGCGCCGGCCGGTCGTCGACTTCCTGGCGCGCGCCCGAGGCCAGTGGCCGGACGCCTTGAAGGCTTCCCACGAGGCCGGCGAATCCGCCGGGTGCAAACTGCAGGCGCAGGTTCTCGGCCCTCGCGTTCCAGCGCAGATCTCCGGGGCCGACTTCGTCCAAGGAGTCGCCGCTCGAGGCCGCGAATGCACCGCGGACCGTGAAACCAAAATGCGGGGTCACATGGAGCGTCTCGACACTCCATTCCCGGTCGACGTCGAAAACCTCCAGGGTCAAATGGCCGCACCGCGTCCCGGGATGCGGTGCTCCCTCGCTCGTGCCCGCATGGTCCGGGGTTGCTTCGGGTTCCGGGCTCTGAATCATGCCCCTAGGACGTAGAATCGCCGCGAATTGTTGCCCCTTGGGATTGCCGGCGTCCTGGCGGGGCAAAAATGCAAGAGGCTCGAGCGGTCAACCTCAAAACTTGGCGGTTACTTCCCGAGTTTCGCGAGCGCCTTCTTCGCCTCTTCGAGTTTGGGGTCGAGTGCCAAGGCTTGGGTGTACTCCATCTTGGCGGCCACCGGATCCGCTTTGTGCTCAGCGATCATCCCGAGACGGAGGTGCGCGCCGGCGTAAGGCGGCTGCCGAGGTTTCGGCGGCAGCGTGAGGTACTTGCGGAGCGCCAACTCGCCCTCATCCGGGTTCTGACCGGAAAGCGCCGCCGTCTTGCCGAGTTGGTAGAGCGCTCCAGCCTCGTCCGGGCGTTTCACGAGCGCGTCGTGCAGAAGCGTGACCGCGTCATCCCATTTCTTTTGTTGCTGGAGCAATGTCGCGAGCTGAATGAGCGGCGAGATGCTGTCCGGGTCGCTCACAACGAGAGCGCGGAGTGCGGCTTCTGCGGCCGCTGGATTCTTGTCGTGCATGGCCAGGCCGGCCAATTCGAATCCGGCGCGATAGGGACTGATGGCGCGAATCGCCTCGATCTCGGCCTTCGCCTTGTCGTGGCTTCCACCCATGACGCCCGGCGCGGTCAGATAGAAGCTCACCATGTCCGAACGCGCCTCGAGATTGTTCGGATCGAGGGCGATGGCGCGCTCCCACTCCGCCTTCGTTTTCTTGGCCAGGCCGGGCTGTTTGATGAAGCTCGCATGCTGCGCCTTCTCTCCGTAGGCGCGCCCGAGCCACAGATGCATTTCGGAACTGGTGTCCGCCGCGGCCGTGGCCTGCTCGAAGTACTTCGCCGCCTGATCGAAGTGCTCATGCGCCATCGCGATGCGTCCAAGCCAATAGGTCGCGCCGACGTTGCCTTGCTTCGCGAGGGGCGCGAAAAACGTCGCGGCGGGCTCGAAGTCACGAGCTTCGAAAAGGCGGACCCCGGCCGCGAGGTCGTCGGTTTGGGCGGCGAGCGGCGCGGGAGAGACGGCGACA
>JANLSU010000092.1:0-13351 GCA_031362565.1 bacterium | reverse complement strand
GTGATCGAACCCGGATCGCCCAGCACCTCACACGCAGACTCCGCGATCTCGGCTACGAAGTCACGATCCAGGAGGCCGCTTGAAAGAACCCCACCCCGCGGGGGGAGTTTCTAGGTAGCCGGCGGGGGTCCCACACTTCCGAAGACCCCCACGCGCGTCGCCGCGCAAGCCAGCGCACTCCCGCGCGTTGACACTCCGAGTACCGCGCCGTATCCTCATTTGTTGCGCCTTGCTGCTCCACGTCCGTCCTGCGGACGCCCGTCGGAGTGCCCTGGCAATCTCTTGGGCTGGCGGGGGGGGATTCGTGCAGTTCATCGGCATCCGCGGCGCGCGCCAGCACAACCTGAAGAACCTCGACCTGAACATCCCGCGCCGGGCGGTCGTTGTGGTGAGCGGCGTGAGTGGCTCGGGCAAGAGCTCCCTCGTTTTCGACACCTTGTACGCCGAGGGCCAGCGGCGTTACGTCGAATCGCTGTCGACGTACACCAAACAGTTTCTCGAGCGGATGGAAAAGCCCGACGTCGACGAGATCACCGGCATCAGCCCGGCGATCGCCATCCGCCAACAGAATCAGGCCAAGAGCGCCCGCAGCACCGTGGGAACCGCAACCGAGGTCAACGACTACCTGCGGCTCCTGTTCGCGCGCGCCGGCGTGCTGCATTGCCCGGGATGTGGCGATCCGGTGCGGCCCGATACGCCGTCCGCCGGTGCGGTGCGGGTCCTCGAATCCGTTGCCGATGGCGCCAAGCTCGTCGTCCTGTTTCCCGTCGCGGTACGCGATGCCGGCGATCCGGACGCGGTGTTCGCGCCGCTCCGCACCGCCGGATTCACCCGCCTTTGGATGAACGGCGCAACCGTCGACCTGGACACTGCGACACTCGATGCCGGCATCACGCAGGTCGAAGTCGTGGCAGATCGTATCGTGGCACGTGCCGATGCCCGGGCGCGGCTCGCGGAAGGGCTCGAAGTCGCATTGCGCGGCGGCGACGGATTCGCCACCGTGCTCGACGTCACGGCCGGGACGCGCGTCGAACTGACGTCGCGCCGCATGTGCCCCAAATGCCGCATCGAACTGCCCGCGCTCGAGCCGAGCCTGTTCTCGTTCAATAATCCGCTCGGGGCTTGCCCGGAGTGCCGCGGTTTCGGCAACCGGCTCGAATTCGACCCGCGTCTTTTCGTTCCGGACCCAGAGCGCAGCATCTCCGAAGGTGCCGTTGCGCCGTGGGCGACTCCCAAGTTCGAGTACTACCAACACAAACTCGAAGACTGGTGTGTGCGCCAGAAGATCTCCACCCGGGCCCGTTGGTGTGACCTGCCGCCGGACGTCCAGCGGACGATCATCGACGGAACGAAGGGCCTGAAGGGTGTCCGGCCGTTCCTGGACGCGCTGCGAGCCAAGTCCTACAAGAAATACGCGCGGTTTTTCACCCGCCGCTTCATGGACGAGAACACGTGCAGTGCCTGCCAAGGTTCGCGCCTGCGTCCCGAGGCGCTCCTCGTGCGGGTCGGCGGCCGGACCATCGGGGCGATGTCGGCCGCGGTGCTGAGTGAACTGCGTGACTCGCTCGCGACGCTCGTCCTGCCGGGCGAGGCGGGGGCGGTAGCTGCCGACGTGCTGGCGGAATTGCGGGCGCGTCTCGCTTTCTTGTGCGATGTCGGCCTCGAGTATCTGACTCTCGACCGCCTGACGCGCACTCTCTCGGGCGGCGAAGCACAACGCATCAACCTCGCGAACTCGATGGGGGCGAGTTTGGTGGATGCGCTCTACGTGCTGGACGAACCCACGGCCGGGATGCACTGGCGCGACACGCAACGGTTGGTCGCTTCACTCTATCAACTGCGCGACTTGGGCAACAGCGTCGTCCTGGTCGAGCACGACCCCGAAGTGATCGCCGCGGCCGACTACTTGATCGACCTCGGCCCCGGTGCCGGAGCCGGCGGCGGTGAAGTGGTGTTCGCGGGCGGCCGCGACGCCATGACCGGCGCCGTTCCCGCCGATCTTGGCTCGCTGGATTTGTCCCGCACGCTCGCTTACATGAACGGCGCCGCCGAAGTCCCGGCACCCGAGATTCGCCGCCGGCCCGGCCTGCGCTGGCTCGAACTCGTGAATGTGCGGCGCCACAACCTGCGCGGCATCACGGCGCGGTTCCCGCTCGGCATGTTGTGTTGTGTGACCGGGGTGAGCGGTTCCGGCAAGAGCACGCTGGTGAGTGAAGTGCTGCACCCCGCTCTCGAGGGCCGGCTGCCGGCAGCGCGCGGCGGCCTCGGCAGCTACGATGAACTGCGCGGTGCGCATCTCGTTCATGGTGTCGTGCTGGTGGACCAGTCGCCGATCGGCCGCACCCCGCGCTCGAACCCGCTCTCGTACATGAAGGCGTTTGCCGACGTGCGCGCGCTGTTCGCGTCCACGACCGATGCGCGCCTGCGGCACCTCGACTCGAGCGCCTTCAGCTTCAACACGCCGGGCGGGCGTTGCGAAGCCTGCGAGGGCATGGGTTACATCCAAATCGAAATGCACTTCATGGCCGATGTCTTCGTGAAATGCGACCATTGCGAGGGCCAGCGCTTCGGACCCAACGTGCTCGAGGTGCGCTATCGGGGCCGCAACGTCGCCGAAGTGCTCGAGATGACGGTCGACGAGGCGATGTCGTTCTTTCATGATGCGCCGGCGCTTGGCGACAAGTTGTACACCCTCAAGCGCGCCGGCCTGGGTTACCTGCGGCTCGGCCAGCCGGCGCCAACGCTGTCGGGCGGTGAATCGCAACGGCTCAAGATCGCCCGCGCTCTGGCGCAGAAGGGCGAAGCCAATCTGTTGTATCTCATGGACGAACCAACGACCGGATTGCACTTGGACGACGTGGCGCGGCTGTTGCGCACCCTGCAAGAGCTGGTCGAAAAGGGCCACTCCGTGTTGCTCGTCGAACATCATCTCGACGTGGTGCGGGCTGCCGATTGGGTCATCGATCTGGGTCCGGAGGCCGGCGCGGGCGGCGGCGAAATTGTCTACGAGGGGCCGCCTCCTGGGCTCGAAAAGGTGGCGCGCTCGTGGACCGGGCGTGCCCTCCTGGCGCACAAAGAGCGCCGCACGTTGTCTGAACGCGGGAGGTCGGAGTGCGGCTCTTCGTAACGGGCGGCGCCGGCTACGTCGGCAGTGTCGTCACTGAACACCTGTTGCGTGCCGGTCACGATGTCGTGGTGTTCGACGACCTGTCCACTGGACATCGCGGCGCGGTGCCAGGCGCGGCGCGCTTTGTACAGGGCGACCTGCGAGATGCGGCAGCGCTCGAAGGCGCGCTCGAACCCGGCACCGACGCCATCCTCCACTTCGCAGGCCGCAGCATCGTGCCCGATTCGATGCAGGATCCGGTCGGCTACTGGGATCACAATCTGGGCGGCGCGCTCGCACTGCTCCGAGTCGCGATGGCCCGCGGCGTACCACGCTGGGTTTTTTCCTCGAGCGCCGCGGTGTACGGCACGCAAGGGCATGAACCCATCCCTGAATCGGCGCCGCTCCGTCCTGAACACGCCTATGGCGGCTCGAAGCGCGGCATCGAAATGCTGCTCGAAGATGCGTGCCGCACGACGCCGCTCGGCGCCATCGCGCTGCGCTACTTCAACGCCGCCGGCGCGAGCGCCGAACGCGGCGAGGACCACGGGCCCGAAACGCACCTGATTCCGCGCCTCTTGCGCACGGCGTTGACGGGTGGCGCGCCGTTCGTCGTCTACGGCGACGACTGGCCGACCCCGGACGGGACGTGCGTGCGCGACTACGTCCACGTCGAGGATTTGGCGCACGCCCATGTCCAGGCGCTCGCGGCGCTCGACCAAGGCGTCACCGGGCCACTCAATCTGGGCACCACGGCCGGGCACAGCGTGCGCCAAATCTTGGCTGTCGTCCGGCGCGTGACCGGCTGCGAGATCCCTGTTACAGTCGGCGCCCGGCGCCCTGGAGATCCGGCCTGGCTGGTCGCGGATGCGAGCCGCGCCCGGCGCGAACTCGGTTGGCAGGCGCAAGCAACGCTCGAGGACATGGTGCGGAGCGCGTGGGACTGGATGCGGGCACATCCGGCGGGGTACGGGGATAGGGCGGCATCGAATGAGACGCCGAACGGTGGCTGAATGACGCGCATGGCGACCATCCTGGCGCGCCTGGCTTCGGAGCGCGACCCCGCCCGCATGGTGAGCGTGGCGGCCGAAGGCTTGCGCGACGCGCTCGAGGCGCGCTGGTGCGTGGCGGCGGGGCACGGCGATTCGGCGATCGGCGAACTGCGCGTGGCGTGGGGCGATCCGAGCCCCGAATCGTTTGCAGGTCCGCTCGCCTCGACCGAGACGCCGCCGCCGGAACGCTATAGCGTGCGCCTGACGCCGGATGCCGCCGTTCTGACGCTCTGGCTGCCGCAACATACGCAGGTCGTGCTGGCGTGCGGGCCGCCCGGCGAACCTACCGCCGCACGGCAAGAACTCCTGAACGCTTTGGGCCACGTGCTCGTCGCCCGCTTGCAAGACGTGCTCGAGCTGGCGCGCGCCCAGCTCGCCAACGCCGCGCTCGAGCGGCGCATTTCCGACTTGTCGCTGCTCTTCAAAGGGCTCGATGTCACTCTCTCGTCGGTCGAACTCCGCAAGGTATTGCGGGCGTTCTTGACGTGCGTCACTTCGGGAGAAGCGATCGGCTTCAACCGGGCTTTCTTGCTGCTTCTCGACGAGGATCAAAGAGAGCTGCGCGGGGTCGTCGCCGTCGGGCCGTCGTCGGGCGAGGAAGCCTCGTCGATCTGGAACTCGATCGAGCAAGAGCGCCCGACGCTTGACCAAACACTGCGGCGCGCCATCGAAGATCCGGATGTCGAACCCGAGCCCGGCTCGCTCGCCGACCGCATCCGGACCTTCTCGGTACCGCTCGATCCGGCGACCAGCGTGCTGGCCCGCGCCGCGACGGCGTCCACCGGGACGTACAACATCCACGAATATCACGCCGACGAGGGGCCGGATCCTTTCGCGGACGCCTTCGGATCACCGACCTTCGTCGTGATTCCGATCCAGGGCCGCGAACGGACGCTGGGTGTGATCGTCGCCGACAACTTGTACAGCGGCGCCGAAATCAAGAAGGACAACACGTTCTTGCTGTCGGGTCTCGCCAACCACGTCGGGGTGGTGATCGAGAACGCGCTCATGTTCGAGGACGTGAGCCGGCGCTACGACGAGCTGTCGGAAGTGCAATACATCAACCGGGCGCTGCTCTCGAGCATGGAATATGGCGAAGTCCTGCATCAGATCGCCCAGATCTCGGCGTCGATGTTGCGCGCTACGGGAACGCTGCTGTTCATCGTCGAGAACACGGCGGCAGAGCCACGGCTCGCCATGCAGTACACGGCCGACGGGCCGCCGTTGCAGGATGCGGCCGTCGATCGCTGCACGGACCTGGCGCGCGAAGCGCTCGAACGGCACGCCGGCGTGCTGGTTCGCGATGGGGGACGGGATGCAGCGGGCGATCCACACAATGTCGCGACGTTGCTCGCGGCGCCGATGCAGATCGACAATGAGGCTGTCGGCGTGCTGGTCGTGTACCGCAATACGAACGCCGATCCGGAGCGCACGGTGCGTTTCGACCGCCACAGCCAGCGCTTCCTGTCGATCATCGCCGACCAGGCCGCCATCGCGCTCTTGTCCGGGCGGCGGCTGCAGACGATTCGCGAGGATCAGCGGCAAATCCAGCAATTGAACGAGCTGTTGTATCGCAACGAAAAGCTGGCGGCACTTGGCGAGGCGTCGTCGAAAATCGCCCACGAGATTCGCAATCCGCTGACCGCCCTCGGCGGCTTCGCGCGCCGCGTGTTGAAGAGCAAGAACGTCGCCCCGAGCGACTTCGAAGCCATCGAGATCATTGTCCGCGAGACGGCGCGGCTGGAGCGCATTCTGAACGACCAATTGGCTTTCGTGCGCAGTGCGCGCCTGCAGTTCGCACCCATCGGCCTCAACCAATTGGTGCGCGACAGTACGGCACTGCTGCGGCATCAATTCGAGGTGCGGCACACGACGCTGCGATTGCAACTCGATCCGGCGTTGCCGGAGGCGGTGTTGGACGGCGATCGCGTCAAACAGGTGCTGGTCAATTTACTGATGAACGCGCTCGAGGCGGTGCAGCCCAACGGCATCGTGCAAGTGACGACGCGAACGGTGCCAGACGCGGTGGAGTTCGAGGTCGCGAATACCGGCACCCCCATTCCACCGGAAGTGGCGCGGACCCTCTTCGCGCCCTTCACGACCACGAAGCAGGAGGGCACCGGGCTCGGAATGGCCGTCGTGCATCAAATCGTCGTCGAACACAACGGCATGATTCAGGTGGCCTCGGAACCGCCGTGGGGCGGTGTGTTCACGATTCGCTTGCCGGTGCATCGGCCGGTGGTGGCGCCGGAGCCCGGCACTCCCGCTTGACGGGCGGTGCAACGAGCGTGCAGGGTGGCGCCCGCGCCGCACTCCAGTGGTGTCGCGGGCGTTTGCCGCAGACGCTTCCCAAACGAGTTCGTGGCGTCGATATTGCAATCATGGGGTGTTGCCGGCGCCGCGCTCGCGGCAGAGCGGCGCCCGTTCCGGGGCTGGATCGGGGATGGGAGGACGGGGATTCATGGAAATGGCCATTGCGACTTCGGTTTCGGTAGAAGCACGGCTGGCAAAGATCGCCCAGATGCCGGCCGACATCGACGCCGCGATCATCCGGATCGAACACCTGGTTCGCAGCGCCTGGACCTGTCTGGGCGCCGACGGCGCGACGCTCGTGCCACGGGCGTTTCACGGCTCGACGCCGCTCGTTCCCCCGTCTGGTCTCCACGCCGCCGATCTTGAGACTTTTCTGGGTGTGTTGTCACACGCCCTGCCGCACCGGCATCCCGAAGAGATTCGCGTCGCAAGTTTTGCCGTCCTCTGCGGCCTGGCCGAGCTCGTCCATGAGGAACTGGGCGCCGCCCGCGTCCAGGCGCTCATCACCGCTCTCGAGGCGACGGACGCCTAAACGATTCTCCCGCCACGTGTTTTGATTCCCAGGGTCTGGCGTGCCCCTTGCTTCCCTCTGCCTACTCGGCGGAGGTTGAGTCATGGATGAACGTCCAGAAGCGCTCGCGCTCGTCGCACACGAAGTCGGCGGTGCATTGGCACCGGCGCGCAACGCGCTCGATGTCGTGCGTACCGAGCGTGCCGGCCAACTGACGCCGGACGCGCGGCGATTCCTCGACATTGCAGCCCGGAATCTCGGCCGTGCCGGCCGTATCCTCGACAACATGATCGCCATCGCGATGCCGGCGGCTTACACGCCGCGCCGCGAAACGGTGCAGGTCCTGCCGCTTCTCGAACGTTGCTGCGACGAATTCGCAGGCGAAGCGACGCTGCGTGGAATTGTGCTGGGCTGGGAGTGCGACCCCGCGGTGGAGGCCTGCACGGACACGAGCTGCCTCGAACAGATCCTGGCCAACCTGGTGAGCAACGCTCTCAAATTCACGCCGGCGGGCGGCACCATTACGCTGCGCGCCGAGCCGGCGCGCGGACCAGTGTTACCGGAACGTTTGTCGCTGTTGGGCGGCGGCTTCGCGGTGCGCCCACGGCTCCTCTTGATCGAAGTGCGGGACACCGGCATCGGCCTGACGCCTGAAGCGCGCGAGCGGCTCTTCGAACCTTACTACTCGAGCGCCGAGGCCCAGAAGTGCGGCGGTGCCGGTCTGGGGCTTGGACTCACCGTGGCGCGCTCGTTGGCCCGTCTACTGCACGGGGATCTGCGTCTGGGTGCCTGTGCCGGTCAGGAAGGAACGCGATTCGTCGTCACCTTGCCGGCCGACGAACCGACGCTCGACCTGGTGACCGACCTGGATCCGTTGATCGCTGAACTGAATTCCCGCGCCAGCGCCGCATCGTATGGGCTCGTGGTGTTGCGGGTGCCGGCGGAAATCGACGCCGTGCTGCGTGGCCGGGCCGCCGCGGCGCTGTCGGAGTGCTTGCCGGCGGCGCAGACGTTCATCACGGCACTGACGCCGACGACCTGGGTCGCGGCCGGTGCGTGCGGGGTACGAGCGTTGCTGGCGCCAGTTGTCGGCACGCTGCGTCGCGACGCCGATCCGCAGGCAGTGGCCACGGTACGCATGCACGCCCGGCAGGTCCGGCGCGGGACGCCGGGCGACGAAGCTCTCCTTTGCGGCTTGGTGCGTTGCAGGCATCCGCTGCCGATCCGGCTCGCGTCCATGGAAGGGGTAGCGGGTGGCGAAGATTCTGCTCGCAGATGACGATCCGGACATCCTCGAAACGTTGCGCTACTCGCTCGAGCGCGAAGGTTTCGAAGTGGTGTGCGTCCAGGACGGGCTCGCGGCGTTGCAAGCGGCGCGCGAGTCGAACCTCGATCTGGCGCTCCTCGATGTCATGCTGCCGGGTGCCAATGGCTATGAAGTGTCGCGTTTCCTGAAGCAGGACATGCGCGCCGGGAAGCTGCGGCCGTTCAAGATCATCATGGTCACGGCCCGCCGCGTGTCGTCGTCGGCGCGGCGTGAGTTCCTCGATACCTGGTCGGCGGCGGACTTGACCGTGTGGAAGCCCTTCGATCTGAACCGGCTCTTGGCCGAAATTCGGACCCTTCTGGAAGCCGGCAACGAACCGGCCGCCGTGGAGAGTGTGTCGTGACGCGCATTCTTATCGTTGACGACGATCAGGATATCGCCCGCATTCTCCGCTTCCGGCTGGAGAAGAAGGGCTTCGATTGCGTCATCGGCAACAACGGGCTCGAAGCCCTCGAGTTGCTCGACACGCATCACCCGGATCTGGTGCTGCTCGACGTCATGATGCCCAAGATGGACGGCTTCACGGCCTGCCGTGAGATTCGCAAGCGCAACGCCTGGGCGCGCGTGCCGGTCATCATGCTGACCGCCAAGGGTGACACGAGCGACAAAGTGAACGGGATCACCGAAGGCGCCGACGATTACGTCGTCAAACCGTTCGAGTTCGAGGAATTGCTGGCGCGCATTCAGATGATCCTGCGCCGCACCGCCGAGAACATGAGCGCCAATCCGCTCACCGGCCTGCCCGGCAACCAGGTCATTTCGCGGCAGATCGAGGCCTCGATCGCCTCCAATGTGCCGTTCGCGGCGTGCTACGCCGACCTCGATCACTTCAAGGCCTACAACGACGAATACGGCTTCGAAGCCGGCGACAAAGTGCTGAAGCGGCTTGCCGAAATCCTCGCGGCCGTGATGCGCGAGAAAGCGGTCAACTGGTTCCTGGGCCATATCGGCGGCGACGATTTCTTCTTCCTCGCCGATCTCGAGTCCTGGGAGCCCTGTTGCATCGAGACGATTCGCCGCTTCGACGCCGCGATTCCCGAGTACTACAAGCCGGAACACCAGGCGCGGGGCTTCATCGAGGCGGTGAGCCGCCAAGGCGAGCCGGTGCGTTACCCGATGATGACGGTGTCGATCGGCGTCGTGACGAGCCAACAGCGGGCCTTCGTGGACGCCATGCAGGTGTCGAATCTGGCGTCCGAAATGAAGAAGTACGCCAAGGGCCAATCGGGCAGCGTGTATCGCGTCGACCGGCGCTTGACCGAAGGTGCCGAAGCGGCCGGTGCAGGCGCCGTGACCGGCGGCACACAAGCCGGTGGCACCGCCTCCGGGCGCGAGCCAGGGCGTTGACACCCTCCAGAATGGCTCCCTATACTCGCCGGCTGGCTGCGAAGGTAGCTCAGTTGGTAGAGCAACGGACTGAAAATCCGTGTGTCGGCAGTTCGATTCTGCCCCTTCGCACCACCCTTCTCGGCCGCGAGCTTCGCTCGCGCAAGGCTGTTCAGGCTCTGGGGAAGCTGGTGTAGCTCAGCTGGTAGAGCAACGCATTCGTAATGCGTAGGTCCGCGGTTCGATTCCGCGCACCAGCTCCATCCTGAAACGCCGCGCGCCGACGCGATGGACGCGCAAGGAGTTGCCGCGTGGAGGCCGACGACCGCACTCTCATGATCTCCATTTCGGGGGTCCGTGGTGTTGTCGGCCCGGCGCTGAATGCCGAGGTCGTGTGCCGCCTGGCGGCAGCCTTTGGCACCTGGGCGGCGCCGGGGCCGGTCGTCGTGGGACGCGATAGCCGCGTCTCGGGGCCGATGATGCGTCACGCGGTCATCGCCGGGCTCGTCTCGACCGGCCACGATGTCATCGATCTCGGCATCGCGACGACGCCGACGACGGAGATGCTGGTCACGACGCACGGCGCGTCGGGCGGCATCATTATCACCGCCAGCCACAATCCTGAACCCTGGAACGCGCTCAAGCTTTTGGCGCCCACCGGACTCTTCCTGTCGGCCGTCGAGGGCGAAGCCGTGATGGCGATTCAGCGCGATGGGCGCATCGTGCACAAGCGCTGGGATGAACTCGGCGCGGTGACCGAAGACGCGGCCGCCGCCGAAGTGCACATTCGCGGCATCCTCGGCTTGCCGTGGTTGGACCGCGATCGCATCGCCGGCCGCAAGCTGCACGCGGTCGTCGATTGCACCAATGGCGCCGGCGGCATGATCGCGCCGGACCTCTTGCGGCGCTTGGGCGTGCAGGTCACCGAGCTCTACACTGAACCCACCGGCCGCTTCTCGCGCCGCCCGGAACCGACGCCGGCGCATTTGGCGGATCTCATGGCCAAGGTGCGCGAAGTGGGCGCCGACGTCGGATTCGCGACCGATCCCGATGCCGACCGGCTGGGGCTCGTCGCCGAAACCGGCGAGGCGTTGTCGGAGGAGTACACGCTGGCGATCGCCGCCGACTGGCTCTTGGCGCACGCACCGGCGCCCATGGTGGTCAACCTGAGCACGACGAGCGCCATCGACGACGTGTGCAAACGCCACGGTGTGCCGCTCTACCGGACCGCCGTCGGCGAAGTGAACGTCGTGGCGCGCATGCTGGAAGTCGGCGCCGTGATCGGCGGCGAGGGCAATGGCGGCGTCATCCTGCCGGCCCTGCATGCCGGGCGCGATGCCATGGTGGGCATGGCCTTGATCTTGCAAACTTTGGCCGACAGCGGCCGCCGGCTGTCGGAGCTGTATGCGGGCCTGCCGCGGTATACCATGATCAAGCGCGCGCAGCCGCTCGCACGGCCGGTCACCGATTCCGAACTCGTGGCTCTCGCCCAGGCCGAGTTCGGAGGTCCCGTCGACACGACGGACGGGGTCAAGGTGACACTCGCGGACGGCTGGGTGCACCTGCGCCGGTCGAATACCGAGCCCATCGTTCGGGCGATTGCCGAGAGCCGGGACGCGGCGACGGCGCAATCGCTCGCCGATCGGGCTCTGAAGCGTTTCGGGTCTTTGTCCACAGTGCCAGGTCGTTAAGGCGGACTTCGCGGGGGCGACGAAACATGTGTGGAATCATCGGCTACATCGGATCCAAACAGGCTGTACCGATTCTGCTCGAAGGCTTGAAGCGCCTGGAATACCGCGGCTACGACTCGGCCGGGGTGGCGGTGCTCGAACCGGGGCTGCGCATCGAGAAAGCGGTCGGCAAGATCGCCAAACTCGAAGACCATTTGCGCGACCGGACCCTCGAAGGCACGATCGGCATCGCGCACACGCGCTGGGCGACGCACGGTGAGCCCAACACGATCAACGCCCATCCGCATACCGATTGTACCGGCAAAGTCGCCGTCATCCACAACGGCATCATCGAAAACTACGCGACGCTGAAGAAGAACCTCGTGAATCGCGGCCACAAGTTCACGACCGAAACCGACACCGAAGTGCTGGCACATTTGATCGAGGAGTTTCACGCCGGTGACCTCGAAGGCGCGGTTCGGGCGGCGCTCAAGATGGTCGAGGGCACCTACGGCATCGCGGTCGTGCACTCCGATCACCCACGCACCATCGTCGGGGCGCGCAACGGCAGCCCGCTCATCGTCGGCGTCGGCAGCGGCGAGTATTTCGTCGCCAGTGACGTCAGCGCCATTCTGCGCCACACGCGGCGCGTGTTCTACTTGGACGACCATGAAATGGTGACCTTGACCGACGACGGCCCGAACATCCGCACCGTCGACAACGGCGAGGCCACGGTGTCGAAGACGCTGACGCATGTCGAATGGGATCTCGACATGATCGAAAAGGGCGGCTACGACCATTTCATGCTCAAGGAGATCTTCGAGCAGCCGCAGACGATTCGCAATGCGTTCCGCGGCCGCTTGGTGTGGGAAGACGGTGACGCCCACTTGGGCGGGCTCAACTTGTCGAACGACGAACTGCGGCGCGTCAAACGCCTGGTGTTCATCGGCTGTGGAACGTCGTGGCATGCAGCGTTGCTCGGCGAATACATGATCGAGGAAGTGGCGCGCATCCCGGTCGAGGTGGAGTACGCGAGCGAATTCCGCTATCGCAATCCAATCGTCGAGGAAGGCACGATCACCTTCGTGATCTCGCAGTCGGGCGAGACGATCGATACACTGGCCGCCATGCGCGAGGCCAAGCGCAAGGGCGCGACGGCGCTCGGGCTGGTGAACGTGGTCGGTTCGACGATCGCCCGCGAGTCGGATGGCGGTGTGTACTTGCACGCCGGACCCGAGATTGGGGTTGCCTCGACCAAGGCATTCACGTCGCAGGCGACGGTGCTCGCCATCTTGACGCTGATGCTCGGCCGCCTGCGCAACATGTCGCGCCAGGAAGGGCGCCGGCTCATTTCGGCGATCGAGGCGCTGCCGGGGCAGATCGAACAGATCTTGGCGCAGGACCACGAGATCCGCGCCATTGCCGAGGCCTACCATCATCACAACAATTTCCTGTACTTGGGGCGCGGTCCGAACTTCCCGGTGGCGCTCGAGGGCGCGCTGAAGCTGAAGGAAATCTCCTACGTGCACGCCGAGGGCTACCCGGCGGCCGAGATGAAGCACGGGCCGATCGCGCTCATCGACGAAAACATGCCGGTGGTCGTCATCTGCACGCGCGACGGCGGCTATCAGAAGATCCTCGGCAACGTCGAAGAAGTGAAGGCGCGCAAGGGCCGGATCATCGCTATTGCCACCGAAGGCGATGTCGACGTCATGAAGAAGGCCGACCACACGATCACGATTCCGGAGACGCTCAATCTGCTGACGCCGATTCTGTCGGTGATCCCGCTGCAGTTGCTGGCGTATCACATTGCGGTGCTGCGTGGGTGCGATGTGGATCGGCCGAGGAATTTGGCCAAGTCGGTCACTGTCGAGTAACGCGCGGCGCGGAATTCGGAAATGTTCTGCGAGCGCGGGCGTCCGCGGCGAGCCGCATGCGGGCTCGCGGTCGTTCGCCGACCTCCTGTCGGCTCTCTCCCTCGCTCGTCGCCTCTCGGCCCTCCGGGCCTCCGGCGGGGGCTCGCCCGCACGCGGCTCGCCGCGGACG
>JANLSU010000080.1:2500-56093 GCA_031362565.1 bacterium | reverse complement strand
CTCGCTCGTCGCCTCTCGGCCCTCCAGGCCTTCGGCTCCTCTCGACTCGCCCACCCCCATGCGTCCCCGCACCGCCCCACGCGTGGCGCGAAAAGCGTGTTGCTCGCGATGACAACGAAAGCTCATCCACGCTACGGGATGCAACAAGCAGGCGGATCTTCGGCGCTCGTCGTGTGTTCCAAACGTTATGAAGCGTGTTGGCGCGTGGTCCTTGCGCTGAGGGTCGTAGGGGGCGGGGGAGTTTCGGAGGGGGGCGGCGGCGTCACGCACCCGAGAGGGCGCGTGCATGGATGCACGCGCCGGGTGCGTGCCGAGCGCCGGATGAAGCGTCCGCCGCCCCCCTCCGAAACTCCCCCCGCCCCCAACTCGACCCCGTCCCCGCTGGGTTGACCGCGCAGCGTGGGCGCGGGTAGGTTGCGGGCGGAGGTTTTGATGCAGTACTCGGCGGCGGGTGTTGATATTGATCGGGCGAATGCCATCGTGCGCGGGATTGCGGGGCTGGCCCGGCCGACTTGGGGGCCGGCGGTGCTGTCGGACATCGGCAGCTTTGGCGGGCTCTTCGATGCCGGCGCACTCGGGCGCGATGCGGTGCTCGTTGCGAGCATGGATGGGGTCGGCACCAAGCTCGCGATCGCGCGGCAGGCCGGGCGCTGGGAAGGCGTCGGCGAAGATCTCGTCCAGCATTCCGTCAACGACATCTTGGTGCAGGGCGGCAGGCCGCTCTTCTTTCTCGATTACGTCGGTGCCGGGGAACTCGGGCACGATGCGGTGCTCGGCATGGTGCGCGGCATGGCACGTGCTTGTGCGGCGCATGGCTGCGCGTTGTTGGGCGGCGAGACGGCCGAGATGCCGGGGACGTATGCGCGCGGTGACTACGATCTGGTCGGTTGCATCATCGGGGTGGCGCGGCGCGATCAACTGCTGACGGGCGAACGGGTGCGGCCGGGCGATGAGGTTTGGGGGCTGCCGTCCTCGGGTCTGCATACCAATGGGTACTCGCTCGCGCGCCGGGCGCTTCTCGAGCCGGGCGACCTCGATCCGGAGGCGATCCACCCGGAGTTGGGGATGAGTCTCTTCGATGCGCTGCTCGCCGTCCACCGCTCGTACTTCGAACCGCTGTGGCCCCTCGTACAGGAAAACCGCCTTCATGCCTTGGCGCACATCACCGGTGGCGGATTCGTCGACAACATTCCGCGCGTGCTGCCCGAGGGTTGCGCGGTCGAGATCGACCGCAAGACGTGGCACGTGCCGCCCATCTTCCGGCTGATCCAGGCGCGAAGTGGCGCCAGTGATGCCGAGATGGCGCGGGTGTTCAACCTCGGCATCGGTATGGTCGTTCTCACCACGCCCGACGACGCCCGCGCGCTTCGTGAACGCTGTCCCGATGCCATTCGGCTCGGCCGCGTCACGACCGGCAACCGCCAGGTCGATCTCATCTCCTGATCGTCCGGCCACGAAGGTGCCGCCCGCGTGCATGGGGTTGCACCGCGCTGGTGCATGCCACGCTGGTTGCCCGCCTCGCAACCCATCCGCCAAGGTTCGATTCCCGCCGTGCAACGCGTTGGTGCGGCACTCCGTTCGGCGCCCGGTCAAGGGTCATGGCGTGCGCCGCGCGCCCGCCGCACGCGTTGGAACGGCGTGTGCCATGCACCGCCTCTGCTCGCCGCCCGATGCGACGCCGATCGCGATGTCCGGGACAGACGCGAGCGCTGGAGCCCCACGCCAGGGAGACCTTCGATGGATGGAACGACGATGTCCTGGGAGGCGCCGGATGCGGTGCCGGCCGTGCCCGCGCTCGAGGTCGTGAACGGCGGGACGCCGGACCCGGAACCGTTGTCACATGGGCTGCGCGCGATCCGCGAACTGCTGGATGGCCCCGACTGCGTGTTGTTTTCGATTCTGCCGCATGGCCTGGCGCATCGCGCCGCTCAGGGCTCGGGTTCGGCGCGCTTGGCACGCCTTCTGGACACGGTGGCCGCCGATCTCGACCAGCGGGTTCAGGGCCCGTGCACGTTGGCGCCATCGGGTTCGGTGCGCGGCGATGCCTACGGCCTGTCGATCGCCGATGGACCCTTGCCGGGAGTCGTCGTGCTCGCGGAACGCGTCCATCGGCGCTTTGCGCTCGGTATCGCGGTCACGCTGCGGGCGGCCGATATCGCCACGTCCCAGGTGCGATTCGCGCACGCCGTGTTTCGTGATTTGCTGCGCGTTCTCCGGACCAGCGATCTCGCGGTCGCGCCGGTCGCACCCCATGATGCGCGTTGGGAAAAGCACCGGTTCGGAGGCCTCATCGGCGCGTCGCGATCGATGCGCCGGCTGTTTCGGACCATCGAAAAACTCGCGTCGTCCGACGTCAACGTGCTGGTGCTGGGAGAGAGCGGCACCGGGAAGGAACTCGTGGCGCGCGCCATTCACGAAAATGGCTCGCCGGCAGGGCGCAAGTTCGTGGCCCAGAACTGCGCCGCCTTGCCCGAATCGTTGCTCGAAAGCGAACTCTTCGGCCATTGCCGCGGCGCCTTCACGGGTGCGCAGCTCGAAAAGCGTGGCTTGTTCGAAGAGGCGAACGGCGGCACCTTCTTCCTCGACGAGATCGCCGACATGCCCATCGCCCTGCAAATCAAAATGCTGCGCGTCCTGCAGGAAGGCGAAATCCGGCGCTTGGGTGAGACGCGGACCCGGAGTGTCCAGGTGCGCATCATCGCGGCCACCAACAAGCACTTGGCCGACGAGGTCCGCGCCGGGCGGTTCCGGGAAGACCTGTACTACCGGCTCGATGTCGTCAAACTCGAGTTGGCGCCGCTCCGCCGTCGCAAGGACGATGTGCCGCTCTTGGCGCGCCACTTTTGCGACAAGATCTGCGCCCGCATCGGCCGGCCGCCGCTCGAGTTCGCCGCCGAAACGGTGCAACGCTTCGTCGACTACGACTGGCCGGGCAATGTTCGCGAGCTGGAAAACGAGGTAGAGCGCGTCGTCGCGTTGCATGGCGATGACGGCACCGTGCGTCCCTACATGCTGAGCGAACGCTTGCGGTACGGATGCGGCAGCGAGTTTTCACTCGATCGATTGGACGAAATGCGTCACTTGCACCAGGCGACCGAGTATCTCGAGCGGGCGATGATTGCCAGCAGCCTCGAACGCCATGGCTGGAACAAGTCGCGCGCCGCAGCCGAACTCGGCGTCAGCCGCCAAGGCCTCATCAAGAAGATCGACCGGTTGCAGCTCGTGCGCCCGACGCCAGTCAAAACCCGGCCGCGCCCCGGTGCCCATGCCGCGGCGGCGGCCGCGACCCAGGCCGAACTCGACTTCGACAACGACAATGAGTGATGGCGGCGGGGCCGCCGCTTGGGTGTCTGGCGGCGGCCGATCGCAATGCGGGCTTGTCGGGCCGCAAGCACGTCCCTAGCATCGCCCGGCGCTTGTTCGCCCCCAAGGCCGGGGGTGAGCTCGATGCGGGGGGCGGCGTGCAGAGCGGGACGCAGGAAATAAACGGCGAGTCGCCTCAACGCGCCTCCACGATGTTTCGAGCCTGGTGGGTGATAGCGCTTGCGGCGCTCGTGCTGTTCGGCGCGGTGGGTGCTGTCTTTCGCGCCTTCACGGTCGACGATGCGTTCATCTCGTACCGCTTCGCACGCAACGTCGCCCGGGGGCTGGGCCCGGTGCCGAATCCGGGCGAGCGGGTCGAAGGCGTGTCGAACCTGCCGTGGACGGTGTTGCTGGGAGCGGTGGCTCGGGCCGGCGTCGCACCCGAGCGCGCGGCACCGGTGCTGTCGGCGCTCTGTGGTTTGCTGTGTGTAGCCGGGACGCTGGGGCTCGTGGCCTGGCGGCGGCACCCGGCCGGTGAGATGGGGCGCCTGCCACTCGCGCTCGGCGCCTGCATTGTCGCCGGCGGCGCGCCGCTCGCACTCTGGAGCGCGAGCGGCATGGAGACTTCGGCGTACGCGCTGGCCATCGTCGTGACGCTGTGGCTCGTGCACGACACGACGTTGCGGCGTGGCATCAGCGCGGGTGTTGTCGCGGCACTTCGTCCCGAGGGAATTTTGCTGGCCGGTGCACTGCTTGCGGAACGCTCGTGGCGACATCGTCCGGCTGTCCGGCTGGGCCGGATGGTGGCCGGCGTCGCGCTCGTCCTCGTGCCGCTCGTGCTGTTTCGGATCTTCTACTACGGTGACGTGGTTCCCAATCCGGTGCATGCAAAAGCGCCGGGTTTCGCAGCTCTCGGGCCCGGCATCCTCTATGTGACGAAGCTTCTCTTGTCCTATCCGTTGCTCTGGATCGCGTGTTTGCGGCGGGTGCCGAATGGCAGCAGTTTGCGGCGGCGCGCGGTGGGGCTCGTGCTGGTGCAGATGGTCTTCACGGTCTGGGTCGGCGGTGATCACTTCGCCGGACATCGTTTCATCGTCGCGGTGTGGCCGTGTCTGGCGCTTGCTGCCGCCGAAGCGGGTGGGCTCGGCTTCACGACCCGGAGCCGTGCACTCGCCGTTGCCGCCGCGCTCGTCGGCGCGCTCGGCCTGACACTCGTTCTGGTGCCGGACGCTCTCTTGCCGCTCGCCACTCCGGTTGGGTCGCTCGGCCGCCTGCACTTGCCGCTCGCGCAACACGCCGATCGCCTGGCGGCCGAACTGCGCCATGCCGGTGTCGCCGCCTTGGGTGTCGCCGCCTGGCTCGTGGGTGCGGCCGCAACGCGGTTGCAGCTGTCAACGACGCACGGCGCGCGCCCACGACTGCCCGCTTCACCGCTTGTCGCTACGCTGTTCGCGCTCGGCGTTCTGGTGCCGCAAGCCTGGGATCCGCAACTCCGCATGTGCCGGCAGGCGGATGGTGCATCACGCTACGGGCGAATCGTCGGCACCTGGCTGCACGGCGCCGCACCCGCGACCACCGTCATTGCCACCAACGCGGCGGGTGCTTTGCCGTACGCCGCTGATCTGCCAAGCATCGACATGCTGGGGCTCGCCGATCGCACCATCGCCAAGAGCCGCCCGGATGTCCGGCAATGGGTGGGACACGAGCGCGGCGACGCGGCGTATGTGTTAGGGCGGCGTCCCGGAGTCATCATCCTGGGTGGTGCCGAAGGCGCCCTCGAGCCGTGGCCTTTCCCGGGCGACCTGCAGCTCGCGATGCATCCGGAGTTCCGGCGCGACTACGTTGCGTCGCGGGTGCCCTTGCACGGTCCGGACGGCGACTTCGATTTCGTCTTCTACCGGCGCCGCGATTCGGCGGGCTGGGCGCTCGGGCGCGGTGCGGTGGACGCAGGCGTCGAGCGTCCGTAAGATCCCAGCCGGCACCAAGCCGGCACAGGTGCCCGAGGCCGCCAACCGTCCCCGCGACCCACAGGAGATGCGCATGTCGCTCATCGATTCGCTCGCGCACGCGACCGGTTCCAAGATCCTGTTGCTCGTTTGCGACGGCATCGGCGGGTTTCCCGGTCCGGACGGCAAGACCGAGATGGAAACGGCCCACATTCCAAGCCTCGACCGCCTGGCACAGGAGGGGAGTTTGGGACTCATGACCCCGGTCCGCACCGGCGTGACGCCGGGAAGCGGTCCGGGCCATCTGGCGCTCTTCGGCTACGACCCGATCGCCAACTTGGTGGGCCGCGGCGTCCTCGATATTCTGGGAACGGGAGTCGACCTGCGCCCCGGCGATGTCGCGGCGCGTCTCAATTTCTGCACCGTGGATGCCGCCGGCAACATCACCGACCGCCGCGCCGGGCGCATGGCGACCCCCGAGTGCGAGAAGCGTGTCGCACTGCTGAACGCCAAACTCGCCATCTCGGGCGCCGAAGCGCGCGTTTATCCCGTCAAGGAATACCGCGCGACGCTGGTGCTCCGCGGCGCCGATTTGTACGGCAACGTCAGCGACACCGACCCGCAAGCCCTTGGCGTGCCGCCGCTCTTGGCCACGCCTCGCGATGCACAGAGCGCGAGCGTGGCGCGCATGGTGAACGAGTTTCAATGCCAGGCGGCCGGAATCTTGGCCGGCCACGAACCGGCCAACATGGTCCTGGCGCGCGGCATCGACCGCTACGATTCGCTGCCGACGCTGCCGGAGCGCTACAAGCTGAATCCCGTTTGCATTGCGACCTATCCCATGTATCGCGGTGTTTCGAAACTCGTCGGGATGCGCGTGCTGGACGGCTTCGACACCTGGGAGGGCCAAATCGATGCCCTCGAAAAGGTGTGGAACGAGCACGATTTCTTTTTCCTGCACTACAAGTACACCGACTCGAACGGTGAGGACGGCAACTTCGCCGGCAAGGCGCAAGCCTTCGAACACGTCGATTCACAAATCGCGCGGATCGCGGCGCTCCGGCCGGCGGTGTTCGCGGTGTCCGGCGATCATTCGACGCCGTCACTCTTCAAGGCGCACAGCTGGCACCCGGTGCCGCTGCTCTTGTGGGGCGAGAGCGTCTTCCCGGACGAATGCACGACGTTCGACGAACGCGCCGCACGCCGCGGCGGGTTGGGACAATTTCAATCGCAGGACCTGATGGCGCAACTCATGGCGCATGCGTTCAAGCTCGAGAAATACGGGGCGTGACGCCGTGCAACCGTTGTCCCGGTTGTATCTGCAGGATGCGACCCAGCTCGAATTCGATGCCCAGATCCAGGAGCGGCGGCCGCTGGCCGACGGCGTCGGGCTCGTGCTCGACCAGAGTGCTTTCTATCCGACCTCCGGCGGCCAGCCGTACGACACCGGGACCCTGAACGGTGAACCCGTACTCGATGTCTTCGAAGCACCGGATGGCGCCGTCGTGCATCGCGTCCGGCGGGCGCCCGATGCCGATCGCGTCCACGGCGTCGTCGACGCCGTGCGCCGCCGGGATCACATGCAGCAACACAGCGGCCAGCATCTCTTGTCGGCGACCCTTCTGGCGCTTCTCGGCCGCGACACGCTGTCGTTTCATCTTGGGACTGAGCGTTGCTCGATCGACATCGAGGGGGCCGCACTGCCGGGACCGGAGTTCGATCGCATCGAAGCGCGCGCCAACGAAATTGTCTGGGAGGCCCGGCCGGTGGCGGCGCGCTTCCTCGCCGCGGGCGAAGAAGCGGCGCTCCGCAAGGCGCCGCCGGCGGGTTCCGGCCCGGTGCGCGTCGTCGAGATCGAAGGCTGGGACCAGAATGCGTGCTGTGGCACCCATGTTCGGCGGACGAGCGAGATCGGACTCGTCAAGCTCTTGGGGCAAGAGAAGGTCAAGGGCGGCACGCGGCTCTCCTTCGCCTGCGGGGTGCGCGCCCTCGGCGAGTGCACCCGCGCCCTGCGACGCGCCGACGCACTGGCGCTCGCGCTCACCTGTCATCCGGATGCAGTGGCCGGCAAGGTCGATCAACTGACGCAAGAGGCGCGGTCGTTGCGCAAGGAATCCGACGCGTTGCGCCTGGCGCTCGCCGGGTTCGAGGCGCGCGAATGGATTGCCGCGGCGCCGCGTCCGGGTGGTGTGCCGCTCGTCGTGCACGGTGTCGAAACGGCCGAGGTAGACGCATTGCGCGCCTGGGCCGACGCGATCGTTGGACAGGGTGGCATTGCGCTCTTGGGAGCGCAGAAGCCGCGCGTCCAACTGCTCTTCGCGCGTGGCGACGCTACGGCTATCGATCTCCGGCCGGCACTGGCCACGGCGTGCGGCCTCGTGGAGGGCAAGGGCGGTGGCCCGCCGGCTCGGGTCCAGGGATCGGGCCTGCGTCCCGAGGCGCTGGATGCGGCGCTCGAAGCGGCCCGATCGATTGTCGCCGGCGCCCTCGTCCCTTCCGCCGGTACTTGACAAACCCTCGATCCGACGCGAAGTTAAGCCTCATCTCGCGGCGCGATCCTGGAATCCCAACGTCCACAAACCGAGGAGTAGCGATGCAGGCAGGCATGGTCCGGGGCGCGCTTCTCGGAGTCCTCTTGGGTCTCGTGCCGGGAATTGCGCCGGCGCAAGATTTGCCGCCCGCCGCGCCGCCAAAGACGCGCCTTGCCAACATCAATCTCCTGACGTTCGGTGTGGGGCGCGCCGCCTTCAACCATCCCAACTTCGAGGATCACGGCTATCCGACTTTCGCGTACCAGCGGCGCATCCTGCGGCGGGAGGTTCGCCCCGTGCCCCTTTGGGTGCGCGGTGGGTTCCAGTTCCTGTCCGACAACTTTGAATGCGAAAACTGCCGCACGGTGTGGGGAGCAAACGAAAACGGATTTCCGGAGCGTGTGTCCGAGCGCACAACGGATTTCATGCTGCGCGTCGAGGCGCTTGGTGATGTTTTGCACACGGCGAACTCCGCCCTGTACGGCGGCGTGGGCTTTGCGCTTCACACGCTGAATTTTTCTTCGAATGGCTCGTTGTCGGCGATTCCGACCTTCAAGGCCTCACTGACCGAAACTTCGCCGTCGACGTTCTTCGGCGTGCGGTTGTTTTCTGCAACGCAGACCTACACCGGTTACGCCGAAGCGCGTTACGGGCGCGTGTTTGGCAAGACCGACGATTTGCAGGGCCTCCCCAACTTGACCGATCAAACCTTTGCATTCAAAGGCACCAACGCTGCGTTTCTGGAGGCGGGTCTCGGCTTCCACTGGTAAGCGGGATTCGCTCTGCGGACAACGTCGGTGGCGGTGTTCAGCGTCCTGCCGTGGCCGGCGCGACGCGCTCGATGTGGAACGCATCGCCGCGCACGATCTTGTCGACTACATCCATGCCCTCAAGGACGCGCCCAAACGCCGTGTAGTTGCCGTCGAGCCGCGGTACCGGCACGTGGGTGATGAAGAACTGCGAGCCGCCGGTATCCTTGCCGGCCGTCGCCATGCCGACGACGCCCGGGCGGTCGTAGCGCAATTCACCGTACTCGCATGGCAGCCACGATCCTGCATCGCCCCAGCCGTCGCCGCGCGGGCAACCGCCCTGCACGACGAACGCCGGCACGACGCGGTGGAAAACCCCTTGGCTGTAGAAGCCCGAATCGACCAGATGCAGGAAATTCCCCACCGTGCGCGGGAACTGATCGCCATCCAGTTCCAGCGTTGCACTACCGTGGGCGGTCACCAAGCGAACTTGTACCGCGCCAAGATCGATTTCAGGCAATGGCGTCACGCCGAGCGGTACATCGCGCGCCTGCAGTGGCAGCGGCGGTGGGTCGTTGTCTTGGCCCGCCAGGCGCGCCAGCCCGGCGCGCCCGGCTTGGACGATGCGCCGGTCCGGGTCGCGGCCGGCGCGATCGAAGAGCGCCTTGAGGGTCGTCCATTCCGGCCGCCGCTTCTTGCCGACACAGTCACGGCCTGCTTCGACACAGGCGAGCCGGATGTCGTTGTCGTTGTGCGTCGTGTGGTGCGCGTCGTAGGTGCGCCCCAACGCCGCCGCGCTCTCGATCCAGTGCTGCGACCCGAGCGCGGTTGCGGCAAGCGTGGCGACGACGAAGTCCGGGTCTTGCAGGGCCTTCTCGAGCGCGGCCCGCACGCGGCTCTGATCGGCCACGGGTACGGCGACGTCGCCGAGCGCGGTCGCGGCTTCCATGCGTTCGCGGACGTCGGGCGCCGCGAGCGCGGTGAGGAGTGGTTGGATCGCCGCCGCGGCACCCAGCACATCGGCGGTGGCTCGCAGTGCCTCGGTGCGGACGAAGTCGACGCGATCGCGCCGCGCCGCCTCCCAGGCGGGACGCGCCGCCGCATGCTGCCAATGCGCTGCACACCGGAGTGCTGCGAGCCGCACCGCGGCGACGGAATCGGTGAGCGCCGGCCGCAAGAGTTCCGCATGCGTTCCCAATTGCAGGCTGTTGAGCGCGTTCGCCGCCGCCTCGCGGACCAGTGGATGTGAGTCGCTCAAGAGTGCCGCGGCGAAGTCTCCGGCTTCCTTACTGGGATGTTTGGGATCGGTGAGTTCGCCGATGGCGATCAACAAACTGGCCCGCACTCGCCAATCAATATCCGACAAGTGCTGCACGAGCATCGGCAGGACGGTGCGATCCTTCTGGCGGCCGAGCGCCCGCGCGCCGGCGGCGCGCGCCGTCGCGTCGTCATGATCGAGGAGCGACAAGAGCGGGGTGCGATAGGCGGTGTCCGGATAGGCCATCATGGCGCCGGCGATGCGCCACGCTGCCGCCGGCCGGCGATTTCGCAGATCGCCGACCTGTTTCAGGACATCGTGCGCGAGCGGCGTGTTGACTCGCGCCACGCCCCATGCCGCCGTGCCTTCCAGAACGGGCTCGCGAGCTTCGGATCCCATGCTCGCCAACAACCCGGTTGCAAGGTCGCCTTCGAGCACCGCGACGATCTCCGGTCCGCCTTGCTTCGCCAGCGCTTCGACGTATGGCACGAGCCAAGGCCTCGGCTTGGCCTCGACGCGTGGCACGAGTTCCGCCTGGAGCGCGTGGCGTCCATTGTCGTCCAGACCCTTCAACTGCCCCAGCGCGAAGGCGGCGCGTTCGGCAACCGTCGTGTCCGGATCCGCGAGGGCGCCGAGGAGCGGCACGAGCGCGGCTGGATCTTGGATGCGCCCCAGGGCGATTGCGGCGGCGCGGCGGACGCGTGCGTCCGGGTGGTGCAGGTCGCGGACGAGGACGCCGCCGCCGAAGTTGCGGTCCGCTTCCAACGCGACGATGCGTTGCCGTTCGACACGCGTCGAGTCGGCAGCCGGCCTGGGGAGTGGCGCCGGCGCGGGCTCGCGCTCGCAGCCCGGCCCGGCTACACTCGCGAGCCAGAGTGCCGCCGCAAGGGCGGTGGACCGGCATGTTCTTCGCACGATGCCTCCGGGTGAGTGGGTGAAGCCACACCAAGGCAAGGCAGCATAGTGCAAGGCGCGCGGCGGCGACAACGCGGCGGGCGCACGGATCGAAGTCGCAGGCGAGGGAGGCGGACGGTGCGCGATTGGGTGGTCGCGGTTGTCGGTGCGACGGGCGCCGTGGGACAAGAAATGCTGCGCGTTCTCGAGGAACGCCGTTTCCCGGTCGGTGAATTGCGCCCTTTCGCTTCGCCCGCATCGGCGGGGCGCGAAGTGGTTTTCGACGCCAAGCCGGTCGCGGTGCGGGCTCTCGATGAACACTCGTTCGACGGCGTCGATGTAGCACTGTTCTCGGCTGGGGCAGAGCGCAGTCGCACTTGGGCCTCGGTGGCGGCGCGGTCGGGCGCGGTCGTCATCGACAACAGCAGTGCTTTCCGGCTGTCTCCCGGCGTGCCGCTCGTCGTTCCCGAAGTGAATGCCGCCGCCGCGTTCACGCACGCCGGAATCATCGCCAATCCCAACTGTTCGACGATTCAAATGGTGGTCGCGCTGCGGCCGCTGCGTGAGTTGTTCGGATTGCGCCGCATTACCGTTGCCACGTATCAATCGGTCTCCGGTACCGGCGCCCGTGCCATCCGCGAGTTGGATCGCACCTCCCGCGCCCACCTGGCCGGTCAACCGGAAGTGCTCGAAGTGTACCCGCGCTCGATCGCCTTCGACGTTCTGCCGCAAGTCGCCGACTTCGATTCGACCGGCCACACGACCGAGGAAAACAAAATGCGCGACGAGACGCGCAAGATCTTCGACGACCCCGGCATCGTGGTGTATGCGACGTGCGTGCGGGTGCCGGTCTTTCGTTCGCACAGCGAATCGATCGTGGCTGAAACCGAGCGGCCGGTCGATTTCAGCGCTCTCGCTGCCGCGCTCCGCGCCGCGCCGGGCGTGATTCTTTGCGAGCCTCCGGACTCCTATCCGATGGCCCGCCAAGCCGCCGGCCTCGACGCCGTGTTCGTCGGCCGGCTGCGGGCCCACGTCGAGGATGCACGCGTGGTTTCGATGTGGGTCGTATCCGACAATCTGCGCAAAGGCGCCGCGACGAACGCCGTGCAGATCGCCGAACTCTTGCGCCAGGGCGCGTTGCATGCAGGCAAGGAGGACGCTTGGCAGGCACGGCCCTGACTCTGGCGCGCTACGTGCCGGGAGATTCGCCGCTGCACCGGCTCGACGCGCGCGTCAAGCTCGTCGCTGCACTCTTGGTCGCCACCGCGGCAGTGGCAGCGCCGGGAGCGATGCCGCAAGGCGTGGTCGGCGCCTTGCTCGTGGCGGCTTTTGTGGCGGCGCGGTTGCCGGTGCGGCTCATCCTCTCGGCACTGCGTGGCGCCGCCTGGATCCTGCTCTTCGTGGTGGCGGCGAATCTCGGCTGGGGATGGGTTGTGGCGCATCACGCCGCCTGGGGCGCTGGTGAATCCGCGCTCCGAACCCCGCTCGAGTTCGCGGCACTCATCGGCCGCCTGTTCAATTTGATCGTGCTGGCGGTCGTCGTGACGGCGACGACCGTGCCGGTCGATGCGGCCGAGGGATTGGAGCGTCTCTTGCGCCCGCTCGCCCGGGTCCGCGTGCCGATTCACGAACTCGGCACGTTGCTCGTTTTGACCCTCAGCTTCGTGCCGCTTTTCCTGCGTGAGGCCCGCGCCCTCGGTGACGCACATCGCGTCAAGATGGGGCGCGCGCGCTGGAGCCTCTTCGACCGCGCGCGGTCGGTCGTGCCACTGACCGTGCCGCTCTTTCTGGCCGTCGTGCGCCGCGCCGATGAATTGGCGATCGCGCTCGACGCGCGGTGCTTCGTACCGGGCGTGCGCCGCAGCACCTACGTGGCGTCACAGTTCGGGCGCCGCGAAGCGATTGCGCTGGGCCTCGCCGGCGGCGTTTTCGTCTTCTGCGTGCGCCGCTGAGCGCGGTCGAACGCCATGCCGACGTATCGTCTCGATCTCGAATATGACGGCGGTGCCTTCCACGGCTGGCAGGTGCAGCCGGGCCAGCGCACCGTACAAGCGGCGCTGACGGAGGCGCTGACGCGCCTGTGCCGCGAACCGGTGCAGGTCACCGGTGCCGGACGCACCGACAGCGGCGTTCACGCGCTCGGACAAGTCGCGAGCTTCGAGTGCCAGGCCGAGATCGAGCCGCGCAAACTCGTGCGCGCGTTCGCCGGCCTCCTGCCGCATGACGCGCGGGTGTGGCGGGCGGGTTTTGCGACCGCCGGGTTTTCGGCGCGCAATTCGGCGCTGTCGCGCCACTACCGGTATCAGTGGGTCCGGCACCCGAGTGCTTTCGGACGCGCTTGGCATCAGGTGCTGAACGTGCCGGTGGATACCCAGGCGATGCGCCAAGCGGCGGAGCTTGTCGTGGGCCGGCACGATTTCACCGCCTTCGCGCGGGCCCGCAACGCGCCCGAGGACCTGCGTTGCAACGTCATCGAGACCCGCCTGCTCGATACCGGCGCCTGCATTGCGTTCGAGATCGGCGCCAACCGTTTCGTGCACAACATGGTGCGGCGGTTGAGCGGCGCAATCTTGGAAGTCGGCCGCGGGCGATCGACCCCGGCGATTCTTGCGCAGACGCTCGCCAACGGCGACCGCAGCCGCGGCGGGCCGTGTTTGCCCGCCTGCGGCCTCTTCTTGGTCGAAGTGCGCTATCCTGCGGATCCCACGTTCGAGACGAGCGCCGTCGAAGACGGGCCGCCGGGATCGATCGCCGGGTTGCCGTCCTTGGGGAGAACGCGATGAAGATGTTCCTCGACAGTGCGAACGTCGATGACGTGCGCGCCCTCGCTGCCGCCGGCGCCATCGATGGTGTGACGATGAATCCGGCGCTGCTCGCCCGCGACAAGGTGATTCTGGAAGACGTCCTGGCGATGATTTGTGAACTGGCGGGCGGACCCGTGAGCGCCCCGGTGCGCGCCAATGAGTGGGAGGCGATCGTCCGCGAGGGACGCGCACTTGCCAAGGTGCACGAGCGAGTCGTCGTCAAGATTCCGATTCATGCCGACGGCCTGCGCGCCATTGCCAAGTTGCACGCCGAAGGCATTCGCACTCATGCCACTCTGTGCTGCAGCGCCAACCACGGGTTGCTGGCGGCGCGCGCCGGCGCCGATTTCGTCAGTCCGATCGTCGGGCGGTTGGAGGAAACCGGGGTTTCGGGGCTGGAAGTCGTGGCGCAGATGATCGAGATCTACGACAACTACGAGTTCGATACCCAGATCATGGTGGCGAGTGTGCGGACGCCGACCCACGTGCAGGAAGCGGCGCTCCTCGGCGCCGACGCGGTGACCATGCCACGGCGGTTGTTCGAGGCGATCGCCCATCATCCGCTCGCCGAACGTGTCCAGTCGGAGTTTCTCGCGGCGTGGAAGCGCCTGTGATCCCTCGGGCGGTGGATGGCAGCGTGACGCGACGATTCTGGCAGCATCCGGCCGGTGGTGGTTTGCTGGCGGGGATCGGGCTCGGGTGCGCGATGCTGGCGGTGGCGCTCGCGACCGGGCGGCTCGTGCTGCCGGGGCGTGACGCGGTATTCGAACTGCGGCAGTCACGCAAGAGCGCTATCGTGCGGGCCGTCGAAAGTGCACACCGTTCCGTGGTGACGATCCGCGCCGAGGGCGGCCGGCGCGAATCGAGTCCGGTGGACGATCTCCTGTGGCTGCCGTTCAACGTCGGCCGCGACGGCGACTATCACTGGGTCGGAAGCGGATTTTTCATCGGCACCGGCGGCTTCATCTTGACCAACGACCATGTCGTGGAGGGCGCCGAACATCTCGTCGTCAGCGTCGGGGACGCGAGCCAGGGGATGAGCTTGACCGCCGAGCGGGTTGGATCGGCGCCGCAATTCGATTTGGCGCTCTTGCAAGTCGATCCGCTGGCAGCCGACGCGAGCGGGGCGCTCGGGGCGCCGCAATCGCAGTTCGTGCCGGCCCGGCTCGGCGATAGCGATGACTTGATGGTAGGCGAATGGGCGATCGCGATCGGCAGCCCGTTCGGCGCCGAACTCGGCAGCTTGGATCCGTCGGTGAGCGTTGGGGTGATCAGCGCCGTGCGGCGCGATTTACCGCCGACCGATCCGGTCCAAACCCTCGGACCGTACCTCGAGATGATCCAGACCGATGCCGCAATCAACGAAGGCAACAGCGGCGGTCCGCTGGTCAACGCCAACGGCGAAGTGGTCGGCGTCAACGCGGTCAATTTTTCGACGGTGCGGCAGGGGAGTACCGGCATCCACTTCGCGATTCCGATCAACACCGCGAAGTGGGTGGCGGCGGAATTGCGCCAATACGGCGCCGTGCGCAAGCCCTGGATCGGCTGGTCGGTGAGCGAGATCGACCCGGAAGTGCAGGCGCGCTTGCAGGTGCCGGAGGATCAAGGCACGCTCCGGGTGACTCAAATCGTGCCGGGAAGCCCGGCCGACCAGGCCGGCATTCGAGTCGATGACTGGCTGACGTCGATTCGCGGCCTCGATCCCTATTCCAAGGCGCGCGCCGAGCGCATTCTGTTCGGCACCTCGGCCGACTCCGACGTACCCGTCGAGGTGCTACGGGATGGACACCTGAGGCGCGCGGTGATACACGTCATCGAGGACCCGCAGTCGCGCGCCGACCGGGAGGCGCGAGGTGCCCCGCGCACGCGGTGATCCACGACTTGAACCCGAATTCCGATAGACACTTCCACCGTCAGCCTGCCGAAGCACTCGAAGTAGTGCCCGGCGCGAGGTGAGGGCATTTGATTCCCCGTTACAGCCGGCCGGCGATGGCGAAGATCTGGAGCGAGGACGCGCGCCTCGCCACCTGGCTCGAGATCGAAATCCTGACCTGCGAGGCGCGCGCCCTCCAAGGCGCGATTCCCGCCGACGAAGTGCGCGAGATCCGCAGCCGGGCGCGCGTCGATGCCGCGGCGGTGCAGGCGCGCGAGGAAATCACCCAGCACGACGTCGCGGCGTTCGTGGATGTGGTCTCGGAATCCATCGGACCGGCGTCGCGACACGTCCACTGGGGGCTCACCAGTTCGGATGTCTTGGACACGGCGCTGGGGGTGCAGTTGCGCGATGCGGGGCGCCTGCTCCTCGATGGGGTCGCGGCGCTCCGCGCCGTGTTGCAGCGCCGGGCACTCGAGTTCCGGCACACGCCCATGGTCGGACGCACGCACGGCATTCACGCCGAACCGATCACCTTCGGGCTCAAACTGCTCTTCGCCGGCGCCGAGATGCAACGCGCCGAACGCCGCCTGGCGGACGCGGTCCGCGAGGTTTCGGTGGGCAAGCTCTCGGGAGCGGTGGGCACATTCGCGCACCTTGGACCGGAAATCGAAGCGCACGTTTGCGCCGCCCTGGGTCTCCGGCCTGAACCCGTCGCAACCCAGGTCATCGGCCGTGACCGGCATGCGGCTTTCTTGTCGAGTTTGGCGCTCCTCGGCGCCAGCCTGGAGCGGCTGGCGGTCGAAATTCGCCATCTGCAGCGCACCGAAGTGGCAGAGGCCGAAGAGCCGTTTGCGCGCGGCCAAAAAGGTTCCTCGGCGATGCCGCACAAGCGCAACCCGATTCGCTCCGAACGCATCGTCGGCATCGCCCGGCTGCTGCGTGCGTACGCCGCTGCCGGCCTCGAGGACGTGGCGCTGTGGCACGAACGTGACATCTCGCATAGTTCGGTGGAGCGGGTGATCCTGCCGGATGCGTGTCTCGTGGCCGACTACGGGCTCGATCTCGCGACCCGCACCGTGGAGGGGCTGGTCGTGTACCCCGAGCGCATGCGCGCCAATCTCGACTCGACGCGCGGCCTGGTCTTTTCCGGCACGTTGCTCCTCGAACTCGTGGCGGCCGGGCTCTTGCGTGACGAAGCGTACCGGCTCGTGCAGACCGCGAGCCGGGTCGTCTTCGAAGGCGGCCGGGATCTGCGCAGCGTGGCGCTCGAAACGCCGGTCATCGCGGCACGGCTCGGGCGCGAGCGTCTCGAACGGGTCTTCGACTTGGAGCATCACTTGCGGCACGTCGACGTGTTGTTCGCGCGCGGCCTCGAAACGGAGACGGCATGATGCCGCTCGCACCTGGCGTCGCGCTGCGTGACCTCGACGATGCGGCGCTCGCGCTCGGGCTGCGGGACGCGGGCGTGCAGTTGCGGCTCGAAGAAGTGCGCCGGCTTTGCGACACGCTCGGACGCGATCCGACGCGCGCCGAACTTTTCCTGCTGAACAGCATGTGGAGCGAACACTGTTCGTACAAGAGCACGCGGGCGCTGCTCAAACGCCTGCCGACGGCGGCGCCGAATGTGGTCCTTGGACCGGGCGCCGATGCCGGAGTGGTCCGTCTGCCGCGCCGCGGACCGGATGGGCGGGCGCGGCTCGAGGACTCGGGGCCCGGCGCTCCGGGCCGTTGCGTCGTACTGGGACACGAGAGCCACAATCATCCGAGCCAGTTGTTGCCGGTGGAGGGGGCGGCGACCGGCATCGGCGGCATCGTCCGCGACGTGTATTGCATGGGCGCCGATGTCGTCGGGGTTCTCGACGTGTTGCGCTTCGGCGATCCCCAAGGACCGCAGGCGGATGCCGTCCGCCAGATCGCCCGCGGTGTCGTCGGCGGCGTCGCGGCGTACGGCAATGCGCTCGGGGTTCCGAACCTCGGCGGCGATGTCGAATTCGAAGCGGATTTCGACGACAACTGCCTGGTGAACGTCGTGGCCCTCGGCCTGATGGACGAAGACGAACTGATTCCAAGCGTCGCGCCGGCGGTGGCGGCGGCCGAGTCCTATGCATTGTTGCTGGTGGGCAAGCCGACCGACGACAGCGGCCTGGGCGGTGCGGCGTTCGCCTCCGGCCTGCTCGATACCGGTGAAGATACGCAGCAGCGTGGCGCCGTGCAATTGCCGGATCCCTTTTTCAAACGCGTCTTGACCGAAGCCAACAAGAAAGCCTTCGCGTTCTTGCGGCAGAGCGGCGCGCCGTTCGCGGTCAAAGACCTGGGAGCTGCCGGACTGGGCGGTGCCGCATCGGAGATTGCCGCCGGCGCCGGACTCGGACTCGATCTCGATCTGGATCTCTTGCATCGCGTTCGGGCCGACGAAGCGGCGCAGGTGTTGATCGTTTCGGAAACTCAGGAGCGCTACGCGTTGGCGGTGCCGCAAGCGGCCGTCGAACCGCTCGTCGCGCTCTATGAAAAAGAGTTCGAACTGGGCGCCATGGTACGCGGCGCCGGAGCCCGCGCCATCGGGCGCTTCGTTGCCACGCCGCGTTTTCGGGTCTTTCAGAACGGTGTGTGCCACGTCGATTTGCCGAGCGTGCTCATCACCGAAGCACCACGCATCGATTGGCCGCGGGCGGCACGTCCGGCTCCGGCCGCCGCGGCCGCTCTGCCGCGGCCCGTCTCCGGGAACGTGCTCGGCGATCTGCGGGCGCTGTTGGGTTCTACCGGCGGCGCATCTCGGCACTGGCTCTTCCAGCGTTATGACTGCGAAGTGCAGGGGCGCACGCTCTTGCGGCCGGGTGACGCCGACGCGGGCGCGATTGTGCCGCACCCCGGCGAACCGCTCGGCATCGCGATGGGGCTCGGCGGGCTGGCGCGTACGGCGCGGCGTGATGCGTGGCGCGCCGCGGCCGGGGCGGTCTGCGAAGCGGTTCGCAATGTCGTCGCCGTCGGCGCGACACCCTGGGCGCTCACCGATTGTCTGAACTACGGCAGTCCCGAGACACCGCACGGCATGCAGGATCTCAGCGATGGTGTCGATGGCTTGGCAGCCGCTGCACGCGCCCTCGGTTTGCGCGGTTTTCCCGGCGCGCCGCTGGCCTTCGTCTCGGGCAACGTCAGTCTTTACAACGCGAGTCTGGCGGGACGCGCCATTCCACCGTCGCCGTTGGTCGCGTGCCTCGGCGTTTGGTGCGACTTCGGCCGGGCGCACGGGGTGCGCCTGCAGGCCGCCGGCAATCTCGTCTTGTGGGTGGGGGAGGAAGATCGCGCCCTGGGCGGCAGTTTGTGGGCCCGGGTCACCGCCCACACCGCGTGGTTCGACGCCGGCCCGTTGCCGCGTCTCGATCTCGAGCGCGAATGCGCTCGTATGCACGCCGTGCTCGACGCATCGGACGCCGGGCTCGTGCAATCGTGCCATGACGTCGGTGACGGTGGCATCGTCATGGCACTTGCCGAAATGACTTTCGCGCGCCGCGGGGCGGCAACGCTCGGCGTGCGATTCGACTTCGGTGCCGACGAAACCGCCGTCGTCGAGCGCGCCTTCGCGGAATCGCCCGGCTACCTGTGCGAAGTGCGGGCCGCGGATCGAGCCGCGTTCGAGGCCGCCTGCGCGCCCCACGGCGTGGCCGTGCACGCGGTTGGCGTGGTGCTCGCGGAACCGGTGCTGGAACGCGCTGCCGCCGGCGTCGAGCGCGAACGCGCCGCGTGCGCCGATCTCGCCGCCGTCTGGCGCACCGGTCTCCAACACATCTTCGACGCGGGGAGCGACGCATGATCCGCGTTGCGGTCGTGCAGTTCCCGGGTTCGAACTGCGAGCGCGAAACGGTGGCGGCGCTCGTGGCCGCCGGCGCGGTTGCGACCGTCGTGCGCTGGAATGCGCCGGCCGCGCGGTGGGACGAATTCGATGCCTATGTGTTGCCGGGCGGATTTTCGTACGAGGACCGGGTGCGTGCCGGTGCCATTGCGGCGCAGCATCGGGTGCTCGACGCGATCGCAGCCGGCGCCGATGCCGGCAAGCCGGTCCTCGGATTGTGCAACGGCGCGCAGATCCTGGTCGAAGCGGGTCTCGTGCCCGGCATCGAGCCCGGGCATGTCGAGGTGGCGTTGGCCGCCAATTCGACGCCGGAGTGGTCGGGATACTACTGCGACTGGGTGCATTTGGCTGCCAACCCGGGTCCGGGCCTGCGCGCCCATCTCGGGCCCGCGGGCGCACTCATCCCAATGCCGACGGCGCATGGCCAAGGGCGCTTCACCGCTCGCCCCGAGGTGTTCGAGGACTTGGCGCGCCGCGGTCAGATCGCGTTTCGCTACGTCGCGCCCGACGGTGGCGCGGCACAGGGGTTCCCGGACAATCCGAACGGTTCGTGCCGCGATACCGCCGGTCTTTGTGACGCCGGCGGCCGGGTCCTCGCACTCATGCCGCACCCCGAACGTTCGGCGTGGCTGTATCAGGTGCCCGAAGAATTGCCTGGCGAGTGGGGACGCAGGCGCCGCGCCGCGGCCGGCGATGTCGCGGCGCTCGCGGGGCCCGGGCCCGGACGCGCGCTGTACGCGGCATTCGTCGCGCTCGCCGCGACCGGAGGCGCGCGATGAACGAACTCGACTTGCTCGTCGAGCGGCGCGGCTTCGATCCCGCTGCCGAGACAACGGCCGGCGCACTCCGCGATCTGTTGGGTTTGGATGTCACCCACGTCGAGCGCGGCGTGCTGTGGCGATTCACGTTCGTGGCGCCGGATCCGGAGGAGTTCGCCGCATGGCGTGCGCCGCTCGAGCGGGCCGCGTGCCGCGTCGGCCGGTACGTCAACGCCAACCGTGACGCTTGCGCTTGGTGGACGGGTCCGCGTCCGTATCCGGACCGCGCTCCGCCCGGTGGTTCGGCGGTCGACATCTGGGTGTGCGAGGGCGACGGCGAGGACCGGGTTGCGGCGAGGTATTTTCGCCGCCAAACCGCGGCGCCTCTCGAGCGCGTCCGCCGCGGTATTCTATGGCGCCTGTGCTTTCCAGGGCGCGATCTTGATGCGGCGCGCGAACGCGCCGCCGACACGGCAGTGACGCGCGGGCGGCGCCACGGGCTACTCTCGAACCCGCACGCCGAGCGCGCCGAGATCTTGGGCGCCGTCTGCGACCGGCATGCAAAGGAGACACGGTGAATTCCCTGGACCCTGAACCGCGGCAGAACAGCCGCGCCGAAGTCGACGACCACTTCCACGAAGAGTGCGGGGTGTTCGGCGTCTACGGTCACTCCGACGCGGCAAAGCTCGCGTTCTATGGTTTGTATGCACTGCAGCACCGCGGCCAGGAGAGCGCTGGAATCGCTTCCGGCGACGGCGAGATGTTGCGCGCCCACCGTGGCATGGGCCTCGTCGGCGAAGTCTTCGCGCCGCAGCAATTGGCGGAGCTCAGCGGCCACCTGGCGATCGGGCACAATCGCTACTCGACGTACGGCCACGTCAATCTTGGCAATGCCCAGCCGCTCGTCGTCAACTGCCGGATCGGCACGCTGGCGGTGGCGCACAACGGCAACCTGACGAACGCCGGGGCGTTGCGCCGTTCGATGGAAGCGGAGGGCTCGATCTTCCAATCCACCAGCGACACCGAAGTCGTGCTGCACTTGGCGGCGCGCAGCCGTGGCCGGGATGTCGTCGAAATGCTTCAGGAAGCGGTGCAGCACGTGCAAGGCGCCGGATCTTTCCTGTTTGCGACCCGCGACGCGCTCGTGGCGTATCGTGATCCGCACGGTTTCCGGCCGCTCGCCATCGGGCGCTTGGGGGAGGCGACGGTCTTCGCTTCGGAAACCTGTGCTTTCGACTTGATCGACGCCGAGTACGTCCGTGACGTCGAGCCGGGCGAAATGGTAATCGTCGATGCGGCCGGCACGCGCAGCGTGCGTGCCGCGGCGCCCGCGGCGCGCTATCAGTGCATCTTCGAGCACGTCTACTTCGCACGCCCCGACAGTAAGGTGTTCGGCGAAAACGTCGACCGGGCCCGGCGCCGTTGCGGCAAGCAGTTGGCGCGCGAGCATCCGGCGGAGGCGGATATCGTTATCTCGGTGCCCGACTCCAGCAATACCGCCGCGATGGGATTTGCCCAGGTTTCGGGCCTGCGGTATGAGATTGGTCTCATCCGCAACCACTACGTCGGCCGGACCTTCATCAATCCCGAACAGGGAATGCGCAGCTTCGGCGTGCGGGTCAAGTTCAACCCGGTGGCCGGTGTCCTGCGCGGCCGGCGCGTCGTGTTGGTCGATGATTCGATCGTGCGCGGCACGACGATGACCAAACTCGTCAAGATGGTACGGGCGGCGGGCGCCGTTGCCGTGCACCTGCGGATCGCGTCGCCGCCGGTCAGCTGGCCCTGCTTCTACGGGATCGACACCCCGTCGCGATCCGAACTCCTGGCGGCTCGCCAAAGCGTCGAGGAGATGCGCCAGACCCTGGATGTCGAGTCGCTGGGATACCTGTCCTTGGAGGGGCTGCGAGCCTGTGTGGAAGACCCGGAGAACTACTGCACGGCCTGCTTCGATGGCCGTTACCCGATCGACCCTTTCGGGTCGGGTGAACAGGACGCGCTGCGCCGGGTTTCGCTGGACGGGCGGGCCGAAGGCGTGGACTTGCCTGACCAACATGCGGTCGACGCCAGGAGGAGCTAGGCCGGTTGCTGGGCGCCCGCCGCGCCGCGCCAGGACGTTTCTCTGGGCACTCGGGCGCCCCGCCCCAGGCGCGCCGCTGTCGGCACCCTCGCCGGAGCCGCCCGCGACCCGCCGGAGCCGCACCGGCCAGCCATTGTCTTTTGGTTGCCTTTTTGCTTACCGTGTGTTAAGTCACTAGTTAGGTCAATCCCTCGCGGCCTTCCGGCAGGCGCGAGTGGCACGCTGCGAAGAGGCCTTCGGGCGTACGAGGGGTCGGAGAGCTCCAAGGGCAGGGACCCTGGAGCAGTGGGCGGCGCTGGGATCCCACCATTCGCGAGAAGGACTCGCTGGATCCGCGCCTTTGCCCCAAACCCTTCGCCGTACCGACATTCGGACCGGATCCGCGGTCGCCCGGAACGCCGGCGCGCAGAAGTTGCGCCCCGCGCCCAGTGCGCCACAAGGATCGATCGGTCGAGCAGCGACGACGTCGACGGCTGAAGCGAACGCACAACGCAAGAACCAAGGACCGAATCTCCACAGGCGAAACAACCGGCGGCGGGCGAGAACATCCTGAAGCACCTCGTGTGCGGCCCGCCAGCAGCGGTTCGAAAAGGATTTTCATGGTGCGAAGAATCGCGCGCTGGAGATTGCTGAACAGAGAAACCCGCGGGGGGCTCCTTTGCACCCTTCGGGTCGCGTGCGCTCGGCCACGGCGGCACCTTTTCTCCATTGCCGGAGCCGCAAAGGAACCGAGTGAAATTCGATGCACAAGGAAATCATCGTCAACTCCACCCCGTACGAGGTTCGGATCGCAATCCTGGAAGACAAGGAGCTAGTCGAGCTTCTCATTGAACGGGCCGAAAACAAGCGCATGGTGGGTGACATCCACAAGGGTGTCGTGACCGCAGTGCTGCCCGGGATCCAGGCCGCATTTGTCGATATCGGGACCGAAAAGGCCGCCTTTCTTCACGTCTCCGATCTGCTCGAGGTGCGCGAAGAAGAGGATGACGAGCCGGGAGACCGCCGCCGCCCTGGTGGCCGTCACAACGGCCGTCCGCCGCTGCCGCCGATTCAAGACATCTTGCACAAGGGCCAAGAGATCCTCGTCCAGGTGACGAAGGAACCCATCGCCACCAAGGGCCCGCGCATTACCACGCAGATTTCGCTGCCGGGGCGCTTCGCGGTGATCATGCCGAACGTCGATCACGTCGGCGTGTCCCGCAAGATCGAGGACCGCGCCGAACGTTCCCGCCTGAAGGCCATCATCAACGACCTCAAGCCGCAGGACTGCGCGCTGATCGTGCGGACCGTCGGCGAGGGCGCCGAGCAGAAGGCGCTCGAGAACGATGTCCAGCACCTGGTCGCCACCTGGAAGGAAATCCAGTCGAAAGCCGGCCCGGCGCCGGCGCCGAGCCTCGTCCACCAGGACGTCGGCATCGTCATCGGCCTGGTGCGCGACGTCTTCAACGAGGAAGTCGACCAACTCGTTCTGGATGACCGCGCCGCCTACGACGAATTGATCGCCTACTTGCGCGGCGTCGCCCCGGAACTCGCGGTCCGCGTCAAGCTGCACGAGGAACCGGTGCCGATCTTCGACAAGTACGACATCGAAAACGAGCTCGACAAGACGCTCGATCGTAAGGTGTGGCTCAAGAAGGGCGGCTACATCGTCATCGACCAGACGGAAGCGCTGGTTGCGATCGATGTCAACACCGGGCGTTTTACCGGCAAGAAGAACCAAGAAGAAACCATCGTCAAGACCAACCTGTTGGCGGCGCGCGAGGCGGCCCGCCAAATGCGGCTGCGCGATATCGGTGGCATCATCGTCATCGACTTCATCGACATGGAGAGCGAACAGAACAAGAAGAAGGTTCTTCAGGACTTGCGCACTTGGCTCAAGCGCGATCGCGCCAAGACCAAGGCCTTCCAGGTGAGCGACCTGGGGCTGGTCGAGATGAGCCGCCAGCGCGTCCGGCCGAGCTTGTACCACTTCATGAGCGACAAGTGCGCGAACTGCGAGAGCACCGGACACGTGTTGTCGCTCGATTCGGTCGCCAACCGGATCGAACGCATGGTGCGCCGCATCACCCACTACACGCGGGTGCGCGACGTGCGGCTGCAAGCCAACCCGCAGCTCGCGGTGTTCTTGCGCGAGGATCGTTACGACCGGCTGCAGGCGCTCATGCGGATCACCGGTGTTTCGATCGACGTCGTCGACGACGCACGGTTGCATCGCGAGACCTTCCGCCTCATCTCGGTGCAGACGGGCGAAGACCTCATGCGCCGGGTGTCGGGGCCCGGGCTGAACGGCGAACGCAATCGGATGGAGGAGCCCGAAGCGCGCCGGAACGAGCGCGGGCCAAGGACCGCCAGCGGTTCGAGCGACGGGCGCGAGACGCGTTCGGCGGGTGGACGCGAGGGTGGCGAATCGGGTGGCCGCGAGGCGCCGCGGCGCGAACCGATGCGCGGCGCGGCGGGGCGCGGGCCACGTGGGCCGCGCAACGACCGGGGCGACCGCCGCGATCGTCCCGAGGGCCGTAGTACGGGGGACCGCCGCCCGAATGGACCGGCGCGGGATCACCGTGATTCGCGTGACAACCGCGATTCCCGCGCTCCGCGTGAGTCGCGCGAGCCCGTCGTAGCGCGCGAGACGGCAGAGGTGCGCGAGCGCCCTGACTTGCGTGACCGTCCCGACCTCCGCGAGCGCTCCGACAGCCGTGAGCGGCTCGAGCCGCGTGACCGCCCGGACGGCCACGAACGCCTCGACGTGCGGGAGCGCCCCGAACCCCGCGACCAGGATCGCCCCGAGCGGGGCGGCCGGGGCCGCGACCGCGAGCGGGCGCCGCGCCGTTTGGAACCCGCACCGCAGCCAGTTGTTGTAGCTTCTAGCGCGCCGCCCGGCGCGGTGATCCATGCCGGGCCTGAGGATGGCGCCGAGTCCGGTGGCAACCGTCGGCGTCGCCGGCGCGGCAGCCGGGGTCGTGGACGCCGCGGGGCCGGGCCCAGGCCGCATCTTGAGGACAATCCGGAGATCGGTTCCCACGTGCACACGCTCGTCCGGCCGGTCGCCTCGGCGGCTCCCAGCGAAGCGCCGCACGCCGGACCGGAAAACGACGGAGCTTGACGGCCGCCCGCCGTTCCTGGTACAAGTCAGTGTTTTTTGCGCAGAGGAGTCGCCGTGTACGCCGTGGTTCGAATCGCAGGCAAACAGTTTCAGGTCCGCCAGGACGAGGTCGTCCGGGTTCCGCACCTGGCGGCCGAGCTTGGCTCGGACGTTCATTTTGATGCCGTTCTCGCCGTCGGCGGCGATGGCGGTTTGACCGTCGGCCAGCCGTTGGTCGCTGGGGCGCGAGTCAGCGCTCAGGTCGTCGTGCACGACCGGGAACGCAAAATCCTCGTTTTCCACAAGAAGCGCCGCAAGGATCACCGCAAGAAAAACGGCCACCGTCAACCGTACACCGAGTTGCGGATCACCGCGATCCAGCGCCCGTAACATCGAGAAGGCAGGTCGAAGTTGGCTCACAAAAAAGGCCAGGGTTCATCGCGCAACGGCCGCGACAGCCAGCCGAAGTTCTTGGGTGTCAAGCGCGGTGACGGGCAGATCGTCAACGCCGGCAACATCCTCGTGCGCCAGCGCGGCACGCGCATTCATCCGGGTGCGAATGTCGGCCGCGGCCACGATGACACGTTGTTCGCGAAGGTCTACGGGCGCGTAGTGTTCGAGCGACAAGGGCGCGACCGCAAGCGGGTTCGCATCGAACCGGTGACCGAACCGGCTTAGATGAGAGCCACAGCGCCGAACCGCATCGAATGTCGAACCGGGGGCCCGAGCGGCCCCCGTATCTTTTGTAGGAGGGCTCCTCTGTGAGGTTTCGATCGCTCATCGCGGCGGCGTGTTGGGTTTGTGGTCTTGCCGCACCGGCCGCGGCAACGGCTCCCGATCCGGAGGCCGTGCGCCAGGATTCCTTGAATCGGGCCGTGGTGTGGAACGGCGTCGTCCGCTGTGCCACGCTGTCGCAGGTGAACGATGTCGCGTTCACGGCGGTCGGCCGCAACATCGTCACCTCGGTGGATATTCTTTGGGCGCTCGCCGATTCGACGCACGATCTGGTGGCGGTTGCGGCGCGGCCAATCAAAGGCACCGCGGACGCCGGCGAGGAAATGGGCCGCCGCGGCGCCGCGCTGTTGCACGCACCGGTGGCGCTGCACGTCGGGACGAGCGGGACGTTCGTGCTCGAGAAGAACGGCCGCTTGGTGATGTTCCGCAGCGGCACCGTCGTGGACTCCGTGGCGCTCGCGATGCCGGCCGGCACGCCACGCGACGTGTTCGTGAGCACCGCGGGGCTGGTGTACATCCTCTCCACGACGGAGGTGCGGGTCTTCGGCGATCCGCCCGGTGCGACTCCTTTGTGGACGATCGCGCTGCCGCCGGCGCTCGTTCCCGCGGTGGCGTGCGCGGTGAGTTCGCGCGGCGAGGTGTTCGTTGCCGGCGAAGGCAAGACCGGGCTCGCGGTCTACGATCTCGCGCCGACGGGTGCGTACCGGATGCTCCGCCAAGCCACCCGCGTCGCGCTCGGCATCGATCGCATCGCCGGCGTGTCATTGCTGCCCGCACTCCTGCTGCCGATTGAAGGCCGTGAGGGATGGGTGAGCGAGGACCGCTACTTGCTCTTGTCGGATCGCGGCAAGCGGACACTCGTCACCGTGGACGTGCCGACACTGCACGTTGTGGGGAGTGCCGATCTCGCGATCGAAGCTCCCGGTCTGGTGCCCGGGCGTCTCGACGTCAGCAATCGCGGCCAGGTCGCGGTCGCCGGCGCGGCGAACGGGCCGGCGTACTCGCTGCCGACGCGCATCCTTGCCTCGACGTTGACCGACGCGCCCATTCGTTGGCGCGAGGTCACCCTCTTGTCGTTGCCGACCGATATTCCGGCGGCGGCGGATTCGTCGCACTCAGGCGCGGCGCCTGGACGCCGGCCGTGACGTCGCCGTGTGTCGCGGTCATCCCGGCACGCTGGGCGTCAGTGCGGTTCCCCGGCAAGCCGCTGGCGTTGCTGGCTGGCCGGCCGATGATCGTGCACGTGCTCGAACGGGCCCGCGAATCCGCCGTCTTCGACGCCGTGTGGGTCGCGACCGACGATGAGCGGATTGCGGCCGTGGTGCGCCAGGCGGGCGGTGTGGCGCGCATGACGCGCGCCGACCATGCGACCGGCACCGAACGTGTGGCCGAGGCCGCGGCCGATCTGCCGCCGGATGCCATCGTCGTCAACGTGCAGGGGGACGAACCGCTGATCGCTCCCGCACTGCTCTGCGAACTCGTCGAACTCCTGGCCACCGATCCCGCGGTCGACATCGCCACCGCGGCGCACGAAGCGCGCGACGCGGCGGGGCGGACGAGCCCGCATGTCGTGAAGGTGGTGCGCGGCGCCAATGGTGATGCACTGTATTTTTCGCGCGCCGCCGTGCCGCACTCGCGCGATGATGACACTACTTACCTGCATCACATCGGGATCTACGCGTTCCGGCACGCAGCGCTGGCGCGGTTCGTGCAGCTCGCGCCTTCGGCGCTCGAACGCCGCGAGGGACTCGAACAATTGCGCGGGCTCGAAAATGGCATGCGGATTCGCGTCCTCGTGACGGCGCACGCAAGCCGCGGTGTGGACACGCCAGAGGATCTGAAGGCCGTTGCATTGCGTCTGTCGGGTGCGTAGAATCGGCATTCGTTCCGCGAAATCCTCTCCCAGAAGCGTAGGGTGTGGTGATGACGAAATATATTTTCGTAACGGGCGGTGTGGTCTCCTCACTTGGCAAGGGGATCGCGACAGCGTCGCTGGGTTTGCTGCTCAAACGGCGTGGTTTGCGCGTCACGCTGCAGAAGTTCGATCCGTACCTGAACGTCGACCCGGGCACGATGAGTCCGTTTCAGCATGGCGAGGTGTTCGTCACCGACGACGGCACCGAAACCGATCTCGATCTCGGCCACTACGAACGCTTCACGGACGTCAGCCTCGAGCGCAAACACAACACCACCGCCGGACAAATCTACGAGTTGCTGATCCGCAAGGAACGGCGTGGCGATTTCCTGGGACATACCGTCCAAGTCGTGCCGCACGTCACGGACGAGATCAAGAGCCGGATTCACGCCGTGGCCGAAGGCAATGATGTGGTCGTCACCGAGATCGGCGGCACGGTAGGCGATATCGAGAGCCTGCCGTTTCTCGAAGCCGTGCGCCAGTTCCGGCTGGAAGTGGGCCCCGAGAACTGCTTGAGCGTCCACATGACCCTGGTGCCGTGGATCTCGGCCGCCCAGGAACTCAAGACCAAACCCACCCAGCACAGCGTCGCGCAGCTGCGGTCGATCGGTATTCAGCCCGATCTCTTGCTGTGCCGCACCGAGAAACCGCTCGGGGAGGATCTGCGGCGCAAGATCGGCCTGTTCTGCAATCTCGAAAAGCGTGCCGTCATCGCCGTGCCCGATGCGCAATCGATCTACGAAGTGCCGTTGTATTTGTCGGAGCAACAAGTCGACGAAATCGTCCTTGCCAAGCTCGGACTCGCCGCCGGAGGTCTCGAACTGGATTCCTGGCGCGCCATGGTGCAGCGGGTCAAGAGCGCCGAACGCTCGGTGGAAATCGCCCTGTGCGGCAAGTACGTGCAACTCCACGATGCGTACAAGAGCATCGTCGAGGCCTTCACCCATGCCGGCGCCGTGCACGATGTGCGGGTGCGTATTCGCTGGGTCAGTTCCGAAGATGTCGAGATGCGCGGCGCCGACAGCCTGCTGTCGGGCGTGCAAGGCATCCTGGTCCCGGGCGGTTTCGGCGAGCGCGGGGTCGAGGGCAAGATCGCCGCGATCCGGTACGCGCGCGAGGCGGGCATCCCGTTGTTCGGGATCTGTCTCGGCCTGCAGTGCGCCGTCATCGAATTCGCCCGCAACGTCGCCGGACTCGCGGACGCCAACAGCTCCGAGTTCGATGCCGACTGCAACAACCCGGTCATCGACCTCATGCCGGATCAAGAGGGTTTGATCAAGGGCGGTACGATGCGCTTGGGCGCGTATCCGTGCGAGATCATCCCCGGGACCCTCGCCGAACAGTGCTATGAGGGCGGCGAAGTGCGCGAACGGCACCGGCATCGCTGGGAAGTGAATCCGCGTTACGTCGAGACCCTCGAAGCGCACGGCATGCGCGTTTCCGGCCGGTCGCCGGACGGCCGCTTGGTCGAGATCGTCGAGATCCCGGCGCATCCTTTCTTCTTGGCGGTGCAGTTCCATCCCGAGCTTCGGAGCCGGCCGGAACGCCCGCACCCGATCTTCAACCGCTTCGTCGGCGCCGCCTGTGCGGCGCTGCCCAAGGGCCGGTCCGCGGCGCCACGCAGCGCGGCGCGCGTCTGACGCCAAAGGGGAGACGGCAACGTGGCTCGAGCATTCGTGGTCGGTGCACAACGCGGCACGCCTGCTGCCGTCGGCGGCGATGCGCCGTTGTTGGTGATCGCCGGGCCGTGCGTGGTGGAAGCACCCGATCTCGTGATGCGCACGGCCGAGCACTTGGCCGGCCTGTGCCGGCGGCTCGAACTGGGCTTCATCTTCAAGTGTAGCTACATGAAGGACAATCGCACCTCGGTGCGGTCCGAAGTCGGCCCCGGCATCGACGCCGGCCTGGAAGTGTTGCGGCGGGTGCGCGACGAGCTTGGCGTGCCGGTGTTGTCCGATGTGCACGAATCCGCCGAGGTGGGTCCGGCGGCCGAAGTGCTGGACGTGCTGCAAATCCCCGCTTTCTTGTGCCGGCAAACGCGCCTTCTGCGGGCCGCGGCCGCCACCGGCCGGGTCATCAATGTCAAGAAGGGCCAGTTTTTGGCGCCCGAGGATGCCGAACACATCGTTGCCAAATACGAATCGGTGCCGGGCGGCGGTGGGTTGCTGTTGACGGAACGCGGCACATCGTTCGGATACCACAATCTCATCGTCGACATGCGCGGCCTGGAAACGTTGCGCGGTTTCGGCTGGCCCGTGGTGTTCGACATCACCCACAGCCTGCAACGTCCGAGCGGGGCGGGCGGTGAGTCGGGTGGCGAACGGCGTTTTGCGCCGCTCATGACCCGGGCCGCGTGCGCCGCCGGTGTCGATGCCGTGTTCCTCGAGGCGCACCCGGATCCGGCGCGGGCGCACAGCGACCGGCAAACGCAGATTCCGCTCGCCGAGGTGGCGCGATTGCTCGAGACCGCCCGTGACTTTCATGCTCTCGAACGCCGGGAACGGCGCCCATGATCGAAGCATTGCAGAGGGTGCGCTTGGTGGTCACCGATGTCGACGGCGTCCTGACCTCGGGGGTCATCCCGATCGATGCCGAAGGACGGCGCATGGGATTCTTTTCGGCCCGCGACGGCATGGGCGTGGCGCTGGCGCGCGCCGCCGGCCTCGACATCGCCGTCTTGTCCGGTGCAGTGTCCGGTGCATTGCGCGGCCGCGCTGCGGAGCTTGGCATTCGGCACGTGTACGAAGGCGCGCGCGACAAAGCCTTGGGAATCGACATGATCCTGCGTGACACCGGTCACAGCCGTGCCGAGACGCTGTATGTCGGCGATGACTTGAACGATCTGCCGGCGTTTCGTTCCGTCGGCGTGGCGGTGGCGGTCGCCGATGCGGTGCCCGAACTACGGGCCCGCGCGCACTGGGTAACGCGCGCCGCCGGCGGAGCGGGTGCGTTGCGGGAGATCATCGACGCCGTGCTGCGGTCGCAAGGCACGTGGGAGCGCACGGTGGAAGCCCTTTTCGGTGCCTCGGGCGCCGGGGCGGAGGTCTGACTTGGAATCCACGCCACAGTCCGAGCGGACGCCCGCGGCCCGCCTCGATGATCCGTTGCGTGACGCCCGGCTCGTTCTGGAAATCGAAATCGCCGGATTGCGGGCCGTGCAGGCGCGTTTGGGCGAGAGCTTCGTGCAAGCCGTCGATCTCTTGTTCCGTTGCACGGGACGCGTCATCGTCACCGGCTTGGGGAAATCCGGCATCGTCGCCAAGAAGATCGCGAGCACGCTCACCAGTACCGGCACGCGGGCGCTTTATTTGCATCCGGTCGAGGCCGCGCACGGCGACATGGGACTCTTGGCGCCGGAAGATGTGCTGTTGGTCGTCTCCAACAGCGGCGGCAATGACGAACTCGAGGAGATTCTCGCCGCGGCGCGCCGGCTTCACATGCCGATCGTCGCGCTCACCGGCAGCCCGGGCTCCTTGCTCGGGGTGCGCAGTGACGTCGTCGTGGACTGCCGGGTGCCTGAAGAGGCTTGTCCGCTCGGGCTCGCGCCGACGGCGAGCACGACCGCGGCGCTCGCGGTTGGCGACGCACTCGCCGTCACGCTTCTCAAACAGCGCGGCTTCCGGGCCGAGGATTTCGCGCAAGTCCATCCGAGCGGCGTCCTCGGCCGGAGTCTCGTCCTCAAAGTGGCGGACGTCATGCGGCGCGGCGAAGATCTGCCGGTGGTGCGGGCGCGCACCAGCCTGCGCGCCGCGTTGCCGGTCATGATGGAAAAACGTTTCGGCTGCGTGTTTGTCGAGAACGACGCGGGGCAATTGAGCGGCATCGTCACCGACGGCGATCTGAAGCGTATCTTGCTGCGCGAATCCGACTTCCTCGGCCGCCCGGTGAGCGATGTCATGGTGCCGGACCCGAAGCGCATCGAGGGCACGGCACTCGTGGTCCAGGCGCTGCGGCGCATGGAGGACAACCCGGGCGGAGCGATCACCCAGCTGGTGGTCGTCGATGAGGCGGGGCACTTGGTGGGCGCCATCCACATGCACGATATCATCCGGCTCGGGCTGGCCGGCGAGCGCCCCGCATAACTCAGGCGTCAGCCGGGAATATCCGGGACGGCTTGGGCGATTTCTCTTGAGAGAGGCACGAGGCATGGCAGAGGACCGCGAGTCGCTGCGGCGCGCCCGCTTCGAGTCCGAAGCCCTGCAGCATGCCGATGCCCTCTACCGCGGCGCGTTGCGATGGACCCGCAACCGGAATGACGCGGAGGATCTCGTTCAGGAGACCTACGCCAAGGCCTGGCGTTTTTTCGATCAGTTCACGCCCGGCACGAACTGCAAGGCGTGGCTCTTCAAGATCCTGACGAACACGCGGATCAACGCCCACCATCAGAAGGGGCGCCGCGTCCAGGAAGTGCCCTTGGAGGCGGTGGAGCCGGTCGCGGCAGGGCGCGAAAGTGAAGCACTCAATGCGCCGGCGCGCGGCGAACTCGCCGCCTTCGCGGACCTCTTGCACGACGAAGTGAAAGCGGCGCTGGATGCGGTCCCGGAGAGTTTTCGCAGCGTGTTGATTCTGTCGGTCATTGAAGGTTTTTCGTACAAGGAGATCGCCGACATTCTCGAAATTCCGATCGGCACGGTCATGTCGCGGCTGTTTCGGGCTCGCAGGCTGCTCCAGGGTTCGCTGCGGGACTTTGCGCGACAACGTGGATTGGTGCAGGAATGACAGTCGGTCAACCCAACGAGTGCGGGCGCTGGCGCGAAAAACTGCCGGCATTTGGCGACGGCGCCTTGGACGCGGCAGACCACGCTGCCGTGGCGGCCCACGTCGCCGCGTGCGCCGACTGCCGCGACGCCGCCGAACGCGAGCAGCTCTTCACCAGCTGGCTGGTGTCGACGCTGCGCCAGGCGGAACCTGTCCCCGGCCACCTGCGCGACCGGTTGCGGGGTGGCCTCGACGCGGCCACCGCAACGCCTGCGGCGCCGTGGTGGGCGCGGCCGCTCGGCTCGGTGTGGACACCGCGACTTGCCATGGCGGCCGTTCTGGCGCTCGTTTTCCTCGTGCCGGTCGTCCGGCGGCTTTGGGTGCCGCCCGCGCAGGCCACCGTCGCGACCCAGCAACACTGTCACCACGACCTTGCCCCTGGCGCCGCCATGCCGCCCTGCTGCACGGCCCTCGACGTCAAAGCGGTCGGCGACCGCCTGGGTCCGCCGTCGGACGGTTGCCGGATCCCGGATCTGGCGCCGGTGGGACTCCAATGGGCCGGGGCGTCGCGCTGCACGTTCGCGCCTCGGGCGGTCAATATGCTCGTCTATCGCGCCGCGACTGGATCTCGATTTTCACTTTATATGAGCAGCGAATCGGCCCATGAATTCAAGGAGTTGCGACTCCGGACCACGGACGGCGTTGAGCAGGCGCAGTATGATGTTCGAACCGGTACGCCGGTGGCGGTGTATACGGTCACGCTGTGGCGCGAGGCTGGTATCGTGCTGACCTGGATCGGGCCAAAAGGCGATCCGGCTTACGCTCAGGCGCTGCACGTGCTCCACGCGACGCGTCTGAATCCGTCCTGATTCCACGAGGTTTCCATGTTGCGGACGATCGGTGTTGTGGCGGCGATTCTGCTTCTCCCGGCGCTCGTGGCGGCCGATACGCTCCGGCTCGTGCCCGGCGTCGCGTCACCTCCAGGCCCCATCCAGCTCGCTCTGCGCAAGCCGTTCGAAGTCGATCTGGTGATGACGCGCGATGATCCCAAGGCCCAGTCATCCGCCGTCGCCTACACGCTCGAGGTTCCGGATGGCGTGTTGTTGGTGGGCGAGGAGTTGCTCGTGGACACGTTGCTCGGGCTCGGCTCGTCACGCGCCGGCATGAACCTGGTGTTTCGCTGTTCGGATCAGTCGCCGCTGCACGTCCTCCGGTTGCGTTTCGTTGCGACGCACCCCATCGATCACGCCATCGTCGCGCTCCGGCCCGAGAAGAAGACCCAGTTCCTGGGCATCGTCGCGTGCAAGGAGCAGAGCTTCGCCAAGTTCGAGTGCGCGATGGACAGCCTCGTTGTGACAGCCCACTGATTTCCGGCCGAGCCGCTTGACGCTCTTGCCGGCGCGCGCCTACAGTCGCGGGTCGCGACGCACGCCTGCACGACGCGGAGGACCACACGATGGAGCTCGGCCTGATCGGGCTGGCGCGCTCGGGAAAAACCACGCTCTTCGGCGCCCTGACCGGCCTGCCGGTGGATTCCGGCGGCGGACGGCAGTCGCACACCGCGGTCGTCAAGGTCCCGGACCCACGCATCGATCGTCTGACGGCGCTCTTCAAACCCAAGAAGACGACCTTCACTGAAGTCACGTTCGTGGACCCGGCGGTCGAACGGCATGAAGCCGGCGGCGAGCGGGTGGCGTTTCCGGAGACGACCGCCAACGCGCTTCGCAACGTCGACGCGCTCGTGCATGTGGCGCGCGCGTTCACGGATCCGAGTGTGCCCATGCCGCCCGGCGTCTCGGGACCCGCTGCCGAAGTCGAGGCGGTCGAGCAAGAGCTTGTCTTTCGCGATCTGGCGATGATCGACAAACGCCTCGAGCGGATGCGCAAGGAACGCGGCAAGCCCGAGAATGCCATCGAGCAGCCACTGCTCGAGCAAGCTCTGGCGCATTTGGACACCGGGCGCCCGCTGCGTGACATCGGCTGGACCGAAGAGCAGCAGTCGCGCCTGCGCGGCTACCAGTTCCTCAGTTCCAAACCGGCGCTCGTCGTCCTGAACATTGGTGAAGACGATCTCGCGTCGCCTGGTGCGCCGGTGCCCGCCGGGCTCGAGGGCTTTCGGACCCTGCGCTTGTGCGCCAAGGTCGAACGCGAAATCGCCGAACTGCCGCGCGACGAACAGCGCGAGTTTCTGCAGCAGATGGGACTCACGGAGACGGCCCGTGACGTCTTCGTCCGCGCGACCTACGAACTCCTGCAACTGTTGTCGTTTTTTACCGTCGGCGAGGACGAAGTGCGCGCCTGGCCGGTGCGCGCCGGCTCGTCGGCGTGGGTCGCCGCCGGTAAGATTCACTCGGACATTCAGCGCGGTTTCATTCGCGCCGAGGCCATCCACTACGAAGAATTTCTACGCTGCGGCAGTCTCGCGGCCGCCAAGTCCCAAGGCGTGTTGCGTCTCGAAGGCAAGGAGTACCGGGTGCGCGACGGTGACATCCTGCACTTCCGCTTCAGCGTCTAGAGGCCAAGGATCATGGCGAAGATACGACCCATTGCCGCCGGAACGAGCCCCGAGCCTCCGCCGCCCGTCACTGCGTCCGGTACCCGGATCGCGGATCTCGTCTGCGGCATGCGCGTCGCCGGCGTGTTCGTGGTCAAAAAGCTGGTGCGGCGGGCGCAGCCGAGCGGTGCGCCGTTTCTCTTGTTTCAGTTCGCTGATCGTTCCGGTTCCATGAACGGCGTCCTGTGGGACCAAGCGCTGGTCGCGGCGACACCGCTCGCGGTCGGCGATTTGGCACACCTCGAGGGCGACGTGCAGACGTACCAAAACGCGCGCCAGATTCGGGTCCGTAAGCTCGAGCGCGCCGATCCCTTTTCGTTCGATGTGTCCGAGTTCCTGCCGCAATCACCGTGCGACATCGAGGCGTTGTGGCAGCGCGTGCTCGAACGCATCGACGCCGTCGGTGATCCGTTCCTGCGCCGGCTGTACCAAGATCTGTTCCACGCCCCCGACTTTGCGGCACGCTACCGCTGCGCGCCCGCCGGCAAGGGCTGGCATCATGCCTATGTCGGTGGCTTGCTCGAACACGCCGTCTCCATGCTCGAACTCGGAGCGGTGCTCGAACGCCAGCATGCGGCACTCGATGCGGATCTCTTGACGGGCGGCATCCTGTTGCACGATGTCGCCAAGATCGAGTAATTGATGTGGCGCAGCCACATCGACTACACCCCGGCGGGACGCCTCGTCGGCCATTTGGTGCAAGGCTGTTTGCTCGTGGCGCGGGCCATGGACCGCATCGAAGGGTTTCCGGACGAGCAGCGCAATCGTCTCCTGCACATTCTCGTCAGCCACCATGGCGCGCTCGATCGTGGCTCGCCGAAACCGCCCATGACTCTGGAAGCGGTCGTGGTGCACTTGCTCGACCATCTCGATTCGCAGACCCACGGCGTCGAGCAGGTTCTGGCGCGCGGCGTCGGCGCCGATGGCTGGAGCGACCACGTGAAGCTTCTGGACCGGTTCTTCTATGCGGGACGCGCCGACGTTCGAGCGGCCGATCCCGGCGCGCCGCGCGAGGCCTGATGGCGGGAAGCGGGGGGGTGCGGATGCGAACGTTGCCGGCATGGGTCGAGGTCGATCTCGACGCGCTGGCGCACAATATCGGCGTCGTGCGCTCGCGCATCGGACCCGGCGTCCGAATCCTGCTCATCGTCAAAGCGGATGCCTACGGACATGGCGCCGTGGAGGTCGCCCGCGAGGCGGTTCGCCAGGGCGTCCACATGCTCGGTGTGGCGACGATCGACGAGGGTAAGGAACTGCGCGGCGCCGGCCTCGATGCGGCGATCCTCGTATTGTCGCCGACCTTGCCCGGCGAAATCCCGGAGATTCTCGCCGACGATTTGCGCACGACGATTTCCGATCTCGACTTTGCCCGCGCCCTGTCACGCCACGCTTGGGCGGCGCGCAAGGTCGTTCCGGTGCATCTCGAAATCGACTGCGGCATGGGCCGGAGCGGACTCTTGCCGGACGAGGCGCTGGGCGTCGCGACCGAGGTCGCGTCGTTGCCGGGGCTGCAGATCGAGGGCCTCTACACCCACTTCCCGGTGTCGGACACCGACGTCGAAGCGTCCAAGCGCCAACTCGGGTTGTTCGAAGCGACATTGGCGCGCCTCCGTTCGGCGGGCATTCGGCCGGTGCTCGTCCACGCGAGCAACACCGCGGCGGTGTTGCAACTGGCCGCCGCCCATCTCGACATGGTCCGGCCGGGCGGCATGCTCTATGGGTGCTTGCCCGACCCGGTTCTGGACGGCCAAGCACCGCTCGAACGGGTCATGAGCTTTCACGCCCGGCTCGTGCAAGTGCGCCGCCTGCCCGCCGGGCATGGCGTCAGCTACGGCGGCGACTTCGTGACGGCTCGCGACACGGTGGTCGGCGTCGTGCCGGTCGGGTATGGTCATGGCCTGTCGCGGGCCTATTCCGGGCACGGGGCGATGCTTTTTCGCGGCCGGCGCGTGCCGATTCTTGGCCGGATCACCATGGACATGACCCTGGTGGATCTCACCGGCTGCGAGCGGCCGGAAGTCGGCGAGGACGTGGTGCTCTTCGGACGCCAAGGCGCGGCCGAAATCACCGTCGATGAAATCGCTCTGCACACCGGCGTGATCGGCTACGAAGTGCTGTGCGGGATTTCGAAGCGCGTCGTGCGCGTCTACAAACGCGACGGCGACGTGCAGTCGATGCGCGGTCTGACCGGCGTTCACCGGTGGGGTTGGAGCGAAGGCGCGAGCGGCGCGTGAAGGAGCCACGATCGTGACACGAAGCATGGGACGGACGTTCCTCGTCGTGCTGGACGGCGTCGGCGTCGGCGACGCACCGGACGCGGCGGTCTTCGGCGACCAGGGGAGCGATTCGATCGGCAACACGGCGCGCCTGCTGGGTGGACTCGCGTTACCGAACTTGGGACGGCTCGGGCTCGGACATTTGACGGCCATTCTGGGCACGCCGCCGGCCGCCAAACCGGCAGGCGCCTACGGCAAGATCGCCGCACTCTCGGCGGGGAAAGACAGCACGACCGGTCATTGGGAAATGTGCGGGCTCGTGACTCCCAAGCCCTTTCCAACCTACCCCAACGGTTTTCCGGCGGCGGTGATGGCGCCGTTCGAGGCCGCGATCGGCCGCCGTACGCTCGGCAATCGCGCCGCTTCGGGCACGGTGATTCTGGAGGAACTCGGCGCCGAACATGTGCGCACCGGGGCGCCGATCGTCTACACGTCCGCCGACAGCGTTTTTCAGATCGCCACCCACGAGGACGTCGTGCCGATCGGCGAGCTGTATCGGATGTGCGCGGTGGCGCGCCAGCAATTGCACGGCGCGCACAACGTCGGACGGGTGATCGCCCGGCCTTTCACGGGCGCCGCGGGCGCGTACGCGCGCACCCCGCGCCGGCGTGATTTCACCGTCGTGCCGCCGGGTCGCTCGTTGCTCGATCTGCTGAAGGCCGCAGAGCACGCCGTGATTGGCGTCGGCAAGGTGGAAGACCTCTTCTCGGGTCAGGGACTCACGGCCGCCGATCACACCACGTCCAACGACGCCGGCATGCACGCGACGCGGCAACTGGCCGCGGACGCTCCGCCCGGCGCCATGGTGTTCACCAATCTGAATGATTTCGACACGCTTTGGGGCCATCGCAACGATCCGCACGGCTACGCGGCGGGGTTGCAGGCGTTCGATGCGTGGCTGGCCGATTTTTTGGCGGCCCTGCGGCCCGGCGATGTGTTTTTGGTGACATCGGACCATGGGAACGATCCGACGACGCCGAGCACCGATCATTCGCGCGAGTACGTGCCGGTTCTCGGCGTGCGCCAAGGGGCGCTCGATCCCGGGCCGATCGGCACCCGCGCCGGACTGTGCGACATCGCCGCCACGATTCTCGAGCAACACGGTTTCCAGGAACGCATGGGGGGCCGCAGTTTTCTGGCGGCACTGGGGGCGATGTGACGGTCAAGCCGGTGTGGACGGCGCGCGAGCGGGCGTTGGTCAGGGCGGCGCACGCGGTGCGCCCAATGGCCCATGCGCCGTATTCGCGTTTCAAGGTCGGCGCCGCCGTCCAAACGCGGCGCGGGCGGGTTTTTGCCGGTTGCAATGTCGAGAACGCTTCGCTCGGCGCCGGCATTTGCGCCGAGCGCGGCGCCATTCTGCAGGCGGTTGCGGCCGGCATGCGGCCCGGCGACCTTGCGGCCGTCGCGGTGTACACGGACACGGCGCGCCCGACCCCACCCTGCGGCATGTGCCTGCAGGTGCTGGTCGAGTTCGGCCGCGACGTCGACGTTCTGCTCGCCGGACCGCGCGGCGTCGTGAAACGCAATCTGACCGATCTCTTGCCGAGCCCGTTCACGAGTTTCCGGCCACGGGGGAAACGCTGATGGACATCGCCGAATGGCAGCGCACGTTACGAGGCCAAAGCGGCGCGGCGGCAAAGTCGCGCGGCGCGGGAGAACCCGCACCGGCTGCTGCGGTGCGCGTCGCCATCGGTGCCGATCACGGCGGGTTCGATCTCAAGGAAGCACTCAAGCCGGCGCTCCGCGAATGGGGCTACGAGGTCGACGACGTAGGCACCACGAGTCGTGACCCAGTGGACTATCCGGACACCGCGGTGGCGGTGGCGCGCCGCGTCGCGACCGGCGCCGCGGCGCTCGGCATCGCCATCGATGCAGCAGGTTTGGGATCGTGCATGGCGGCCAACAAGATCCGCGGCGTGCGGGCCGCGACCTGCCATGACGAGACGACGGTCCGCAATAGCCGCGAGCACAACAATGCCAATGTGCTGGTGCTGGGCTCGCGGGTCGTGAATGCCGGGCACGCGCGACGCCTGGTGCGCATCTGGCTCGCGACGCCGTTCGCCGGCGGACGCCATGAACAGCGCGTCCGGAAGATCGACGCACTCGATTCGGACCGGTGACCTCGAGCGGGCGCGCCCCCAAAGGCGGCGCGACGGAGGAAGGCTCGTGCACGACGACGAACTCATCGACCAGGTGGCGGCGCGCGTCCTGCGCCAGCTCGCCGGCGGCACCGATCGTGCCGGTCTGCAAAGCGAATTCGAACGCCTGACGCACGAGTCGGGGCGCCACGACGATGCGAGTTGTGCGCTGTGCAGCGGGCGCGGCGAGTGCACGCGGCGGCGGCCGGTGACCCTGCGGCGTATTGTCGATGCCGGCGCTTGCCGCGTCGCGCAGCGCTTCCCGGGCGGCCCCGTCGACGACGACCTGTCCATTTGCATCGACCACACGTTGCTGCGCCCGGAAGGCACCTACGAGCAGGTCACCCAGCTCTGCCGCGAGGCTGCCGAACACAAGTTCGCCAGTGTGTGCGTGAACCCGGTGCACGTCGCAGCTTGTGCCGCCATGTTGCGCGGCACCGGTGTCGCGGTGTGCACGGTTGTTGGGTTTCCACTCGGCGCCACGACCACCGAAGTCAAGGCCTTCGAAACGCGCCAAGCCATCGAGAGCGGCGCCAGCGAGATCGACATGGTGATCCACGTCGGCGCCCTCAAGTCGGGCGACTTTCCCGCCGTGCACACCGACATCCGGCGCGTCGCCCAGGAGTGCGGCCGGGATGCGCTGCTCAAGGTCATCATCGAAGCGGCGCTCCTCTCCGACGATGAAAAGGTACAAGCGTGTGTGCTGTCGCAACGCGCCGGCGCCGACTTCGTCAAGACGTCGACCGGTTTCGGACCGGGCGGCGCGACGCTGCACGACGTGGATCTCATGCGGCGCACGGTCGGCGACGACATGGGCGTCAAGGCGGCCGGTGGGATTCGCGACCGGGCGACCGTCGAGCAGATGATCGCCGCCGGTGCCGATCGGGTCGGCGCCAGCGCCTCGGTCAAGATCCTGCGTGAGCGGGACGCCGGTCGAGCATGACAGCGCGCGAACTCATCGAACGCAAGAAACGCGGCGGCGCGCTCACCGGCGCGGAGATCGCGTTTTTCGTCCACGGTTTCACGACCGGCACCATTCCCGACTATCAAATGGCGGCGTTTCTCATGGCCACCTGGTTTCGCGGCCTCGACCGCGACGAGACCCAGGCGCTGGTCGATGCCATGCTGCACAGCGGCCGGGTCATCGACTTATCCGATCTCAGTGGCCCGAAGATCGACAAGCACTCGACGGGCGGCGTCGGTGACAAGATCTCGTTGCCGCTCGTCGGCGTGGCGGCGGCGTGCGGGCTCCTGGTGCCGATGATCTCCGGACGCGGTCTCGGCCACACCGGCGGTACGCTCGACAAGCTCGAGGCCATTCCCGGCTACGACACCGGGTTCGATGAGGCGCGCTACCGGCGCCTGCTGCGGGAGGTCGGCGCGACCATCGTCGGCCAGTCGGTCGATCTGGTGCCTGCGGACCGTGAACTGTACGCCCTGCGCGACGTGACCGGCACGGTCGACTGCATTCCGCTCATTGTCGCCAGCATCCTGTCGAAGAAATTCGCGTCGGGCGCCGAAGGCATCGTCATGGACGTCAAGGTTGGCAGCGGCGCGTTCATGCCGGACTTGGCGACGGGCCAGGCCCTCGCGACCGCGCTCGTCGAAATGGGTGCGGTGTTCGGGCGTCGCGTGTCGGCGGTCCTGTCGCGCATGGACGGTCCGCTTGGCGAAGCAGTCGGGAATGCCGTCGAGGTCGTGGAATCGATCGATGTCCTGCGCGGCGCGGGTCCCCCGGACGTCCGTGAACTGACGCTCGAACTGGTGGCGGAGATGCTGGTCTTGGGGCGCGTGCATTCCAGTACTGCGGCGCCGAGCGCCGCGGAACGCGCTCTCGCCGACGGCAGCGCCCTCGAACGCTTCATGGCGATGGTGCGTGCCCAGGGCGGTCGGATCGATCTCGGGCGCCCAAACTACGGGTTGGACGTTGCACCGGTCGCCTTGGTCGTTCGCGCGCCACGCTCGGCCGTGCTCGCCGGCGTCGACGGGCACGCCGTTGGGCTCGCGGTGGTCGATCTCGGCGGTGGCCGCGCCAAGAAGGGCGATGCGATCGACGCGGCGGTCGGGTTGCGATGGCGCCTGCCGGTCGGCGGCCGGGCCCAGGCCGGCGACCCGGTCGCTGAAATCTTGGCGCGGCCCGGTCAGGACACGACCGCAGTGGAGCGTCGCTTGCAATCGGCGCTCGTATGGAGCGAGGATGCCGTGCCGCCGTCAGGGCGCATTTTGGGACGGATTCCGGCCGCGTGAGGTTTGTTGGGAGGGTGGAGTGAGCGCGCTCGATCGCATGGTGGTCCAACTCCTGCCGTACGTCCCGCGGACGGTCGTGCGGCGCGTCTCGGCGCGCTACATCGCCGGCGCGACGGTCGAGGAGGCGCTGGCGGCCGTGGCGCAGTTGAACAACGCCGGGGCGCGCGGCACCGTCGACATGCTCGGCGAGTTCGTGACGACGCTCGACGAAGCCCGGCGCGCCACCGACGACTATGTCAGTTTGTTCGCGGCCATTCACGGCCGCGGACTCCAGACCCAGGCTTCTGTGAAGCTCACTCAACTCGGACTCAAGCTCGACCGCGAGGCGTGTCTCGACAACCTGCGGCGCTTGGTCCGTACCGCCGCCGCGCACGGGAACCTGCTGACGATCGACATGGAGGATTCGTCGTGCACCACTGCGACGCTCGACCTGTTCGAGCGGGTGCGCGGCGAGAGTCCGCATGTTGGCGCCGTTCTGCAAGCTTGTTTGCGGCGCACGGGCGCCGATCTCGAGCGGATTCTGCCACTCGCACCCAACGTTCGCATCTGCAAGGGCATCTACCTGGAATCCGCGTCGATCGCGTTTCAGGACCGCGACGAGGTGCGACGCAACTATCTGGCGCTGGTCGCGGCGATGCTGGAGAGGCCGTCGTTCGTCGGTATCGCGACCCACGATGACACCCTCGTCGGCGGCTGCCTGGATCTGCTCAAGCGGCACCGGACGAGTCCCGAGCACTACGAATTCCAAATGTTGCTCGGGGTGCGCGAAGAACTCCGGCGGCGCATTCTGGCGGCCGGACACCCGCTCCGCGTCTATGTACCCTTTGGCCAGCACTGGTACGCGTACTCGCTCCGGCGTCTGAAGGAGAATCCGACCATCGCCGGCCATGTGCTCCGCAATCTGGTGCCGCTCGGCCACTGACCGCCAAGGATCCCGGCGGCCGCCGCATTGCCGCCCCGGCGTGCGGCCTGGTACTCTCGTAGGCGTTGGCGCGCGATGCGCCGCTTCGACTCCTGCGAAAGGCCTCCCGATGAACAGCAGTCGATCGACGCTTGGCGCCGGTCTCGTCGCACTCCTGGCCGCACTCCCAGCCGCCGCGCAGACGAGCCTCGACGTCACGCTGCTTGCCGCCCAGAATATTCACTCGACCTATTCATCGGTCTGGGGCTGGACGTCCTCGGGCGGCACGGAGTTCGCGATCCTCGGTTGCGGGACGGGAACTTCGATCGTCGATGTGACGGTGCCGGCGGCGCCATCCGAGAAGGCGTTCATCACCGGGGTCAGTTCGCAGTGGCGCGAGATGAAGAGCTACGATCACTATGCCTATATCGTCACCGAAGGCAGTGGCGGCGGCATGCAGATCGTCGATCTCGCCACCAATCCGCCGTCCCTCGTCACGACCTACACGGCGACCTTCTCCACGGCGCATACGATCACCATCGTCGGCCACTTCGCGTACGTCAGCGGCTGCAGGAACAGTGGCGGCGGCGCGGTCGGGATTCGTTTCCTGGATCTCACGAATCCAATCGCCCCGGTGGATGTCGGGGGCTGGAACGGGGTCTACACGCACGATTGCCAGGTGCGGGGCAACACGCTCTACGCCTCGAACATCAGCAACAGCGAGTTCACGATTCTGAACATCACCAACAAAGCCGCGCCGGTCATTATCAAGCAGTTCACCTGGGCGGGGAACTCGTCGCACAACGCCGATCTGAGCGGCGACGGACGCTATCTGTTGACGACCGACGAAGTGGCCGGCGGGCATTTGCACGTTTTCGATCTCATCGACCCGGTGAATCCGGTGCAAGTCGCCGAGTGGACCGCGAATCCCGGCGCCATCATCCACAACATCCATATCAAGGGGACTTTGGCGTTCATTTCGTACTACACGGAAGGGACGCGCGTCGTCGACATTTCGAATCCGGCGTTCCCAGTCGAGGTTGGCTACTATGACACTTGGCCGGGGGCGTCCGGCGGCTTCAACGGCAACTGGGAAGTGTACCCGTACGCCGTATCCGGCAACCTCTACTTGAGTGACATCAGCACCGGACTCTACATCGTGCGCTATCAGGCGACGACCGGCAGCGTCAGCGGCACGGTGCGGGAATCGGGCGGCGGCCCGGCGATTGCCGGCGCCACGGTGAAAATCGCCGGCGGTCCGCAGACCAGCGCCAGCGCCACCGGTTTCTACAAGCTGTTTTCGTCTCCCGGCGCGCACACGCTGGTCACCACGTCGTTCGGGTTCGCGCCGGACAGTGCGGTCGTGTCGCTCAGCCTCGGCAGCGATGCGCCGCACGATGTGGACTTGGTGCGCCTGCCGTCGGTCGCCGTCGGCGGCGTCGTGCGCGACGCCGGTACTCTGGCGACCCTCGCGAACGCCTCGATCACGATCGCCGGCACACCACTTCTGCGCAGCAGCGACGGAGCCGGAGCGTATGGCTTCGCGGCGGTGCCGTATGGCGTCTTCGAGTTCAATGCGTCGCGCTTCGGCTACGCGCCGGCGCATCACACCGTGACCGTGACTTTGCATGACCCACTGCTGCAAACGTCCGAGGACTTCGCCCTGCAACCGGCGGCGATTGCCCATGATTTCGAGCCCAGTGCCCAAGGGTGGACCCGGGTCGCGCCGCCGAATCAAGCCACGACGGGGCTTTGGATCTGGGCGGATCCGGTCGGCAGCGGCGGTGGCGCCGTGCAGCCCGAGGATGATCACACCGCCGCCCCAGGCCACCTTTGTTGGGTGACCGGGAATTCGGCGAGCCCTAGCGATGCCGTCGGCACGGCGGATATCGACAACGGCGCGACGATTCTGCTGAGTCCGGCATTCGATCTTTCGGCGGTCGCCAATCCGGTGCTGAGCTACTGGCGCTTCTACACCAACAACGGCGGCGCCAACCCCGACAGCGATACGTTGCGGGTCGAAATCAGCAACAACGGCGGCACGAGCTGGAAGTACGTCGAAAAGCTGGTGCAATCGACCTCGCAGTGGGTTCCGGTGACGATTCCGGTGGCGAATTTCGTGACCCCGACGGCCACAATGCGGGTGCGGTTCACGGCCGAGGACCTCGGTGCCGGATCGGTGGTGGAATGCGCCATCGACGACTTCATGGCGTACGGCGCCGGCTTGGCAACCGACGTGGCGCCGAGCGCCGTTGCGAACCGACTCGCCGCCAACGTGCCGAATCCGTTCAACCCGACGACGCGCATTCGCTTCGAGCTGGCGCAAGCGAGCGCGGCGGAGTTGCGCATCTACGATGTGGGTGGGCGCGCCATTCGCACCCTCGCCTCGGGCTGGCTTGCGGCCGGTCCGCACGAGCGCCTTTGGGATGGCCGCGACGATCGCGGCCAGCGGGTCGCGAGTGGTGCGTACGTGATGCGCTTGAAGGCGGGGTCCTTCGATGCCTCGCGGCGTCTTGTGCTCGTGAAGTGACGCACGTCGATCCCGTCTATGCGACCAGTGGCATCGGCAGCCTCGGTCACGAGGATCCCGATGCGGCGCTGCGCACGGTTCTCGAGGCGGGGCTCGACCTGCCTTTTTGGCCGCAATTGCCACGCCGCGGGGTGCGCGAACACATGGTCGCGCAGGCGGCGTTGAACGTCGGGTTTCTCGTTCCCGTCGATGCGCGCGGCGCGGTGTGGCGTGTCGTTTCGGAACGCAACGCCGCAGCGTCCGGGGCCGACCCCGACGCACCATTCGTTCTCCCAGCCGACAACGTCGCCGGACTCGTGGCCTTCGAGCGTGCCGCGCTGCAGTCGCCGCTCGGACGCGCCAAGGGCCAATGGATTGGGCCCGTGACCTTACTCTCGGCCGTCGTACTGGACACCGGGCGGGCACTCGGCAGCGAGCCGCGCTGGGCCGCGGCGGCGCTCGTTGCTCTGCACCGCATGGTGGTCGCGCAAGCGCAGCGTCTCGGGCGTGCAGCCCGCCAGGTCGACATGTGGCTCGACGAACCGCTGCTCGGGATGGCGGCGGGCGATGCGCCGTTGGCGCGTTCGGCACAGGCCTGGTACGCAGAACTCGCGGCCGCCTGCGGCCCGCGCGTGCGGCTCGGCGTGCACACCTGCGCGCCGGCGACGCCACTGCTCTTCGAACTCGGGGTCGGCGTCGTGAGCTTCGATGCGACGAGCCCATTGCCGCGGGCTCTCTGGCCTCGCGTCGCCCAGCAGTTGCAGCGCGGTTGGATCGCCTGGGGATTGATTCCAGCCGGCCGGGACCTGACTGGCGAGCCCGCCGCCCTCGCGGCGCCGCTCCTCGAATGGCCGGCGCGCTGCGGTATGGCGCCGAGCGAGTTCGCGGCGCACAGCCTCGTGACCCCGGCCTGTGGGCTGGCGTCGCTCGACGCCGCGGACAGCGCCGAGCGTCTCAGGGTCACGGTCGAATGCGCCCGTGTGTTGCGGCGCGCCGCAGCCGGCGCTCAGCGCGGCGACGGTGGGGGAGGCGGCGGTTGAATGTCGTGCGGCTCGGCGGTCGCGTCCTCGAGCCGCTGCAATCCGGTCTCCGCGGCGCGCTCACCATTGCCGGAATGCAGGTCGCAGTCGCGGGTCAGCCGGGTGCGCTCGGTAAAGATCTCCGTTTGCACGTGCGGGCAAGCCGGCGTCGCCAGCTTGCCCGAGTCGACGCAAATGCGCGCTTCGAGAATGCCGGGCGGTTCCGCGAACGGCCGCGCCGCATGGTCGGCGACGTAAGCCTTCATCACGTCACACCAGGTCGGCAGAGCGATGTATGAACCGGCGACGCCAATCGGCCGGCGCTCGTCGAATCCACCCCAGACGCCGACCACGAGATCGGGTGTATAGCCCACGAACCAGCCGTCGCCGAGATCGTCCGTCGTTCCGGTCTTGCCGGCGGCGGGTGCCAGAAATCCGTATTGGTCGCGGGCGCTGTGCGCGGTTCCCGAATCGAGCACCGACTGCAGCATGCTGGTGAGCACGTAGGCGCTCTGCGGATCGACGGCTTCCTGGTGGAATTCCGAGACCTGCTCCAGCACCCGGCCGCGCCGGTCCTCGACGCGCTCGATGAAATACGGTTGCGATGTCACGCCGCCATTGGCGAGCGTGCCGTACGCACTCGTGAGTTCCAGCAAGTTGACCTCGGACACGCCGAGCGCCAGTGACAGCACGGGCTGCAGCGGGCTCTCGATGCCGAGGGCGTGCGCGGTTGCGATCACCGCCTCCGCACCGACTTGTTGCAGCAGCTTGATCGACGGGATGTTGAGCGACTTGGCAAGTGCGTAGCGCAGCGACACCGGGCCGCTGAAAGTTTGGCTGTAGTCTTGCGGCTTCCAGAGGCCGCGGCCGCCGCCCATGTCGATGACGAGCGGCGTGTCGAGAAAGATCTCCGACGGGCCGATACCTTTGCGCAGGCCGGTCAAATACACGAACGGCTTGAAGCACGACCCGGGCTGGCGCTTGGCCTGCACGGCGCGATTGAAGCGGCTCTCGCTGAAGGCTCTGCCGCCGACCATGGACAGCACGCGCCCCGTGTGCGGGTCGATGGCGACGAGCGCACCCTGCAGGTAGCGCGGTTGCGGGTCGAGTCCGCGCCCCCGTTGCGCGACGTAGTCGCGCCGCTTGAAGGGCAGGCCGAGATTGTCCTCGAGTTCGACGAAGCGTTGTTCGAGCGCCCGCTCGGCAATGCGTTGCAACCCCAGATCGAGCGCCGTGTAGACGCGCAGCTCGCCGCCGTACAACTGTTCGACGCCGTATTTCGCTTCGAGGACCTTGCGAATTTCTTCCGAGAAATAGGCCGCCACGGGCCGCGTCTCGACACTCGGACGGGTCACGAGCGGCGCGGCGGCCAGACTGTCGAAGCGCGCCTGCGACAGGAGGTGGTGCGAGAGCATCGTCGACAACACGACGTTGCGGCGCTTGCGGGCGCGATCCGGAAAATCGAATGGTGAATAGCCGTTGGGATTCTTGGGCAGGCCGGCGAGCGTCGCGGCCTCGAGTGCGTCGAGGTCGTGCGCCGGCTTGTTGAAATAGGTCCGCGCCGCGGCTTCGATGCCGTGTGCGCCCTCACCAAAGTAGATCTGGTTGAGATACATGGCCAGGATCTCGTCCTTGGTGTAGGTGCGCTCGATGCGCAGCGCCAGCATGGCTTCCTTGATCTTGCGGGTCGGCGTCTGGGCGTGCGAAAGCACCGGGCCGGCGCCGGGTTCGGCCGAAATGTTGCGCGCCAGTTGCTGGGTGAGAGTGCTGGCACCCTGCGCGAACCGTCCGTGCCGGATGTTGGCGATCGTGGCGCGCGCGATACCCCAGAGATCGACTCCCCAGTGATCGTAGAAGCGCCAATCCTCGACCGACAGGACCGAGTTCTTGAGCGCCGCCGGCATCTCGGTGAGTGGAATGTTGACGCGCCGCTCGCGATAGAAGGACATCAGCGTGTCGCCGTGCGCGCCGAACACCAGCGTGCCGCCGACCGGACCGGCGTTCTGTTCGAGCTTGGCGAGCGAGGGGAGCGACGCACCGAGCGTCCGGTACGCGGCCCAGATGGCGCCGGCGGCGATCGCTACGGACAGCATGCCGCCGAGCACGGCGACGCGCAGGAAACGCAGGCCCTGGAGACGGCGCCGGGGGGGCTGGGCGCTCGGATCTTCCACGCGTACCGGCTCCTCGTTGGCGTTGCGTGTGCGGACGGACACGGAATCTTCGGATTCGCGCCGTCCCGACGCCGTTCAATGCAAGGACGGGACCGCGGCTGGTCTCAAGACATGGACGGACTCGGCGTCCAGTCTTGCTCGCCGCGAATCAGGTCGTCCAGGCTCTCGCGGGCTCGCACCAAGGCTGCAACCCCGCCGCTCACCAGGACCTCCGCGGGCCGCGGCCGGGAGTTGTAATTCGACGCCATGACGAAGCCGTACGCGCCCGCGCCGCGGACCGCCAAATACTCGCCGGCCTCGACGTCCGGAAGCATGCGGCCGCGGGCGAGAAAATCGCCGGACTCACAGAGCGGTCCAACGACGTCGACCGCGATTGCGCGTCGGGCTGCATTGCGGCAGAGCGGCACGATCTCATGGTGAGCGTCGTAGAGGCTGGGGCGCATGAGGTCGTTCATGCCGGCATCGACGATGACGAACACCTTGCCCGCCGCCTGTTTGCGATACACCACCCGCGTCAAGAGCACGCCCGCATTGCCGACCAAGAACCGGCCCGGCTCGACCACCAGTTCCACCCCGAGCGCGCGGACTACCGGCAGCACGGCGGCGGCGAACGCCGCGGGGTCGGGCTCGACCTCGTCGTGATAGCGAATCCCGAGACCCCCGCCGACGTTCAGCGATTCGATCGAATGGCCGCGGCTGCGAAGTGCCAGCGCCAATTCCGCCAAACGCGCCGCCACATCCCGATAGACACCGACGTCGAGAATCTGCGACCCCACGTGGCCGTGCAAACCGACCGGAACGAGTCCCGGAAGGCGGGCGATGTATTCCCAAATCTCGACCGCTTCGGTCCATGGGACCCCGAACTTTTGCGCCGCAGTGCCGGTTGCGACGTACGAATGGCCGCCGGCCTGGACATCGGGGTTGACGCGCAACGCCACCCGCGCCGCCAGGCCCGCTGCCGTCGCGACCCGCGACAGGGCCTCTGCCTCGGGGCGTGATTCGATGTTGAAGGTGCCGATTCCCGCCGCGAGTGCGGCGCGCATTTCGTCCGCCGACTTGCCGACCCCGGCAAACACGATCCGCGCCGGATCGACGCCGACGCGCATCAAGCGGTGCAACTCACCGCCCGAGACAATGTCGAAACCGGCGCCGGCGCGCGCCAAGGTTCCGAGGATCGCCAAGTTGGAGTTGGTCTTCACCGCGTAGCAAATCCGGTGCGGCACCGATGCGAGCGCTGCGTCCAGAGCCGCGTAACGGCTGCCGATGCTCGCGGCGCTGTAGACATAGGTCGGCGTGCCGTGTTCGGTGGCGATCGTGCTCAAGCGCACGGCCTCGCACCACAGCTCGTCGGCGCGGTATTCGAATGCGTGCATGGCGACTCCGGGGCTCGGATGATACGAAACGTCGCAACCGGATCATCCCTGTCGGGGCGGGGAAGCGCAACGGCGTCGGCGCGCCCGGTCGCGGGGCCTACAGAGTGCCCTCGCAGCCGCGGCGCAAGCCGTTTCCAGACATATAGTTGCCTGAAAACTTGCCGTCACGATTTCCCCCTTGACACTGCCGACGGCCCGCCCGTAGGATCCGATCCGCTGCTGGTGAGTGGTGGTCGCCACCGTGACTGCCGCCAGCCTGGATCGCTCGCCAAACCCCTTCGGTTCGAGTCGAGAACGTCCAGGTCCGAAGCCCCTCAGGACTTCGGGTTGCGCTCCGACGTGAGGTGGCCGAGGCGCGATTTTCCGCTTTGGCTCGCGCGTTGAGCGCATCTCGAAGCTCTGCGGGTGCGGGCGGTCCCGATCGCGGGCGTCGGCAGTTCCGTCATCGCGTTGAGTTCTCGAAAGAACTTGACCCAGCGGCGGCGGTTGCGTAGGGTAACACGGTTGTCGTCCCCGCGAGGCGACGCCCCTGCTCTTTGAAAACTGAATGACGTACGATGGCCCGCGTCGATTTCCGATTTTCGGTGTCGTGATGAACGACAACCTTTGGGAAAGACGCACGGATTAATCATCCGTGAATGCTCTCGTGCTCGCACCGGATCGCTTCGGCGACACGGACGAGCGTCTTGAGTTATTTACTACGGAGAGTTTGATCCTGGCTCAGAACGAACGCTGGCGGCGTGGATTAGGCATGCAAGTCGAACGTGAAGGAGGCTTCGGCCTCTGGAAAGTGGCAAACGGGTGAGTAACGCGTGGAGAACCTGCCCATAAGTGGGGGATAACACTCCTAACGGAGTGCTAATACCGCATGTGTCTTCGGGGTCGCATGACCCTGCAGGTAAAGGTGGCCTCTATTTATAAGCTACCGCTTTTGGATGGCTCTGCGTCCCATTAGCTAGTTGGTGAGGTAACGGCTCACCAAGGCTTCGATGGGTAGCTGGTCTGAGAGGATGGTCAGCCACACTGGGACTGAGATACGGCCCAGACTCCTACGGGAGGCAGCAGTCGAGAGGCTTCGGCAATGGGGGAAACCCTGACCGAGCGACGCCGCGTGGGCGATGACGGCCTTCGGGTTGTAAAGCCCTTTCAGGTGGGAAGAAAGGCGTATGGGTGAATAATCCATGTGCTGTGACGGTACCACCAGAAGAAGCTCCGGCTAACTCCGTGCCAGCAGCCGCGGTAATACGGGGGGAGCAAGCGTTGTTCGGATTCATTGGGCGTAAAGGGCGCGTAGGCGGCCTTGTAAGTCCGACATGAAATGTACCGGTTCAACCGGGGCACTGTGTCGGAAACTGCTCGGCTAGAGGTCGAGGGAGGAAAGTGGAATTCCTGGTGTAGCGGTGAAATGCGTAGATATCAGGAGGAACACCCGTGGCGAAGGCGGCTTTCTATCTCGAAACTGACGCTGAGGCGCGAAAGCTAGGGGAGCAAACGGGATTAGATACCCCGGTAGTCCTAGCCGTAAACGATGAACACTAGGTGTGGGAGGTATCGACCCCTTCCGTGCCGCAGCTAACGCATTAAGTGTTCCGCCTGGGGAGTACGGCCGCAAGGTTGAAACTCAAAGGAATTGACGGGGGCCCGCACAAGCGGTGGAGCATGTGGTTTAATTCGACGCAACGCGAAGAACCTTACCGGGGCTTGAACTGCAGAGGACAGCTCTAGAAATAGAGTCTTCCCGAAAGGGACCTTTGTAGAGGTGCTGCATGGCTGTCGTCAGCTCGTGTCGTGAGATGTTGGGTTAAGTCCCGCAACGAGCGCAACCCTTACCGTTAGTTGCCATCAGGTTATGCTGGGCACTCTAGCGGGACTGCCGGTGGCAAACCGGAGGAAGGTGGGGATGACGTCAAGTCCTCATGGCCCTTACGTCCCGGGCCACACACGTGCTACAATGGCCGGTACAAAGGGAAGCAATGTCGCGAGGCGGAGCCAATCCCAAAAAGCCGGTCTCAGTTCGGATCGGAGTCTGCAACTCGACTCCGTGAAGTTGGAATCGCTAGTAATCGCGGATCAGCATGCCGCGGTGAATACGTTCCCGGGCCTTGTACACACCGCCCGTCAAGCCATGGGAGTTGGGGGTACCCGAAGTCGCCGTGCCAACCGCAAGGGGGCAGGCGCCGAAGGTAAAATCAATGACTGGGGCTAAGTCGTAACAAGGTAGCCGTATCGGAAGGTGCGGCTGGATCACCTCCTTTCTAGGGAGTAACGCGAAGGATTCGTACGTTGAACCACCGGCCGTCGGGGCCTGGTTCGTCGCTGGTGCCTCGAGCATCAGTCCAGAGTCGAGAGTGGATCGCAAGAAACACTCGAAGGTTCTCGATGCGGCGAAACATGCGAACGGCGGTCCCAATGGAGGTTACGGTGGGGATCGAACGAGTCTGTTACTAACCCAGGTCGGCGAGAATCGGTATCGCCGTCGGGCCTCGTACGTCATTCAGTTTTAAGAGCTCGGGCGTCACGCACCTTCGCAAGAGGGAGAGCGCGACGGCGCGTGGCGGCGTGTTTCGACGCGTTGCCTCGCACCCCGCGCCATTCTCCGGGGGCCTATAGCTCAGTTGGTTAGAGCGCACGCCTGATAAGCGTGAGGTCGGTAGTTCGACTCTACCTAGGCCCACCAGTTTCGGCCTGCGAAGGCGACTCGGGGGGAACAGGGCCGGCGAGCCGAAGACGGGGATATAGCTCAGTTGGGAGAGCGCCTGCTTTGCAAGCAGGAGGTCATCGGTTCGATCCCGATTATCTCCACCAGCAACGAAAAATAGGTGCCGCGCATTTTGGCGGCGGCCGCGGCTCCCGGGAACTTCCCGGTGGAGACGGGCAAACGAGAAAACGTCGCGTAAGCGGCGGGCCGTGATCCTTCGAGGTCACGGGTGCTCTTTGACAATCGAACAGGGTAATAAACCGAGAGAGCATCTTTCGGATCTTTAGGCCAAGCTACTAAGGGCCTATGGTGGATGCCTTGGCATCAGCAGGCGATGAAGGACGTGGTAAGCTGCGAAAAGCGTCGGTGAGCTGCAAACAAGCTTTGACCCGGCGATGTCCGAATGGGGAAACCCGGCGGGGCAAACCCCCGCCAGCTTGCAGTGAATACATAGCTGCATGCGGCCAACGGGGCCAACTGAAACATCTCAGTAGCCCTAGGAAGAGAAAGCAAACTAGCGATTTCCCAAGTAGCGGCGAGCGAACGGGAATCAGCCTAAACCGATGACGTGTCAAGCCTGTGGGCGTTGCGTCGTCGGGGTTGCGGGATTGAATGTTCCGGTGTCACAGAACCGGACGGAAGTTACAAACTTGAATGCTAGTCGAACGGCTCTGGAAAGGCCGACCAAAGCGGGTGATAGTCCCGTAGACGAAAGCAAACGAGCTTCCGATTTCAACTCCCAAGTACTGCGGGACACGTGCAATCCTGTGGGAATCTGCGAGGACCATCTCGTAAGGCTAAATACTCGCTGATGACCGATAGTGAACTAGTACCGTGAGGGAAAGGTGAAAAGCACCCCTAGCGGGGAGTGAAATAGTACCTGAAACCGTAGGCCTACAATCAGTCGAAGGGCTGTACGTGTGCTTCGGCATGCGTGCGCCTGACGGCGTGCCTTTTGCTTAATGATCCGGCGAGTTACTCGTGTGCGGCAAGGCTAAGCTGTTAAGCAGCGTAACCGAAGCGAAAGCGAGTCCGAAATGGGCGTCTAAGTCGCACGCGGTAGACCCGAAGCCAGGTGATCTACACATGGCCAGGATGAAGCGCGTGTAACAGCGCGTGAAGGTCCGAACGGACACACGTTGAAAAGTGTACCGATGAGCTGTGTGTAGGGGTGAAAGGCCAATCAAACCTGGAGATAGCTGGTTCTCCCCGAAATGTTTTTAGGAACAGC
>JANLSU010000056.1:0-68014 GCA_031362565.1 bacterium | reverse complement strand
CACCGGTTCGCTCGGCTTCGACTCTCGCAATCGGGCCTTGCGACCCCGCCACCCACTCAGACACGCTGCCATGTATCGATGAAGCGTTGCTCACGCGATGCCGACGGTGCCTGAGTCGCGTTCATGAATAGGTCGGGCTAGATGCTGAAAAGTTCTTGTAGGCGATCCTGAAATAGTTCTGAGCAACGCTGCCATTGTTGCTGGCGTTGAGTTTCGTTTGGCTACCAAATGGGTCGATCGTACCGCTGAAGAGATAGGCGTCACTTCCCGTAGCCCGAATTCCAAAGCTACCTGGGTTACACTTGCCGGTGATTGGATCCCAGCCTGGAGTCGTGTAGCAGCAGGCAATATCGTGAACCACGGTGCCACCCGAAATCGTCCACCCCGAGTTCGTGTAGCCGCAGTCGAACGTCCAAATCTTCGCATCAGCTGCCGCCCGGGCGGGCAGCATGTTGGACAATGAGACGGCGAGACCCACCGCAAGGATGACACCTATGCGCGGGCGAACAGATGCGACGCGGCTCATCGCAACCTCACTTGCCCCGTCGGCCTGGCCGGGGGGATGGCGAATCATGACCACATGCGGCTATTGCGGCACGGTGACAGTCGCGGAAAGGCGATCACCTGGACAGTGAGAATTCCTCAACGTCGAGAAGCTAACACTTGCGGACTCCGGCGTGAACGGCGGAATTGGCAATCCTTGAGTCCCGGCCGCCGTCACCCCCCTACCCAATCTTCTCCGCCACGCTCTTCCCCTGCAAAAACAACAGCAGATAATCCCGCCCGCCGGCCTTGGAATCTGTCCCGCTCATGTTGAAGCCACCAAACGGATGCGCTCCGACCATGGCTCCGGTGCACTTGCGATTGATATAGAGATTCCCGACGAAGAACTCGCGTTTCGCGCGCTCGATCTTCTCCGCGTTCTTCGTGTACACGGCACCGGTGAGTCCGTACTCAGTGCCGTTGGCGACGGCGAGGGCTTCGTCGTAGTTCTTCACTTTGATCACGGCAAGCACGGGGCCGAAGATCTCTTCCTGGGCGATGGTCGCGTTCGCGGCGACATCGGCGATCACGGTGGGCTGGATGAAGTATCCGTCGGTCCCGGCCTTGCTCCCGCCCGTGATGAGGCGTCCTTCCTTCTTGCCCTTCTCGATGTAGCCCAGGATCGTCTCGTGGGCGCGCTGGTTCACGACCGGGCCGAGTGCATTGCCGTAGGCGGCGGGGTCGCCGATCACGATCTTCTCGACGTGACCTTTGAGCTTATCGAGGAAGGCGTCGTAGACCTTCTCGCTCACGATCGCGCGCGAACAGGCGGAGCACTTCTGGCCCTGGAATCCGAACGCGCTCTGCGCCACGCCGAGGGCTGCGGCATCGACGTCGGCTTCTTCGTCCACCACGATCGCGTCCTTGCCGCCCATCTCGGCGACGACGCGCTTGAGCCAGATCTGTCCGGGCTGCACTTCGGCGGCGAGTTGGTTCACGCTGATACCGACTGCCTTGGATCCGGTGAACGAGATGAAGCGCGTTTTCGGATGGCGCACCATCGTGTCGCCGACCGTCGCACCGCCGCCGGTCACAAAGTTGAACACGCCGGCGGGGAGTCCGATCTCTTCCATGAGTGCAAAGAACTGCCACGCGATCGCGGGCGAGTCGCTCGAGGGTTTGACGACCACGGTGTTGCCGGTGACGATCGCGGCGGTCGTCATGCCGGCCATGATGGCGTTCGGGAAATTCCACGGCGGGATCACGACCCCGACGCCGAGTGGGATGTAGACCAGCTCGTTATCTTCGTTCGGGATCCGGGTGACCGGTTGATCGCCGCCGTAGCGCAGCATTTCGCGCCCGTAGAACTCCATGAAATCGATCGACTCGGCAGTGTCACCGTCGGCCTCGGCCCAACTCTTGCCGACTTCGTACACGAGCCATGCCGAGAACCAATGCTTGCGCTGCCGCATGCGGTTGGCGGCGCTGAACAGGAGCTCGGCCCGTTCGCGCACCGGCGTGTGGCGCCAGGTCTCGAAGGCTTTCACGGCTGCTTCGATGGCCTGGTCCGCCAGTGCCACGTCGGCCATTTGAAAATGCCCCAAGACTTCCTCCGGCCGCGCCGGGTTGAGGCTCGCGAACGTTTGCCCGGTCTCGACTTCGCGCCCGTCGATCCACAGTGGATACGTCCGCCCGAAACTGGCGCGCACTTCGTCGAGCGCGCGCTGGAACGCCGCGGCGTTCTCGGGCTTGCTGAAGTCGGTGAAGGGCTCGTTCTGGAACTCGGAAGTCATCGTCGATCTCTCCTCATGGGGCGGAAGGGTGGACCTTAGGGGCCAGCAGCGCCCTTTCGGGTCCGGAAACGGACGCGGCCGCGATTGTTCGGGCGTCACGCCGGGAAGTCAAGCGGCGTCGGGCCCAAGCCGTCGCAGCCTACTTGGCGAGTACGAGCCGCCGGGTTTGCACGATGCCGTTCGACTGCAGGCGCGCGAAATAGACGCCCGAAGCGACCTGCCGGGCGTGGTCGTCGGTGCCCGACCAGACGAGCGAGTAATGCCCTCGGGCGCGCAAGCCCGAGGCCAGAGTTTTGACGCGGCGTCCCGACGCATCGAACACCACGACCGACACGTCACGCTCGGCGCGCACGTCGAGCAGGATGCGGGTGGTGGGATTGAACGGATTCGGCACCGCGGCACTAATCGAGACGACTGGAACGCGCGCCCCGGGATTCTCCGAAACGTCGGTCGTCACCGAGTCCGCAAACCAGCCGAGAGCCCGGTCGGCGGCCAACTGCAGGCCGGCCAGATTCGGCGCCGCGAGCAGTGCATAGAAGGCGGTGGCGCGCCCGCCGGCCGGGACGCGATACGGTCCTGACGAGAGGGCATTGCTGATATCCGCCGGCCCGGCGCTCGTCGTACCCGTGCCGGCTTGCAGAATGTCCCACTTCTCGGCCTTCGAGAATCCGTCCACGAGCGCCACCGGGCCCGGCCCGTTGTTGGCGATGCCGCTGAAGGCCACCGTGCCGCCCGACAACGCCATGACGCCGACGTACGGCAATCCCGCTGCCGTATCCCAGGCGTACCCGAGATGCCGGCCCGCATCGTAGGCGGTACGATTCGTCGCGTAGTGATTCTCGTCGATGTCCCAGTCGAAGAAGAGGGCCGTCCACAAGCTATCGAACTGCGCCGCGGTGCGGTTCGTGATGTCGAAGCCCAGCACCACGAAGTTATCGCGCGGTGCCGTGGCACTCGCCCAACTGGACAGCGCCACCCGCACGCCGAGCGGGGTGGCGACATTGGCCGAGTCGGTGTAGGTGGCGTGGATCTCCTGCGCCGACTGCGCGCCGGGCGTCGCCTTGGTCGGCGGGCCGTGCAGGGCCGGCGCGAAGTCGGTGCGCTCGTTGCTGAGCCGCGCCGCATCGGACAAATGCGTCGGGCCCGTTCCCAACAAGAGCGCGCCCTCGAACAACAGGTTCGGGCCGGCGTCGAAAGTGAAACCGTCGCCGTCATCTCCCTGCCCGCTCGGGAAGCCCACCCAGCCGATGCCGCCCGTTCCGGTCAGCGACACATGCAACCGGTTCACGTCGTGGGTTTCGAAGACCGGCTCGAGCACGATCGGCAGAAACTGAAAGTCGGCATAGCCGGTGGCGGTGATGTCGAGGCGCAAGTCGAGTGTCGTGCCGGGCGGTGCATTCGGGTTGACCGTGAATGCGAAAGCATTCGGCAACGCCCGGTCGGCATCTTCGGCAATCGTCGCCGTCACTTCCGTGGCATCCGAGATCGACACCCAGGGCGACGCCGTCGACAGCGTCAGTTGTGGATTCACCGCGGTGGTCAGATAGTTGTGCAGTTGCAGGCTCATGACCACGGCTTCGCCCTGGTTCAACTCGCCGTTCGTGTTCGCATCCGCAAACGTCCAACTCGTGGCGCGCACCGCGGATGGGGTCTCGGTCACGGCGCGGAGCGCATTGACGCGCCCGCGGCCGAGCTGATCGACGAGCGTCGGGTTCTGGGCGTTGATGTTGTCGCACGTCATGCGTAACTGCTCGCCGACCTTGAGCGGCCCCCAGGACGGGTGCTTGGCTTTGATGAGGGTGGCGACCGACGCGGCGACCGGGCAGGACATCGAAGTGCCGGTGGAAATTCCGTACGAATTCGTGGTGCCCATGTCGAAGGTGCTGTAGACGCCGGCGCCGGGCGCTGCGACATCGAGCCAGCCGCCGAAGTTCGAGCCGCTCGGGCCGTTGTAGCGCTGGTCGTTGTTGAAGACGTTGGCGACCGCAATCACGCCGTCGTAGGCGGCGGGATAGAAACGCACCGTGGTGTTGCCGTTGCCGGCGGCGGCGACGACGAGAGTGCCCTGGGCGATCGCAAAGTCGATGACGTCTTGCGCCGCCTGCGAGCCGCCGGAACCGCCCCAGGACAGGCTCACGACGCCGGCGCCATTCTCGGCCGCGTAGGCTACGCCCTCGTACCCATAGGCGATGCTGCCATCGCTCGAGCCGGACGCATTGACCGCCATGAGGAAAGGATTCCAGCTCGAGCTGGCACCGCCCAAAGCGTTGTCGGTGACCATGGCTGCTAAACCGGCCGTATGGCTGCCGTGGTTGGCGTTGCCGGGCGTCGAGACACTGCCGCGCGGGTTGCCATTGTTGGAGCGGAAGTTCCAGCCGTTGACGTCATCGATGTAGCCGTTGAAATCGTCGTCGATGCCGTTGGCGGCGATCTCGCCCGGGTTGATCCACAGGTTGGCGGCGAGATCCTCGTGCTGAATGTTGGTGCCGCCGTCGACGATGCAGACGATCGGGCGCGGTACGCCGTTCTGCGACTTCTGCACGTCCCACGCCGCGGTCACTTGCAACGCGGTCAAGTAGGCCTGCTGGCCGCCCGTGAACGCCGGGTCGTTGGGGGTGGCCGCGAGTTCGCAGACCGGCGCCGGCTCGGCGTATTCCACTTCGGGGAGCGCCGCCAACGCGCGCGCCAGGGCCTTCCCGTCGGCGGCGGCGGGCACGTCGACCGCGAAGAGCCGGTCGAGGCCGCGCACCTGCGGGCCCGGCCGGCGGGCGAGCGGTTGGGCGCGGTCGATGGCGTCGCCGAGCAGGGCATGCAGCGCCGGACTCGCTTTGGCCGCACCGTTGTTTGTGAGCTTTACGTAAAGACGCCGCGGCTCGATTTTCGCCTTCGCCGCCAGTGCCGTTGCAGCGCCCACGCCGCTTGCCGCGCAAAGACAGCCAACGCTCGCGGCAGCCGCGGCAAGCCGCACGGCCCATGGCCGGGTCGTCGAATGACGATGGGGTAATTTCGACACGGGAGTCCTCCACTCGACCTTGGCTGTGGGCCGCGCCTCGGAACGCCTCATTAGTATAGAGCCGGCATGGGACCGGACTCCAACACCACCGGCAGCGAGCCGCTGATTTCGGGTTTTCAGGTGAGATTCGGGATCGGAATCGGGCAAGGCCGCCGGTCCGAGTCCAGGTTGACGTAAATGACCTCCGCTTCGGTCACCATCACCTTGGCATTCGTGGCATAGCGCGCCGCCTCGACCCGCACCCGGACGCGGATCGAAGTCCTGCCGACCGACAGAGTCTGGGCCCGCAGGCTCACGACGTCGCCGACATAGACCGGTTCGTGAAAGACGACCTTTTCCATGGCCACCGTGACGACGTTGTGGCAGCCGTGATTACGGACATACACCGCGCCCGCCTGGTCGATATAGCTGAGGATGATGCCGCCGAAAATCGTCCCGTGGACGTTCGTGTCGCGTGGCATGAGGCTGACGCGCAACGCAAGGTCGTACGTTTCGTCCATCGTTTCTCCTTTGGGTCATGCCGGACGGCGGCGGGGGCTCGTTGCGACCGGTGCCGGCGCATTCCGGTGTCCTGACACGATTTCCCGGCGTTTGGCCCGCCGAGCCCCGATTGGCGTCTGGCATCGTAATTCATTCTAGATCAATATTTTGCACTGAAAAACGGCCACCGGGGCTAGGCCGGGGCCCAGTCTCGACCCATGTCCCGGTTGACAGGCAGGCCCCGCTTGCGGATCCTAACGCGCCGCGGGTGAGCCTGCGGGCCCGGCCCGAGGAAAACTTATGACCGGAGGACGAGATGACAGGCCGCTATATTCGCGTTTTTTTCACGGTTCTGACGCTCCTGGCGCTGGCCAGTACGAGCCATGCGGCGAGGCGCTCGTCGCTGGCTGGGAACCTGCTGATCCAGGATGCCGACGACGTGTTCTTCTTCCCGCACCTAGTCAACATGCACAAGCGCATGGTCACGTTCGACCTTGGCCCGAACGCCGCTGTCGGATCGGGCGGACTCGTGTTTGGCAACGAGAGCGTGACGTTTGGTGCGTTCACGCACCGCAGTGACTTCCTGGGTGCATTGCCGGACGCGTTCTTCACGCGTGGCGATATCGACCACATCGGCAACGGCATTGGGACGTTCCCCTCGGGCGGTCTCACAGCGGTGGGCCCGGGCGCGCTGAACTGGATCGACGCACTCGTCGGCTGGCAGATGGGCGAGACCCCGTGGGGCCTGCGCTTCTCGCTCGGCCGCGGGAACAGCGATCCGGCGCCCGCCAACGTCTCTGACGATGTGACCGCGTTCAACGCGATCGTCGGCACGCGTATCGCGCAGTGGAACACGGATGCGAGCGTCGAGTTCGCATTCGCGTCCGCGAACGACGAGACGGCGATCAGCAAGACCGAGGCAAGTCCGTTCCATGTGGGCGTCGCAGTGCGCCGCACGGCCTCCGAGGAAAGCGATGCGCTCACCCTCGGTTGGCTCGGCATGTTCGACTGGACGTCAGGTAGCACCGACGTCACGCCGACGGGCGGCACGAAGGCGACGACGGATCACACGGCATATGACGTGGTTGCGGGCTTGGGCCCGGTCTACAAGCCGAGTGACCGCACCAATGTCGCCATGTACGGCACCTTCGAGCTGCAGAGCCGCAAGACGGACGCCTCGAGTGGTGCCACGACCGACGTTAGGACGACGCGGACGATCGGCATCCCCGGTTGGAATATCGCGGCCGAGGTCGAACTCGCGTCGTGGATTCAGTTCCGCTGCGGCATGCGTTCGCGCTTCACGTTCAAAGACGTTCACACCGAGACGGCGACCGACACGCACGACAAGAACAACAACCTCGACTTCGGTTGGACGACGGGTGTCGGCATGAAGGTCGGCAGCCTGCAGATCGACGGCATGCTGAACCCGGATGTCGTCACGACCGGCACCGACCTGCTGGGTGACAGCAGCGCGTTGTTCGGCCTCGTGTCGACGACGTTCCACTTCTAATCCGCATCGGACTTCGAGTCCGCAACGCAGCGCCCGGCCGGCAACGGCCGGGCGCTTTGCGTTTGTGGTACGCTGTCGGGAAATTCGACCGAACGGGGAGTTCGCTCATGGCTGATCCGCGTCCCGACCAGATTCTCGATGCCCTGCGCCACGTGCAGGATCCCGATCTCCACCGCGATATCGTCGACCTGGGGTTCGTGAAGGACCTGCGCGTCGATGGCGGCAAGGTGGCGTTCACCATCGAACTCACCACACCGGCCTGCCCGGTCAAAGAGAAGATGGAATCGCAGGCCCGCGAACTCGTGAGCGCCATCCCCGGGGTCAAGCAAGTCGACGTGCGCATGACCGCCCAAGTCCGCGCCATGGGAAGTGCCGGCGCGGCGCCCGACATGGCGGGGGTCAAGAATCTGATCGCGGTCGCGAGCGGCAAGGGCGGGGTGGGCAAGTCGACCGTGGCGGCCAACTTGGCCCTGGCGCTGGTGCGTGAGGGGGCCCGGGTCGGCCTGCTCGACGCCGACATCTACGGTCCCAGTATTCCGATCATGATGGGGGCGCGGGACGCGCAGCCCCGCGTCCACCAAGATCGCATCGTCCCGATCGAGGCGCACGGCCTGCGCCTGATGTCGATCGGCTTCCTGGCCGGTCCGGAAGCGCCGGTCGTGTGGCGCGGGCCCATGGTGCACAAGATGGTGAGCCAGTTCCTGGGCGGCGTCGCCTGGGGTGAACTGGACTACTTGGTGATCGACCTGCCGCCCGGAACCGGGGACGCGCAACTGACGCTGACCCAGTCGGCGCCGCTCTCGGGTGCGGTCATCGTCACCACCCCGCAGGACGTGGCGCTCGAGGACGTGTACCGCGGCGTGCGGATGTTCGAGCAGGTCAAGGTGCCGATTTTGGGCATCGTCGAGAACATGAGCTACTTCGTGTGCTCGCACTGCGGCGAGCGCGAAGAAATCTTCGCGCACGGCGGCGGCCGGCGTGCCGCCGAGAAGTACAAGGTGCCGTTTCTGGGTGAGATCCCAATCGTCTCGGCGATCCGCGCCGCCGGCGACAACGGCCTGCCGATCGTTGCCGCTGATCCGGCGTCGCCGGCCGCCCAGGCGTTCCTGGCCGTGGCCCGCGCCACCGCCGCCCAGCTCGCGACGCGCGCCTTTCAAGCGCCGGCGCGCCCGACGATCAAGTTTGTGTGAGCCCAAGGGGCGCCCGGAACTACATGCGGCTGAGTTCGTCGAAGTAGTGCGCGAAGGCCTTCATGCCGCCGCTCGCCTGTTCCCAGTCGAAGTTCTCGTTCGGCGCGTGGTAGCCGTGTTCGGGCAGTGACAATCCCATGAACACGATCGGCGCCTTGAGGTTGTCGCGCATCGTCACGACGGCCCCGATCGAGCCGCCCTCGCGCGTCAGCGCCGCCTTCTTCCCGAAACCGAACTGCATGGCGCGTTTCGCGGCTTCGGTGTGCGGTCCGGTGAAATCCCCCAGGTACGGTGACAGCGCCGCATCGGCGGTGACCTGGACGTCCGGGTTGATCTTCTGCACGTAATTGCGGAACAGCGAATAGATCTTCGTCGGCTTTTGGTTCGGCACCAAGCGCATCGAAATTTTGATCTCGGCGCGCGGCGCAATGGACGTCTTGACGCCGGGGCCGGTGTAGCCGCCGACCAGTCCATGCACTTCGAACGTCGGGCGGGCCCAAATGCTTTCCACCAGCTCGCGCTTGTCCGCCGAACGCAGCCGGCGCAGACCGTGCGCCGCCTTGAACGCCGTCGGGCTCCAGCCCGAAGCCAGGAAGCTGTCGACTTCCGCCTTGGTCGCCTTCACGACTTCGTCATAGAAGTGCGGGATCTTGATCTTGCCGGTCTTGACGTCGTAGCACTCCGAAACGAGCGCCGCGAGTTCGGTGAGCGGGTTGCGCGCCGCGCCACCGGTCAGGCCCGAGTGCACGTCCTTGGTGCCGGTCTCGATCGACAGCGTCGCGGTTTGCAAGCCACGCAAGCCGTACGAAATTGCCGGCCGGCCGCGCGCGATCCAGATCGTATCGGACACCAGGATGGAATCGGTCTTGAGAGCGTCGCGCCGCGAGCGCACGAATGATTCGAAGTGCGGCGAACCAATCTCTTCTTCCATCTCCCAGATGAAACGGTAGTTGAGCGGCACACCGTTGTCGGCGGCAAAGCGCGCCGCATAGAGCGCGGTGAGGGCGGGGCCCTTGTCGTCGGTCGTACCGCGCCCTTCGTACCGGCCGTCTTGTTTGCGGAATACGAACGGCTCGTGTTCCCAGCCGTCCTCCATGCGTGCCGGCTGCACGTCCATGTGGTTGTAGATCGTCACCCACTTGTGCGTCGCACCGGTTTTGATTTCGCCCAACACCATGGGATGTCCGCCGGTCGGCACGACATCGGCCCGGCCGCCGAGCGCACGAATAATTTGCGCCGCGAGTTCCGCTCCGCGCTCGATATCGTGGTCGCGACGGTGGTCCATGCTGACCGTGGGGACCTCGACCAGCGCTCCGAGGCGCGATTCCCACTCGCCTCGGATCGAACTGATGTACGTCTCCAACTTCGTCACGTCGACGCGCGTTTGCGGCTTCATCCTGGCTCCTGCTCCATGGGTACGAAAGCGAACATGCTCGAACACGAGCCCCCTTCGGGGTGCCCGCGACAACGACGCCGGAGTATACGGACTTCGGCCTGGCCGGTCACGCGCCGAGGGTGCGGACCGCCTCGATAAGCCAGTCGACGTCTGGGACGCGGTTCACCACGTGGAAGGAAGCCCGGACCCCGTTCAGGCCCCGGTCGGGGACCAGGCGGACCCGCATTTGGAGCTCTTTCCAGAGCCAGTCCACGACCTGGGTGTTCGGCCGCCGGGTGACGCGGAAGGTGACGATGGGCACCTGCGGCGCGGCCGCCGCGGGCGTCAGCACCTCGATGCCCGGCAAGGCTTGGATTCCAGCCCTAAACCGCTGGGCGAGCGCCAGCGACCGGGCCCGCACCAGTGCCGGCCCCAGCGCCTCGACCCAGTCGAGAGCCGCCACGAGGCCGCTGGCCTGAGAGGGGCTGCGGGTGCCGTATTCGTAACGGCTCGCAACCGTCAGGAAATCGATCCGCCCGGCGTCCAGGTCCCAGCCGTCGGCGTCGGCGGTGTGCACGCCGGCAAACCGGGTGTGGAGCTCGGCCAATCTTTCCTGACGCACCCACAGGAATCCGGTCTCGACCGGGCCCAAGAGCCATTTGTGGCCGCTCGCCATGTAACAGTCGGCGCCCAGGGCCGCCAGATCCAGGGGCAGCATCCCGGCCGCTTGCGCGCCATCGACGATGCACCAGATGCCGCGCCGCCGCGCTTCCGCGGCCACCGCCTCGACCGGCATCACGGCACCGACGGTGCTCAGCACATGCGACAGCACGATGGCGCGCGTGCGCTTCGTCACCTGCGCCCAGATGGCATCCTGATCCGCGGCCGCGTCGAAGCGTGGTTCCACCAAGCGCAGCGTCACGCCCGCATCTTGGTGCAACGCGACCCACGGCGCGGCGCCGCCCGGGTGTTCATGTGTCGTCAAGACGATCTCGTCGCCGCGCCGCACCTCGAGACCGCGCGCCACGATGTTCATGCCTTCGGTGGCGTTGCGAACGAGGGCGATTTCCTCGGGCCGGGCGTGCAGATACCGTCCGAGGCGGGCGCGTGCGTCGTCGAGCTGGCCGCGCATGGCGTCGCCTGCGGTTGCCGCCCGCACCGCGGCCGCATGGGTGCGCTCGAGGACGGCGAGCGGCGCAATTCCCAGCCCCGCGGTATTGAAATGCCGCGTGTTGGCGTCGAGCGGGAATTCGTCCGGGATGCGCTCCCAGAAATCGTCTAGCGGATCAGTGCGCGCCGCATCCGGGACGATGGGGACGTCGACAAAATCCTGTGCCGCCGCGGTGCCACGCCAGAGGACTGCCGCCGGCAACGCCAAGAGCCCGAGCCGGAGCATGTCGCGCCGCGTCGTCGAACCGTGCTCCGCCATCTTGCCCCTGCCTCCTTTGGGGGGCAGAGTGTGACGGGTGATGGGACGGTGCCAAGTGAAAACCGCAGCGGTGCCACAGGACGAGGGCTTGCGGTAGGATGCCGGCGGCCGTGCCGTCTTGGAGGTCGAGGTTGCCCAGGTTCGCGCCCCAAAGGCGGAGCATCGTCTCCTTGCTCCTCGCCGTCGGGGTTGTTCTCGACTGCGAACCCGCGGATGTCACCTGGGCGGCGTGCGCCCGCATCAACGCCAAGTCCATCGACGAGTGCTCGGGCATCGTCCAAAGCCGCCGGTTTCCGGGTGTGCTGTGGGTCCACAACGACTCGGGCGATACGGCGCGTTTCTTCGCCATCGACGCCAAGGGTGCGCTGCTGAACGAATACGCCGTGGATGGCGCCCGCAACGTCGATTGGGAAGACATCACCATCGATGATGCCGGGCGCCTCTACATCGGCGATTTCGGCAACAACCGCAACAACCGCCGCGATCTCGCCGTGTACGTCGTCGACGAGCCCGACCCGCGCACGCCATCGCCGCTGCCGGTGCACGTGCCGGTCGTACGCCGCATCCCGTTCCACTATCCGGATCAAACCGCGTTTCCGGACTCGGCGCATTTCAATTTCGATTGCGAAGCGGTGTTTTGGAACGCCGGGCACCTCTACTTGCTGACCAAGCACCGGAGCGATATTCAGACGACGCTCTACCGGCTCGATCCGGCTCAAGAGAGCGAGCAGGTGGCCGAACGCCTGGGCCAAGCCGATATCGGCAGCCCGGTGACCGGCGCCGACTGCGCCGCCGACGGCAAGCGGATCGTGGTGCTGTCGTATCAATACCTGCACTTATTCGAGCGCCCGCCCCAAGGCGACGATTTCGTAGCCGGCAAAGCACACGCCACCCTCATCGAGGGCCGCCAGTGCGAAGGCGTGTGCTTCGACGGTGAACGCATCCTGTTCACCAACGAGCAGCGCGAGATCTACTGCGTCCCGATCTCGTTCCTGCAAACGCATGATCGCTACCTGCCACGGCCGCCGGAAGTCCGCCTGCCGCACGTCGAGCCGGTTGTGGATGGCGTTCCGAACGAATGGCGCGGCAGCGCCGGGCGTCTGACGTTCGACCGGTTCCATCACGACTCGCCGGCGCCGTCAGGTGGCCAAGCCGCACATGCCGCGGCCGTCGACTCGGTGGAAGTGCGTGCCGGTTGGTGCGCCCAGGGCTTGCTGCTGTACGCGCGTTGGATTCCGGCGCCCGTGGACGCCGAGGACCGTGACGAGCCGGTGCTCTATCTCATGATGGGTGGATCGGGCGGTTCGCGCCCGTGCCTCGAAGCGAATCAACGGGCTTGGGGCGTGTTCGAGTCCGGCGGCGGGTTCGAACTCCGGCCGATCGACGCGGAGGCGGGTGTGGCGCCCTGCGCAGCGCCAGCCGCACTCGGGCTCGCGCCCCGGTGCGCCACCCGGCGCCTGCGGCGCGAAGTGGCCTTCGAGGCTTTGGTGCCGGTCGTGGGGCGCGACTCGCTCGTCGCCAACATTACTTTGGGGCTCAACGTCGTGCTGCGCGACGCGCGCGCCGACGATACGGGTGAAGTCGCCTGGGCGGCGGTGCTCGACATGCAGCCGCTCGGCAACCCGCTGCTCTGGGGCCGGGCGATCCTCGACGCGGCACCCGGGACCCGGACGCCACGTTAAGTTTTCTCGATGTTGGGGGTTGGGACTCGCGCCCCGGGCGCTTTCCTTGCTATTGTGGAAAAAGCGTGCCCGAGAGGGCCCTCGCACCCAAACGTGATTCCGAGGAGAAGCCAAGTTGAAAGAGATCCGGCAATGGACCCTCAAGGATTCGGCCGAGCTGTATAACGTCGCCGGTTGGTCCGCTGGGTTCTTCCGCGTCAACGATGCGGGCCACGTCGACTCGACACCGCTCGGCCCGGATGGTCCGAGTGTGGACCTGTATGAGCTGGTGCTCGACGTGCAGCGGCGCGGATTGGGACTGCCGTTGCTGGTGCGCTTCTCCGACATTCTCGACAGCCGCATTCGCATGCTCGTCGGTTGCTTCGAGAGCGCGATTCGCGACTACGGATATCGAGGCCGCTACCGCGGCGTCTATCCGATCAAGGTCAATCAACAGCATCAAGTCGTGGAAGAGTTGGTGCGCTTCGGACGCCCGTTCAACTTGGGCCTGGAGGCCGGTTCCAAGCCGGAACTGCTCGCCGGCCTGACACTGCTCGACAATCCCGACGCACTGCTCATCTTGAACGGCTACAAAGACGTCGAATACGTCGAGACGGCATTGTTGGCGCAGAAGCTCGGGCGCTATCCCATCATCGTCATCGATCGCTATCGCGAGCTCGACCTCGTTCTGCAGGTGTCGCGCCGGCTTGGTATTCGCCCCCACATCGGCGTGCGCGCCAAGCTGACCACCAAGGGCGCCGGCAAGTGGATGGAGTCGACGGGTGATCGCTCGAAGTTCGGGCTCACCGCGACGGAGATGGTGAATCTCGTCGACAAGCTGCGCGACACACAGATGCTGGATTGTCTCGAGCTGGTGCATTTCCACATCGGCTCGCAGATTTCGGCGGTGCGTGCCATCAAGGATGCGATGCGCGAAGCGACGCGCGTCTTCGTGGAACTGGCGAAATCGGGTGCCAGCCTCAAATTCATGGATGTCGGCGGCGGTCTGGGCGTCGACTACGACGGCTCGTCCACCAACTGGTCATCGTCGACCAATTACACGACGCAGGAATATGCCAACGACGTCGTTGCGGCGATCCTCGAAGGTTGCGACAAGTCCGGCATCCCGCATCCGGACATCGTCAGCGAGTCGGGCCGGGCGCTCGTCGCGCACCATTCGGTGCTCGTATTCAACGTGCTGGACGTCAACGAAGTGGTCGCCGGGCAGGTGCCGCCGCAGGTGGGCGCCGACGAGCCGCAGGTCATCCAGAGTCTGGCCGAAGCCTGGCGCGGCGTGTCGCGGAAGAACTTCCAGGAGTCGTACCACGACGCACTGCAGCTCAAGGAAGAGGCGACGAACCTCTTCAACTTGGGACTACTCGACCTGCGGGCCCGGGCCCGGGTGGAGCAATTGTTTTGGGGCTGTTGCGAAGCCATCCTCAAGATCATTCGCGACTTGGACTACGTGCCGGACGATCTGGAAAACCTCGAGAAGGGTTTGTCGGACACGTACTACGGGAATTTCTCCGTGTTCCAGTCGGCGCCGGACCATTGGGCCGTCAAACAGCTCTTTCCGACCATGCCGCTGCACCGTTTGAACGAGCGGCCGACGCGCCGTGGCATCATCGCCGACCTGACGTGCGATTCGGACGGCAAGGTCGACCAGTTCATCGATCTGCGGAGCGTCAAGGAATGCCTCGAGTTGCATACCTTCGACGGCAGCCCGTACTACTTGGGAATGTTCTTGGTCGGCGCCTATCAGGAAATCCTCGGCGACCTGCACAACTTGTTCGGTGACACGAATGCCGTGCACGTATCACTCGATCACAACGGTTACCGGATCGAGCACGTGGTGGAAGGCGACTCGGTCGGCGAAGTGTTGGGCTACGTGCAGTACGACCGCCGCAATCTCTCGGCGCGCATGCGCCAGGCGAACGAAGAGGCGCTCCGCAAGGGACTGCTGACCTTCGAGGAGTCAGCGCTGCTCATGCGCCGCTTCGAAGAGGGAATGTCCGGCTACACCTACCTCGAAGAGGATCCGGCGACGCTCGCCGGCGTCCAACTCGGCAGCGGCTCGGCGGGGCTCACCATGGTGCCGCACGCCGGCAGCGAGATCGACCGGCTGGCGCCGCCGCAGATCGTCAGTGCCGAGACGGTGCCGGTGGAGCCGACAGCGGTGCGACCGCGGACCAGGCGCCGGTTTACGCCCTGAGGGGTAGTCCAGACAGGCACGACGTCCTTGGGAGGGCGGCAGCGAAAAGCAGCCCCCCCTCTTTTTGCGTGGGGCAGCGCCGGAGCGGTGCTCAATTCATCGGCTTTTGCAGCAGCAGCGTGTAAGAGGCCGTTGTGACGCGGGGTTCGTAGTCGCGATCGATGTGCTGCGCCAAGGCGGGGAAGAGTTGTAACTCGTGCGCTGAATCTTGTGCTTCGAGCCCGGAACGGTCGCCGCGCACGACGACGATCCAACGCGGTGGGTCGTGCTGTATCAGCGCCAAAAGGTCGTTGCGGCGCGTGACGGCATCGGGCCAGCGCAACGACAAGGGTGAGTCGAGAACGTAGAACGTTTGATGGAACGCGTAGCGCGTTGCCGGGCGGCAATCACCGAGCAAGTACAACGACGGCGCCAAACCCCAAACGAGCATGGACTCGCGGCCCGGGTTCGCGGCGTTGTCTGTGCTCCGCGTCGCCCGGATCGAGGCAGCGATGGTTTCGGCTTCCGCCCAAAGCGGACCGGGGCCGCCGAGGCGCTGCAAGAAAGTTGCGCGATCCATGCCGCCCGTGCGATGCACGACATGCGGCGTGTAGTGGCGAATCCACAAGCGGGCTTCGACGGCGGTCGCGAGCGCAATCACGAGCGCAAGCCCCGTCAGTGCGCCGGTGCCGCGAGCGTCGCGGGCTTGGGTCGCGCGCCATGCCGCAGCGAGTGCATGCACGACGCGCGGCGCGCCGATGCCGGCGAGAATGCACAACGGCGGCATCAAGAAAAGCAGATGATAGCCGGCCACTTGCCGCTGCACCGCCACGCCGGCGGCGGCAAGCCCCAGCCAAATGAGCGTCGGCGCGACGCGCCGCTCCGAGCGCCATGCCGTGGCACCCGCCGCGGCAAAAAACAGCGCCAGAGGAATGCCGCGGAAAAGCCGCGTGCCGCCGCGGGCGAGCACGCCGGCAAGGGCCGAACGGCTCGCAATCTCCGCGGCGTAAGCACGCGGGTACACCAGGACCGCCTGCACGGCGTCGTGCAGCACGCCGCGCGCCGCAAGCGCCACGATCGTTACGACGAGCGGTGCCGCGATGCCAATCGCGACGGCGATCGTACGCCGCCCATCACGCCGGGCCGCGGGCGGCGCATACAACCATGCAACAGGCAACGCAAAAAGTGCAACGAGCTTTAGCGTTGCCGCAGTTCCAAGGAGAACGCCACAAGCAATCGCGGTGCCCGTGCCCCGGCGTGTGGCGAGCACCGCCGCGCCCAGTAGAAGTGGCGCCATGCACGATTCCGCTTGCCCAGCGACGAGGGGGCCGCCGAACACCGGCGCGCTCCAAATGAAGGCAGCACAGAGCGCCGCGGCCGAGGCGGCGATGCGGGGGTCGCGGTCCAGCGATCCGGCGCCGGCGGTGGCTCGCGATATGCGATCCGCAACCAGCTTGGCAGCCAAGATCGCGGTCGCAACGCCGACGATGAGATCGAGGAACCACGCCGCATGCGTGGCGCCAGCGAGGCCGCCCGCAACCGCATAGGCGGCGAAGATCCCGGGTGGTTTGCTGTCCCAAAGATCGCGGTAGAGCGCCAGACCACGAGTCATCCAGCGGCCGTACAACGCGAAGAGACTCTGGTCGATGCCGAGCGGCTCAGGCCATCGCAGCCATTGCAATAGTGCGAATGCGACGACCGCGATCCCGATCCACGCCCGCCTGCCCATCCCAGACATCGGTTACTTCTGCAGCAGCACGCCGCTTGCCATGAACGTGTAACCGTCGACCGGTTCGGTGATCTTGGCGGCTTCGTCGTTCTTGCCGGCGTCTTCCAGGTAATGGCGGGCCTCGTCGACCGGGATCTTTTCGATCGCCAACACGCCCTCGACACGCGCCGTCTTGCCGCCGCAATCCTTCGGCACGAAGAACGCGTAGTCCTTGAACCGGACGCGCATCTCCTTGCCCTCGTGCAGCATGGTGAGCCAGCAGCCTTTGTTTTGGCAAACACCGGCGATGGGGCCTTCGACGACGACCGGCTTGCCGGCATACTCGGGTGCGGATAGGAGCAGAGTCGCGACCGGCACGACGGGCGCGGTCGAGACGCCGGCTCCAAAAGCCTTCCAGCCGGTTGGCGCCTTGAACGCCTTGGTGGCGGCGACTTTCGCGTTCCCGGCCAGGGCGGATGTCGCGATCAACGAAACGGCGGCGGCAAACACGAGCAATGAGCGCAGCCGGTGCGATGCATGGTTCATCGGGGTCCTCCTCCAAGGTGTCGTCCGGCGGAGCAGAAACGCAGTGAGCCGAGCCGGCGCGAGAATGCATTGGCTGGATTTCAGCAGATCCGGGCGCGGTTGTCACCGGGCACGATGTTGCGCCGTGGATGCGGGGGCGCCGGCCGCCGCTCAGCTGCCGTCGCCGGCGAGTCCGAATTTCTCGGCGCGATACCGCAGGGTCTTGTACGACAGCCCCAGTTGCCGCGCCGCCTCGCTCCAGTTGCCGCCCGAGCGCCGCACGGCTTCGGCAATGAGGCGTTTTTCCACCTCGAAGAATTGAATCGGACCGTCGAGCAGCAGGTCTTCGGGGCGCAGGCGTCCCATCCCACCGGCAGCGCCTTCCGGGTCCGGGGGCACTTGCCCGCCGACCGCTTGTGACGTGCCGCCCAAGTCGCGCCAAGCGGCACGCACGGAGAGCGGCAAGTCGTCGACTCCCAGTGCTTCGCCTTCGCAGAGCACGACCATCTTTTCGATCAGATGTTCGAGCTCGCGCACGTTGCCCGGGAACGGATAGCTGGCGAAGAAGCGCTGCAAGTCGGGCCCGAGAGGCGGCGACGGCACTGCGAAGCGCCCGGCAGCACGGTCGCGGAAGATTGCCGCCAAGAGCTGCACATCCGCGCCACGCTCGCGGAGCGGCGGCACATGCAGTTCATGGACGTTCAGCCGGTGGTACAGATCGTCGCGAAACACTCCGGCCCGCACCATCTCGCGCAGATCACGATTCGAAGCCGCGATGACCCGCACATCGACATGCCGGGCTTTGGAGGATCCGACGCGTTCGACGACATGGTCTTGCAGGACCCGGAGCAGCTTCGCCTGCAGTGCCAGCGGCATGGCGCTCACTTCATCGAGAAACAGTGTGCCGCCATCGGCTTGCTCGAACTTGCCGGTGCGGGCGGCCGTGGCGTGCGTGAAGGCGCCCTTTTCGTGGCCCAGGATCTCGCTCTCGGCGATGCCTTCCGGAATCGCCGCGCAGTTGACCGGCACGAAGGGGCCGCTGGCACGCGTGCCGCGATAGTGCAGGGCGCGAGCCACCAGTTCCTTGCCGGTGCCGCTCTCGCCGCTTACCAGCACGTCGCCCGGAATCGACGCCAGGCGCTCGATGTGACGTACGAGACGCTGCATCGGCGTCGATTCCCCATGCAGGCGTGGCGCCACTTCGTCGCGCAACCGCTGGTTCTCGCGTTGCAGAGCGCGGCGTTCGGCGAGCCGCCGCACGCGCTCTACGAGTTCATCCTTGTGGAACGGCTTCTGCAGGTAGTCGGCGGCACCGCTTTTCATCGCCTCGACCGCGGTCGACACCGTGGCGTACGCCGTCATGAGCACGACTTCGAGGTCAGGGATCAACCGGCGCGCGGCGCGCAACAGTTCGAGTCCGTCACCATCCATCATGCGCAGATCGGTGATCACGAGTTCGCACGGCCGCAGTTCGAGCGCCGCAAGCGCTTCCGAGCCGCTGGCGGCGACTTCCGTGTCGTGGCCTTGGTCGGCGAGAATCTCGGCCAGCACTGCGCGCTGCGCCGGTTCGTCGTCCACGACCAAAATGCGAAGGCGGTGCGAACTCATGCGGCAGCCTCCGGTGACCGGTCCGTGCCGCCCGCCCGGGGCGGCGGTTCGAGGGGCAGTCGCACGTGCATGCGCGTCCCACCTTCCGGTGGACACTCGACCTCGACCGAGCCGCCGTGATGTTGCACTGTCGAGCGCACGATCGCGAGCCCCAATCCCGTGCCATTCTCGCGGCCGGAATAGAAGGGCTCCCAAATGCGCCCCCGCACCTCGGCCGGAATCCCGGCGCCGGTGTCTTCGACAACCACATCGACGTGCGTGGCGCTCGGTCGCGCCCGCACCGTGACGCTGCCGCCCGCGGGTGTCGCCTGAATGGCGTTGGCGAGCAGATTGTTCCACACCGTGGGCAGGCGCGCCGGGTCGGCCGGCACGCGCAAATCGCCGCTCGTATCGAGCCCGAGTTGGACGCCACGTTCGTTGGCGACCGGCCGGAAGAGTTCGACCGCGCCACGCAGGCCGGCGCTCAAGTCGACGCTCTCGAGGTTCAATTCCGCCGATTTGGCGAGATCCAAGAATGAACCGACCATGCCTTCCAAGCGTTCGATCTCGGATGAAATGCGGGCGTGATATTTGTCCAAGTCATCGCGCGGCGCCGCTCCCGCCGGCAGGGCCCGTGCCAGCCGGTCGTGCATGTGCTGCAGGTTGAGCAGGATCGCGTTCAACGGGTTACGAATCTCGTGCGCGACGCCGGCGGCGAGTTGTCCGAGAGAGGCCAGATGCTCCGACTCGGCGAGGCGTTCCGCCATGCGCTGCGACGCTCCCAAGCGCGCCACCATGCCGTTGAACGACTCGGTGAGGTGGCCGATCTCGTCGTTGCGTTCCGGGCGCAACCGCACCTCGAGATCGCCCTGGACGACGCGCCCGAAGGATGCCTCGAGGGCGCGGATCGGGCGCGTGAATTGGCCCGCGACCGCGGTGGCGGCCAGCGTTCCCATGCCGAGCAGTGCCGCGAGCCACAACAGGCTGCGGCGGCGCGAGTGCGCCAACTCTTCGGCCAGGCTGGCGTACGAGTAACGCATTTGCAGTGAGTAGGTCGAGTCGGTGTCGACGGCCGGCAGTGGCAAATTGATCACGAAGTCACGTTTGAGATCGGCGCTGGCGGTGCTGTCGGCCTGCGGCGTTCGGGCCGGGGGTAGCGTGGCCGCCGCGCGTTGCAGCGGCAGTGCAAGCGACGAATCGCTCGAAAACGAGTCGATGACCGCCACGACTCCGCCGCGCTTCATCCACACGATGCGCTCGGTGTGGGTGCGGGGGCGAGCCGGCCCCGAATCGTTGAGGACGAGGGCTCGTTCCATGACGTTCAACGCCAGTGTTTCCGGGCCGCGGCGGCGCAGGTCGGGATTCGCTGGACGCAAGCGCAAGGAATCGGTGAAGACGAGGACCCGCATCTTGGTCGTGCCGTCGCCTGCGAGGCCGCGTGCCCGGTCGGGAGCGATCTCACGCAACAGAGCGTCGAACTGCGCCGGTCCGCTGGAGGTCGCCAACTCGTGCACGCGCTGCGCGAACACGGCGGTCGAGCGGTCGACCTCGCTGGAGATTTGCGCTAGGTGATCCACTAGATCACGCCGCTCGCGCTCCGCCAGGACGAACTGCACCGCCACGACGGCCAAAAGCACCAGCACCATCGTGGCGGCGAGTCTCGTCCGGAGTGTCATCCGCAATCCCTTACGGCGTCGGAACTACATCGAGGCGGTGCACGACCGGATAGTCGTCGCTGTCATGCGCCACACCATACAGCTTGCCATCGGCGCCGAGCTTCAAGCGGCTGTAGGCGGCAGGCACCGCGAAGCGCTTCAGGTATTCGCCCTCGGCCGACCATTCGTCCGTGACCATGTTATCACCGTCGTTCGTCGAAGTGACGACCCAGAGGCGGCCGTCGGGCCAGGCGACGAGACCGCGAATATCGGGGCTGAACTTCGGGAGCATTTTTTCGATGTCGGCCATGTTGAGTGTCGTGGTGGATGACTGGGCGCCGTTCGACGTCGTGACACTCGTGTGCCCGGCGTCGGCACCACCGCCACCGCCTTCGCGGCGAATGACCACCATTTGGGCGCCGCCGTCACCGTCATCGCCGGAACGGCGCTGCGGCAAGGCTTGGCGGGCCTGACGCTCGTAGGCGCGACGCCAGGTCTGCTTGATGTCGCCTCTTGCAAGCCGTTGCACCCCGTACACCTCGTTGGCGCCAAAAAAGACCTCGCCGCCGGGCCCGGGCGCGAGGCGCGGCCCGACGGTTTCATTGCCGATCGAGATCAGCATGCGGCGGCCGCCTGCCTGTGGGGCGGTGTCCGCGGGCTGGTTGCTCCACAGTTGCTTGCCGGCCGCGTCGAACTCTTGGACCGCGTCGCCGCCGGGGCCACGCATCGCCACGACCAGATTGTCATTGCCGTTCCAGATCATGCTGGTGACGGGGCCGGTCACGAGTTGATCGCGCAGCATTTTCCCACTGTTGTCGAAGACGGTGATGCGCTGCAACGCCATGTCGAAGATGGCGCTGCGGCCGTCGCCGGCGACCGCGATGTCGCCCGGCATTTTGAGTTCACCGGGGCCTTCGCCCGACTTGCCGAAGCTGCGGACAAAATGCCCTGCAGCGTCGAACACTTGCACGCGCGGCCCGCCGCTGTCCAAGACGTAGATGTTGCCTTGGGCGTCGGCGCCGACGTCGGTACGGCCTGCCTTCTCGTAGAACTGCGCGTTGTCGGGCGCTTGGGCGCCACCGATCGCAACCGCACTCTGGATGCGATAGCCGCCCTTGCCGGCCGGGGATTTCGCCTCGATGGTCTTGCCCGTGTCCGCGGCGTGCGCCCCCGAGGCGATGGCTGCGACGAGCAGAGTTCCGATCCATTTGCGTTGCATCGAACACTTCCTTTCGCTAAGAGAGACTCGAACGTGATTCAAACAATCGTCGGTACCGAGGGTTGGCACGGCGCGCTCGCGCGGTGCGAACCACACGAAAAGCGCCGGCACGACGGCGAGCGTCGCCAGCGCCGCGGCGGCCAGACCCGAACACGCGGCTAGCGCCAGTGCGCGCCAGGTGTCGGCAGCACCCGTGTCATTGGCAATCGCGAGCGGCAGAAGGCCCGCAACGCTCGTTGCGGTGGTCATCAAGATGGGGCGGCAGCGCTCGAGCGCCGCGCGCCGGATGGCCGGCGTCCGATGCAATCCGCGCCGCAGCAAGCTGCCGGCCCGGTGCACGAGCAGGAGCGCGCTATTGATGGCGATGCCGGCTAAGAGGATGAGACCGACGTACGCGGCGCGGTCGAACGACTCACCCGTGGCCCAGAAAGTGGCACTGATCCCGACGAAGCCGAAGGGCAGTGCGAGCAGCGCCACGAACGGCAGGCGCAGACTCTCGAAGAGCGCCGCCGCCACCATGTACACGAGCCCGAGCGCTAGGGCGAGCGCGACGCCGAGTTCGCGTTCCTCGGTGCGGGTCAAGAAAAGGCCGAGCCCGTCCTCGACGGTGTAACCCGGCGCCAGTGCGGTGCCGGCCAGGAAGGATTGGACGAAGTTGTTGCCGGCCCGGCGCGGACCCCGGTAGTCGAAGGTGACCAAACGCTCGTACTGCTGGCGATGCCGGCGGATCTCGGCCTGCACGGGCCGTTCTTCGACGCGCATCACACTCTCGAACGGCACGGCGACACCGCGGTTGGTGCTTTGGAACGCGGCGAGCAACTCCTCGCGGGTCAACGAGCGTCCATCGCCATAGCGAATGCGTGCCGGGACGTCGCCTTCGGCGCCGTTCAGAACGCGGTCGCCGAACTCGCCGGCTACCGCCGGTTGGATGGCATTCACGAAGTCGCTCATCGGCACGCCCATGCGGGCGAGCGCGGCACGATCCGGAACGAGCGCCAGATCGGTTGCAGCCTCGACAGTGAAGCCGGCCGAATTGGTGTCGATGTCGCGCACCCGCGCCTCGCGCCCCAAGCGCCGGCCGAGATCGTCGGCGACTTTCGAAAGCCGCTGGTAGTCCGGGCCGCGGAGCGTCAGTTGGTACGACGGTGTCGTTTGCGCCCGGCTGCTGCTGAAGCCCGGCCCGTATCCCGAAACGTTGATCTCGGCGCCGGAAATCGTCGCCGCGAGGGTGACGAGTTCCTGCTGCAAACTCGCCGGCACGGTCGAGAGCGCGACGCCGCGCTCCAAACGCACATCCAGCATGCCGCGGTTGTCCCAGAGGAAGGCTTGCACCTGCTCGATGTAACCGCGGCCGTGAAACGGGTGCTCGAGCAGCAGCGTTTCGAAGCGCGAGACGAGGGCGTCGGTGCGTTCGATCTCGGCACCGCGCGGCAACGCTACCGAAACGCGGATGCCGGTATCGGGATCCGACGCGAACAACGAACCGCGGCCGACATGATTGTGAAACACCCACAGGCTGGCGGCGAATGCCACAACCGCGATTGTAACCGGCACCCAAGGGCGCCGCAGCACGCGGTCGAGGAACGGGGCGTAGAGGCGTTCGACCGTCGGGAGGCGGATGCGCGCCAGGCGGTCCGGCACCCTCCACCATGTTGTTACCCGGCCGGTGCGGCGGAGCGCGGGTGCCCCCTGCCGGCGTGGTCCCAGTACGGCGCGCGCCAAAAGCGGCGTCAGCGTGACGCCCACGAAAAACGATGCAAGGAGTGACAAGCAGACTGCCAACACGAACGGCAGATCATAGGTTCGCAGATCGCCACTCACGTACAAGAACGGCACCATGACGACAGCGGTCGTGAGGGTGCCGGCGAGCAACGGCAGGAGTACTTGCCGCACGGCCGCCACGACCCATGGGACGGAGCGCGTGCCGCGCGCGTGCTGGGCGATGCTTTGCAGCAGCACGATCGAACTGTCGACCGTCATTCCAAAGGCGAGCGCCAGGCCGGAAAGGGTCACGAGATTGATGCCGAGCCCCATAGCGCGAAACAACAAGAAGGTCAGGAGCGCCGAGCAGAAAACCGCGCCCAGCACCGCGAACGGCGCCCGGATGCGGCGCAGCGACAGCACGAGCACCACGAATACGGCGGCCACGCACCAGCTCGACCGGTGTCCGAGGGCGGTCAGTTCGCGGCCAATCTGTTCACTCTGGTCGTAGATCGGCTCGATGGTGACATCGGGCGGCAACTGAGAGCGGAGCGTGGCGAGTGCCGCGCGGGCTGCCTTGGCGACGCGCAAGACGTTACTGCCGGGTTCGCGTTCGAGCACGACCTGGACCGCCGGCTCGCCGTTGATGCGCGCCAAGCGCCTGGGATCGCGCCACGCGTCGCGCACGTTGGCAATCGCTCCCATACCGACGGGATGGCTGGCGTCGCCGGCGACGGGTTGGGCGCGTACGAACTCGGCGCGCGGTTCGGGCCGTTCGAGGACGACCGGGAGCCGCGAACCACCGCGCACGATGGCGCCCAAGCTGCGGGTTCCGCCGATATTCGCCAGCGATGCGACGACCGCTCCTGGCGTCACTTGGCCGCGTTCGACGGCGCGCTGGTCGACATCCAAATGAATCTCGCGTTCGCCACCACCGAAGATGCGCACCGATGCGACGCCGGGCACGGCCGCGAGCCGCGGCGACACGGTATCCAGGAGCAGTTGCCGGAGCGCTTCCGCGGTCCGCGGCCCGCCGGCGCGCAGTACCAGGAAACGGCCACCGTCGTCGTCGCTCGAACCGGTGGACGTGATCTCGGGCGGCGAGACCCCTTTCGGCAGTGTCTCGCGCAACGCCGCCAAGCGCTCGCGCAGAAACACCGCGGCGCGATCCATGCGCGTGCCGCGTTCATATTGGACGTTGATCTCGGCCCAGCCGATGCCGCTCGTGGAACTCACCTCGCGGACGCCGCGCAATCTCTCGGCCTCGGCCTCGATGGGCGACGTGACGAGAGCTTCCATGGCTTCGGGGGTGGCGTTGGCCCACGCCACCTGAACACTGAGTTGCGGTTGGGTGGTATCGGGAGCCAGCGCCAGCGGCAGGCCGTTCATGGCATAGAGGGCAAGCAGCAAGAGCGCGGCATAGAGCGCCGCGGTGCCGACCGGACGGCGAAGCGGCAAGGCGAGCGCTTTCATGCAATCGCCTCCGCGCCGAGTTCGCCACCGGCAGTGAGTGCCCGGGAGCTCGCCGCGCGTCGCACCTTCGGCTGCCCGGCGATCCAATGGAAGATGACCGGCACCACGAGCAAGGTCAGGATCGTCGACACCAGGAGGCCGCCGATGACTGTGGTGGCGAGCGACGACAGCAATTCCGAGCCGGTGCCGAAGAACACCGGCACGAGCCCGAACACCGAACTCATCGTCGTCATCCAGATCGGCCGGTAGTGCCGCCGGCTGGTCACGAACAGCGCCCGCAAACGGCCGACGCCTTCGCGCTGCAGGCGATTCAGAAGATCCACTTTCAAGATGGAATCGTTGACGACGACGCCGTTCAGAATGACGACGCCGACCAGCGACAGCGCATTCAGGCTCTGTCGCGATACGAGGAGCGCCAGCGCGACGCCGATCAGGGCGAGCGGAATATCCGTGAAGACGATGAGCGGCAGGCGGACGGATTCGAACTGCGCCGCCAGAATCAAGAACACGAGTCCGGCCGAGAGCGCGAAGACGCGCACCAGTCCGGTGAGCGTGGTGCGCATTTCATCGTAGGCGCCGCCGTAGCGCACCGTATAACCGGCGGGAAGTCCGATCGCGGCTGTCGCCTGGTCGAGTGCCGAGCGCACGTGCGCGACGTTTTGCAACGGACCGTCCCAATGAATGGTTGCGACGCGGGCTTGATCGACGCGTACGAGTCCGGCCGGCCCGAGTTCGGTGCGGACCCGGAAGAGTTCGCGGATCGGATAAGTGCGGCCGCCGACGACAATGCTCGCCTCGGCCGGTGAGGCGCCGTCGGCGGCGCGGATGACGACCGGATCCTCGCTGTCGAAGCGCCGAACGCGCAATGCTTCGTAGCCCGAGGTGCGCGCTTGCACGGCGCAAAGCACGTCCTCGGTGCGCAGTCCGTGCCGCCATACGGCATCGGCGTCGAGGGTCAGCGCGTAGCGCGGCTCCAGTTCGATCTCCGGCAGATGCAACGGGTGGGCTGCGTCGCCAACCTGCGGCTGCGCGGCAGCGAGAATGCGCGCCGCCAGATCCTGGGCGGCCGCGATGTCGGGCCCGGAGATCTCACAGGTGAGAGTTGCCGAGTCGCGCCAGAACAGGTTGGCGATCTCGGGCCGCGACGCGGCCACATCCAGGGTCCACTCGGTGTGCGGCGCGAATTGGGCTGCGAGACCGTCGACGAGCGCCCGGCGTTTGCCCTTGTCCTTGGAATGCAGGCGCACGCGGAGCGTGGCCCGGTGCAGTTGGCGGTCGATCTCGCTTGGATCGAAGGTGCCGGCGGCGCCGATGGTTGAATGGATGCGCTCGACCTCGGGACGGGCGCGCATCCACGCCTCGATTTGCTGCACCGCGGCGTCGGTCGTCGTGACATCGCTGCCGGGCGGCAACTGCAAATGGATTTCCACGTCCTCCGACGCCACATCGGGCAGGATCTCGCGCGGCACGTGCAACAAGTACACGATGCTGATCGTCAGGATCCCGCCGAGAACGGTCAGAAAGAGCGCCGGCCGGCGCAAGCAGCCCACCAAGAGCCGGTGGTAGGAGTGGAAGAACGGCAAGCGCTCGGCGCGTTGGCGCGGCGGCGCCATGCGTGCCGCGAGCATCGGCAACAGGGTCAGCGAGACGATCAAACTGACGATCTGCGATACGGCAACCGCCGCCGCCTGATCGCGGAAGAGCGTCCCGAAGCGGCCGGGCACGAGCGCCAGCGGCACGAATACCGACAGCGTCGTGAAGGTCGAGGCGAGCATCGGCAGCGACACTTCGCGGGCGCCTTCGGCGGCGGCGCGCGATGGCGACAGGCCCTGGGCCCGCAACCGGTGCATGTTGTCGAGGCAGATGATGCTGTTATCGACGAGCGTGCCGACCGACAGCGCGATGCCACCCAGCGACATCATGTTGAGCGACACTCCCATGGCGTCCAACACCGCGAAGGACGTCAGAACGGCCACCGGCAGCGTCGTCATGAGGATGATCGGCGAACGGATTTCGGCCAGGAAATACAGCAATACACCGAATGCGAGCAGGCCGCCCAGCCAGACCGCCTGCCAGAGATTCGAAATGGATTGGCGTACGAATGGCGCCGGATCCTGCACGATAGCGACGTGGAAATCGGGAAACTCGCGCTCGAGTTCGGCCAGCCGGTCGCGCACTTTCGTCGCGGTGTGGAGCAGGTTGGCGCCCGCCTCTTCGTACACCAGAATGCCGATCGCCGGCGCGCCATCCAGCCGGCTCCAACCGTTCGGCACCGCGATACCGTCTTCGACGCGGGCCACGTCGCGGACGCGGATCGGCCGGCCGGCGTCGCCGGAAACCACGACGTCGGCGATCTGCTCAGCCGTCGCGAGTTCAGAATCGACGTGCAACGCGTACCGGATGCCACGCCGGCGGAGCGTGCCGCCCGGCGACGGCGCGTTGGCAGTGCGAATCGCCGCCGCCAACTGATCGACGCCCAAACCCACCGCTTGCAGTCGCGCGTCGTCCGGCACGACGCGGATCTCTTTCCGCGGCACGCCTTCGACTTCGGCGCGCGCCACGCCTGCGGTTTGTTCGAGGCGCGGCCGGAGCACCGTTTGCGCCCAATCGGCGGCACCTTCGAGATCGGCGGCCGCCAACGCCAGCACGAATGACGGCCGGTCCTGACTCGATCCGCCGAGGACGAGCGGGCGGCCGACACCTTCCGGAAGTTGCCAGCGCAGGGCTTCGAGTTTTTCGCGCACCCCGAGCGTCGCAAGCTCGGCGTCGGTGCCGGGGTGCAATCGCAGCCGCAGCGACACACCACCGGCCACGATGTGAGTGCGAACCCCGGCCACGCCGCGCACCGTTACGAGTGCATCCTCAGCGGGCCGCGCCACCGACTGTTCGATTTCCGGCACCGCGGCGTCGGGATCCGGAATCCAAACGGTGATTTCCTCGTCCTGGGTCTTGGGGAGGAGCGTCAATTCCATGCGGGTCAGCGACACGACGCCCAAGAGCACGCCGGCGATCAACAACATCATTGTCGCGACCGGCCGTTTGACGGCAAGCGACGCGAGGCTCATGGCAGGACCGGCGTGCCGGAGACGAGGCTGACGCTGACCGGCGCACCGTGTGCCAGCGTCAGATGCCCGTCCACGAGGACAGTGTCGCCGGGCGCGATGCCCGACGTGATCTCGATGCGGTCGTCGGTTTCGAGGCCGGTGTCGACGTAGGCCCATTCAGCGCGGCCATGGCGGGCAACGAAGACCAAGAGACGGCGCGACCGTTCGAGGACGGCGGCGCGTGGCACCGCAAGCCGGCTGTCGAAACGCGCTGCTTCGATCTCGACTTCGCAATACATTCCGGGCTTGATGCGCCCTTCGTTGTTGGCGATTTCGACATAGGCGATGCCCGTGCCGCGCGCCGTGTCCAACTCGGGTGCGAGTGCCGTGATGCGGCCTTCGAATCGCGTCCCGCCAAGGGCCGGGAAACGGACGCTGGCTTTCGCGCCGGGGGAGAGATGCGCGAAGCTCGCTTCCAAGACCTCGGCTGGGACGCGAATGCGGCTCCGGTCGACGAGCGTTACCAGGGGGCGCTCCGGCTGCGCGCGCTCGCCGACGTTCACCGCCCGGCTGACGATTTCACCGTCGAAGGGTGCGGTGATGCGCGTCGCATCCAGGTCCATCTGGGCGCGAGCGACGCGCTGCTCGGCTTCCGTGACGCCGGTGCGCGCCGCCATGCGGTCGCGTTTCTCCAAGCTCGCGACCGAGTCGTTGAAGGCGAGCGCCGAAAAATCGATGCGCGCCGATGCGAGCCGCGCTTCGGCCTCGCGGAGCGCCATTTCAAAGCTGCGCGGGTCCAACTCGACGAGCAGTTCGCCGCGCCGCACGCGCTGGCCTTCGTGCACATGAACGGCAGTCACGCACTCGCCGACGCGGCAGGCGAGTTGGGCGCGCTGCAGCGCTTCGGCGCGTCCAGTGGCGCGCGCCGTCAGAACGAAGGGTTCCGATTGCACGACGACGCCGGCGACCGCCAGGCTCGCGGCGCGCGGTGCGTCGGGGTTGTTGGATGTGGGGCTCGAGTCCGGCGCCTGACCACGTGATTCGGCAGTGACGCGGGCCTCAGCGCTCTCCGGCGCCGCGCCGCCCAAGTGCTGCACGGCTTCGAGGCTGCGATGGCGGAGCGCTGGGACGGCCAGCGTGGCAGCGAGCGCGGCGGCGATAGCGATGGGGATGACGATTCGAGGCTTCATACCCGAGGGCCCTATTCAACTCGTGTGCCGCTGGGGGTAATGCCGTAAAAATCTGCAAAATAATGGGTTAGTGTGTCGGCTGCGGGGCGGGGCGCGCATTCAGGCTGTCTCAAATGGGGCAGGCGGCCGGGATGGGGAGGTCGCTTGACCGCGGTGTGACGGCGCTTCTACGGTGCCGTTGCGACGGTCGCGCGGCAGGGCGTCTCTCTGGAGGTCGATTTCATGGTGCTCCGATTCCGATTCGCTTCGGCCGTTCTGGGGTGCGTCGCGCTTTGCGATGCGCACTCGAGTGCGGCCGTCGAGCGGCCCGTTCACACGTATTCGATCGTGGCGCGCGATCCGCAAACCGGTGACTTGGGAGTGGCGGTGCAATCGCACTGGTTCTCGGTCGGATCGGTGGTGCCGTGGGCCGAGGCCGGCGTGGGTGCCGTGGCGACACAGTCCTTTGTGAAAGCATCCTACGGACCGTTGGGTCTCGGGTTGTTGCGCTCGGGCAAGACGGCGGAACAAGCCCTCCAAGAACTCTTAGGCATCGATCCGCGTGCCGACGTGCGGCAGGTCGCAATCGTCGATGCCAAAGGCGGTGTTGCAGTGCACACCGGTGCGCACTGCATCGCCAAAGCCGGCCATCACAAAGGTGCCGGATATTCGGCGCAGGCGAACCTCATGTTGCGTGAAACGGTTTGGGATGCGATGGGGAAGGCGTACGAGGCGGCGGAAGGCGATTTCGCGGCCCGCCTCTTGGCGGCGCTGGCGGCCGCACAGCAGGAAGGCGGCGACATTCGCGGCCGGCAGTCGGCGGCAATTCTCATCGTGCGCGGCACCGCGACCGGCCGCGTCTGGGAGGACCGGCTCGTCGATCTGCGGGTCGAAGATTCTCCCGATCCAGTCGGCGAACTGACGCGGCTCGTGAAGCTGCATCGCGCCTACGATCATATGAATGCCGGCGACCTCGCCGTCGAACACAACGATATCGATGGCGCGGCGCGCGAGTACGGCCTGGCAGAATCACTCGTACCCGACAGTGCCGAGATGCTGTTCTGGCACGCGATCTCGATGGCGGCCGCGGGACGAATGGACGCGGCGCGGCCATTGATGGCACGCGCCTATGGTGCCGATCCGAATTGGCGCACGCTCGTTGCCCGGCTCCCGGCATCGGGACTGTTGGACGACAAGTGGGTGGCGCCGCTGATGGCGGTTCCGCCGGCGCGAAAGTCCGCCCCCGCTCCCGCGCCGGCGCCGAAACAGTAACGGCATCCGCTTGGGAAGGCGTGATAGAGTGCGCCGCATTGTCGCCGGCGGACCGCAATTCGATGCCGGCAGGAGGGGCCGCGTGACGCTCGATCGAATGCTTGGGCAGACCTTGGTGGTCGCGCCACCCGACGGTTGGGTCGATGGGCCACAGGACTGGCTCGACGACTTGCAACCGGCGGGCGTCATCTTGTTCCGGCGCAATCTTCCCGATGACGCCGAAGTGGCGCGCGCCGCGATCGAACGCCTGCATGCATGGGCGCGGGCGCGGGACGAAACGCTGCTCGTCTCGATGGACGAGGAAGGCGGTTTCGTGACCCAAACGAGTGCCTGGTTTCCGACCCCACCCAGCGCCCGCGCCTTCGCCTGGGCCGGCGATCTAGACGACGTGCGGCGGGCGTTCACGGCGTATGGCACGCACTTGCGGGCCCTTGGCGTCAATGTCGACTATGCACCCGTTTGCGACGTCAACAACAACCCGCGTAATCCGGTGATCGGAGTGCGCTCGTTTGGAGCCGAAGCGGATCTGGTGGCCGGTTATGCGCGCGCCGTGCACGACGGGCTGGGGCAGGCCGGTGTGTTGTCGTGTGCCAAGCACTTTCCCGGCCACGGCGATACCGATGTCGATTCGCATTTGGCCCTGCCCGTTGTAAACCATGATCGGGCGCGGCTGGACGCCATCGAACTCGTGCCGTTCCGCGCCCTGCTCGATCACGTGCCGCTCGTCATGGTGGCGCATGTTGCTTGCCCGCAGTTGGGCGATGGCACGCTGCCCGCGACACTGGCACCACGCATTGCAACCGGGCTCCTGCGTGACGACCTCGGGTTTCAGGGCGTGGCGATCACCGACGCCATGGACATGCAGGGCGTCGCCGGGCGCTTCGGTGACGAGGAAGCAGCGGTGCGCGCGCTGCTCGCCGGGTGCGACCTGCTGTTGTATTGCTTTGAAATCGACAAGCCGTTGCGGGCGCGGGCGGGGCTCCGCGCCGCGGTCGAAGCCGGCCGTATCCCGCGCGCCCGCCTCGAGGCGGCCGTGGCACGGGTGCGGAATCTGAAGGCCGCCATTCCGGAACCACGCGCCGCGTTGGGCGCCGCACCCGCGCAACGCGATGACGTGCATCTGCGCGAAGTGTGCCGGCGGGCGTTGCGCGTTCTCGATCCCGCCGGTTGGCGGACGTTCGCCCGGGCGATTGCCGACGCCGGACGCGTTGTGGTCGCCGGGTCGCCGGATGAAGTCGTGGCGCGTTTCGCAGCGGTGCTCGGAGCCGCGGGTCCAACTGTCGAGATTCGGGCGTTGGATGCGCTGCACGGGCCGCTTGGCGCGCCGCTTCTCGTGGTCTTGGGTGAACGCCGTCCGCTGGCGCCGGAGCGCGTCGCGATTTTGCGGCGCCTGCCCATCGACTACACGCCTGTGGCGCTTGCCAATCTGCTCACCCCTGAGGTCGACGCACCGCTCGTCGAAGCGTACACGGCGATTCTCCGCACCGCCGACCATACCGATGCCATGCTGGCGGTCGCCGCAGCGGTCGTCCTCGATCGCGACGGCACCACCATCGCGTCGTGAGTCCGTTACGACGGGGCATTCCACACCTGGTACAAACAGCGAGGCTGCGATGATTCGGAAACTCCTGCAGATCGCGTCGATGGCGGTGTTGCTCGGGCTGGCGATGGAAGTCCTGGTGTTGCTGATCGGGCTTCTCGGCGGCGCGACGCCGTCCGGTGCAGGGGTCGCGGCGGATGCCGTGCAAAAGGTGTCATGGTCCTTCATCGTTTGCGTCGGGCTTGCTTTGGGCAGTCTGGTCGCCAAGGCGCCGGTCGCGGGGATGAGCTTCGCGGGTCTCGTGGCGGCACCGATCGCGTTCACGATCGCGCGCGCCTTGCACAAGGGTGTATCGCAGGCACTGGCGCTGGGCGGCGCCAGTGCGCCGCTTCCGGTGATGGCTTTGATGGTTCTCAAGGCGGTCGAGTACGGATGTCTCGGCTTGCTTCTGTCGTATGTCGGGACGCGGCGTCGAAGCGGCGCGGCGGCGCACGTCGGCATTGGCCTCGCCGTCGGTGCTGTCTTCGGGGGCGCGGCGCTTTTCTTGATGCCCGCGGCGCCGCTCGCGGTCCAAATGGCGCGCGGCGCCAATGAAATCGTATTTCCCGTCGGCTGCTCGCTCGTGCTGTTTGCGGCACGCGCTCTGCAACCCCACTTGCCCGAGCCCGGCCAACGAATCAGCTCTCGCGGCGTGGATTCGTCAGGTCGGTGATGAGCCGGCCACTCCGTTCGCGGGTAAAATAGGCCCAGATCCATTCGACCAGCACCGACGCACGGCTTCGGAACCCGATCAGCGACATGATGTGCACCAGGCCCCAAAGGGCAAAGGCCACGAAGCCCGTCAGGTGCCAGCGGCCGATTTGGGCGATCGCCCGGCGCCGTCCAATGATCGCCATGCTGCCTTTGTCGCGATACGCGAATGGAATTCTGGGCGCGCCACGCAGGTCGCGGCGGATGTTCGCGGCGGTGGCTTTGCCTTCTTGAATGGCTGCCGTCGCGACCGCCGGCACGGCGTTGCCGGTACGATCCTGCAGAAATGCCATGTCGCCGATGACGAACACGCGCGGCTGGCCGGGGATGCTGAGATCCGGTTGCACCAGGACGCGGCCGGCGCGATCCACCGGCACGCCGAGCGTCTTGCCGAGCGGTGAGGCTGCGATGCCCGTCGCCCAGAACGTGACGTTGGTCGCGATCCATTCGTCACCAACGCGGATGCGGCCGGGTTCGACCGCCGTCACCATGCTGTTGGTGCGCACCTCGACACCCAACTCCGCCAACTGGGCTTCGGCCTGGCGTGAGAGATCCTCTGAATAGGTCCCGAGCACGCGCGCTGCGCCCTCGTACACGGTGACCCGGGCTTGCCGTGTATCGATGGACCGGAAGTCCTGTGCCATGGAGTGCCGCGCGATGTCGGCGATGGCGCCGGCCAACTCCACGCCCGTCGGCCCGCCGCCGACGATGGCAAAATTCAACGGCTGTGGATGTCCGGTCAGGTACGTTGTGCGCTCCGCCACCTCGAACGCCGAGAGCAAACGGCGGCGAATATCGAGCGCATCCTCGATCGTCTTCAGGCCGGGTGCATCGCGCTCCCAGGTCGCATGGCCAAAGTAGGCGTGCCGCGCCCCGGCGGCGACGATCAAGTAGTCGAACGCCATTGCGCCGCTTTGCTCGAGGAGGAGTTGTTGCCGCGCGGCGTCGAACCCAATGGCCTTGTCGAGGAGCACGGTGATGTTCGCTGCGCCATGCAGAATGCGGCGGATCGGCGTGGCAATTTCACCGGGTGAGAGCACCGCGGTTGCGACCTGATACAATAGCGGCTGAAACGTGTGGTGGTTCTTCATGTCGATGAGTGTGACGTCGACGGCGTGGCCGGCGAGCGCCTGCGCCGCCGTGAGACCGCCGAACCCACCGCCAATGATGACGACCTTGGGCCGTGCCGGGCTGGTGCTCATCGCATCAACCGAGAATCTTGTAGCGGTAACCGCCCGCCGGGGCGGGCTGGCGGCGGCGAAAGCGGCCCGGGTCGAAGAAATCGACATCGAGAGTGCGCGATGCGCCATGCACGACGAGTTCGGCGACGCCGCGTCCGACGGCCGGCGAAAGTTTGAAGCCGTGGCCGCTGAAGCCGGTCACCAGAACGAAGCCTTCGAGTCCCGCCAAGGGTCCGATGGCGGCTTGGCCGTCGGGTGTGATCGTGTAGAGCGCGCTGCCGCCGCCCCAGAGAACGGCGCGCGCGTAAGCAGGAAGACGCCGTTGCACGCGGTCGCGGGCGTCGCGCAGGAAATCGGCTTCGATGCCTTCGTCATAGGTGTCGGGATCGACGCGGGCATCGTTGTCGTACGAGATCAGGCCGACGCGGGTGCCGGTGCCTTCCGGCTTGTAGTACACCTCGTTCGGCAGATCGGCCACGATGGGATGTTCATCACCGAAATCGGACGGCGGGCGCAGAAACGCCTGCTGTGGCCGGACGACTTCGATGGGCAGCTCGATCCCAAGCGTGGCGAGTAGCGGTGCCGTCCACGGGCCGGTGGCGGCCACGACTTGCCGCGTCGCAATGCGGCCGAGGCTCGTTTCGACGCCGACGATGCGCTGGCCTTCGCCGCCGGGCTCGGCATGCACCGCCGTCACTTGGCAACCGAGGACGATGTCGACACCCAGGCGGGTGGCTTCGGCGCCGAAGGCCCCGACGGTGCGTACCGGATCCACGCACCCGGCATCCGGTTCCCAGGCGGCGATGACATCCTCGAAGCGGCCGCGCGGTTCGAGGCTCTGCAAATCGCTGGCGCTCAAGATGGACGTCTGTACGCCTTCAATCTGTTGCAAGCGCACATTCGTCTCCAGGATCGGGCGGTCGGCCATCGGCAGCACGAACAACATGCCCAGTTTGCGAAAACCGATGTCGCGTCCAGTGCGCTCTTGGAACGTGGCGAATTCGGCGAGACTCGTTCGGGCCATGCGAATGGTCTGCACGTGCGAGTAGTGCTGGCGCAGGATCGCGCCCGATTTGCCGCTTTCACCGGCGCCCAGGAAGCGCCGTTCCAAGAGCGCGACGCTGCCCGCTCCGAGCTGGCGCAGGTGCGCAGCAATCGTCAGCCCCATCACACCGCCGCCGATGACGACGACATCGTAGCTGCGTTGCAACGGAACCTCCGCGTGGGCGCGAGAACACGGCCGACGCTAACACGCGGCCGGTCCGGCGGCAAGACTCGGGGCCTCGCCTCGGTGGTGCGATGCTGGAGACGGGTTAGGCGGTGATGTGCGTGGCGGCTGCGAGGCTGTCGGCGGTGATGCGCCAGTGTGACGCGTGCCACACGACGCGGCTGTCGCGCAGGAACAAGGCTTGGGGGCTTTCGTGGCGGATCCGGAACCGGGCGGCGATGGCGTTCGAGAGCGGCCGCGCTTCTTGAACGACAATCAGATAGTGCGAGACGGGCGCGGCGTCGGCGGTGCCGAGATAGGCCCGGAGTTCGTCGTACGCGTCGCGACTGATGCCGCACGTCGGGCTGTGCTTGAAGAGAAGCACGGGCACCGTCGTGGACTCGGCCAGGACGTGGTCGAGGTCGGCGGGGCTCGTGATGCTGTGGAGCGTCGAGGGCATCGGCTCGCGATTCAGGAAACCGTCCACGTGTCGCCGGCGTGGATCAGGCTCTCGAGCGATCCCTGGCCCTTTTTCGCAACGGCATCCTTCAACTGGGCGTTCATTCCGTCGTCGAGGGTCGGAGCCTCGACGTCCCGGAAGATGCCGATCGGGGTCGGGAACACCGGCGGTGCGAGGCGCGACAACACGAATGCCAGCGACGGACTCTCGGCGTGTGCATCGTGCACGAGGAGGTCTTCGCGGCGCGCGCCGGGGGCATTCAAATCCACGACCTCGGGATCGACACCGCGCAGGCGAATGCCTTTGTCGTGGTTCTTGCCGTAGATGAGCGGCTTGCCGTGTTCGAGCCCGATCTGGTTGTCGTCCCGTAACGGCTTGGGGGTCATGAATTCGAATGCACCATCGTTGAAGATGTTGCAGTTCTGATAGATCTCCACGAACGCCGCGCCCCGGTGCCGGGATGCGGCGGCCAGGACTTCTTTCAGATGGTCGGCGTAAATGTCGACCGAACGCGCCACGAACGTCGCCTCGGCGCCGAGCGCCACCGACAATGGCAGGAACGGCCGCTCGACCGAACCATACGGTGTCGACTTGGTGACCTTGCCGCGCTCCGAAGTGGGTGAGTACTGCCCCTTGGTGAGCCCGTAGATCCGGTTGTTGAACATGAGGACCTTGATGTCGACGTTGCGGCGCATGGCGTGGATCAGATGGTTGCCGCCGATCGACAGCGAGTCGCCGTCGCCGGTCACCACCCACACCGAGAGTTCCGGCCGCGTCACCTTGAGGCCGGTGGCGAACGTCGGCGCGCGGCCGTGGATGCTGTGGAAGCCGTATACATTCATATAGTACGGAAAGCGGCTCGAGCAGCCGATTCCCGATACGATCACGAAGTTCTCGCGCGGGATGCCGAGAGTCGGGAAGAGGGCTTGCACGGCGCGTAGGATCGCATAGTCGCCGCAACCGGGACACCAGCGGACTTCCTGATTGCTCTCGAAGTCCTTCTTGGTCAGCGCCGTGATGCCGGGCTCGCCACCCGCCAGCGGCGGATGTCCGTTGCCGTTGCTCATGCTACTACCCCCAACAACTCGCGGACCTTGTTCATGATCTCGGCGCGCTTGAAGGGCTTGCCCTCGACCTTAGTGTACGAGATGATATCCACCAAGTGCTTGGCGCGGAGCAACAGCGCGAGCTGTCCCAGATTCATTTCCGGCACCAGGACCTTCTTGAAGCGGTGCAGCACTTCGCCGACGTTGCGCGGCATTGGGTTCAGGTGCCGCAAGTGCATCTGGCTCACGACGACGCCCTCGCGTTCGAGATCACTGACCGCGCTGTAAATCGAACCGTACGTACTGCCCCAGCCCAGAACGAGCAAATCGCCCGACTGGGGGCCGCGCACCTCGGCCAACGGGATCTCGTTGGCGATACGCGCCACCTTTTCGGCGCGCAAGCGCACCATGTGGTCGTGGTTGTCGGCGTCATAACTGATGTTGCCGGTGATGTCCTGTTTCTCGAGCCCGCCGATGCGGTGTTCGAGCCCCGGCGTACCCGGGCGCACCCAGGGGCGCGCCAAGCGGGCCGGGTCGCGCATGTACGGCTGAAAGTTCTCTGGATCGGTGCGGAAAGCCACGCTGATGTCCGGCAAGTCCTCGATGTTCGGCAGCAGCCACGGCTCGCTGCCGCTGGCGATGTAGCCGTCGGAGAGTACGATCACCGGCATCATGTACTGCACCGCGATTCGGACCGCTTCGAAGGCCGTGTAGAAACAGTCGGCTGGCGACTGCGCCGCCAGGATCGGCACCGGCGCTTCCGAATGGCGCCCGAACATCGCCTGCAACAAGTCGGCTTGTTCCGTTTTGGTCGGCAAGCCCGTCGACGGCCCGCCGCGCTGAATGTCGATGACGACGAGCGGCAATTCAGTCATGACCGCGAGCCCCATGGCCTCCGCCTTGAGCGCCAGCCCCGGCCCGCTCGTCGTGCTGACGCCCAAGCTGCCGCCAAAAGCCGCGCCGATCGCCGCACCCACCGCCGCGATCTCGTCCTCGGCCTGGAACGTATAGACGCCGTAGTGCTTGTAGCGCGCCAACTCGTGCAGCACATCGCTCGCTGGGGTGATGGGATAACTGCCCAGGAAAAGCGGGATCTTCGCCTTCCGCGCCGCCGTCACCAGGCCGATCGCCATGGCGCTGTTGCCGTGAATGTTGCGGTACTTGCCGGGCGCCAGATTGGCGGCCGGGACCTCGTATGAAACCTGGAACAGCTCCGTCGCTTCGCAGTACGCGTAGCCGCCGCGCAGCGCCAATTCGTTCGCTTCGGCGTACTCCGGCTTGTTCTTGAACTTGTCGTGCAGCCAGACGAACGTGTTGTCCATGGGCCGGTTGTACAGCCAGTACATCATGCCCAATGCGAAGAAGTTCTTGCAGCGGCTCACGTCCTTGGACGAGAGCTTGGTTTCCTTGAGCGCCTCTTTGGTGAGCTTCTCGAGCGGCACCGGGAAGACCCGGTAAGCTTCGAGCGTATGATCCTCGAGCGGGTTACTCGTGTAGTTCGCCTTCTCGAGGTCGCGCGCTTCGAATGCGTCGGTGTTGACGATGAGTACGCCGTTGGTCTTTAGGTCCTTCAGATTGACCTTCAGTGCCGCCGGGTTCATGGCGACGAGAACATCCGGCTCGTCACCGGGCGTCTGAATGTCTTCGCTACTGAAGTTGATCTGAAACGCGCTGACGCCGGGCAAGGTGCCGGCGGGGGCACGAATCTCCGCCGGAAAGTCCGGCAGCGTATTGAGGTCGTTGCCCATCGCTGCCGCGGTGGCGGTGAAACGATCACCCGTAATCTGCATGCCATCGCCAGAGTCGCCCGCGAACCGGATGACGACTCTGGTGCGTTGTTCGACGCGCCGCGGACGCGGCGGCGGATTTGTCGTGGTTTCCATGATCTCCCCGGCGCAAGTCGCGCTCCTAGGGAACCTTAGCGCCTCCGCACAGGAGGGTCAAGGCAGGCAGCCTGGAGTTCGAGAAAGCGGTGCGGAACGGGGGCGTGCGGGGCGGCGCGGTGCGGGCAGGCGCCGTCTGCGACGGGGCTTTGCCGTGACCGGCCCGTCGCGTGCCCAAGCCTCAGTGCGGCGCCCTGCGTAGCGCCTTGACGAATTCGGCCACCGGCTGGCCCACCTCCAGGACCTCGTTGTGCTCCACGTGGAACACGCCGCGCTTGCCAAATTCGAGATAGAGACCGCTCGGCCCCTGCGCCAAGAAGACGATGACCTCGTCTTTTTCCCGAAAACGTGGCGAGCGTGGGAACGACGGGAAGGCGAGCTTCAACGGATCCGGCACCTCGCCTTTGAGACTCTCGAGACGCTGAAAAGTTGCTTCGACCTGACGCTGCGTGATGATGCCGTGTTCGGTCCGGTTGAGGATCTGCACCTTCTGCACTCGGACTCGCGCCACCACCGCGGCGCGGCCGAAGAGGGCCCGTGGTTGGTATTCGGCCTCCCATTTCGCGAAGTCTTTGTCGAGCGCGCCGGTGGTGATTTCCTCCGGGAATGCGCCGGCGCCACGCAAGAACAGTTTCGCGCCCTCGAATCGATACGCGTATGCAGCGAATGGCAACAGGTAGGCAGCGATGGAGTCGGGTCCGATCGTCGGCCACAGTTTGTCGCCGTACCTCACCTTGGATTCCTCGATATAGGAATCGGGGGCGCCCGCCAGCCGGTCCCACAACAACATGAGGGCACGGTCCCCGGGTTTGGCGCGGATGCCGCGCGGCGCCTTGAACACGACCCGGCCCAGCGCCGGTGAACCACTCCACACCTTTTCGATGTCCGCCACGTGATAGTTGCTTCCGAGAGTGGAATCAACGCCGCGATAGGTCGCGAGGACGGCGGCATCGCTGGCGAGCCAGCCTTCGAATAGTTGCTGATGATTGCCGCGCGTTGCCGGCGCCGGGGTGGCCGCCGCAGGCGGCGCGGACTTCTCTTCCGCGCGTGTGGACGCGAACAGCAATAAAACGAACACCGAACAAACTGCCGCGGCCGTCGCGTTTCGCATGCGTGCCTCCGTGGGGCTCCAGGCGTCCCGACGCGGCGATGCGTTCGCGGGACCGCCGCGTCGTTGCGCGTCGTTTCGTCGCCCGCCGATTGTACTCGCCCGGACGCGAATGCCTTGGATTTTGCTGATGCACGTTGCAGGCATACCAGGCGTGGACGGCGAATCCGTCGAAACCGGATTTCGCCGCGCCGCCCGGCCGTTCTCGCAAGTGGCTACGCGGCTTCGACATACGCGGTGGTTCGACAGCAGGCAGGCGGCTGGCACTGCCAATGCAGTATCCAGACGCAGGAAGCGGGAGGACATCCCATGCGATCGAGAGATGGCTACACGGTGACAGAGCTGATGGTCGGTGTCGTGGTCATCGGCATCCTGGCGGCAGTGAGTGTGCCCAGCATTTCCGGCTTCATGCGCTCCCAAAACGCGGCGAGCGGCACGGAGCAACTGGGAGCACATCTGCGCATGGCGCGCAGCCGTGCCATCCTCGAAGGCAACGACTACCTGGTCCAATTCACCAGCGCGAACAGCTACCAGGTCGTGGACGATGACGGCGGCGGCAACGGGATCCCTGGCGCGGCGGGCTACGTCGCTGCCAACCGCAACAACGAAACGGCCGACGACGGCGAACAGGTCTACGGGCCATACGCGCTGCCGCGCGACATGCAGTTCGCGACCGTATCCGGCATCAAGAACCCGTTCACCCAGACGGTGATGAACGCGGCCGTGACCTTCCCTGAAGTGAACAACGTGAAGACGGTCCTGTTCCATTCGAACGGGACGGCGGAGGACGGCGGGTTTGTGGCCATCGCGCCACAAACGGATGTCAACAAAGGCAAGTCCAGCCGCACCCGCGTTTTGCAGTTGGCAGCCTCGACCGGCGCCGTGCAGTCACTTCCGGCGGGGCGGTGAGCGCGATGACGACGCGAACCGTGCGCCAGGCCGCGGATGGCGGCTTCACGATCATCGAGACCTTGATCGCCATGAGCCTCTTCGCGATCGGCATCCTGGCCCTGACGCAGGTGCAGTTCGCCGCGGCGCGCAACACCACGACGTCGAAGCTCACGAGCACCGCGAGCTTCCTGGCATCCGACCGTCTCGAGGAAATCATCTACGGTCCGAATTTTACGGCGATGACGCACGCCAACTATCCCGACGAGGCCTACGGCCAAGTCGACAGCAGTGACCCACGCTACAAGGTGTTCAAGCGCACGGTCGTCGTACAGGACTCGCTGAACATCCTGGGCAATGTGGCGATGAAGACGGTCACGGTCAATGTTGGATGGAAGGCGTTGAACGGTGAACGCAACGTCGAGTTGAGGTCACGGGTTGCCCGGTTTTGAACGCAGTAACCGGGAGACGGAGGCATGACGACATGGGCGGCGTGAAGTTCGGGCGCCCGCTCGCGAAATCGAGCGGATTCACCCTGGTGGAATTGATGATCGGCTTGGTGGTGGCGGGTTTGGCCGCCATCGCAGCCGTGGGCGTCTTCAGCGCCCAGAACCGAGCGTCGGCGTCGAATCATGCGCAAGTGGATGCGCAGCAGAACGCCCGTGCAGCCATGGATCTCATCACCCGTGAGTTGCGCCAGGCCGGCATCAACACCGACACATTCCACAAGCAGAACACGATGCTCGATGCGGCTCCGTATCAGGTCATGTTCAGTGGTGACGTGCGGAGCGGCGTCGACAGCGACGGCTCCATGCCGACGACGTCGACCGCACCACGCTCGGACGGTACCAACTACGTGCCCGGCAACTTCCAGGACGAGAACCTGGACGTCTTGACGCACTTCAACAACGGTGCGGAGACCGTTCGCTTGGGCTTCGACTCCAACAATGACGGTGCCGTGACTCTCGCGGACTCGATGGCCGGCACTGCGGCGCCGAAGGACTTCGAGTTGGTTCGCGAGGTCAATGGCGACGTCGATGAAGTGGCTGCGTCCGGATTGCGCGGGCCCGTGGCGCGCGCCGACGGCTCGAATCCGCCGCCGCTCTTCCAGTATTGGGGCCTCTTCGCCGGTTCGACCACGCTCAAGCTATGGGGCGATACGAACGGCGACGGCAAGTTGTCGTCGACCGAGATCGCCGCCTTGACATCGGTATCGAAGGCCGAGCTCAAGAACATCCGCGAGATCACCGTCAGCGTTGAAGCGGTGTCGGATGACGAACATGACAGCGCCAGCGCACACCAACAACAACACAGCACGATTCTCACCAGCACCATCCGGCCGCGCAACGTTGGCCTCAATGCCAGCAGCTTGAATGTGTGCGGCAGTCCGCCGTCGGCGCCGACCAGCCTCTCGGCGATCGACACCCCGGAGGATGGTGGACGCAGTATCACGTTGACCTTCGGTGCATCGTACGACGATCTGGGTGGCGAGAACGACGTCGCCGAGTACACGGTCTACCGCCGCAAGGTCGGCCAGTCGAGCTTCGGCGCACCGATCTACAACGTCAAATCGACCAACGCGTCGTCGTACACGTTCATCAATGACGAGAGCAATTCGAAACGCGCCGAAGATGCGCCGGTGGACGGTATCCAGTACGAGTACTTCGTGTCATCTTGGGATTGCGGCCCATCGGAATCGAACCCATCCGACGTCGCGGGCCCCGTCATGTCGGAGCCGAACGGCCCGCAGCCGCCGGCGATCACCCAGGCCAACGACACGCCTTGTGACACGGGCGGCGACATTACGGTGTCTTTCACGGCGTCGACCGACGACGTCGTAGGGCAAAGCCACTTCACGGGATATCGCCTCTATCGTGGCACCAGCTCGAACATCACGGCCTACAAAGTGCGGGTCAAGGATATCACCGCCACCAATGCGCCCAGTTATTCGGTGCACGATATCACCAACTCGCTCATTCCGATGAGCCCCGACAGTGCCTACTATTACGTGGCGCGCGCCGTACGGTGGGACGTCGAGTCGGTGGACTCGAATCAGTGGGGGCCGGTTCAGGTGAGCGATGGCGTGGCGCAGGCCAATCTGCGCCAGATCGAAGACATGCCGGCGGACTTTGGCCAGCGGCTGCAAGTCGACTGGGACGCCTCGCCGTCCGAGGTCTGTGTGGCGCCGCACCAGGTCGCAAACTACTACATCTTCCGGCGCAGCCAGCACGAATCGATGTTTTCCAACGTCGGTGTCGTGGCAGCGACGAATCGTTCGACGTACACCTATCCTGATACCATGCTGACGCCCGGTGTCACGTACACGTACTACGTGCGGTCGGAGGATTCGTCCAATGAGCACACCGACTCGAACACTCTGAGCGGCCTGGGCACCGCTGAAAATCAGCTGCTGCCGCCGGTGGCGTTCACCGCTGCAGACGACCCTTGCGATCCGAACGGTGCCATTGTCGTATCGTTCAACGCGTCGCCCAGCGACGCGGCCGGCGACATCACGGAGTATCGTATCTACCGCGGCACGTCTTCCGGGTCGTACAACTACGAGCTGGCGATGGTACCGGCACACGGCCAGTCGTCGTATACCGCCACCGACGACATCACGCATTCCGGTGCGAACGCGCCGCAACTCGGCACGACGTACTACTATGTAGCCAAGAGTTACAATAGCTACTACACGCTGCTCTCGAGCCCTACCAGTGAGAGTTCAGCGTTGGCGGAAGCGACCCCGACGTCACCCAAGATGACGAGTTCGGTAGACACGCCGCTCGACGGCGGCCGCAGTATCACCGTCGTGTTCAACCGCTCGGATCATGACGGCAGTTGTGATAATACGGTGACGCAGTACAAGGTCTATCGCGGTACGACGCCCGGTTCCATCAGTACGCTGGTCGGCACGATGGTGGCGTTGCGCCTGCCGACGTACACGTTTCTCGACGATCTGGTCAACAGCCTCAGCGCCCCGGTGGACGGCACGCCCTACTATTATGCGGCGCGTGCCTATGCCGGATCGCTGGTGTCGAAGCTGTCGAACGTCGCCGGCCCGGCGACCTCGGTCCACGACGGCTCGTCGGTGGTGGTCATTTGGTCGGACAACTTCGAGTCGGACCAGGGCTGGACCACCGGCAAATCCAGTGGCACCAACAACTGGCAGCGGGCGACCCCCGCCGGCCTCTGGGGAACCACGCTCGGATTTGCCGACCCGGCGGCCGCGGTGTCGGGGACCAAGGTGATTGGCACCAAGCTCACCGGAACAACCGGCGTCTACAGCCGCAGCTCTGCGATGTGGTACCGGTCCCCGAAGGTCGACTGCCGGAGCGCGTCGCAGGTGAAGTTGGCGTTCAAGCGCTGGCTCAACGTCGAGCGCAACAGCCGTGACACCGCCGAAATTTGGGTGCGATCCAAGAACAACGGCTGGACGCGCCTGTGGCAGAACCCGAGTACCGCCGTGACCGACAACGGCTGGAACACGTTCACGCTCGATATCTCGAGCGTTGCGGGTGGCCAAGACGAGGTGCAGGTCGAGTTCGACCTGAATAGCAACAGCTCGAACGATTACACCGGCTGGAACATCGACGATCTCGAGCTTCAGAAGTTCTAAATCAGGAGGCAGCGGCCATGACGTCGGCAGGCAGTCCAAAAAACAGTGACGAGCGTGGCAGCGTCCTCCTCGTCGTTCTCATCATCATGGCGGCCGTCGGCGCGATCGCCACGGGCATGAGCTTCATGGCCCGCACCGAGTCCGCCCTGGCGTCGAACGACGTCCAGGACAAGGAGACCTTCTACTTGGCCGAGTCGGGGGTGGAAGAGGCGATCACGTACCTGAACACGCTCGGCGAACCCTTCAAGGGTACGGGCACCAACCACGACCAGCCCTACGCGTTCCTGAACGGCGCGACGCGCCAGCACGGGCAGGTGACCGTGTACCTGGACTCGAAAGACTCGAATACCGGCGCCGCAACGCGCTACGTACAGATTCAGGCCCGCGCGGTCAACGACAATGGGCGGGTGGCGAAGGCCGTGGCGGTGCGCATCGGGCAGCAGAACTTCTCGCGCTATGCGTATTTCTCCGACATCGAGCTCCGGTCGACCGGTTCGAAGATCTGGTTTGCGACGGGCGACAATCTCTACGGCCCGGTGCACACCAATGATCAGTTTCACATCGCCGGCACGCCGACTTTTCATGAAGCGGCGAGCAGTGTCAATGCGACCCTCGACTACAATGCCGGTGGCCCACCGGTCGACGTCCCGGATTTCAAGAAGGGCGTGACCCTGGGTGCGCCGGCGATCCCGCTGCCCACGGACCTCTCGGTTTTGAAGGCGAAGTCGCGGGCGACCGACGGGCTGTACTTGACCGGCATGACAACTGCCAAGATCGTCATCAGTTACAACGCCGGGCTCGGACGCTCGCAGCTCATCGTGACCAAGGACAGCGGCTCGGCGGTGACCTATGAGTTGCCCGCCAATGGGGTCGTCTACGTCGACGGTATCGCCGAGGTGTCGGGCAATTTGAAGGGTGTGTTGTCGATCACGGCCAAGAACGACCTGCGAATCGTCGACGACGTCGTGTATCACACAGATCCGCGCGTTGATCCGACCTCCACCGACATCCTGGGACTGATCTCGGAAAAGAACGTCGTCATGGCAGCGACAGCCGCGAATCTGGATTCAGGCGACGAGACCGTCATGGCGTCGATCATGGCACTGGGCGAGTCGTTCACGGCCGAGAACTACGCCTCGGGTTCGCCGCGCGGCAAACTCAAGCTGTATGGCGGTGTCATCCAGGAGCGCCGCGGCCCGGTGGGCACCTTCAATAGCAGGGGTCCGGTGTCCGGGTACCAGAAGTCCTACAATCACGACACGCGTCTTCTCGACACGCCGCCGCCGTCGTTCCCGACGACCGGACAGATCGAGCGCATTTCGTGGAAGCAGATCGATCCGGCGACCAACATCGCCGCCAACGTCTTCTGATTCCAAACCGGCACGACGCGCGCGCGGGGCGTTTTCGGGAGCCAGGGGGCTTGCGAAAACGCCCCGCCGCGTTTTGTGGGGTGGACGCGGCGCTGCCTGATTGCCGGGTGGCGCCGCTACAACTGTGCCGGCTCGCCGCAGGGAATGAACTGCCCCTGGCCGGCGCGGCCAAGCCAGCGATCGCCGTCGACGACGAGTGCGCCGCGCGCGATCACTTTGACGATCTTGCCCTCGAGTTCCATACCCTCGTACGTGTTGTAGTCGACGTTCATATGCTGCGTCTTGACGCTTAGCGTATGGCGCCCGCGGGGATCGAAGAGCACCATGTCGGCGTCGCTGCCGACCGCGATCGTGCCCTTGCGCGGGAACAGCCCGAAGATTTTCGCCGGCGACGTCGAAGTGATCTGCACGAAGCGGTGCAGGTCGAAGCGCTTGCCGGCGACCCCGCCGTGGTACAGGAGCTGCAGCCGGTTTTCGACCCCGGGTGCACCATTCGGAATCTTGGAAAAATCATTCTTGCCGAGTTCCTTCTGTTCCTTCATGCAAAACGGGCAATGGTCGGTGGCGACGACCGACAGTTGGTCGGTCTGCAGTGCACGCCACAAACGCTCGCCATGCCCCTTGGGCCGCAGTGGCGGTGACATGACGTACTTGGCGCCGGCGAAACCCGGCTCCCGGTAGTGATCCTCGTCGAGGAACAAATACTGCGGGCACGTCTCGCCGTAGACCCGCACGCCGCGGGCGCGTGCCTCGGTCACCGCGTCGGCCGCTTCCGACGCTGTCATGTGCACGATGTAGATCGGGGCGCCGGCGATCTCCGCCAGCGCGATGGCGCGGTGTGTCGCCTCGCCCTCGGCGATGCTGGGACGTGTCAGCGCGTGGTACACAGGCGCGGTCTTGCCGGCCGCGAGCGCCTGCTGGACCAGCACGTCGATGACCCCGCCGTTCTCGGCGTGCATCTGCACGAGCGCCCCCAGCTCGCGGGCCCGCTGCAGGGCTTGAAAGATTTCGCCGTCGCTCGACAAGAAAACGCCGGGGTAGGCCATGAACAGTTTGAAGCTCGTGACGCCGGCTTCGGTGAGCGGCTTCATGTCGAGCAATGATTGTTTGTTGACGTCGGCGACGATCAGGTGGAACGCATAGTCGCCGCAGGCCTTGCCCGCGGCCTTGGCGTGCCACGCGTCGAGTCCTTGCTGCAACGGCTGGCCCTTGTACTGCACCGCAAAATCGATACAGGTGGTGGTGCCGCCAAACAGTGCGGCGCGAGTGCCGGTTTCGAAGTCGTCGGCCGAGACCGTGCCACCGAAGGGCAGAGCGAAGTGCGTGTGCGCGTCGATCCCGCCGGGGAGCACGATCAGTCCACTGGCATCGATACGCTCGTCACAGGTGTCCGCGACCCCGGCGCCGATGGCCACGATCCGGCCGCCGTCGACGCGAATGTCGGCAACATACCGGTCGACCGCGGTGACGATGGTGCCGTTCACGACTCCGAGACTCATGGATTCTCCAGAACCAAAGCCAGGGGGCATCGGTCGCCGCGCACCGTTCAGTCGGCGACGCGAACCGCCACACCGCGCGCCAGCATCGATTCACCCAGGTCACGCACGACTTCCGACTGCACCTTCTGAAGCGACAGCAGCAAGGCGCTCGGGTCTGGGACGCCCGCCGCGGAGACCGCCTCGGGCGGCAACGAATCCTGGCGGACGCGCACCGTGAGGCGCGGGCCCTGCTCGCTCTCCATACGGGTCATGATGACCGGGCCGACGAGAACCGCGGCGTTCCGCAATTGCGCCAGCGCCTCGATGAGGGCCCGGGCACCGTCCGAACCGGTCGTCTGCAACACCTCGGAGTCCTTGTCGCCGCGCTTGCCGAGGACGCTGAAACGCCGCTCGCCCTTCACTTCGGGCGTACTGGCGGTGTGGAGCGCGATCTCGACGTTGCGTAGGCTCTCCCGCAAGCTGGCGTAGGGGACCGCATCGCGCGACCGGAAAATCGGCCGCAGCGTTTGCATCCCAGCCGCGACCTTCTCCTGGCGCACCTCAATTTCAAAGCCGAAGTCTCGTAGGAAGGTCTCGGCCGCCGCATGCACCCCGGCGAATGCCTGCGGGGTGGGATCGCCGCCGAACGACTGCACGACCGCGGGGACCAGGTACTGGCGGCGGACGGCTTCGGCACCGGTGATCCGGCAATGGCCGTTGAAGATGACGTCGTCGTGGATCCGCACCCGCTGGGCGGCGAGGTCGCCGTCGACAACACAGCCGGCCTGCAGCTCGATGCGCTCGACGGCGCGAATGGGTCCGATGACCCGGCCCAGAACGACGACCGATTCGGCGTGAATTTCGCCGGTCACGACCCCGGTGGGAGCGACTTGCACGGAACGCGACGTCCGCAGGACGCCCTCGAACGTACCCGCGAGGATCACGTCCTCGTCCGCCGTCAGTTCGCCCGAGAGCCGGGCGGCGGTCGACAGGATGGTTGCGGAACCTGATCTGATCATGTCCACGTCTCCCTCGTTCGGGCGTTCCGGTCACAAAGCGTGTCTGGACACGGGCCGCGAAAGAACCGTTGATCGGCGGCAGCATAGCAGACCGGGCGACCCTTTTCGGGCCGGGGCGCAATCCACCGCGTTTTAGAAGCCCGGCCCTTGGGCGCGCGACGGCCTCGCCCCTCCGCCACGTGTCAGGACTTCCGGTTGACGGGCCGGCTCGGCAAGCCGCACAATGACCTCGCCCTTCTGCACAGCCCCTCGGGGAGGGCCAGGCGCCGAATGCGTCTGGCGCTGCCATGCCGTATTCGTACTCGCGGGAGTCCCCGGCGAGTACGTCGGGGTCGTGTTGCCTCCGGCCATGGCACTCCGGGCCGTTCGGGACAAGCGCGTACGCGCGCCAGGAGGGCTCCCTCGTGCTCCCCGGCCACGGTGTTTTGCATTTGTCCGCTCGGCGCGCGCCGGGCGCTGCCGCTCGCCGTTCGGGCGGCGCGGTTTCACGTCCGCGGCGCCCGGCGCCCAAAATGGGTTCCGACGCCGGATCCCGTCCCCCGGTACGCAAACCGGGCGTCGCCAGCCAACCGCGGCGCCACGCCCCGGTGCGGCCGTTACGCACCACCGCGCCGGTGGTCGCGCGGCGGGTCGTGTCGCTCGAACGGGCGGTCTCAAAGCTCGGTGTCGCTTCACGCCTCGAGGCACGGTTGTTGATCGTCGAAAAGCGCGTCCGCGTCGGGCGCCGCGTCGTCACCGATCCCGGCTTTCGCGTCGATCCGAATGTCGACCGCATCTGGGTCGATGGCCAACTCGCGCAGCCGGCGAAACCCGTCTACCTGGTGCTCAACAAACCCGTCGGCTATGTGACGACGCGCAGCGATCCGGAGGGACGCCAGACGGTCTACGACCTCCTGCCGCGTGGTTTGCCGTTCGTGGCGCCGGTCGGGCGTCTCGACCTCCGGTCGTGCGGGCTCCTGCTGTTCACCAACGACACGCAATTTGCCGCCCGGCTGACCGACCCGGAGTCGCACGTGCCCAAGGTGTACGAGGTGACGCTCGACACGCCGGTCAGTGAGGACGACGCCCGCACTTTGGCAGCCGGCGTGGTGCTGAACGGCCGCCGCACCCTGCAGTCACGCGTCGACCTCCGGGACGTGTATGCCAGCCGTTTCGTGACCGTGACGTTGTTCGAGGGCCGCAATCGCCAGGTGCGGCGCATGTTCGAAACGTTGGGGCGCACGGTGCTGGCGTTGCGACGGATTCGCATCGGGCCGCTCGAGGTCGATGGACTGGCAGAGGGCGATTCGCGCCCGTTGAATCCGGAAGAACTGCATGCACTTCGCACTCTGAGCATGAACCGGCACCGGCGCGCGTGAGCGCGGGTTGCGCTGGTGCTGCCCGCGTCAACGGCGCAGCGATGCCAATGCGGCGCGAATCCGGTTGTCGCCCGGCTCGAGCCTCAGAGCGCGCTCCCAACACGCCTGCGCCGCGGCGCGATCTTGGAGCGCGGCGTGGCAGCGCCCGAGTTCGAACCAGGCGTCGGCGCGGCTTGGATCCGCGCCCAAGACGCGCCCGAAGAGCGCCGCGGCATTCGGTGCATCGCCGGTGTCGAGCGTCGCTCGTCCCAGATCGAACCAGACCCCGACGTGATCCGGGCACTGCACGAACGCCCGCGTCAGATCGGCGCGGGCTGCGGCCGCGAAGCCCAGCGTCAGCAGTACGTGGCCACGCCGGCCCGCCTCGCCGGGATCGCAAGCGCGAAAGAAGCTCGCGGCGCGTCCGGCCGGCGCACTCGCCGGCGGCAGAGGCGTGTCGAGTGGAATCGGCACGAGGCCGCGGGTTTCAGCGGCTGGTGTTGCCATGAACACCGCGCCCTCGCCATCCAAGAACACCAGCCGCCAGGCGGGATCGCCGGCCAGTTGGCGCCAGAGCCGCACCGGCGGAAACGGTGTAAGGGCCAGCACTACGAGTTGGAAGGCTTGGGCCCGCGCGAGGGCGGTGAACGCTGAACCCGACCCGAGCGCTTGACGGTAGACACCGAACCGTGCCGCGTCCAGCAAGCGGCCATCGACCCAAACAGGCAGCGTGCCGCCGGTCCAGAAGACGAGGGCGCTGCCGGCCGCGACATTGTTGAAGAGTGGGCCCGTCAATTGGTGTTCGACAACGAACTGGGCGGCGCCAATCGGCTGGTCGGCGGCTGACACGCTCCAGCCGAGGGTGCGCGGCGGACCGCAACGCGCATAGAAATTGCCGCGCGCCACATCGGCCGCGAGCCACACGGCGAGGACTGCCGGAATGAACGGCGCGGCGCGGCGCAGGGTGCGAATCGATGCCGTGCGATGCGGGGCGCGCGCCGCGCGGTTCATATCGCACCGGCGCTGAACCCACGCCGCCGCGAGCGGCGGCACGGTTGCGGCATACAACAGGAGATGCCGGCGCGAAACGCAGGCGAGCGCTACGAATGCGACTACGGCGAGAACTTCGAAGCCGCGCACATGCCGCCGCCCCACGATGCCGGCGGCGGCGAGCGCCACGAGGCTCGCGACGAAGGCCATCAAGGTTACGTCGCCGGCAATGGGCACCGCGAACGTCGGTTGCCATTCGACGATGCCGGCGAGCATGGCAGGCGTTCCCACATCATGCCAGGCGCCGATTGCATGCGTCAGCGTTTCGATTCCGTAAGGCGACACCGCGCACGCGCCGAGCGCCACGAATGGCAGCGCCACGAGCGGCGCCGGCAGGCGCCACCTGCGCTCCGTCCGCCAGGTGTCGATGGCGTGTCCGGCAAGTGCGAGCGCGGCGAGCCCGGGGCCGAGTAGAAACGCCGGGTGTGAATTGGCCCATACGGCCTGGACCACCGCGAGTGCGGCGACAGTTCGCCAACGACGCGGGGCGCCGGCCGCAAGAATCTGCACCGCAATTGCCACCAGGAGCAACGTGACGATCTCGGGCCGCACGAAGAAGCGTTCGTAGGCAATGAGCGTCGTGGCGAGAAGTGCGACCTCGAACGGCCACTGAGTTTTGCGGGCGCGCGACGCGAGTCCGAGCGGCAAGCAGAGCGCCAGCACGAATCCGGCGGTCGTCACGACCACGAGTGCCGGCATGCCGCCGAGCGCGTGCAGCAGGTAGAAGACCGTGCCGGCGAGCCAGTCGAGCGCGATCCACGGCAGTGCCGGTGCCGGTCCAAAAATGTCGTGGTGCGGCACCGTGTGCGTCGTCCATACGAGACGCCCGGTCGCCAAGTGCAACCAGACGTCCGCCGCATCGACGCAATGGAAGGCGAGCAGCGCTACCGGCAGCGCCAGAAGGCCGAGCCGAATCCGCCGCAACATCACGTCGCACCACCGGCTGCGGGCCGTCCTGCGTCCAGGTCGACTCGACTGAGGAGTGCCGCGCCGGCCACGAAAAACACCACGACCGACAAGATTGCGCCGCGGCTCGAACCGGTCAGTTGAATCACCAATGCGAACAGCAACGGTCCCAGGATGCCGGCGAATTTCTCGGCGACGGCGAAGAAGCCAAAGAACTCGGACGAATGACTGGCCGGCACGAGGGTCGCGAACGTCGACCGCGACAGCGACTGGCAGCCGCCCTGCACGCAGCCGACCGCGGTGGCGAGCACGAAGAAATGCGCCGCGGTGCGCATGAAGTAGGCGAAGACCGCGATTCCGACGTAGAACACCAGCGTTACATACAGCGCCCGCTTGACCCCGACGCGGCCCGCGACGGCACCGAACAGGATTGTGCACGGAATCCCTACGAACTGCACGAGTAGGATGGCGCCCAAGAGCGCTTGTGAACTGATGCCGATCTCGGTGCCGTAGATCGCTGCCAGCTTGATGATGGTCTGCAGGCCGTCGTTGTAGAGCAGAAACGCCAGCATGAACAAGAAGGCGGCGCGATGCGTCCGCAGCGACCCGAGCGTCGTGCCGAGACGCCGGAGCGCTGTTCTGAACGCGAGGCGGCCGCGGACGCGCGCGCCGCTCGCCGGCGGTTCGGCGACGCGCCGGAAAAGCGGAATCGAAAACAACACCCACCACACGGCCACCGACAGAAACGCCAAACGTACCGGCAGGGTGCGGCTGGAGTCGGAAAGGTTGTCGCCGGTGGGCAAACCGATCCAACCGGGGTGGGCGATCCAAAGGGCCTGCGCGCCGAGCAAGAGTCCGCCACCGAGATAGCCAAGCGCGTAGCCGGCGGTCGACACCCGGTGCAACTCGTTGTCGCGCGCCACATGCGGCAGCAGCGAGTCGTAGAAGACCGCGCTCCCCGCGCCGCCGATATTGGCCAGGATGTAGAGCGCCGACGCCCAACGCCACTCGCCGGCGTCGACGGTGAAGAGTGCCGCGACCGCGCTCGCGCCAAGCACGAGGAACACCGCCAGAAGCCGCTTCTTGGCCGCCGTGAGGTCGGCGAGGGCGCCGAGAAACGGCGCCATGACCGCGGTCACACCAAGGGCGAGAGTGGTGCAGAGCGCAAAGCGCCGCGTCGCCTCACCCGCCGGTAAGCCGGCGCCGGCGACCTTGTAATAGTAGATGGGAAACACGGCCGCGACGATGGTCGTGACCATGGCTGAGTTCGCCCAATCGTACAGCGCCCAAGCGCGCAGTTCCGGCCGGTGCAGGCCCAGACGCTCGAGCCATGGAAGCCGTTGCCCGGCAGCTTGGCGTTTCATGTCCGCAGGGAACCGCGTGCGTCCGTGCACCGTCAAGCCATTCGTGCCACGACAGGCGTCGCTAGGCCTGCTGCACCGCAGCCAGGATTGCGAACACGACGACTACGATTGCTTCGCCGGCGATGAACCCCGAGGCCATTGGCAAGGCATACATGTGCTCGGTCTTGGGATGGAACTTCGCCCATGCCCACTGCAAGACGCCACCCAGAACCATGGGTGCCACCGACCAGGCGGAAACGAGCATCCCAATGCCCACCGCGGTCGGCGACGGCACCCACTTGCGATAGCGTGGTTCGAGGCACGTCATCAGAATGCCGAGCCCGGTGGCGATGAGCATGGCCTGAAAGCAGCCGGCCGGGAGTGAGTGCAGGCCTTGGTTCAGCAACTCGGCGAAGGCCGCCCATTTGACGCTGATCGGCGACGACAAGCCCTGTTCGCCGATGCCGTACTTGGCGCGCAGCGCCGGATAGATGACCGCCACCGAAATGGCCCCCACCGGCACGCCGATCATTTGCAGGATGGCGAGACTGCGGTTGTTCGACCCGACGATCTTGCCGGCCCGGTAGACCTGCATCAAGTGCTCGCCGTTGGCGGCAACCGTCCCCGACATCCCCGAGCCGATCATGTTCACCGTCATGTTGTGCGGCACGAGCACCGCGAACACTGCCTGCATGAGGTTGGCGAGCGCACTGATGGGCGCCCAGTTCGTCTCGCCGAGCACGCGCGTGCCGACGAGCATGAGGACGAAGGACAGTGCGAGCGAGACCAGTGTCAGCCAGACCGGGAAGTGGAGGCTCAGCCACTGGATGAGGCAGAGCGCGATGGAGAGCAAGCCGACCCCGATCATGACGAAGCGCATCGACAGGTCGGTGTTGTCGGCCTTGTGAACCGACAGTCCCTGGAAGGTGCGCATGAGCACATTCCATTTCAGGACGAGCGCCGTGAGTCCGCCGGCCACCATGAGGCCGGTCGCAGGCCACATGACCCAGCGCACCACGTCCTTGAACGTCTCAGCCGGAACGATGCCGCGCGACACCAAGGCGCCCGGTGCGATGAACCACGAAAGCAGCATCCCGATACCCATCGACAAGCCGATCCGGCAGCCGACCAGGAGTCCGGAACCGAAGCTCAGCAGGCTGACTTCGGAGCCGACGTGCAGCGCCGCGCCGTTCGTGCCCCAGGGAATCGTGTCGCGGAACAAATGCAACTTGTCGCGGAGTATCGCCAGCCCGCCGGAAAGCGTCATGCCGGAGAGAAGTGCGGCGACGCGTGGCCCGGCTTCCTTGGGGCCTTGGTCCAGGACCAGCAGCGTTTCGCCCGCCGCCGTGCCGTCCGCGAACATGAGGTTTTCCTCGTCGATGTAATGCTTCCGCAGCGGTACCGCGAGCAGCACGCCGATCAAGCCCGCAACCGTCAGCCACATGAAGATCTGCAGGGTGGTCAGGTGAAGGCTGAAGCCGAGTGCGGGGTTGGCATTCAGCATGTCGATCGCGGCGAGCACCACGCACATGAACCCGGCTTGGCCGGCGGCAGTGCCGGCCGCTTGCACCATGTTGTTTTCATACCGGGTGCCGCGCTTGCCGCTCAGGATGCCGACGACGGTAATCGCCATGTAGCCGAAGAAAGCGGCGACGATCGAAATGTTGGGTCCGTATCCGAGCTTGAGCACGACGTACGGATACGAGCCGCCGACCAGGGCCGCGACGATGACCGCGGTGATGACGGCGCGGACGGTGAGTTCGCGGCGCGGCCCCGCGTCCGAGGAACCTGTCGTAGGCGGCACAGACGCGACGGCAGCCATGAACTCTCCTCGCTCGCGACCTTTATACGGCGCGAAAAGGGGCAGGGTTTCGGACGCTCGAACGCCCAAGGCGCAACAGCAGCGCAGCGAACGGGACGGGCGAGGCGCGAGTGTAGCGGCTCGACTGGGCGGCGTCGAGGAGTGGACTGCGGCGGAACCCGCAAATGGGGGAGTCAGCGCGCCGGCTGGGACTCCACCGGTGGCTCCTGCACGTCCACGGCCAGCTCGCCGTGCGGCGCGTCGATGGCCACCGTCGCGCCCGGCGCCACGAGTCCAGCCACCAGGGCCCGCCCGATGCGCGTTTCGACGTGTGTCTGCAGATAGCGTTTGAGCGGCCGCGCCCCGTACACCGGATCGTATCCGGCTCGGGCCACCAGGGCACGAGCGCGCTCGGTCATCTCGAGCTTCACCTGGCGGTCCGCGAGCCGCCGCCGCAAGTCAGCGAGCAGCAGGTCGACGATCTTCTCGATCTCTTCCAGCTGCAGCGGCTTGAAGAGCACGATATCGTCGACGCGGTTCAGGAATTCGGGCCGGAAATGCTGCCGCATTTCGGCCAGCACCGCGTCGCGGGCGCGTTCGGAGATCTCGCCGCGTGCGTCGATGCCTTCCAGCAGGTGTTGCGACCCAATGTTGGACGTCATGATGATGACCGTGTTCTTGAAGTCGACGGTGCGGCCCTGCGAGTCGGTGGCGCGCCCGTCGTCCAGGATTTGCAGCAACACATTGAACACGTCGTGGTGCGCTTTTTCGATCTCGTCGAACAAGAGCACCGAATACGGCCGGCGGCGCACGGCCTCGGTCAGCTGCCCGCCCTCCTCGTACCCGACGTAGCCGGGCGGCGCGCCGATCAAGCGCGACACGCTGTGCTTCTCCATGTACTCGCTCATGTCGATGCGGATCATCGCGTCTTCGGAGTCGAAGAGCGCCGCCGCGAGCGTTTTGGCGAGTTCGGTCTTGCCGACCCCGGTGGGGCCCAAGAAGATGAACGAGCCGATCGGCCGCTTGGGATCTTTGATTCCCGACCGGGCGCGAATGACCGCGTCGGCGACCAGGCGGACTGCTTCGTCTTGGCCGATGACACGCTGGTGCAAGATCTCGTCGAGACGCAGCAGTTTTTCGCGCTCGCCTTCCACGAGCCGCGTCACCGGCACGCCCGTCCAGTTGGAGACGATCTCGGCGATCTCTTCCTCGGTGACCTCTTCGCGCAACAGGCGCTTGCCGCCGTGCAGCCCGGCGAGCTTTTCCTCGTCGGCGTGCAACCGGCGTTCGAGTTCCGGCAGCCGGCCGTGTTTGAGCTCGGCCGCTCGGTTGAGATCGTAGGCGCGCTCGGCCACCTCGACACCGTGGCGGACCTTTTCGATTTCTTCGCGCAGCGCCCGCACCTTCTGAATCGCTTCCTTCTCGTTCTGCCACTGGGCGCGCATGGCGTCGGACTGGGACTTGAGTTCCGCCAGTTCCTTCTGCAACACCGCGAGCCGGTCGCGGCTCGAGCGGTCCGATTCCTTCTTGAGGGCGGCGGATTCGATCTCGAGCTGCATGACACGGCGCGTGACTTCGTCCAATTCGGCCGGCATGGAGTCGATCTCGGTGCGGATCGCCGCGCAGGCTTCGTCCACCAAGTCGATCGCCTTGTCGGGCAGAAATCGATCCGTGATGTAGCGGTTGGAGAGCACGGCCGCTTGTACGAGCGCGTTGTCCTGGTTGCGGACCCCGTGGTGAACCTCGAAGCGTTCGCGCAAACCGCGCAAGATGGATATCGTGTCTTCGACGCTCGGCGGTTCGACCATCACCGGCTGGAACCGGCGCTCGAGCGCCGCATCCTTCTCGATGTTCTTGCGGTACTCGTCGAGCGTCGTCGCACCGATGCAGTGCAACTCGCCGCGCGCCAGCATCGGCTTGAGAAGGTTGCCGGCATCGGGCGAGCCCTCGGTCTTGCCGGCGCCGACGATCGTATGCAGCTCGTCGATGAACAGCAGCACTCGTCCATCGCTCTTGCGGACTTCGTTCAGGACCGCCTTCAGGCGCTCCTCGAATTCGCCGCGAAACTTGGCGCCGGCCAACAGGGAACCCATGTCCAGCGAAAAGACGCTGCGATCCTGCAACCACTCGGGCACGTCGCCGCGCACGATGCGCTGTGCCAGGCCCTCGACGATCGCCGTCTTGCCGACGCCCGGCTCACCGATCAGCACCGGATTGTTCTTGGTCTTGCGCGACAGAATGCGGATGACCCGCCGGATCTCGGCGTCGCGGCCGATGACCGGATCGAGCTTGCCGCGCCGTGCCTGCGCCACCAGGTCGATGCCATATTTCTCGAGCGCCTCGTAGGAGGATTCCGGCGTATCGCTGGTGACGCGTTGATTGCCGCGGACGGCGACCAATGCCTTCAAGAAAGCATCGCGCGTCACGCCATGTTCTTGCAGGGTTCGCGCCGCCGCGCTCTTCGACTCGAGGAGCGCCAGCGCCAGGTGCTCGACCGACACGTACTCATCCTTGAGGCGCTTTGCTTCGTCCTCGGCGCGCACGAACAACTGTTGCAGCGCCGGCGTCACGAAAACCTTACCGGGTTCGGCGCCCGGCCCGGAAACGCGTGGCCGGCGGTCGATTTCGCGCTCGAAAGCAGCCCGCAAGGCTTCGACCGGTTGGTCCATGCGGGCCAGCAGGCGCGGCAAGAGGCCGTCTTCTTGTTGCAGGAGTGCGAGCGCCAAATGGTCGGCGTCGACTTCCGGATGGCCGTAACGCACGCCGATGGTCTGCGCTTCGCGCAACGCTTCCTGCGACTTCTGAGTCAGACGCGACAGATCCATGGGGAAACCTCCCGCGATGCAAGCAATCAGGCGTGTTGCGGCGGCGGCACGAACACGGAAGCCGCTGCCAGTTTCTCGAACAACTCTTGTTCCTCGGGCGTCAATTGTTCGGGTACATGGACGCGAATTTCGGCGTACAGGTCGCCGGCGCCATGGCCGTTCGGAAAGCCGCGCCCGGCGAGCCGGATGCGCCGCCCCGACGATGTTCCCGCCGGAACCTTCACCTTGACGTTGCCATCGAGGGTGCGCAAAAGCGCCGTGCCTCCGAGCGTCGCCGTCCAAGGCGCGACCGGGAGCACCGTATGCAAGTCGGCCCCTTCCAGCCGGAAGAGCGGATGCGGCGCAATTTCGACCTGCAGATAGAGGTCACCCGGGGCGCCGCCCTGGCCCGCCGTGCCCTGTCCCGCGAGGCGAATGCGCTGTCCGGCGCGCACGCCGCGCGGCACTTGCAACGCCAGCTTGCGCGTCACGCCGGTCTCGGGTTCGCGGATCGTAACTTCGCGCCGGCCGCCGTGCGCCGCGTCTTCGAGCGACAGGCTGATGCGCGCTTCGTGATCGAATCCGGCGGTCGCGGCCCGGCCGCCACCGCGCCGCGTTTGGCGGCTGCCTCTTCCGCCGCCCCCGAATGGACTCTGGGCGGTGCCGCCACCCATTCCGAATAACTGTTGGAAGAAGTCGCTGAAGTCGCCGCCGCCACCGAACTCAGCCGCAAAGTCACTGGGTTGGGCGCTGCGCGGGCGGCTGCGGAAGCCGTCGAACCCGGGCGGCGGCGCGCCGTGTTCTTGCGCGTCCTTCCACGCCGCGCCGTACTGATCGTACTGCGCTCGCTTGGCGGGGTCCTTGAGAACCTCGTAGGCTTCGCCGACCTGCTTGAACTTTTCCTCGGCGTTCTTGGCTTTGCTCACGTCTGGATGGAACTGACGCGCCAACTTGCGATAGGCGCTGTCGATCTCATCCGCGGTCGCGCCGCGCGCGACGCCCAAGACGGAGTAGTAGTCGATGAACTCCATGATGGTGCCGGAGCTCCGGATCGGTCGGGGTGAGGGCTGGCAGCCCGCTCGAAACATACGTTGGCGGCCCCGTCTCGTAAACGGGGTGCGGCAGGAAGGCTCGGGCTTCAGTTCCCGGGCGGAAGGCCGGGCGCTAAGGCGGCAGGCAGGTTGCGGAGCAGGCTCGCGCGCCGGGCGACAAGCGCGCTCGTGAAGTGCTCGATATCGGCGGTGCGCCGCGTCCGTTCGGCGGTCTGGATGTCCGCCGGGGCGCCGGTATCGATCTGCTCGAGCGTCGCCGCGACCGCTGCCACGGTGGCGCGGAGGTGTTCCTCGGTGAGCGTCGATGTGAGGAGCCGTTGCAGCACGTCTGCGTACCGGGTGTGCAACGCCGGGTCGTCGAGCACGCGCCGGTCGATCGCCGACTCGCACGCATACAGGATCGAGTCACCAAGCGCCGCATTGCGGTGCGCCGGCGGGTGGAAGATGCCATCGTAGTCCCAGGCGACCGGTTGCAGCCGGCCCAGGTTGCCGTCCGCGCCACGCGTCTGGTACAGGAACAATTCGTCGAGATAGTCGGAGTTGCAGGTGAGACTGTTGAATCCGAGCCACGACAGGTACGCGTCGAGGTCGAGATCCCGCTCCAGCCCCGCCGTCGTAACCGCACCCGTGTCCGAGCCGTGCGCCCGTTCGAAGGCCGCGGTGGGCTCGGCGCCCGATCCTGCGAACTTGATTTCCGGCCGCTCGTTCCAACGGCGGCGGATCACGCAGGCGACTTCGGGTTCGGTCCGCAGCACCGCATCCTCGACGCGTTCGACGAGCAAATAGATCCCTTCCGGATGGCCGTTCACGAACACCGTCACGAGTTCGTGATAAGACGGGAAAAGACCCATCTCGTGCAACAGGCGGTAGCAGGTCTCCATGCGGAACGAGCCGTGATCGTACAGCAGATTCACGAGCAGAAATTTGCGCAGGCGGCACTCGTTCGTGATCTGCTGGCGTTTGAACAGTTGCACGACGTAACTCTTGCGATCGGTGGATTGCGTGCTCCAGCCATGCGCGGTGAGCAGCGCGGTGCGCGCCGGCCCGTCGTCGAAGGCGATCGCCACCTCTTCCTGGCGGCGCGGCGTGTTCTTGGTGGCGGTGCGGAAGAACCGCAACTGATCGCTTTTCATGGTCAGGTCGACGCGCAGCCCGGGCCTGCCGACCGGCCGGCTCGTGTCATCGCCGAACGCGGTCCGTTCGTCGGGCGTCCCGAGGGATTCGAAGGTGCGGTCCAACTTTTCGTCGTCGATGGCCGCCCAGTCGTGCTGGACAGCGCTTCCGGGTGCAGCGCCAGTGTGGTGGGCGACGATGGCGCCGCCCGCCAGCGACGCGGCCGGCAGGACGAGCCATGTCCAGGTGGGTCGCATGCGTCAGTCCTCCACCTGCACACCGGTCACGACGCCCAGCGCCTGGCAACCGGTGACGTATTTGCTGGAGCGGGTGGCGCGCAAGCGCAGCGGGTGCAACAGGCGCCGCACTTCATCTTCACGCCCGAGCGGCGATTTGGCCTCGATGACGGTCATACCGTACAACGGTACGCCGAAACGCGGCTCCGGCCGCAGGCGGGCCGTCTGTTCGTAGCACACGATGTCGTAGTCGAGTGTCAGGCGGTGCGGCGTGCCCGGGACCGCGAAGTGCTCACGCCGGTAAGCGTTCGCCACGCCCCTTCAGGCAGCGCGGTTGCGGCGGTGCTTCCACATTTCGACGACGGCGGGGAGTACGGAAAGCACGATGATCGCCATGATGACGACCGAGAAGTTCTTCTTCACGAACGGGATGTTGCCGAAGAAGTAGCCCGCGTGAACGAAGAGCGCCACCCAGAACACGCCGCCGGCGACGCTGAAGGCGAGGAAGCGCCCGTAGCGCATGCGGCCGATTCCAGCCACGAAGGGCGCGAATGTCCGGATGATCGGCAGGAAACGCGCGAAGACCAGGGTCTTGCCGCCGTGCTTTTCGTAAAAGGCGTGAGTGCGATCCAGGTGGCGGCGGTCGAGAAAGCGGGATTTCTCGGCGCGGAAAACGCGCGGACCCAGCCGGCGTCCGATCCAGTAGTTGGTGTTGTCGCCGGCGAAGACCGCCAGGCTCAAGAGCAGGACCGCCACCCGCACATCCAGGGCGCCGGTAGAGGCGATGGCGCCGACCGCGAAGAGCAGCGAATCACCGGGCAAGAACGGCGTGATGACCAGGCCCGTCTCGCAGAATACGATGGCGCACAGGATGCCGTACGTCCAGGTTCCATACGTGGACACGAGCGACGCCAGGTGCTTGTCCAGATGCAACACGAACTCGACGATGGATCCGATGGCGTTGCCTCCGCGTACGGCACTCAGCCGTGAGTCAGGCGGCGGTACTTGATGCGATGCGGTTGTCCCGCATCATCGCCCAGCCGGGCGCGGCGTGCCGCCTCGTAGTCTTGGTAGTTGCCTTCGAACCATACGACGCGGCTGTCGCCCTCGAACGCCAGGATGTGGGTCGCGATGCGGTCGAGGAACCAGCGATCGTGGCTGATCACGACGGCGCATCCCGCGAAGTCCAGGAGACCGGCTTCGAGCGCCCGCAGCGTGTCGACATCGAGATCGTTGGTCGGCTCGTCCAATAACAGCACGTTGCAGCCGCTCCGCAACACTTTTGCCAAGTGCAGGCGGTTGCGTTCACCGCCCGAGAGGTCGCGGACCCATTTTTGCTGGTCGCCGCCTTTGAAGTTGAACATCCCGCAGTAGGCGCGCGATCCCATCGTGCGGTTGCCGACCTGGATCTGATCGAGCCCGCCGGTAATCTCCTGGAACACGGTCTTGTCGCCGTCCAGCGCATCGCGTACTTGGTCGACATAGGCCAACTTGACGCTGTCGCCAAGGCGGAGCGTGCCGGCGTCCGGGGTCTCCGTGCCGATGATCATGCGGAAGAGGGTCGTCTTGCCGGCGCCGTTCGGGCCAATGATGCCGACGATGCCGCCGGGCGGCAGGCTGAACGACAAGTCCTCGAAGAGCACGTTGTCGCCGTACGCCTTGCGCAAACCCTCGGCGTCGATGACCACATTGCCCAGGCGCGGCCCCGGCGGAATGTAGATTTCGTCGTTCTCGCGTTCCTTCTCGGCGTCGGCGGCGAGCAGCCGTTCGTAGGACGCGACGCGCGCACGGCTGTGCGTCTTGCGGAGCGTCGGTGTCAATTGCATCCACTCGAACTCGCGCTGCAGGGTGCGGGCGCGCCCGGCCGACGGTTTTTCCTGCTGCGTCAGCACCGTCAGTTTCTGGCTCAGCCACGACGAATAGTTGCCTTCCCACGGCTTGCCGAAACCCTTGTCGAGTTCCAGGATCCAGCCTGCGACCTTGTCGAGGAAATAGCGGTCGTGCGTTACGGCGACGACGGTGCCTGGGTACTCGCGCAGAAAGCGCTCGAGCCACGCCACCGAATCGGCATCGAGATGGTTTGTCGGCTCGTCGAGCAGCAGGAGGTCGGGACGCTGTAACAGGAGCTTGCAGAGCGCCACCCGGCGCCGCTCGCCACCGGACAGCGTCGTGACGTCGGCATCGCCGGGCGGGCAGCGCAGCGCGTCCAAGGCAATCTCGAGCTGGCGATCCAGCTCCCACGCATTGACGTGCTCGATCTGGTCCTGGACGCGCGCCTGCTCGTCCAGCAGCTTCGTCATTTCGTCGTCGTCCATCGGCTCGGCAAAGCGCTCGCTGATCTTGTTAAAACGATCGAGGAGGGCGCGTGTCGAGGCCACCGCTTCCTCGACGTTGCCGAGCACCGTCTTCTTGGGATCGAGCTGCGGCTCCTGCGGCAAGTAGCCCACCTTGATCCCCTTGCCGGGAGCCGCTTCGCCCACGAAGTCGGTATCGACGCCGCCCATGATGCGGAGCAAGGTCGACTTGCCGGCGCCGTTCGGACCAATGACGCCGATCTTGGCCCCATGGTAGAACGACAGCCAGATCCCCTTGAGGATCTCGACCTTGGGCGGGACCACCTTGCGGAGGTCCTTCATGGTGAAAACGTATTCGCCTGCCACGTGACCACTCGATGTGTTGAAGGAACGCGTCGCCATCGGTTCGAGCCGGAGCGCCACCCTACCCGATGCGACCGGCACGGATCAAGGGGCGCGGCCGTGCGCCATTGGGTGCGCTTGCGCCGCCGACAGCCGGGGTGCTACGGTCGCGCCATCCCGGCACCGGAGGACGCCACGTGAAGAAGCTCTTGGTCGGCTGCGCGATCGCGGTCGGTGTGTGCCTCACAGTGCTCGTGCTGGGCGGCATCTTGGTGGGCAGTTGGGTGCGCGGCAAGCTGCCGGACACCAAACAACTCGAGCAGATGCAGGCCCAACTGCAGGAACGCTTTGGCGCGCCTGAATCGTTCGTGCCGCCGCTGGGCGGTGTGGCCGGCCGCGACCGCATCGAACAGTTCGTCGCGGTGCGCGAGAGCCTCACGACCCACCGCGCCAACGCCGCTGCCAACCTCGCGACTTTCATGCACGACGTCAAGCGCGCCCGGCCCGACGGCCGGCCGGTCATGGAAAAGATCGTCGACGCGGTGAGCGTCGCCAAAGGCGGCACCCTCATGGCGGGAAGCATGGTGGACTATTTCCGAACCCGCGACCGCCTGCTGCTCGCCAATGAAATGGGCGAAGGCGAGTACTGCTACTACTATGGAATGACGTCATTCGCCTGGCTGCAATGGGACCCGCTCTCCAAGCCCGAGGTGCGTGAGGCGTTGAAGCGCGTCGAGTTCCTCGAAGAAGTCGAGAGCGCCCGCGCCCGCTACGGCAAGCTCGTGGCGCGGCAATTGGCGAACACGCAAAAGGCGCTGGAAGCGAAACCCGAGCGCACGCCGGCCGAGGAAGCGGCCCTCGGAGCCTTACGGACGGAACTCGAAGCGAGCAGTCGCACCGACCGGTTCCCCTACGTGGGGCAGATGCCGGCTGCGGCCGCCGCCGCGCTCGAGCCCTACCGCGCCCGCCTGCAGGCCACTCTGCCCCGCGACCCGGCGGAGATCGCGCTCGATCTCTTGCGCCACGACAGCGATTCTAAGGGCCGCATGCGCTGGGGCAAGCACCGCCAGGGCGTGGTGCACATTTCGGACTGACTTTAGAAGGTGCGCAACGCCCCGGCGGCAACGCGCAAGTCGAGCTGCCGTACTTCGAGCCCCGCCATCTCGCCGTCCACATGCACCGGAAAACCGCTTGGGCTCGTGATGCGGATACGGGCGCCGCGTTGCATTTGCACCGGGTGCGCTCGCACGTGCGTGCCTTTGAAGGTGCGCGGCAAGATGCTGAGCAAGCGTGCGAGCCCGACCCGCGGCGTAAAGCAGAGGTCGAGCAGTCCGTCGTCGTTGCGGGCATCCGGCGTCAGCAGAAAAGCGCCACCGACGCGCCGGCCGTTGCCGATCGACGCCAGCAGCATTTCGCCTTCCCACCCGCCGCCCTCCCAGTCGAGCGTGACCGGATAGGCCTTCAAGTTGGATAACGTGCGCGCCAATGCCGCGAGATAGATGGCGGTGCCGCGCAAGTGTTTGATGCGATGGCTCTCGTAGTTGACCTGGGCTTCGAACCCGACCCCGACGCTTGTATGAAAGCGCCCGCCCTCCCACAAACCCAGATCGATGCGGTGCTCGACGCCGGCTGCAATCCGGTCGGCGCAGGCGTCCACATTGGTCGTCCAGCCGTTCATCCATGCGAAGTCGTTGCCGCTGCCGCGCGGCACGACTCCGAGCCAGTGCCGTTCCAAGTCGAGTTCCTGGACGACCTCGTGCAGCGTGCCATCGCCACCGACTGCGATGATGCCCTCGAACTCCGCGCCGCGTTCGCGGACGATCTCGTTGGCGTGCCGTTTGCGCTCCGTGTGCACGATTTCGAACCCCAAGCCGCGTTGTGTGAACGCCGCGCGGATCGCCGCCTCGGCGCGCGCCGTGTCGCCGCGGCTCGAAGCAGGGTTGATGATGACGAGATGGCGCATAAGCTGGTTTTCTTCGGTTCCGGCCGCTTCAGTTTGAAATCCGATGGTTGAGGAGCCGGCCGAGTACACCTCGGAGAGCACGCCGTGTCAATCGCTTTTGCGATCCTGCGTTTTGACTTCTCGCACTGCTGTTGTTACCATTCGAGAGCCCTCTCCGGAGCGAGGTCCCATGCTGCGAACGCTTGTGCCGGCCAGACGAGCCGTACTGGTTGGACTCACGGTGTGCATCATCGTGGCATGCCCAGTCTATGCCGGCTGGCAAAGTGGTTTTACGGGTCCCGGTGCGTTGACTCAATGGGTAACCAGTCTTTGCATGTATCGGGGAGTTCTGATTGCCGGCGGCGACTTCTTCGTCACGCAGGACAATACAGTCTTGCGGTACATCGCCGCATGGGACGGCTCGCGTTGGCAGCCTTTGGGCGGCGGGGTGCGCCATGACGGCTGCCCTGGTCCCGAGTGTTGGGAACAAGTCAGCGCACTGACCACGTTCGACAACAAGCTCATCGCCGGAGGCAAGTTTCTCTTCGCGGGCAATCACTCCGCTAATAACGTTGCTGCTTGGGATGGGACAGATTGGGCTTCGCTTGGGAGCGGAGTTGACGCGTGGGTGTTCTGCGTGAAGACCGTGGGGCACGACCTCTACGTTGGTGGGATGTTTGAAACGGCGGGTGGGCTGCCTTCCCGCGGCATCGCACGGTGGGACGGAAGCCAATGGCATTCGCTCGGATCTGGCGTGGATGGCGAGGTCTTGGACATTGGGGTTTTCGATGGAGAAGTCCTCGTAGCGGGTCATTTCTCACACGCGGGAGGTATTCTTTCTCCCGGGCTTGCAGCGTGGAACGGCACCTCGTGGCGCACGGTGGATGCGCCTGTGGCAAGCGCGTTTGGTCTGGTCGCTTACAACAACGCCCTCGCTGTCAACGGGGAATTCACCGATCCGCAGTCGGGTCAACCTTACTACTTTGGGCAATGGGACGGGCAAACCTGGTCGCCGCTTGGCCCGATGTCTCTTCCATGGCGCGGGACGCCGGGCAAGCTTGCGGTGTTCCAGGGCAAGCTCTGGTCTGCCGAGGGGATCGCGCCAGACGGCTCCGTATACGTTTTCGACGGGCAGGGCTGGTCGCCACTCTACCCGAACGCGAATGACAACGCTCGTTGCATTCTCGCCACCTCGTCGTCGGTTTTTGTTGGCGGTCGATTTACGATGATCGGTGACATGCCTACGGGTTATATCGCGCGTTGGGATGACACAACGCCGGTCCTTGTCGAGGACTTTCAGGTCCTGCGAGACGATGTTCGTGGCACTGTTCACGTTCGGTGGCGCTTCCGGAGTTCCGTCGGTTTCGATCTGGCCAGTATTCAGATCGAGCGGTCCGCGGATGAGTCAGGCCCGTTCGCCGCTATCGCCGTTGATCTTCCGCCGCAAGCGAATTGGTTTGACGACGATACCGTCGGCGACGCGGCGAGTCGCTGGTACCGGCTCGTCGGCGTGCGACGCGACGGAGCAAGAGAGATCTTGGGACCCGCGCAAGCAGCCCTAGCGTGGGCCCCCGGGACACCCAAGCTTGCCGTTTTTCAGGACGGCGCCGGGCCGATCTCGATCCGCTATTCGGCCGGCAACAGCCACGAGCATTATGCTTTGAGCGTCTACGACGTGGTCGGCCGACTTGTGAGCATGGTCGCGACCGGTCACTCCGACCCTGGCATGCATCTCGTGAGCTGGGATCGAAGCACTGTTTCCGGGACACCCGTCGCGCGAGGTGTGTACTTCGTCACTCTGCGCGTTGCTGGAACGCTCCTATCCGAAAAGGTGCCGATCTTCCGCGCCCGATAGCTCATTCGTAGTGCTTGCCGTCCTTCCACGCGGCGTCGAGTGAGACCTTCAAGCCGCGGCAGATGCAGATCGGCCGGCGGGTTTCGTACGGCATGGCGTAGGGCGCCACGATCTGCGCCGCCGGGATGACGCTTTCAAACGTGTCGTGCAGGTCGTCGGGCGCTTGGCCGACGGTGATGACGACGTCCGGCGTGACGTTGCCGGGGCCCCAGAGATAGAAACTGTTGTGCTGGCAGACGGCGGCCGGGAGCCCGAGCCGCCGTCCGTAGTAGAGGAGCGCGCCGGCTTCTCCGTAGTTGTTTGCCGCGATCAACGTCTTGCCACGCTCGGCTTCGGACAATGACGCGTAGACGCTCGCGACCGCACCCGTCATTTCCTGCCAGCCGCAACGGTCGGCGAGAAACTGCGGCAGTGGCCCCATCGTGTGGTTTTCTTCACGCGGCGGTTCGATATGCAGCGCGCGCTGATAGGCGAGGAAGGTCTCGACCGGCAGCACGAGCGCCGAAAATGGCAGCAGCAAGATCCCACCCAGAGTGAGCACGGCGATGAGAGACGGCCGAATCCACGCCGCCATCCGGACGCGCGCCACCAGCCGATCGACGGTGATCGCTCCCGCTGCAAGGAGCGGCGGATAGGCACCCGCCAAGTAGTAGGCCTTCCCGCCGCGTGCTACGAGCACCGTGAACGCCGTCAGGTACACGATCCCGAGCGCGCGGTCGCGGTTGCCGATGCGGCCCCAGAGCAGCGCCGCCAGGCCCAGGATCCAAAGTGGGGCGTTGAATGGATGCAAGAGCAGCACTTGCGCCCCGAAGAAGCCGCGCAATGAAGCGTGCACATTCTTGCTGCTCTCGGCGTTGTGAATGAATTCCAGCGTCGGCCAGCCGTGCTGCACTTGCCACAGAACGTGCGGCAAGAAGAGAAGTGCGGCGACCGCGAGCGCGAGCCACGGACCCGGCGTGCGGAGATGGCGCCGGAGCGGGGTCAGAACGAGCGCTACCGCGACGCCGATACCGAAAAAGCCGACGCTGATCTTGTTCAGGAGTCCGAGCCCGCAGACGACACCGAACAGCAACCAGGTTCGTGTGGCCCTGCCCGCACCCTCTGCAACAGGCATCGCGGCCAGGCGCGCCAGCAGCAATGCGCCGAGCGTCCAAAACAGCATGTCGAAGGCGTTCATCGAAAAGTAGCCGAACAGACTCCCATAGATTGGCGCCACCGCGACCGCCGTCGCAACGAGAAGCTGTGCGTACCGGGACGCACCCCAGTCGCGCGCCATGCGAGCCGCAAGGAGCACAACCGCGGCGCCGGCGAGCGCCGGGGCGAGCCGCACCGCCACAAGCGACGTGCCGAGCACCGCGCGCATCGCCCACAAGACCGCGATCGACAAGGGCGGATGATCGACGTAGCCCCACCCCAGGTGATCGGCGCACGCCAAGTAGTAGAACTCGTCACGGAACATGGCGTCGCGGAGATTGATGACGACGTGGGTGAGGACGACGAGTGTCGCGACGATGCGTGGGCCCCAGGCGGTGTCCGGTGGCGTTTGTTTCGGGTTCATGGACGCGATCGTACGGGCGCGGGCCGCCGCCGGTCAATCGCGCCCGCACGGCTTGCAACCGGCCTCGACTGGAGACGCGCGGCGCGCGTATGATGCGCCGATGCTCCGTTCGCGCGTCACATTCGGAATGGCGTTCGTGTCCGCCACCGCGCTCGCCTTCGAGGTGGCGCTGACGCGCATCTGTAGTGTCCTCTTGCAGTACCACTTGAGTTTCGCGGTCGTGTCGATGGCCGTCCTCGGTGTGGGCTTGGGCGGGTTCATCGCCTGGATGTTAGTCGTCCGCGCCGCGAGGCGCGGCCTTACGGCCGCCCGCCCGCGCGGCGCGGAAAATGCCATGCTCCCCCTCGGTCCCGGGGG
>JANLSU010000036.1:0-26506 GCA_031362565.1 bacterium | reverse complement strand
GGCACGAACTCCGCCAGACCCTTGCCGGCCAGCACCTTCGTGATCGCCGCCGTCAGCGTCGTCTTCCCATGGTCGATGTGACCGATCGTCCCAACGTTCACGTGCGGCTTCGTCCGCTCGAACTTCTGACGTGCCATGGCTCCTGTTTTCCTCCGCTCACGCTAAGCCGCGATGGGCTCAGCCAACCAATTTCCGCGCCGGGCTCAGCGCCCGACGACGCGCGCTACGATGGTCTCCGCCACGCTCTGCGGCACGGGCTCGTACCGGGCGAACTGCATGCTGTACACGGCGCGGCCTTGCGTCAGCGAACGCAACCGCGTCGCGTACCCGAACATATCCGACAGCGGCACAGTCGCCGCCACGACCTGCGCATCGGCGCGCTGGAACATGCCGCCGATCTTGCCGCGGCGCGAGTTCAGGTCGCCGATGACTTCGCCCATGTATTCGCTCGGCACGACGACTTCGACGTCCATGACCGGCTCGAGCAGTACCGGCTTGGCGCGCTTGGCGGCATCCTGGAACGCCATCGAGCCGGCGATCTTGAACGCCATTTCCGACGAGTCCACGTCGTGGTAGCTGCCGTCGTAGAGCTGCACACGAATCCCGAGCACCGGGTAGCCGGCCAAGATGCCGTTGAGCATGGCCTCTTCGATGCCCTTGTGGATCGGATTGATGTATTCCTTCGGGATCACGCCGCCGACGATCTTGTTCTCGAAGATGAGACCGGTGGTCTCCGTCTGCGGCTCCATATGGATCTTGACGTGTCCGTACTGGCCACGGCCGCCCGACTGGCGCACGAACTTGCCTTCGGCGTCCGCCTTCTGCGTAATCGTCTCTTTGTACGCCACCTGCGGTTTGCCGACGTTGGCCTCGACCTTGAATTCGCGCTTCATACGGTCGACGATGATCTCGAGATGCAGTTCGCCCATCCCGGCGATGATCGTTTGGCCGGTTTCGGTATCGGTGCGGACGCGGAACGTCGGGTCTTCCTCCGCCAGCTTCTCAAGCGCCATCCCCATCTTTTCCTGGTCGGGATGCGTCTTGGGCTCGATCGCCACCGAGATGACCGGCTCCGGGAACTGCATGGATTCGAGCTTGACCGGATGGTCCTCGTTACAGAGCGTGTGGCCGGTGCGCGTCGCTTTCAGGCCGACGATCGCCACGATGTCGCCCGCGAACGCTTCCTGGAGGTCCTCGCGCTTGTTGGCGTGCATCTGCAGCACCCGGCCGACGCGCTCCCGGCGCTCGGTCGTCGAGTTATAGATGTACGAACCCGCGTCCATCTCGCCCGAATAGATGCGGACGAAGGTCAGCTTGCCGACGAACGGGTCAGTCGCCACCTTGAACGCCAAGGCGCTGAACGGCGCATCGTCGGCAGCCTTGATGAGCTCCTCGACGTCGGTGTTGGTGTTGATGCCCTTGATGTCCGGCAAATCGGACGGCGCCGGCAAGAAGTCGATGATGGCATCGAGCAACCGCTGCACGCCCTTGTTCTTGAAGGACGAGCCGCACAGAACCGGCACCACCGAGCAATCGATGGTTGCCTTGCGCAGCGCGCGCATCAGCATCTCGCCCGGCACGTCGTGCTCGAACAAGTAGCGCTCCGCGACCTCGTCGTCGTGGTCGGCCACCGATTCGATGAGTTCGATGTGCAGCTTGCGGGCTTCGGCTTCCAGGTCCGACGGAATGGCGCCCTCGTCGAACGTCTGCCCCTTGGTGTCCTCATGATAGAAGCGCGCCTTCATCGTCAGCAGGTCGATGATGCCGGTGAAGAGTTCGCCCTCGCCGATCGGATACTGAATCGGCACCGGGCGGGCGCCGAGGCGCTCGCGCATGTTCTGCACGACATGCCGGAAGTTGGCGCCGACGCGATCCATCTTGTTGACGAATGCGATGCGCGGCACGCCGTACTTGTCGGCCTGGCGCCACACGGTTTCGGACTGTGGCTCGACACCGCCTACGGCACAGAACAGGGCCACGGCCCCGTCCAGCACGCGCAAGCTGCGCTCCACTTCGACCGTGAAGTCCACGTGGCCCGGAGTGTCGATGATGTTGATGCGGTGGTCGCGCCAGGCGCAGGTCGTCGCGGCACTCGTAATGGTGATGCCGCGCTCCTTCTCCTGCTCCATCCAATCCATGGTCGCGGCCCCTTCGTGGACCTCGCCCAGGCGGTGCAGTCGACCGGTGTAGTACAGGATTCTCTCGGTGGTCGTCGTCTTACCGGCATCGATGTGCGCCATGATGCCGATATTTCGATAACGATCGAGAGGAACGGCTCTTGCCATGACCTCGGGCCTTCCCAGTGTCGACCGTGCGCCGCAATGCTGCGAGTCACGGTCTCCGCAAAACGAACTCCGCCGGTTCTTGCGCGCAGACCGGCGGAGTCTCGAGCTCCACCGCTGCGGTTCCGTTTCCGGCCTGCAACAGTTTCTTGGCTCGCCAACCGCGGGACTTTTGCAAGCACCCGCGGACCTCGGTTGTTCGCTGCTGCGCCCGCCCCTTAGAAGCGGTAGTGCGCGAACGCCTTGTTGGCTTCGGCCATCTTATGAGTGTCTTCCCGCTTCTTCACGGAAGGACCCTCGTTCTTCTGCGCCAGCATCAACTCGGCGGCGAGCTTTTCGCCCATCGAGTGTTCGCGCCGCTGGCGCGAAAAAGTCAAAATCCAGCGCATCGCCAGCGCCGTGCGGCGCGACGGGCGGACTTCCTGCGGCACCTGATACGTGGCGCCGCCGACGCGTCTCGACGTGACTTCGACCGCCGGCTTGACGTTGTTCAGCGCTTGCTTGAACACCGTCATCGGATCCTGCCCCGACTTCTGCTGGATCACGTCCATCGCGTTGTAGAAGATGCCCTCGGCATTGCTCTTCTTGCCGCGATCCATCAAATAGTTGATGAACTGCTGGACCATGGTGCTGTTGAACCGCGGGTCCGGCAGCAACTCTCGCTTGGCGATCAGCTTCCGTCTCGGCATTCGTCTCTCTCCGCGTCAGTGACCGGATCCGCGGCCTGCGGCCCGATCCACGACAAACTCTGATTCCACACGCTGAACGTGGGCGGCAAACCGGCACCGCGCCGGTTGCGCTGCGGCCGTTACTTCTTGGGGCGCTTGACCCCGTACTTCGAGCGACCCTGGCGGCGGCCGTCGACACCTGTCGTGTCGAGCACGCCGCGCACGATGTGGTAGCGGACGCCCGGCAGATCCTTCACACGACCACCGCGAATGAGCACGATCGAGTGCTCTTGGAGGTTGTGCCCTTCACCCGGGATGTACGCCGTGACCTCGATGCCATTCGTCAGGCGTACGCGAGCCACCTTACGCAGCGCCGAATTAGGCTTCTTCGGTGTGGAGGTGTAGACGCGAGTGCAAACCCCGCGCTTCTGGGGATTGCCGCGCAGTGCAGGCGACTTCCCCTTCTCCTTCACCCGGCTCCGGCCCTTGCGTACCAGCTGATTGATCGTCGGCAAACTTGTTCACCCCAAGTTGGCGTACCGCAACACGCGCCGAGGCGCGTCAGCAGGCGCGCCAGCGCGGCGCGCACCGCTATCGTTGCCGCATACTGGCGCGGATCGGATCCAAAGCCAGGATGCGGAAAACGCATCGATTTCGGAGCCTCTGATTCGCTAGGGCACGAACCTCCGGGCGCTCGCATCGAACGCCGTCCGACCTCGTTTGACGAGGCCATTAGGTTTGGTGCCCTGATCGAGAAGTGTTCCGAAGGGGAAACGACTCCAAGAGGCGACTCGCGATTTAACACGAAGGCCGCAGTGTGGCGCAAGGGGAAAAGCGCCAGAAAAGGCTTGACGGCTGCGGCGTCGCTGGCGGCGGTCCTGACGCTGCGGCGACAGGGCCATAACACATTGCAATATATATGCTTATCGCTCCATTGCAACCCCGTAGTGCGGTCGCAGCGCCGGCCGCGCCACAACCAAGTCCTGTCATGGATTTGCGGGGAGCGCTTCGAAGGCGAGGCGCGGGAAGCGCCGGTGCGCCGCTGCGAGCCCCTGCGGGAGCCGCACGAAGAGCGAGAAATCGGGCGCCAGGCGTACCACCGCACAGGTCGAGTCGCAGCCGCCACTCGCCGCGACTTCCCGGAGCGTCGCATCGGCCACGAAGAACCGGCACGGCAGGGCCGGTTGGATCTCGACGCCACACCGGCGGATATAGTCCGGGGCCGCCCACTTGGCGTGTGCGACGTGGCGCTCGCCGCTTCCCCACGGCCCGCGCCCCACCTGCGCATCGCAAAGCCCGAGAAGATCCAGCGTCCAGAGCCGGCTCCAGTACGGGATGGCCCCGACGCAGTGCAACGCGATCCGGGTATCGGCAGGCAAGGTGCCGTCCTCGACCCAGCCACGGAGGTCGTGTCCTACATCTGACGTCGCGGCCGCGAACGCCCGGTGCTCCTCCTGGCGCACGCCGGCTCCGACCGCCGTCAACTCGGACGCCAGGCGATCGTAGGCGGCGACCCAAAGGCCAAAGCCCATGGCACCCGCGAGGGTTGGAATGCGCTCGGGGCGGACGAGGGTTTGCGTGCCGTCGGGGCGTGCCGATGAACCGGGGAAGCCGAGCGCGTACTCGGCGGGAAAGTCCAGGTGCGCCAGCGTCGGCAAGAGCGCCGATGCAGCGATGCAGACCACGGCGGCGGTGGCAACGACGGGGCGTGCGAACCGCCGTGGCGCGACACGCGCCGCGACATCCGCCACGCCCCAAGCGAGCAGCACCGCGAGCGGCACGACCAGGAGTCCGAGCGGTCGCATTTCGAAGTGATCACCGCCCGCGTACACGACATAGGCAACGAACGGCACGAGCGCGGCTGCAAAGATCGCGAGCAGGTGCGGTGCGCTCTGCCACAAGGCGCGCGCACCGCAGACGAGGAACGGCAGCCACAAGAAGAGTGCGTACTCGAGCGCGAAAAACAGCGCGTAGCGCCAGCCGCGCGCTCCGGCGAACACCCCGTCGAACTTGGCGTAGTAGGTGTTCGGCAACGGCGCATGGTAGTAGGCGATGCGCCACAGCTCGTGGCCGCCGGTGAGCACGACGAACGGCAGCCACGTTCGCAACCGGTCGCGCCATGTGCGGCGCTGGCGCAACTCGATGGCAATCGCGCCGCCCAGTGCGGGGAGCAATGCATCAGGCCGCGTCAGTACCGCAAGCGCGAGCAGCCAAGGGCCGAGCGTGACGCGGCGCTTCCGCGGCGTCTGTTCCGACTCGATCCACAAGCGCGCCAGTCCGCCGAGGAGCAGCAGTTCGAACAAGCGCGTTTCGAGCCCACCCGTCGCCCACACGGAGAAGCAACGGTTGGACGCGAGTGCGAGTGGTGTCACCCACCACCAAACGCGAACCGCCGGCTGTCGAGCCCGCGCCACGAACCGCGTCGCGAGGCCCCACAATACAAAGGTGAGCGCCGCACTGATCCACGGCGCGACCTGCTCGGGCGCGAAACCGATGCGCGCCAGCGCTGCAAGCAGCGCGACCCACAGGAAATTCGTATAACCCTCGACGTGTTCGCCGGCGTTGAAGACGAGCCCAACGCCTTCCGCCCAATGGCGTGCATAGCGGAACGAAATGTAAGCGTCGTCCGTCACGAACCAGTACGTGCGCACGTGCAACGCCAAGAGTGCCGCGCACGCGACCAGGAATGTCACCCCAAGCGCGAACCGTAGGCGCGAACGTTGCGGCGCGCTTTGCGGTGTATTCGCAGCGGCATTCGACGCGAGCATCGCGGCGTCTCCGTTCGGTCGTGGTGGCGGCACCGCAAGACTCTGCGTGATTCTACCGCGGCAACGCAAGCGCGCTGCCCTTGCGTCGTGCGCCGCGTCCGATGTACGCTGCATACCGCCGCGAGGCTCGCGCTTCGTGGCACTCGAACATGCGATCCCGGGTGTCGGCGGATCAAACCGCCGGCCGAAGAGGGAAAGGGGTGCAAATCCCCTACGGTCCCGCCACTGTAATGGGCGATGCCGGACCGCACGAAGCCACTCGCGCTGCAAGCGCGGGGAAGGCGCGGTTCCGGCGCTCGAGCCCTCAGTCAGGAGACCTGCCCGGGAACGATGCAACCGAGGGGCTCTCCGGGAGAGGGGGCCGGGTTGTCGCCGCGCGTGCAACGCGCCCGGCGCTCGTTCCCGCGTCTCTTCCTACCTTGAGATCCCCGCCTACTTGGGCGTGGCCCGGACTCCACGCCCGAAGCGAAAGCCGCGCCTATGCGCGTTCGGATCTGCGTTTGCCCCGTGGCGGGCGTGTCGATTGCGGTCGTTTTGTTGGCGCTCTTCGCAGCCGGCGCAACCGCAACCGCGAATGACATCCGCGCCGACAGCGTTGCCACCACAGCGCCCGTCGACAGCACGCACACCATCGCGCCCATCATCGTGCAGGCACGCCGGCCGACCGCGCAGAGCCGTCTCGATCGCTTGCCGGGCGCCGCCACCATCATCGAGATGGCGCCGCTTCGCGATCGCATCACCACGACCGCCGAAGTGCTCGAACAAGTCCCCGGCCTGCACGTCAACGACTACGGCGGCCTCGGCAGCTTCAGCACCGTGTCGATTCGTGGCAGCGGCTCGAGCCAAGTCAGCGTCTATCTCGATGGCGTGCCGTTGGCGCGTGCGTCGCTCGGCGTCGTCAACCTGGCCGACTTGCCATTCGCCGCAATCGAACGCATCGAAGTCTATCGCGGCTTCGCGCCGGCCGAATTGCCGGGTGCGAGCATCGGCGGCGCCATCAATTTGGTGACGCGCGGTGCGGCGCCCGGCGGTCCCGCCAGCCTGTCGCAATCCATCGTCGCCGGCGCTGGCAGCTTCGGAACGCGCCGGTTGGGCGGTTCGCAGGAATTCAGCGCCGGCAGTTGGGCCGGGCTCGTCGTCGCGGATCTCATGGAGACGGACGGCAACTATAGCTTCTACAACGACAACGCCACGGAACACGCCACGAATGACGACCGGATATCAGAGCGCCAAAACAATTGGCAGCGCAACGACGAGGTGCTGGCACGGCTCGCGCGGGCCTTGCCGCATCATGGTGAACTGCGACTCGTCAATCAGTGGGTGCGGCGCGAGCATGGTGTTGCCGGTCTTGCGACACTACAGACCGAACGCACTCACGGCGGCGCGGCGTGGAATCTCACCAGTGTCGATGCGACGGTGCCGGCACTAGCGGGCGGACGTCTCACGCTTCGGACCCGGCTCGACCACGAATGGCGCCTTGATACGTTTTCGGATTTGACGTTTCCGAGTGGTGAAGTCGGTCTCGGGATGCAAGACAACCGCGATGTCGTCCGCACGTTGGGCATGCATGCAGGCGCCCGCCTCATTGCACCACGGCGTTCGCGGCTTACGCTCGATATCGACGCACGCCGTGAACGCCTCGCCATCTCACACCCGCTCCCGCCAGCGCCCGCGGTGCCGCCGCAGTATCGCCGTACCATCGACGCCAACATCGAAGAGCAGTTGCAGCTCACCGGCCGGCTGGTCCTGCATGCCGGGCTGCGAGCCAACCGCGAAGCGAACGAATTCGCCGGTGTCCCCACGGTCACGAATCCGCATCCGCCACAGTCCGGAACCGAACGGCGTACCGAACCACATTACGGCGGACGGCTGCACTTGGTCCGTGGGCTATACGCGCGCGGCAGCTGGGGCCGCTATCACCGGACACCTGCCTTCTTCGAGTTGTTCGGCGATGGTGGAAATGTTCGCGGCAACGGCAGTCTGCAACCGGAAATCGGTACGAATCGGGACTTCGGATTGCAGTGGAGCGGTTCGAGGTACGGCGTCGACGCCCAAGTCGAGGTCACCCACTTCGACAATCGCGTTCGCCATCTCATCGCTTTCGCACCCAACTCGCAGCGCGTTCTGTCGGCGAGCAACATCGGCGCGGCGTCCATGCGGGGCGAAGAGTGGTCCTGGCACGCCTCCGGTGCGAGCTCGCCCCGGACGGCTGGGAACGGCGACAACGACGGCGCCGATGCAGGTCGAGTTTCAGCCCCTCGCTGGTCGCTCGATGGAAGCGTCACACGGCTCGTTGGCCGGGACCGTGGAATCGACATCACGTGGTGGGCCGGCAATGCGTTGCTGGGCCGGCCGGCGAACCAACTGCACCAACGCGTTGCGGTCCGCGCTGCGCACATCGAATTGGGCTACGAACTCGACCACCTGGCGGAGAATTTCTTGGATCGTGCCAACGTCAAACTCGTCGGCCGGCGCGATCTGCACAGCCTGGATGCGCGAGTGCGATGGCGAGGCTTGGGGCTGCAGTTCGGCGCCCGCAATCTCACCGACGAACGCGCCGCCGACGTTGCCGGATTCCCGCTCCCGGGCCGGACGTTCTTTTTTTCCACGAGCTACAAGCTCTGACACGCGGCATGCGGTCCGCGCGGGCATCGTGCGGGCCGCCTACAGCGAATCACTTCGAACGGAGGCCACATCATGATGCTCGGATTTCGCCGCCGGCTACTGCCGGCTCTAGCGCTCCTCGCTTTGACGGCCGGGAGCGCCGCTGCCGCGGATCGCGCCCTCGTCGTCAGCACCGACTTCTCGACCGGCTACTATTCGCGGCTCGATCTCGCGCCACCGTTCACCCATGCGAACAACGTGACCTCGACCGCTTCGGATGCCGCCGCCCGGATGCGTGACGGCCGCTTCTACATTCTCGGGCGGTTCGGCTTCGACTTCGTGCAGGTCATCGATCCCGTGACCCTGGGCACGATCATCCAGTACAGCGTCGGCAACGGCACCAACCCGCAGGACATCGTGCTTTGTTCGCCCACCAAGGCCTATGTGAGCCTCTACGAACGCAACTATCTGGCGATCATCAACCCGCAGACGGGTGCATCGCTCGGCAGCGTCGATTTGTCGAGTTTCGCCGACGCCGATGGGCTGCCGGAAGCAGCCGGCTTGGCGCGGGTCGGCAATCGCGTCTTCGTGGCACTGCAGCGTCTCGACCGGCCGGGCGGCTTCGTGGCCTCGAATCCGAGCCTGGTCGCGGTCGTCGACTGCACGACCGACCAACTGGTCGACGCGGATGCAGTGGCGCCGGGCATCCAGGCCATTCCGCTCAGCGGTCGCAATCCGTTCGCCGACATGAGCGTCGATCCGGTGCGCCAGAAAATCATCGTCGGTGAGGTCGGCAACTTCGGGGTGCTGGACGGCGGGGTCGAGTTCGTGAATCCAGTGACGCTGCAAGCGGAAGGCTTCTTCATCACCGAGACCACCCTCGGCGGCGACCTGAACGCGGTCAAGCTGGCGACCGATTGCACCGGTTACGCCATCGTCAACGATGCAACCTTCCGCACCAAGCTCGTGCGCTTCGATCGCTGCGCCGGCACCGTGCTCAGCACGCCGCTGCAGAGTTCGGGCTTCGACCTGTGTGACGTCGAGATCGACTACGCGCGCGGCCACGTGCTGGTGTCGGATCGCGACTTCATCCATCCGGGCGTGCGGGTGTTCGAGGCGCGCACCGGCGCTCAGATCACTACGTCGCCGATCGATATGGGACTGCCGCCGTGCGACATCGCAATCGCCGACGCGACCGCGTCCAGTGCGCCACCGGTGCCGGTCGCGGCCGGATTGCAACTCTCGCACTGGCCCGATCCGTTCAATCCGACGGCCGCGTTGCGCGTCGACGGAAGCGACGGCGCAGCCGCCCGCATCGAGATCGTCGACGTGCGTGGCCGTACCGTTCGCATGTTGTGGGAAGGCACGTTGCTGGGCGGGACGCGAACGCTCACCTGGGACGGCCGCGATGACCGCGGACAGGCGTTGGCTTCGGGCGTGTATTGGGCGCGGGCGCACACCGCGGCTGCGACCGCCACGGACCGCCTGACGCTGGTGCGTTAAAGATCAGGATTTCGCGGCGGCACGCGGCGCGCGACGCGTGCCGCTTGCTGCCCGGCGCCGGCGCGGTTTGCGCGGCGCCGCGGCGACCGCATCCGCCGCCGGTGCTTTAGCCGACACGGCCACGACGACGGGCTCGGGTTCCGGCGCCGGCGCAGCGCGATGCCGCGGTTCCGGTGCGGGTACAGGTGCCGGTGCTGGCGCGGGGTGCGACTCGCGTGCCGGTGGCGTTGCCGTGTCACGGCCGCCCGTGCCGCCGTTCACCGTGCTCTCGACATGTGCGGCGTGTTGTCCATTGTCGACATCGCCGTGGCTGCGCCCGCGTCCGCCTCTCCGCCCACGGCCGCCACGCCGGGTGCGGCGCTCGCCCATGGTGTGGAATTCGGTCACGACATAGGTGCCGCTGCGCGCGTCGATCGACAGCTTGAGAAGGCCCGAATGTTGGGCATCCTCGAGCAGTTCGCTGAAGGTGCGATACCCGTACGCCGATTCCAGGAACGACGGCATCTTGCGCTTCATCGTGTCCTTGATCATCGACGAATAGAGCGAACCGGTGGTCTCGCGGCGGAGCGCTTCGAGCGTGTCGAGCAACAGCCGGAAGATTTCTTGTTTCTCCGCGGCCACCGTCACACCATGGAACGCCTCGGGGCCTTCGTTCACTTCGAGGTCTTCGTAGAAAATGAATTCGTCACAGGCATTCACCAGCAGCTCGGACGTCGACTTGCGCATCGCGAGTCCGATGACGCTCTTGCCGTTTTCTTTCAGCTTGGCGACGAGCGGCGAGAAATCGCTGTCACCCGACACGATGACGAACGTGTCGATGTGTTCCTTCGAATAGCAGAGGTCCATCGCATCCACACACAGGCGGATGTCGGCGGAGTTCTTACCCGTCATGGCGCGCCGCGGAATCTCGATGAGTTCGAGCCCCGACTCGTGCAGCTGCCGTTTGTAGTCGGAATACCGGCTCCAGTCCGCATACCCCTTCTTGACGATGATTTTGCCTTTTTCGACGAGACGCTGGAGGACGCGTTTGATGTCGAAACGCCCGTGCCGGTTCTGGAAACCGAGGGCAAGATTCTCGAAGTCGACGAATACGGCGAGTGCGGAAACATCTGCCATTGCGGACCCCACCACCCTTTCTGGGTTCTGCAGCATACCACAAGGGCCACGGGCGCCGCGAATGCCAGATGGCCCGCCGGCGGTGCGGGGCGGCGGGCCGCAGCGTATCCAGAGCGCCGGCGGTTGGCCGTTGGCCTTGACGGCGCGGCGGGCCATCCCGAGAATGCCCGGAGCGCACTGCACTTCGACGGCGAATGCGGTTCGGATCCTTGCTCCCCCCTTGGAGGACGCTCTTGAAAGGCAAAATCGCCCGTCGCGACAACCGCGTGTCGGTGGAACTCGACCTACACGAGTGGAGCCATCTGAAGTCGATCATCACGTTCGCGCGCAAGGCAGCCAACGGACCGCTGTTCGCGAATGACGTCGAGTCACCGCAGATCGAACACCTGGCACGAACCCTCCTCGACGAACTGGGATTCGAGCGCGCCGAGTAGGTTCCGCGTCGATTCGCTTGCCGATGCGCTCGCGCCGCATCGCCGCCCTACGCCGCGCGAGGTGACGCCGTGCAGCCCGATTCGCTGTGGCATGTCGTCGGATTCACGGTCGGCGTTTGCGCGTTCAGTACCCTTCTCATCTTGCCGCCGGGTGTCCTGCTGGGACTCCTTTTGGCGCGCGGGCGCTTCCCCGGCCGGGCACTCCTCGAGACGATCTTGTCCTTGCCGCTCGTCTTGCCGCCCGTTGCGACCGGCCTCGTGCTCTTGCGCCAAACCGGCCCCAACGGCTGGTTCGGCGCCTGGTTCGAGCACACGACGGGACTTGAGATCGCCTTCACGTGGCGCGCGGTCGTCGTCGCGACCGGCGTCATGGCGTTTCCGCTCTTGCTGCGCTCGGCGCGCGTCGCCTTTCAAGAGGTGCCGCCCCGCCTCGAGCCTGTGGCGCGCACCTTGGGCGCCAGTGAATGGCGCGTGTTTTTCACCGTGACGCTGCCTCTCGCGCGGCGCGGACTCGTCTCGGGAATCGTTCTGGCATTCGCGCGCGCGCTCGGCGAGTTCGGCGCCACGATTCTGGTGGCGGGCAACATTCCGGGCAAGACGACGACGCTCTCACTGGCGATTTATCAAGCGGTGCAAACCGGCGACGACGCGATGGCGTCGCGCCTTATCATGGTGTCGGCAGCATTGGCCTTCGCGGCACTTTGGGCCAGCGACGCCTTGCAAAAGCAAAGGCACCCGCTGTGAAGATTCGCGTCACAGAGTTGCAAGTGCCGCTGGGTGCGTCGAGCCTCGCCGTGACCTACGAATTCACCCAACCGATCACCGCCGTGTTCGGTGCGTCGGGCGCCGGCAAGACCGCGTTCTTGGAAGTCCTGGCCGGGGTGCGGCGCCCGTCGGCCGGGCGCATCGAATTGGATGGCTGGGTGGTGTTCGACGCCGCCACCCGCGTCGACGTCCCAAGCCGCCGGCGCGGCCTGGGTTACGTGCCGCAAGACTTGGCGCTCTTCCCGCACCGCTCGGTGCGCGACAACTTGCACTACGCGCGCCCGTCACCGGCGCCGGCCGACCTCGCATTCGTCGATCACGTCGTCGCCGTCCTCGAAATCGGCGCCCTACTCGACCGCATGCCGGCGCGCCTCTCCGGCGGCGAAAAGCAACGTGTGGCCCTCGGCCGCGCCCTGCTCGCACGCCCGCGTCTCCTACTCCTCGACGAGCCGCTCGCGAGCCTCGACGCCTCACTCCGCGAACGCACGCTCGCCCTCCTTGGCCGCGTGCACCAGGAATTCGGCATGCCGATGCTGTACGTCACGCACGACCCACAGGAAGTCGTCACGCTGTGCCACGACGTCGTGGTCTTCGAAGCCGGCCGCGTCGCGCGCCACGGCCCCCCAGCCGCCCTCTTCGAACGCACGTCCACTCCCGTATGGCAATTGCGAAGCCAAGCAAGCGGATGAATTCTTCGTGCGCAGGAAGTATGGGCCCCGAGGCCGCGGGAACCCGCCTCTCAAAACTTTGTGAAGTTTTTCACAACTAGTTCTGGAACGAGTAAAGTCACAAGCATCGTGCAATTCTACAACGAGTTGAATTCCGCCCGAAGTCTGGCCCGTGACCCGTTCCGCGCCAAGCTGCGCTCGCTTTCGGTGTCAACGCCATCGACAGCCTTCGTCACTCCAGTTGGCGAATCGTGCGCGGTAATTTCGCGGCAGCCACTCCCGCAGAGCGGCCTGGCGCGAGTTACTCTCATGGCCCGCCAATTGCGAGGCACCGTTCGACCGCCAACCATTGGCGCCATCGAGCGCCGGTGTGTTCTTTGAAAATCGGCTCCGGGGCAAGGCAAGAGGTCTTCACGGCGCGGGGCGGGGCGCGTCGCGTCGCGAGGCGTTCTGCCGTCGACGAACGTCACGGCCTAGCGACAGCACTCACGGCATTCCGTTGCTTGGCGTGCCGCCCTGGCGGCTCCGGATGGCGGCAACAATCGCATCCGTATCCGGCCAGCCCATGCCGAGCAGACGCACGAGAAGGCCGCGCGACCGGGATGCGATGACCTCGTCATCGACGATGACGTCGAACTGGCCCCGCGCCGTGCCCGGCTCGCACATCGCCGGCACCCCGGTCTCGGCTTTGATCCTGGCAGCGAGACTCGCCGCCTGCGCACCGTAGCCTCAAACCGTGCAGTACAAAATGCGAACGTACACGTCCGGCTCCTAATTTCTGGGTCGAGTTCCATCCTCTGGAAGGGAGTATACTCCGGACACGTTCGTACTCATTGTGAGGTCTTGCCATGCAGAACTCTCTGTGGCACAGGCAGCCCCTTCGGCTCGCCGCGATGCTTTGCTTGGGTGTTGTGGCACTTCCCGCGTCCGCATCTTCGATCCGCCCGGCGTTCAGCGCCGACGGACTCGTGAACTGTACGACCGTCCCGCCATTCGTCTGGTTCACGACCTATATCTTCGCCGACCTCTACGATGACGCCGCCGCCAGTGGAGTCACAGGCGCAGAGTTCCGTCTCGACGGCATCGACCCCGCCTGGTTCAACACCGTCACGCCGAGTCCCGACGCGGTCTTGTCGCTTGGCAACCCCATCGCGGGCGGCTGCAACATCGCCTTCTCGGTCCCCGGGTGCCACAGCGGGGTGAACGGCCTACTGCTTCTCTACACGATCCAAAGCCTCGCCCTGGCCCCGATCACGCCCCGCACCCTCCAGGTCGGAATCCACGTGACGCCGAGCTGCGGCTTCTGCTGCGTGGTGCTGACTCTGTGCGACGCACCCGCATTTTCCAAGGTCTGCGTTCTTTCAGGCCAAGCGCAACTCAACGGCAACTGCCCAACCGTCAGTACGCACACCACAAGCTGGTCGCAAATCAAGTCGCTCTACGACTGAAGTATCTGTGGGGCCGATCCCGAACGTGTTCCGTGTCGGCTGCGCCGAATCCGGCTGGGTCCGAATGCGAGCACGTCTTCGGAGGTTTGCGGCCTCCGCCGGCTTGGTTAACGGGCTCGCGCATCTAATAATGCGCGCGAAGCGCGCGGCGCGGCCCGTTCTGTCTGAGCCGGCGGGGGCCGCAAACCTCCGAAGACCCCCACGCCCAAGCGCGCCCATTTCCGATGGGGGGCCGGGGTGGTGCGCGAGGCGGGGGCAGAGCGGAAAGCACCGCGGGGTGCGACGCTCTCCGCATCGCACCCCGCGTGTTCGCATTGCTGCGTCGCGTTGTCTCAGACCGTCGGCTGCGGCCGTCCACCGCCGACAGACTCTTCGCTGCCGAGCGCACCGCGCGGCGAGAAGTCGTCGTCCTCGTCGCGGAACGACACCATGGGCTCCAGCGGTTCTTCCTCGACCAGGTCGTCTTCGACCCGGATCCAGCGATACCGGTTGATGCCGGTGCCGGCTGGAATCAAATGACCCATGATGACGTTCTCCTTGAGTCCAAGGAGTTCGTCGCGCTTGCCCTGAATGGCCGCTTCCGTCAACACGCGCGTCGTTTCCTGGAACGAGGCCGCGGAGATGAAGCTCTCCGTCGACAAGCTCGCCTTGGTGATTCCGAGCAAGAGCGGCTTGAAGCTCGCCGGCTGCCCGCCTTCGGCCAAAACACGCTCGTTCTCGTTCTTCAACTCCGCCTTGTCGACCTGCTCGCCCTCCAGGAACTTGGTCTCGCCCGGATCCTCGATGGCCACCTTCTGCAGCATCTGGCGCACGATCACTTCGATGTGCTTGTCGTTGATTCGCACGCCCTGCAGGCGGTACACCTCCTGGATCTCGTTGACCAGGTACTCCTGCGCCATGTTGACACCCTTGATGCTCAGGATGTCGTACGGGTTGAGCGGGCCTTCCGTGAGGCGGTCGCCGGCCGTCACTTGGTCGCCGGTGTGAACGCGCAGGTGGCGGCCTTGTGCCACCATGTATTCCTTGCGCTCGTCCGGTCCGGTGACGACGACCTTACGCATACCGCGCGTGATGCCCTCGAACGACACGGCGCCGTCGATTTCGGCGACGACCGCTGCGTCCTTGGGCTTGCGCACTTCGAACAATTCGGCGACACGTGGCAGACCACCGGTGATGTCGCGCATCTTCGACACGTCACGCGGGATCTTGCAGAGCACTTCGCCAGGCGACACCGTCTGGCCGTCGTGCACCAGCAGGAAGGCGCCGGTGGGCAGCGTGAAGTCACGCACTTCGGCGTCCGCGTCCACGATCCGGGCCTGCGGGTGCAACGCCTTTTCGCGGTCGTCGGTAATGCGCATCTCGCGCTTGCCGGTCTTGTCGTCGACTTCCTCGTGCACCGAGCGGCCTTCGACCACATCGATGAGCTGGACCTTGCCGCCACGGTCCGAGAGCACGGGTTCCGTGTAAGGGTCCCACGTGTACAACACGTCGCCCTGGTGCACGTCTTGAGCGTCCTGCACGTGCACGCCCGCACCATACGGAACGTCCATGCGCGTTCGCACGCGGCCCTGGCCGTCGATGAGCGCCATCTGGCCCTTGCGGCCGATGACGATGTGCTCGTTACGCGAGTTGGTGACGACACGCAGGTTCGCGAATTCGATCCGGCAATCGTAGTTGGCGACCTTCTGAGTCTGCTCGGCAATACGGGCTGCCGCACCACCGATGTGGAACGTACGCAGCGTGAGCTGCGTGCCAGGCTCGCCGATCGACTGGGCAGCGACGACACCCACGGCCTCGCCGATGTCGACCGGATCGCCGGTCGCCAGGTTACGGCCGTAGCATGCGCCGCAGACTCCGCGCCGGCTCTCACAGGTGAGCACCGAGCGGATGAGCACCTCTTCGATCCCCAACTCTTCGATCTCGCTGGCCACGTCTTCGCCGATCAACAAACCGGCCGCGACGAGCAAGCGTCCCGACACCGGGTCGGTGACATCGTTGCCCGCCGTGCGTCCGACGATGCGGTCGCGCAACGATTCAATGACGTCTTCGCCCTCGGTCAGCGCCTTCATGTGCAAGCCCAAGATCGTATTGCAGTCCAACTCGGTCACGATGACGTCCTGCGCCACGTCCACCAGACGGCGGGTCAGGTAACCGGCATCGGCGGTCTTGAGCGCCGTGTCGGCGAGACCCTTACGGGCGCCGTGCGTCGAGATGAAGTACTGCATGACCGTGAGGCCTTCACGGAAGTTCGCCGTAATCGGCATTTCGATGATCTCGCCGATACCACCGGTGATCTTCTTCTGCGGCTTCGCCATGAGACCGCGCATGCCGGCGAGCTGGCGGATCTGTTCCTTCGAACCGCGCGACCCGGAGAACGCCATCATGAAGATGGGGTTGAACCCGAGGCGGTCGCGGCCCAGTTCCTGGAACAGCGTTTCCGACACTTCGGTCGTGGCGTTCGTCCACGTATCGATGATGCGGTTGTACCGCTCACCGGCCGTAATGACGCCGTCGGCATAATCGTGCGCGATCTGCGCGATGACCTTTTCGGCCCGCGCGATGATCTGCGCCTTCTCGGGCGGAATGTGCAGGTCGTCGATGCCGATGGTGATGCCGGCGGTGGTCGCGAACTCGAAGCCCATGTTCTTGAGCTTGTCGAGCGCCTCGACCGTCGCCTGGCCGCCCAGCAACCGGTAGCAGGTGCCGACCAGCATGTTGAGCGCCTTCTTGTCCAGCGTCTCGTTGATGAAGCCGAGTTCATCGGGCAGGATCTCGTTCAGAAGCACGCGTCCGACCGTCGTCTCGAAGAGGCGCATCTTGCCCGGATTCTTGGGGTCCGGAATGCGGATTTTGATCACCGCGTGCAAGTCCACCTGCCGCGAGTCGTACGCCGAGCGCACTTCATCGACGCCGAAGAACTTCATGCCTTCGCCCTTGGCGCCGCGCTTCAGCATGGTCAGGTAGTAGCAACCCAAGACCATGTCCTGCGTCGGAGTCACGACCGGCATGCCGTTCGCCGGATGCAGAATGTTGTTGCTCGAAATCATCAGCACGCGCGCTTCGATCTGCGCTTCGTACGACAGCGGCACGTGCACTGCCATCTGGTCGCCGTCGAAGTCGGCGTTGAACGCCTGGCACACCAACGGATGGATGCGGATGGCCTTGCCTTCCACCAACACCGGCTGGAACGCCTGCACGCCGAGGCGGTGCAGCGTCGGCGCGCGGTTCAAGAGCACCGGATGGTCCTGGATGATTTCTTCCAGGATGTCCCAGACTTCCGGCTTCTCTTGTTCGACCAGTTTCTTGGCACTCTTGACCGTCTGCACATAGCCGCGGTCCTCGAGCTTGCGAATGATGAACGGCTTGAAGAGCTCGAGCGCCATGTTCTTGGGCAACCCGCACTCGTGCAGCTTCAACTCCGGGCCGACCACGATGACCGAACGGCCCGAATAGTCGACGCGCTTACCGAGCAAGTTCTGGCGGAAGCGCCCCTGCTTGCCCTTCAACATGTCGGAGAGCGACTTGAGCGGCCGGTCGCCCTGGCCACGCACGGCGCGGCTGCGGCGGCCGTTGTCGAACAACGCGTCCACCGATTCCTGCAGCATGCGTTTTTCGTTGCGCAGGATGACTTCCGGCGCCTTGATCTCCATCAACTTCTTCAACCGGTTGTTGCGGTTGATGACGCGCCGGTAGAGATCGTTCAGGTCCGACGTCGCAAAGCGTCCGCCTTCGAGCGGCACGAGCGGCCGCAAGTCGGGCGGCAGCACCGGAATGACTTCCAGGATCATCCAGTCGGGCTTGTTGTTCGACTGGCGGAAGGCCTCGACGACCTTCAATCGCTTGAGCAGGTCCTTCTTCTTCTGGACCGAGGACTCGATCTTGGCCTGCGCCCGCAGGTCGACCGACAACTGCTCGACGTCGATCTGGCGCAGCAACTCACGGATGGCTTCGGCGCCCATCTTGGCGATGAAGCTGCCCTTCTCGCCTTCCATCACGTCCGGGTACTGATCCTCGGGGATCAGTTCCTTGGTGCGAAGCGACGACGTGCCGGCGTCGATGACGACGTACGACTCGTAATAGAGCACGCGCTCGAGATCCGACAGCGAGGTGCCGAGCAAGTGACCGATGCGGCTCGGCAATCCCTTGAAGAACCAGATATGCGACACCGGCACGGCGAGTTCGACGTGGCCCAAGCGCTCGCGGCGCACCTTGGCCTGCGTGACTTCGACGCCGCAGCGGTCGCAAATGACACCCTTGTAGCGGATGCGCTTGTACTTGCCGCAGGCGCACTCCCAGTCCTTCACGGGACCGAAAATGCGCTCGCAGAACAAGCCATCCTTCTCGGGCTTGAAAGAGCGGTAGTTGATCGTTTCCGGCTTCGTGACCTCGCCGTAGCTCCAGCCGCGGATGATCTCCGGGGATGCGAGCTGAATGCGGATCGCCTTGAAGTCGGTGGGGCGCCTGCGTTCCCGTTCGGTCGTAGAGAACACGGAACGAACCTCCTAAAACTCGGCAACTTCGGAGCGTTGCCGTATCGAGAACCAAAAGCAGAACGGCGCTGGCCCTTGGGCGCGGCACGTCACCGCGCCCAAGGCCGCGCTCACGACATTTCCAACTGCACGTCCAAGCAGAGACTCTGGAGTTCCTTGATGAGCACGTTGAAGGACTCCGGGATTCCCGGCTCGGGCGGGTTCTCTCCCTTGACGATCGACTCGTAAATCTTCGAACGGCCGAGCACGTCGTCCGATTTGACGGTGAGCAACTCCTGCAAGCAGTACGCAGCTCCGTACGCTTCGAGCGCCCACACTTCCATTTCTCCGAAACGCTGCCCGCCGAACTGGGCCTTACCGCCCAGCGGCTGCTGCGTGACGAGCGAGTACGGTCCGATGGAGCGGGCGTGGATCTTGTCGTCGACCAAGTGCGAGAGCTTCATCATGTAGATCAAGCCCACCGTCACTTCATCGTCGAACGGCTGTCCCGTGCGGCCGTCGAAGAGCGGCGTCTTACCGCTCTCCGGCAACCCCGCGACCCGCAGTTCCGCCTTGATCTCGTCGATCGAGGCACCGTCGAAGACCGGCGTCGCGCAGTAGATCCCGAGCTTGGCTGCGGCCCATCCCAAGTGCGTCTCGAGGATCTGACCCAGGTTCATACGGCTCGGCACACCGAGCGGGTTGAGAATGATCTCGACCGGCGAACCGTCCGGCAAGTACGGCATGTCCTCGACGGGCACGATCTTGGCGACGACACCCTTGTTACCGTGCCGCCCCGCCATCTTGTCGCCCACCGAGATCTTGCGCTTGCGCGCGATGTAGACCTTGACGAGCTTGACGACACCGGGCGGCAATTCGTCGCCGCGCTGCACGCGCTCGACTTCCTTGTCGTGCTGCCGCAACGCTTTCTCGAGCGCCCGGCCCGCGGCCTCGAGCACCCGCTTCACCTTCTTGTCCACGGCTGCGTCCTGCACGATGGGCATGCCCCACTGCACATGGTCGAAGTCGATGGTCTGCAGCTTGTCGGCCGCCAGCTTGGTGTTGGCGCGCATGATGATCTCGCCGGATTCGGCGTGCACCAGGCGCTCGCTGGTCTGGTCGAGCAGCAGTTCATGCAGCTTCTCGTCGCGCATCTCCTTGATCCGCGTCTCTTCCTTCTTCAGGATGCGGCGCAGACGCTCGGTCTTCTTCTTCTCTTCGCCCTTGCTACGCTCGTCGCGTTCGCGGCGCGAGAAGACCTTGATGTCGACGACGATGCCTTCCATCCCGGGCGGGGCCTTGAGCGACGCGTCGCGCACGTCGCCTGCCTTCTCGCCGAAGATGGCGCGCAACAGGCGCTCTTCCGGCGACAAGTCGGTTTCGCCCTTCGGCGTCACCTTGCCGACCAGAATGTCGCCCGACTTGACGCGGGCGCCCACCATGACGACGCCGTCCTCGTCCAGCTTGCGGAGCGCTTCTTCACCGACGTTGGGGATTTCGCGAGTGATTTCCTCCATGCCGGCCTTGGTGTCGCGCACCTGGCACTCGAATTCCTCGATGTGAATCGACGTGAACTTGTCTTCCTTCACCAACGATTCACTGAGGATGATGGCGTCCTCGAAGTTGTACCCGCACCACGGCATGAAGGCGACGACCACGTTGTGGCCGAGCGCCAGTTCGCCGCTGTTGGTGGCAGGCCCGTCCGCAAGGATGTCGCCCTTCTCCACCTTTTGCCCAACGACGGCCACCGGCTTCTGGTTGATGCAGGTGTCCTGGTTGGAACGGCGGAACTTCGACAGCTTGTACTCGTCCAAGCCGCCGAGCCCGGTGAAGTCTTCGATGATCTCGTCGCGCCGGCCCTTGTACTGCACGAGCACGGCGTCGGCGGTCACGCTCTTGACGATACCGGCACGCTTGGCAACCACGGTGGCACCGGAATCGCGGGCGATCTTCTCTTCCATACCGGTGCCCACGAGCGGCGGTTCGGTACGCAGGAGCGGCACCGCCTGGCGCTGCATGTTGCAGCCCATGAGGGCGCGGTTGGCATCGTCGTGTTCCAGGAACGGAATGAGCGCCGCGGCAGCCGAAACGGCCTGCATCGGCGACACATCCATGTACTGGATCTGTTCCGGCGTCACCATCGGGAAGTCGTCACGGAACCGCACCGGCACCTGCTGGCGCTGGAAGGCACCGTCCGCCTTCAGAGGCTCGCTCGCCTGCGCGAGCAGGTGGTCGTCCTCCTCGTCGGCCGACAGATACACGATGTCGGTCGACGCCTTGCCGCCTTCGCACTTGCGATACGGCGTCTCCAAGAACCCGAAGCGGTTGACGCGAGCAAAGCTCGACAACGACGTGATGAGACCGATGTTCGGCCCTTCCGGCGTCTCGATCGGGCACATGCGCCCGTAGTGCGTTTGGTGCACGTCACGGACTTCGAAGCCGGCGCGCTCGCGCGTCAGACCACCCGGTCCGAGTGCCGACAGACGCCGCTTGTGCGTCAACTCGGCGAGCGGATTCGTCTGATCCATGAACTGCGAGAGCTGGCTCGACCCGAAGAACGACTGGATCACGGCGCTGATGGTGCGCGCATTCACCAAGTCGTACGGGGTGATCGATTCGGCGTCCTGCAAGCTCATGCGCTCGCGGATGATGCGCGCCATGCGCGACAACCCCAACGAGAACTGGTTCGCCAGCAGTTCACCCACCGAGCGGATGCGGCGGTTGCCCAGATGGTCGATGTCGTCGACTTCGCCGTCCTGGTTCGCCAAGTCCAACAACGCCGCCGTCACCGCCACGAAGTCCGTGGGCGTCAGTGTCGCATTCTCGAGCGGGATGTTGAGATGCAACCGCTGGTTCATCTTGTAGCGGCCGACCGCCGACAAGTTGTACCGGCGCGGATTGAAGAACAACCGGTCGAGCAGCGCACGCGCCGTGTCGACGCTCGGCGGATCACCGGGCCGCAACAGGTTGTAGATCTTCTTCAGCGCTTCTTCTTCGCTCTTCGTCGAATCGCGGCGCAAGGTGTTGCGGACGATGTCGTTCTCCGCGTACTCGCCTTCGCCGAGCGCCAGCAGTTCTTCGATGCCGGCGGTGCGCATGCGCAGCAGGAGTTCCTCGGTGATCTCGTGGCCGGCCTCGATGAGCACTTCGCCGGTCGTCGGATTGACGACGTCTTCGGCCGTGTAACGGCCGATGATTCCCTGGTCCGTCTTCGAGGCGCGCTTGGTCACCGGCAGCGTTTCCGTCTTGAAGAACAGCTGCAGGATCTTGGCGTCGGTGTCGAAACCGACCGCACGCAGCAGAATCGTCGCCGGCTGCTTGCGCTTGCGGTCGATGTGCACGTACATCACGTCGTTGATGTCGGTGGTGAATTCCACCCACGAACCACGGTACGGGATGATGCGGGCGCTGAACAAACGCTTGCCGTTCGGATGCATGGCGTCCGAGAAGAAGACACCCGGCGAACGGTGCAACTGGCTGACGATGACGCGCTCCGCGCCATTGATGATGAACGTGCCTTTGTCGGTGATGAGCGGCAATTCGCCGAGGAACACCTCGGCTTCCATCACGTCCTTGACCTTGCGCTCACCTTCCTCGTCGACCTTGATGATCAGCCGCAGCTTCGCCTTGAGCGGCGCGGCATACGTGAGGTCGCGCTCCTGGCATTCGTCCATCGAGTACTTCGGCTCGCCGATCGAGTAGCTGATGAACTCCAATACGAAGTTCTCGCGTGCCGAAACGATCGGAAAGATGGTTTCGAATACCGACTGCAGGCTTTCCCCGGGCTTGTCCTTGCCCGCGGACATAATGAAGTTCTTGTAGCTCTCGAGCTGAACGTCCAGGAGATTCGGAATCTCCACGAGAGCTGGAATCTTGGAGTAGTTCTTGCGCACGATCTTCTCCAAGTGCGTCACATCCTCTTCAAGCAAGGGACAGGAAACGGTCGCGACGAACAGGCGATGAAATCACGCGGGGGCAAGGAGGCTTTTGCCGCCTCCTTACCCCTGCGAAAACAGCCGGCGGCGGTCACTTGATGGTGACGGTACCGCCAACCTCGGTGACTTGCTTCTGGATCTCGTCGGCGTCCTTCTTGGAGACGCCTTCCTTGATCGCCTTCGGCGCGGCTTCGACAAGATCCTTGGCTTCCTTCAAGCCCAGGCCGGTGATCGCGCGGACCACCTTGATGACCTGGATCTTGTTGCTGCCAGCATCCGTCAAGACCGCGTCGAACTCGGTCTTCTCTTCGGCAGGCGCAGCAACCGCGCCGGCGGCCGCAACCGCCATGACCGGCGCCGCAGCGCTCACGCCGAACTTCTCTTCGAAGGCCTTCACCAGTTCCGCGAGCTCGAGAACCGTCATCTTCTCGACCTGCTCCAGAACCTGCTGCACTTTGGTGGTCGTCTCGGGCATTGGTCTCCAACCTCTCTTCAGTCTGCGACTTCGCGTCGATTGAAACGTCAGGGTTCCTGGCGGCTCACCCCTCCGGGATCACCGCAGCTCTCGTCAGGCGCCGGTATCGGCACGCTGCTTCGCGTAGGCATCTACGACTCCGACAAAGTTCCGGAGAATCGCTTGCATCACGCCTGCGAACTTCACCATGGGCGTGCTCATGCCGCCCACGACTTGGCTCAACAGGATCTCGCGACTCGGCAGTTTCGCCAGGCGTTGGACCTCGCTCACGGAGATCACACGGCCATCGACGAAACCGGCCCGGAGCTTCAGCTTCTCGTTGCCTTTCGCGAACTCGCTCAGCACTTTCGCCGCCGCCACCGGATCGGTCTTGTGGACCGCCCAAGCATTCGGACCATCCAGGTGTGACCCCAGAGGCTCGAGTGGCGTGTTGACGATGCTGCGCTTCGCGAGCGTGTTCTTGATGACTCGGTACTGCACCCCGGCCGCACGGCACTTGCGGCGCAGGTCGGATACGGCCGCGACGTCGAGACCCGAGAAATCGCTGAGGATGACGCTGGTCGCGCCGCCGACGACTTCTCCGAACTCGCCGACCGTCTGCACTTTGGCTTCGGTCGCCATCGCTTCCCTCCTACTGCGCGACCGCAACGGTCAAAGCGGACGTATCCAGCTTGACCGAGGGTCCCATGGTGCTACTGATGAAAGCCGACATCATGTACCGCCCTTTGGAGGCCGCCGGCTTGGCGCGCACCAGCTCGTGGAGGATGCTGTTGACGTTATCCGTCAACGCCTCCTGGCTGAATGACGCTTTGCCGACGGGGACGTGCACGTTGCCCGCCTTATCGACGCGGTACTCGATCTTACCGGCCTTGGCTTCCCGCACCGCGCGCGACACGTCCATCGTGACCGTGCCGAGCTTGGGGTTTGGCATCAGGCCTCTTGGACCGAGTACTCGGCCCAGTTTGCCGACGCTGCCCATCAAGTCGGGAGTTGCGATGACCACGTCGAAGTCGGTCCAGCCTTCCTGGACCCTGGCGACGAGATCGTCGGCACCCGCGAAATCGGCACCGGCAGCCAGAGCTTCTTTTTCCTTCTCACCTTTGACGAATGCCAGAACGCGAACCGTCTTGCCGATGCCGTGAGGCAACACCACCGCGCCGCGAACCTGCTGGTCCGCATGCCGCGGGTCGACTCCCAGACGCACGACAAGATCGACGGTTTCGTCGAACTTGGCCTTCGCTGACTGCTTGATCAACTGCACTGCGTCATCGACCACGTAGGCTTTCTCGCGGTCGATCGTCGCCGATGCAGCCGTGTACTTCTTACCGTGTTTCATGACCGTCCTCGGAGTCCGTTCAAACGACCTCTATGCCCATACTACGAGCCGTCCCCATGACCATGGAAACCGCTGAATCAAGCGTGCTGGCATTCAAATCCGGCATCTTGAGCTTGGCGATCTCCTCGACCTGCTGCCGCGTCACCTTGCCGACCTTGTTACGGTTCGGCACACCCGACCCCTTCGGAACACCGGCTGCTTTTGCAATCAGCACCGACGCCGGGGGAGTCTTCGTGATGAAGCTGAAGGTACGGTCCGAGTACACCGTGATCACGACTGGAGTCACGGTTCCGACCTGTGCCTGGGTGGCGGCGTTGAACTGCTTGCAGAACTCCATGATATTCACGCCGTGCTGGCCGAGAGCCGGACCCACTGGGGGCGCCGGATTGGCCTGGCCCGCCGTGATCTGGAGTTTGATCTGCGTCAGGATTTTCTTCGCCATGGCGCTTCACACCATCCACTCACGCTGAATTGAAACGAACTTCGAAGCCCCTGAATCTTGGACTCGCACGGTAGAAGCTTCCGCACCCTGCAAGAGGCACGAACCCGCCCGGTTCGAAAATTACAGACGCTCCACCTGAAGGAAGTCGAGCTCGACAGGCGTCTCGCGCCCGAAGATTCCGACCATGACCTTCAGCTTGCCCCGCTCCGGATTAATTTCGTCGATGACGCCATTGAAATCCGAGAACGGACCATCGGTGACCTTCACGTGTTCGCCCACACGGAAGGGAATCTCGCGAATTTCCTTCTCTTTGACCGTCGTGTCGCCGCGCTTGAGAATGCGGTCCACTTCTTTTTCAGTGACCGGCGCCGGTTTGTTGCCGGTGCCCACGAAGCGCGTCACGCCCGGAATGTTGTTCACGAGGTGCATCATTTCCTCGGTCAACTCGAGGTGCACCAGGATGTACGAAGGGAAGAACTTGCGGTTGACCTTGACCTTCTTGCCCTTCTTCATTTCGGTGACTTCCTCCGTGGGGATCAGCACCTGTTCGAACAGGTGGCCGAGGCCCTGGAGTTCCACCGCCTTCTCGATGCTCTGCTTGACCTTGTTCTCGTGGCCCGAGTACGTGTGGACCACGTACCACTTGAGTTTGTCGCTGCGGGGCGCAGTGTCGGTGACGGTCGTCTCGGCCTTCGACTTCGATGCGCCGCCGGCGCCAAGAGCGTCCATGTCGCGGACGTCCTCGCTGAACTCCTGCATGTCGTCGTGGGTCATAGCCCCTCGTTCTCGGTTCGTTGGTGCGCGGCGGCCCAAAGGGGGCCCGCGTCACACTCGGCCCGTCACGTCGTCAGTCGCGTCACCAGCAGCTTGATCGTGTTGCTGAGGATGACATCCACCAAGCCGACGAAAGCCGCGATCATCAAGACCGCGATGATGACGACGATGGTCTGTCCCCGCAGTTCTTCCCAAGTCGGCCACGTCACTTTGGTCAGCTCGACACGCACGTCCGCGAGGAACGCGCGGGTCTGCGGCCACAGGCGCGCCAATTTCGACTTGCCATCCGAACCCGGCTCCGCATGAACCCGGGGCTTGGTCGGCTCCGCGTGCGCCCGGACGGGGGTTGTCTTCGGATCCATGCAAGACTCCTATCGGTCTCGTTCAAAGTGGCACGCGAGGAGGGACTCGAACCCCCAGCCTGCTGATTTGGAATCAGCTGCTCTGCCAATTGAGCTACTCGCGTAGCTGCCTAGCGCGTTTCCTTGTGTGCCTGGTGCTTCCGGCAGAACGGGCAGTACTTGCGGTACTCGACCCGCTCCGGATGCGTCCGCTTGTTCTTCTTCGTCGTGTAATTCCGGTTCTTGCAATCGCTGCAAGCCAGATGAATGATGTCGCGCATCGTGCATCACTTTCGTTCTGGAACCAGTGGTCCGGCGAGCCACCAACGCTCGCCCACCTCGTTCACGCGATGATTTTGGCGACGACTCCGGCGCCGACCGTATGGCCGCCTTCGCGAATCGCGAAGCGCAAGCCCTCGCTCATGGCGATCGGCGTGATCAACTCCACGTCCATGGAGATGTTGTCGCCCGGCATCAC
>JANLSU010000028.1:0-18218 GCA_031362565.1 bacterium | reverse complement strand
ATCCGTTGCCGCAAGCGGGTTGGGACAACTTGTGGGGGGGTGTGGCCCCCCGCACCGCTTTTTACGGGGCCCGCCAAAATCATTTGCCCCGCGACGCCGGCGGCGCGGCCCTTTCTGCCGGCGCGGGGGGGGGCCCCACACCTCCGAAGACCCCCACGCCCAAGCAATCGCTCTCCGCGCCGGAGCAACTTGGCTTGGAGCTTGGTCATGTTGGCTTTGCGCTACGACCGTGGCAAGACGAGCAGCAAAGTCGAAGGCGGGAGTGCGCGGTAGAACGACGCCGCGTGTTCCGGTTGCATCAGAATGCGCAACCGCACGACGTCTTCCGGTTGCTCGGCAAGCGCCGCACGCATGTCGCGGTACCAGCCGTGCAGGCCGTTCGAAATGCGGGCCGTCCACTTCTGCGACTCGTCCAGCTCATGCGGCCGGAACTCGAGCGACAGGCCGCCCGTGTAGCGCACGTGGTAGCGCGGCGGCACCGGGTACATGTCTTCGGGGAGCGGCGGCGGTTCCAAGACGGCGGCATTGGTCGAATCGACCTTGGTGCTGTCGGGCGGAATGATCTCGATGCGCTCGTGATCGCGGGCCGGCACGAGTGCGCCGCCTTTCCAAATGCGTCCCTGCCAGTCGTCGGCCAAGTGCCGCTGGCGGAAGGCGACGCGCGGCGCGCCGACCTGGAGGGCCTCGATAGGGTACTCGCGCAAGGTCGCGCCCTTGAGCATGAGCACGAGCTTGTTGCGCACCGGATCGACGACGACATAGAAATCATCGCTGGCGGCCAACGCGGCGCGCTGCTCGGTGAGTGCGACCTGCTGTGCCAAGCTCGCAACCGACGCCCGGGCCTGCCCGGTGTCATCCGAACGCGCCACGGCCGCCGCACCGAGCGCCACGGCCAGGCTCACGGCCGCCAAGCGCCGCACCTGCGACTTAGTAAATATAGATAGGCGTGCCGATGTTGGCCGCACGATACACCTCTCGCAGGTCGTCCCGTCCGACACGAATGCAGCCGTGGCTCACGCCGCGTCCCAAGAAGCGCTCGTACAGCGTGCCGTGGATCATGTAGCCGTTGCCGAAGTACAGCGCATATTCCCCGAGCGCGCCTGGATCGAAGCGATCGGCGTCGTTCTTGGGGATCGGCTTGCCTTCTTCGATGAACGCCCAGTCGGGCTTCTTCCACACTGGGTCTTCCAACTTCGTCAGCACTTTGAAAGCGCCGCGCGGCGTGTCGAAGACCCACTTGCGAGCCCGGCCGCCGGTCTCCTGCAACACCATGCCGGAGCCGGCCGAACACTTCGCCTCGCGCAACACGGTATCGTTCTCGCGCAAGAAAATCTGGTTTTGCGTCTGATCGATGACGATGTAGACGCCCTTCGGAATCCGCTTGTCGAGTGCCACCGAGAGCTGCTTCTGGCGCTGCTTCAACTTCGACTCGACCTGCTTGAGGGCCTTGGGATCGCTGGGGATCTCCATCGAGGCCGCAGCGACCGTCAGTTGCGGCACCGGCCCGTACGAGTAGCCCGTGCCGTAGGCCGCAATGCCGGCCACCGCGAGCACCGCGCCGAAGAGCACGCCCAGGACAACCTTGGCGCGTATCGCACCGGGTGCAGCCGCTCGAGCGCGCGCCGCGCCGGCCGTACCGCGATTCGCAAGCGGCGAGGAAGCCGTCATCTTCAATCCAATCCCGCGCTGGTCGGTTCGGCGCGGTGCATGCCCACGAGTTTCGTGTACGTGCCACCGTTGCCGTCGCCACCGACGATCGTCACCGGGGTGCCGACGCCGATGCGCTTGAAAAGGTCGTCGATGTCGTCATTGGCAAGCGCGACGCAACCCTTCGTCCAGTCTTTGCCGCGGCCGCCTTCACCGTGAATCTCGATCAAGCTGCCGAGTGACGCGTTGCGCGGCAAGCGCCCCACCCGGCGCGCCGCGTCAAAACGGCGCCGGTCCTCGGCGTTCGGGTAATCGAGCAAGAGCGCCATATGGTACCCCGACTGGCCCGCCGGCTTCTTGGCCGTAATGTGATAGCGGCCCTCGGGCGTCGCCGAGTCCCCGGCGCGCCACTTGTTACCGATCGAGTTGAATCCCAGTTCGACACGATACGTCTTTACGGCCTTGCCGCGCGCATACACCGTCAGTTCGTGTTTGTCCTTTTGGACGACGATGGCCGCGGCACCGCTGCGCTCCGACCAGGAGATTGTCTCCTTCATCCACTGGCGCCAGTTCTGCACCAGCCCGGCATCGGTATAGCGCGACGCCGCCTGGGCGGCCCGGCCGCTGACGCGCTCCGCTTGGCTGCCTGCCGCCAGGGCGCGCTTCGTCGCCAGGGTGTACTCGCCTCGGCGGTGCAGAAGTTCCGCCTCCTCGAGCGCCAAGCGCGAACTGGTGAGCAGCCGGCGATCGTAAACCGCCAGGTGCATGGCCTCCGAGAACGCCACACCCTTGCCGACCGAATCCGCCGCCCGGGTGATCGCCACGCGGGCCGAGTCGCGCGTCGCCTGGCGCACGCGGAGCGAGTGCGCCGACGTGGCCGACGCCAAGCGCTCGGCCTCCCGCAGCAGCAACTCCGCCTGGGTGAAGTCGCGGAGCGGCAGAATCCGCAGTTCCTGGTGCCGGTGCTCGATCCGCGCCACCTGGAACATGGCTTCCGCCTGGCGCAGATCGCCCGGCGCCCAGTCGTCGGCGTTCGTGTTCTGGGCCTGCACGACCGCCTGCCGGGCCGACTCGAGGGCGAACCAACGCGGCGTCGTCCGCCCGGTCAGGATGGGCAGAATGGCCACGATGCCAAGAGCGGTCACGCCGCCCAGCACGAGGGCTCGCGTCCGGCGCGACGCCCGACGCAGTCTGCGGATCTGGAATCGGTTCAAGTGTCGTCGTTTCATTCGTCCGAGTATACGGAGAGGGTGCCTCGTGAGCCAGTGCAGGTCGGGTGCCACCGTAGCCAAGAATCAGGCTCCTGGAAACGAAAAAGGCGCACCGCCCATCGGACGGTGCGCCTGGGAACCAGAAGGCTCAGGCCTTCTTCTTACCCATCTTCATTTCCTTGGCCTGCTCGATGGCAGTCTTCACGCCGGTGGCCTGGTTGAGCGCCGCCTCGAACTTGGCCTTGCTCTCCAGGAAGCGGCCGGCCGCATGCGCCTGCTCGCCCTCGGCGATCGAGGTCTGGACCGTCTGCATGTCGGTCTTCATGGCCTCGATCTCCATCGCGGTACCCTTGCCGGCCGGCGCGGTCGCCAGCATGGCATTGGCCTCGTCCATCGCCGTCTTCGCCTGAGCCAGGAGAGCCTCGGCGTCAGCCTTGGCCTTTTCCTTGCCGGCGGTGGCGTCGGCAGTGGCCTTCTCGCCCGCGGCCTTGGCCTGTGCAGACAGGACGGCTGCCTGCTTGTACGAGCGCATCAACGCGAACTTCTTGGTTTGTGCCGCAACCTCTGCATCGAGAGAGGCGACAGAATTCTCGGCGTCGCGCAACGACGCTGAAGCGTAGTCCGCCGCCCCCGCATCGCGCGCTGCCGTGACAGATGCCTTCGCAGCATCGATATCCGCTTGGGGAGGCTTCGCGCAGCCCATCACCACCGCGAGCCCAACCATCAGGATGGGCATCGCGATCTTCATCTTACGCATCGGTTCATCCACTCCTTGTATTCACGTGGGGTAATAAGAATCGGCTGGCCGATCTCTCCAGCGGCTCGAACCGCGCGGTCGAGTACCGCGAAAGGTAGGCCAGCCAGCGGGGCATCTTAGGCACGGCTGGGCCTGTTACTCAAGCGTTTTTTGGCGTCCGGAGGGGGTTTCCGGGCCGCTTGGCACCTCCGCCGCCGTGCGGCGATTGGGAGTTAAGAAATTGTCATTTCAGAAGTTAATTAAAGGGCCCCGGAGGCTTGCCCCGGGTCGCTGGGCGACCCAGGCCGGGCCCGCCCCCTCCCGCCCGTCAGCCCCCCAAATAGGCTTTTCGCACGTCCGGGTGCTGCATGAGCGCAGCGGCCTTGTCGGTGAGGATGACCTGGCCTGTCTGGAGAACGTAACCCCGGTGCGCCACCTGAAGCGCCATGTGGGCATTCTGCTCGACCAGAAAAACCGTCGTGCCCTGCTGGTTGATGTCGCGGATCAGCTCGAAGATCTTGCGCACGATGAGCGGCGCCAGCCCTAGGGAGGGCTCGTCCAAGAGCAACAGTTTCGGCCGCCCCATGAGCGCCCGCGCCATGGCCAGCATCTGCTGTTCGCCGCCGGAGAGAGTGCCGGCGCGTTGGGCGCGCCGCTCTTTTAGGATCGGAAACAGCTCCATCATCTTCTGGAGATCCTCTTTGACCGCCTTGCCGTCCTTGCGCGTGTAGGCGCCCAGCTCGAGATTCTCGTGCACGCTCATGTTGGCAAAGACGCGCCGGCCTTCCGGCACCTGCACGATGCCGAGTTCGACGCGGCGGTGCGGCGGCAGCGCCGTGATGTCCTGGCCCTCGAACGTCACCCGCCCGGCACGCGTCGGCAGGAGTCCCGAAAGGGCCAAGAGCGTCGTGCTCTTACCCGCGCCATTGGCGCCGATGAGCGTCACGATCTCCCCACGCTCGACGTGCAGTGACACCGCATGCAGCGCCTGGATGAGCCCGTAGGCCACGTCGAGGTTCTCGACCGCGAGCATCGTCATTCGCCGGGCTCCCCGAGATAGGCTTCGATGACCTTGGGATTGCGCTGAATCGCCTCGGGTTTGCCTTCGGCAATGGTCACGCCGCCATCCAGCACCACGACCCGGTCGCTGATCGACATGACGAGGCTCATGTCGTGTTCGATGAGCAGGATCGTCAAGTCGAACTCGCGGCGCAGGAAGGCCACCAACTGCGTCACGGCGTGCGTTTCGGTGGGATTCATGCCCGACGTCGGCTCGTCGAGGAGCAAGAGCTTCGGATGGAGCGCCAAGGCGCGCGCAATCTCGAGCCGGCGCTGGTCGCCGTAGCAGAGCGCCTTGGCCGTCTCGCCCGACCACCGGTCGAGTTCCAAGAGGTCGAGCAGGCGGTGCGATTCGGTCTCGATCTCGCGTTCGCGGGATTCGAAGCGGCCGGTGCGGAAGACGCTATCCGGCACCGTGTAGCCGGCGCTCGCACAACACGACGTGCGGACGTTGTCGAGGACGGTCATTTCCTTGAAGAGCCGGATGTTCTGGAAGGTGCGGCCGATGCCCAAGCGCGCGATGCGGTGCGGCGACATGCCGGTGATATCGCGCCCGTCGAATTCGACCCGGCCTTCGGTTGGCCGGTAGACGCCGGTCGCCATGTTGAAGGTCGTCGTCTTGCCGGCGCCATTCGGGCCGATCACACTCACCAGTTCACGCGATTCGAGCGCCAGGTTGCAGTTCGAAACCGCCGTCAAGCCGCCGAAGCGGATCGTGCAGCCCTTCATTTGCAAGAGTGGCATGGCGGCCTCACGCAGCCTTGCGGGTCGTAACCCGTGCGAAGAGCCGGCGCACGCCGGCAATCGTCAGCTCCGACTTACCCAGCAGCCCTTGGGGCCGGTTCAGCATGAGCAAAATCAGCAACAGCGCATACAGAACGCCGCGCAGGAAGGCGATGCGCGACTGAATCCAGTCGTGGCCGACGACCAGGAGCACGGTCAGCACGACGGCGAAGAACGAGAACTGCAGGATCCACACGACACGCCGGGCGCGGAAGCGGGCGTACGACACCCAAGCTCCGCCCAGCACGAACAGATACAGCACGGTCGCGGCGCCCGGAAACGTCCGCAGCACATTCTCGATAATCCGCAAGAGCCCGGCCGTCACCACCGAACCCGTGATGCTGCCGGTGCCGCCCAGCACGACCACGACGACGATATCGATGGACTGCAAGAACGTGAAGTCGTTGGGATAGAGCCCCTGGATAAAGTGCCCATGCAGGCCGCCGGCGATTCCGGCCCACGCCGACCCGATTACGAACGCCAGTACCTTGGTGCGCGTCGTGTCGATGCCCATGGCCCCAGCCGCGACTTCGTCCTCGCGCACCGCGATGAACGACCGCCCGTGCGACGAATGCACCAGGTTGCGCACCATCAGCACGACACACACCGCCGCCAAATACACCCAGAAGAAGTTCGAATAGTGCGGGATCCCCGACAGGCCTTTGGCGCCGCCGATGAACATGAAATCGTTGCGTTCGGCGACCGGGCGTGAAGTGGCCAGCAACTGGTCGACGTTGATGATCATGACGCGGATGATTTCGCCGAAACCAAGGGTGGCGATCGCCAGGTAGTCCCCCTTGAGTCGCAACGACGGCACGCCAATGACGAGCCCGGCAAGCGCCGCGGCGACGGCACCCGCCAGGAGCGCGAACACGAACAAACAAACCTGTGCCGCGGGTTCTGGAAATGGCGCCGCCGCCAGCCAATGCGGTCCCAGGTGATACGTGATGGCGCCCGCCGTGTAGCCGCCCACCGCCATGAATCCCGCGTGCCCGAGCGAGAACTGCCCCGTGAACCCATTGATCAGATTCAAACTCACGGCTAAAACGATCGTGATGCCGATGCGAATGATGATGTCATAGATATACGGGTTCACCGTGTGGGTCAAAAGCGCGTCCGCGCCGTAGAGCACGGCGAGCAACGCCACGGTGGCCGCCGAGCGGCGCGCGAAGATGCCGAGCTTCATCCGCGCCTCCGCGCGCTGGCGTTGCAGGCAGCCACGCGGCGCATCACACCTTGTCCTCGGTGACCGCACCCAAGAGTCCGCGCGGCCGGATGAGCAGCACGACGATCAGGATCGCAAACGCGATCGCGTCCCGGTACGTGGACTTGCCCGCCGCGACAACGGCGGTCTCGGCGAGCCCCATCAGCATGCCGCCCAGCACGGCGCCCGGGATGTTGCCGATGCCACCCAGCACCGCAGCCACGAACGCCTTCAACCCCGGCAACACGCCCATCAATGGATTGATCGTCGGCTTGTAGATGGCGTCCAGGATGCCGGCGGCGGCGGCGAGCGCCGAACCGATGGCAAACGTGAAGCCGATGACGTTGTCGGTCGTGATCCCCATGAGCGACGCGGCCCGCATGTCGTAGGAAATCGCCCGCATGGCGCGCCCGACTTTGGTGCGCTTGACGATATAGGTGAGCGACGCCATCAGGATGAGCGACACGACGAGAATGGCGATCTGGATGTTGGTGATGACCAGGTTCCAGTTGCCGCCGGCATGAAAGTGGCCGCGCGGCGTGCCGCCGACTTCGAACACCCAAGCCGGCGTTGCTCCCGGGACCGGTGGCGGCACCGTTTGCGGCTGAATCGACAACACCGGGCGGTCGGCGATGACCGCCGGAAACGGCTTGTAGTCCGGCCCGAACACCATCTGACCGCCGAACTCGAGCAGCAACGACACACCGATCGCCGTGATGAGCGAGTTCAGGCGCGGCAGGGCGCGGAGCGGCCGATAGGCCAGGCGTTCGATCGCCATGCCGATCGCGGCGCAAACGGCCATTGCCAGCAGGAAAATGCCGGCCGTGGCCATGGGCGACGCACCGTTACTGACACCCATCCAGCGCGCCGCGTAGTAGGCCACGAAGGCGCCCAGCATGTAGATGTCACCGTGCGCGAAGTTGATCAGCCGCAGCACGCCGTACACCATCGTGTAGCCGAGAGCGATGAGCGCGTACACGCTCCCGAGCGCGATGCCGTTCACCAGCTGTTGCAGCATCTTGGCTCAGGGGTTGATGGTCGTGACGTATTTGAAGGCGCCGTTCGCGCACGTGACGACCGTGATCGGTTTCACGGCGTTGTGCAGCTCGTTGATCGAAATGTTGCCGGTAGCGCCCTTGAAGTTCTGGGTTGCGGCGAGCGCCGAGGCAATGGCATTCGGCTGGGTGCTGCCGGCGCGCTGAATCGCGTCGCACAGGATCTTGGCGGCGTCATAGGCGCAGGCCGACAGGCCGCTCGGCACCTGGTTGAAACGCTGCTTGTACTGCGTCACGAAATTCTGCACCACCGGGTCGGGATTCTCCGCCGAATAGTGGTCGGAAATGCAGGTGCCCTCGATGGCGTCGCCGCCCAACGGGAAGAGGCCCGGATCGCTCCAGCCGTCGCCGCCCAGGAATTGCTGGGTGAGCCCGAGCGAGCGTGCCTGGCGCGCGATGTTGCCGGCATCGTTGTAATAGCCCGGAATGAAGATTGCGGCGGAGTTGGCGTTCTTGATCGAGGTCAACTGGGCGCGGAAGTCGGTGTCGCCGCCGGTATACGATTCGGTGGCGACGATCTCGCCGCCCAGCTTCTTGAATTCCTCTTCGAAGTATTGCTTGAGCCCGGTGCTGTAGTCCTGCTTGACGTCGTAGAGAATCGCCACCTTGGTGTATTTCTGGTTGCCGTGCGCGAAACGCGCCATGACCGTGCCCTGGAAGGGATCGATGAAGCAGACGCGGAAAGTGTAGGGCTTCACCAGGCCGGTGCGTTTGTCGACCGTGACGTACTGGTTGGTGGAGGACGGCGACACCATCGGGATCTGCGCCTCTTCACAGACTGCCGAACCGGCCATGGACCGCGACGACGCGACCTCGCCCAGGATGGCAACCGCCTTGTCCTGGTTGATGAGCTTCTTGACGATCGTCGTGACCTGCTCGGTCTTGCTCTGGTTGTCCTCGGTGACGACACGCACCTTTTTGCCCAGCACGCCGCCCGCGGCGTTGATCTCGTCGAACGCGATCGCCGCGCCGTTGGCGCTCGAGGTTCCGAAAGCCGCATTTTCGCCCGACAGCGAGCCGTACTCCCCGATGACGATTTCACCCGCGCCGGCGCCTTCGCCGCCGCCCTTCTTGCTGCAGCCGATCGCCGCGACACAAAGACCTGCGAGCAGCACCCTTACCAGCGTCGTGCGCATGATCACCTCACGTCAGGGATGGTCGGTAAAAAAACCGCGAGCACTCTACCACGCGTCCGGGGGGCCCACAAGTGTAGGCCTGGTGCGGGTTTCGGGGCCCCGGCGGCGGGCCAGCCCGAATTAGACACTGTCCAAACTGGGGCGGTTTCGTGCTATGGTCCCAGCCGGCGAAGCGGTCGCTCGCCAGACCCTGCACCGAGGAGTGAAGCCCGCATGACATTGGTCGGCAAGCCGGCACCCGATTTCACGGTGGACGGCTACTTCAAGAACAAGTTCGAACCCGTTTCGCTCAAATCTCTGAACGGCAAGTGGGTCTACCTGCTGTTCTACCCGTTGGACTTCACGTTTGTGTGTCCGACCGAAGTGCTCAGCTTTTCGAAGCACGCCGCCGAATTCTCCGAGCGTGGTTGCCAAGTGCTTGGCGTGTCGGTGGACTCGAAGTTCGTGCATAAAGCGTGGGTCGAGTCGAAGACGGAGGAAGGCGGCCTCGGCGGCAGCCTGGCCTATCCGCTCCTCGGCGACGTCAGCAAGACCATGTGCCGCGCCTACGGTGTGTTGGACGAGAACGCCGGGATCGCGCTCCGCGGTTCGTTCTTGATCGACCCCAAGGGCACGATCATGAACTCGGTCGTCAACAATCTGCCGGTGGGCCGTTCGGCGCTCGAAGCACTGCGGACGCTGAAGGCGTTCCAGTACGTGACGTCGCACGAAGGCGAAGTGTGCCCGGCCGACTGGGACGAAGGCCAGGACACGATGAAGGCCAGCCCCGAGGGCATGCGCAGCTACCTGACGAAGCACCGCTAAAACCGCTTGCCCCCGGTGCGCGGCTCAAACCGTTGCGCATCGGGGGGCTTGCGCTCCCTGCCGGTCTTTTGTAGGTTACTGACCGTTCGGTCAGGCCTCGCCGCCTTGCCGTTTCACACGGACACGTTTTGAACGGGGACAGGCTCCTTTGAATCCAGGCTCGCACCGCGCGCCAGCCGGTTGTACGGCGGCGCGTGATCGCATCTTGTGTGCCGCGGCACGTCTCGTGGCGCTGCAGGGCTACGAGGGCACTTCGATGCGCGAGGTGGCAGAGCACGCCGGCGTCACCAAGCCGCTCATTCACTATTATTTCGGCAGCAAGGAAGAACTGTTCGCAACTCTCTTGCGCGAATCCCTGACCGCTTGCCGTGCTGCCCAGACCGAAGTGCAAACACAGCACTCGAGCCCGCGTGAGCAACTGCGCGCTCTCTTGCGCTGGCAGTTCGAGCGCGCCCGGCGCACCCCCGAGGTCGTGGCGTTCGCCCACGAGGTCATGAACGCTCCGGCGCCCTTGCCGGTCGGCTTCGACTATCGCGCCGAAGGGCGCGCCCTCTGCGCGACCTACGTGCAGCTCGTCGAGGCTGGGCAAGCGCAAGGGGAGTTTCGCGCCGTCGATCCGCAAGCCGTCGTGGTCATGATGGCGGCAACGGTGCGTGCCTACGTTTCCGCGGTTCTCTCGGGTGATATTGAAGCGATTCCGGACGGCGTCGAAGACACCGTGTTCGATCTCGTCGTGCATGGCGTCGGCATGCCGGCACCGGCACCGGCAGCCCCATTTCGTTTGGAGGATGCATCGTGAGATTCGGTTTCCGGCCGCGAATGTTCGCGGCTCTGATTTTGGTTTCGATCGGCGCGCGGACGGCGAGCGCCGAGCCGCCGACCACCGATCCCGACAGCGCGCTCGCCAGGTCCTTGCGTTCGATCGCCGGCGCGCCGCTCGCTCTCGACGCGGCCAAGCAGCGGGCGCTCGCGCACTCGACCGACGTGGCGCAGGCGGAAGCGTCGGTGCGTGCCGCAGCGGGTGTACTGCGGCGCGAGCGCGGCGCGTTCGATCCGAGCCTGTATGCGGATGCGACGTGGAGTTCGGAGAAGGTGCCGCGGTCATCGATTTTCTCCGAGACCGAACACGGCACCCATGCGCTGGGTATCGGCGCCCGCACCGACTTGCAGACCGGCGGGCACTTGGACGCTTCAGTGCGCTCGCGGCGCGAAACAACCGATGCGCCGTTCGCCAGCTTCTCGCCGCAGTACACGACCCGCGGCAGCATCGATCTCGTACAACCGCTCTTGAAGGGCTTCGGGCCGGCGGCGCGGCAAGATTTGTCGGCGGCCGAACGCGATCTGGCGGCGGCGCAGGCGGCTGCCGAAGCCACCCGGCGCGGCGTCGAAGCGCGTGTCGAGCGTTCGTACTGGGACCTGTACGCCGCCGAACGCGATTACGCGGTCGACAAAGTGCTGCGCGACAACGGCGTCGCGTTTCTCGACGAAGCACGTACCCGCGCCCGCGCCGGACTGGTGGGGCCGAATGCCGTCGCCAATGCGCGCGTCTTTCTGGCGGCGCGCGAGGTGTCGCTTCTCGACCGCGGGGAACGCATGGATGCGCTCTCGGATGACCTGGGAACACTGATCGGCGCGCGCCCGGAGAGCGGCGCCGAGCGCTTCCGCTCCACGGCCGAACCGCCGCGCGATTTCTCGATCGGCGCCGCCGATGCCGTCGTCGAGCAAGCGCTGGCCCACAACCCGACGCTGCAACTGTACGTGCAACAAGCCGACGCAGCGCGCGCCCGGGCGCGCGGCGCCCGCTGGAAGGCACTTCCGGCGCTCGATTTTGTCGGCTCGCTGGCCGCCAACGGACTCACCGGACGCGGCCGCACGCTGCCGGTCTTTGGGACGGCCGATTCGACCGAGACGGTGCCGTCGCTCGGCAACTTCAACGACGCGTTGCAGGAAGTCTTCAAGCGCGACTTCCCGGCCTGGTCGGCTGGATTCAGGTTCACGATGCCGATCGGCATGCGCGCCGATGGCGGCGAGCGCGATCGTGCGAGCGCCGAAGTCCGCGTCGCCGAACAGCAGCTGGAAGGCGCGCGGCGCGGGCTCGAAGCGCAGGTGCGGCAGGCGTACCGCGAACTCGATCATGCGCGCGACCGCTTGCGGGTCACCGAGGATGGCGTCGAAGCATCGCGCGAACAAGTGCGCATCGGGCGCCTCGAATATCAAAACGGCCGCACGACCGCCTTCGAACTCGTGCGCCTGGCAGCGGACTTGGCTTCGGCCGAGCAAGGCTATTCGCAAGCCTTGGTGCGCGGCGCGAAGGCCGCCGCCACCTTGCGCGAACTGACTGCGGGCGCCGAGCCGCTCGCCAATCATTGAACCGAACGAGAGGAGTGCCCGTGGGCGAGCGCAAGAGAGGAAACGAGTCGCGGCGAGTCGCGATCCGCACCATCTACGGTTTGTGTGTGGTGCTGGTGGCTGCCGGCTGCTCGAAGAAAGGCGGCGCGCCGGGCGGCGGCGCCGGCGGTGGCGGCGGTTTCAAGATGCCGCCGATGCCGGCTGAAGTCGCGGCCGTCGTGCAAGGGCCGATGGCCGACCGCTTCGAAGCGGTCGGTACGTTGGAAGCCGGCGAATCGATCACCGTCGTTTCGGAAAACGACGGCATCGTGGTCGAATTGCCATTTCGCGAAGGCCGCCAAGTACGGAAGGGTGCGCTCTTGGCGCGCCTCGACGACACGCAACTGCGCGCCGAGGTCGCACGTGCGGCAGCCGTCCGCGATCAAAGCCGCATCACGTACGACCGGGTGAAGTCGGTCGTCGATCAGCAGGCCGGCACACCGCAGGATCTCGACGATGCCGGTGCGGCGCTCAAAGTCGCCGAGGCCAACCTGGCGTTCGCGCAATCACGCCTCGACAAGACGACGATCTTGGCACCCTGGGACGGCATCGTCGGGTCGCGTGCCGTGAGCCCCGGGGCATTCGTGCGCGCCGGCCAGGCCATCACCGATCTCACGCAGGTGCGCGAGATGAAGGTGCGCTTTTCGGCGCCCGAACGATACTTGGGCGTGCTGCAGCGCGGCGCCGCGGTGCAGATCACCACGCCGGCTTTCCCAGACCAGAAGATCGACGGCAAGATCGATGTCGTCGAACCGGTGCTCGATGCCGAACTGCGGAGTGCGCGTATCGTGGCGCGGGTGCCGAATCCGGGCGGCGGACTGCGCTCCGGCATGTCGGCGAACGTCATCGCGGTGCTGCAGCAGCGCGACATGGCGCTCACGATCCCTTCCGAAGCGGTGTTCGTGGAGGGCGCGCAATCTCTGGTCTATGTCGTCAAACCCGATAGCTCGGTGACGCGGGCTGTGATCACGATCGGCACCCGCACGCCGGACCGCGTCGAAATCACCGCCGGACTTTTGCCCGGCCAATTCGTCGTGCGCGCCGGGCACCAGAAACTCTTCGAGCACGCGAAGGTCGTGCCCGTGATGTCGGATGCGAACCCGGCCGGCGCCGGCGGCGCGGCCAACCCGAGGTGACACCATGCGCTTGAGTGAAATTTCCATCCAGCGCCCGGTGCTGGCGACCGTCATGAGTTTGGCGATCGTGCTGTTCGGCGTAATTTCGTTCTCGCGCCTGCCGGTGCGCGAGTACCCGGACATCGATCCGCCCATCGTTTCGATCACGACGTTCTATCGCGGCGCGAGCCCAAACGTCATCGAAACCGAAATCACCGATGTGCTCGAAGAGCAGCTCTCGACGCTCGAGGGCATCAAGACCATTACGTCGTCGAGCCAGGAGCAGGGCTCGGTCATCACCGTCGAGTTCGAACTGAACCGCGACTCCGACCAGGCCGCCAACGACGTGCGCGACCGCGTGTCACGCGTCCGCGGCCAGTTGCCGCGCGAGGCCGACGACCCGGTGGTTTCGAAAGTCGACGTCAATGCGCAGGCCGTCGTGTGGCTGGCGTTGTCGAGTGATCGCCACAGTGGTCTCGAGCTTTCCGATACCGCCGACCGGGTCTTGAAGGAACACATCCAGCGTTTGCCGGGCGTCGGTTCGGTCATCCTGGGTGGCGAGCGCCGCTACGCCATGCGCGTCTGGCTCGATCCACAACGGTTGGCGGCGCGTGGCCTCACCGTGCAGGACGTCGAACGCGCCATTCGGGCCGAAAACGCCGAAATCCCCGGCGGCAGGGTCGAAGGGCCACAGCGCGAGTTCTCGGTGCGGACCCGCGGCGAAATCGACCGTCCGGACGAGTTTGCGGCCATTGTCGTGGCGCAAAAAGGCGACGAGAAGGTGCGTTTGGGCGATGTCGCCGACGTGCGGATCGGCGCCGAGGACGAGCGCACCGCCATTCGCTACAACGGCAAGCCGGCGCTCGGGCTCGGCATCGTCAAGCAGTCGAAGGCGAGCACGCTCGATGTGGCGGCAGGCGTCCGCAAGTCGCTCCCGGATCTCGTCAAACTGCTGCCGGAGGGCATGCGTCTCGACGTCGCCTACGATTCGTCGACGTTCATTCAGGACTCGGTGACCGAGGTCACCCACACGCTCGTCATCGCCGTCGGGCTCGTGGTGCTGGTGATTCTGATTTTCCTGAAGAGTTTCCGCGCCACCGTCATCCCGTCGCTCGCGATTCCGACCTCCATCATCGGCACCTTTGCCGTCATGTATTTCGCCGGCTTCACGGTGAACATTCTGACGCTCTTGGCGCTCGTGTTGGCCATTGGACTCGTCGTCGACGACGCGATCGTGGTGCTCGAAAACGTTTACCGCCACATGGAGATGGGCAAGCCGCGCATGCAGGCGGCGTGGGACGGCACCCGTGAGATCGGTTTCGCGGTGCTCGCGACAACCATTTCGCTCGTGGCCGTTTTCGTGCCGGTAGCGTTCTTGAGCGGTACTGTGGGCCGGCTCTTCAAGGAGTTCGGCATCTCGGTCGCAGCGGCGGTCGCGATCTCGGGCTTCGTGGCCCTGACACTGACCCCGATGCTCTGCTCGCGCATGCTGAAGCCGTTGCACGGCGGCGGCAAGGGCTGGGCGACGCGCACCTTCGACAACTTCTTCACCGGGCTCGATCGCACGTACCGGGCGCTCTTGCACGGCGCCATGCGGCACCGGGCGCTCGTCGTGATCGGGGCGATCCTTTTGGTCTGCGGCGCCGGCTTCGTGTTCAATGCGTTGCCGCGCGAACTGGCGCCGATCGAGGACCGCGGCGTGGCCTTCGGAATCGTGCTCGCACCCGAGGGTTCGACGCTCGAATACACCGACCGATACATGCGGGAGATCGAAGCGCGGGTCTTGCCGTTACCCGAGCGCAACGGTCTCTTCACCGCCACGGGTCTCGGCTTCGGTGGACCGGGCCGGGTCACGAACGGCTTCATGTTCCTCAACTTGAAGCCACGCGCCGAGCGCCAGCGCCGGCAACAGGACATCGTGGCGGGGCTCTTCCCGCAGCTCATCTCGATCCCGGGCGTGCTGGCTTTCGTCATCAACCCGCCGAGCTTGGGCGGGCAATTCTCGTCGAGTCCGGTGGAGTACGTGCTGCAGGCCGATACCTATGACGATCTGCAGCAGTCGGTCGGGACGATGATGGGCGAAGCGAGCCAGCTCGGCTACTTCGTCAATCTCGATTCCGATCTGCGCCTCAACAAACCGCAGCTCGATATTCAGATCGATCGTGACCGCGCTTCCAGGCTCGGCGTTTCGGTGACCGACATCGGGTCGACGCTTGAAACCCTTCTGGGTGGGCGTGTCGTGACCGATTTCAAGCGCGCCGGCAAACAGTACGACGTCATCGTGCAGTTGCAGGCGGCAGAGCGTGCGACACCCGACGCCATCGACGGCGTGTACGTGCGGGCCCCGGGCGGGCTCGTGCAGTTGGCGAACGTCGTGCAGGTCAAGGAAACCGTTGGTCCCAAGGAACTGAACCACTACAACCGGGTGCGTTCGGCAACGATCACCGCGAACCTGGCGCCCGGCCACAGCCTGGGCCAGGCGTTGAACGACCTCGATCACATCGCGGCCACCAAACTGCCGTCGTCCACCAAGCACGAGTTGAAGGGCCAGTCGCGCGAATTCCGCGATGGCAGTTCGAGTCTGTACATCCTGTTCCTGCTGGCCATCGTGTTCATCTTCCTGGTGCTCTCGGCGCAGTTCGAAAGCTTCGTGCACCCGCTGACGATTCTGCTCTCGGTGCCGCTCGCCGTCGTCGGGGCTTTGGTGTCGCTCTTCGTCTTCCGCCAGAGCCTCAACATCTACTCGCAGATCGGGCTCATCATGCTGATCGGACTCGTGACCAAGAACTCCATCTTGATCGTCGAGTATTCGAATCAGTTGCGGGCTCGAGGCCTGCCACTGCACCAAGCCGTCATCGATGCCGCCGCGATTCGTCTGCGGCCGATTCTGATGACGTCGTTCGCGACGATCTTCGGCATCTTGCCCATCGCCATCGGCCTCGGTGCCGGCGCCGAGGCGCGCCGTCCCCTGGGGATTTCGGTCGTGGGTGGACTGCTCTTCTCGACGTTCCTGACCTTGATCCTGGTGCCGGTCATGTACACGATGCTGGCGCGGTTCACGCACGCCCAAATCGGCGCACCGCAACCCGCGCCCGCGGCACCGCAGGTGCCGGCCGGGGCGTTGCCAGCTCAAGGTTGAGGGCCCACTCGTGGGTCGCCGTCTCACCCAAGGCCTTGCGCCTTGGGTGAGGCGGTCCCCTCCGCCGCATGGTACGTTTCCCAACGACATGACTCTGTATGACGCTCTAGCCGATCTCGAACGCCGCGGTGAGCGTGCCGCGCTCTGCACGGTCGTGCGAACGCGCGGCTCGGTGCCACGGCATGCCGGTTCCAAGATGCTGGTCTATGCCGATGGCCGCATCGAAGGCACCATCGGCGGCGGCGAGATGGAGAGCCTGGTGATTCGCGAGGCACTCGCCGCAATGGCCGACGGGCAGCCACGGCTCGTGCGTCATGCCCTCGTCAACCCACGCACCGGCGACCCCGGTGTGTGCGGCGGTGAACTGGAGGTGTTTGTGGATCCACTCGCAGAGCGGCCGGTGTTGTTGGTCTTGGGCGGCGGGCACGTCGGCCGGGCGCTAGTCCACTTGGGCGGCTGGCTCGGTTTCCGCGTCGTGCTCAACGATGACCGCGCCGATTTTTGCAATCCACAAGCCGTGCCGGGCGCCGACGAGTACTTGGTCGCGCCGGTTGCCGAACTCGCGCGCACCTTCCGCTTCACGCCCGATACTTGCATCGTGATGCCGACGCGCGGCGTGCCGGTCGACGTCGAAGCGTTGCCGCTTTTACTCGGCGTGCCGCATTTCTATCTCGGTGTCATTGGTTCACGCCGCCGCTGGGCGACCGCCGTGCAACAACTCGAAGCGCGCGGCGTCGCACGCGACAAACTGGCGCGCGTTCACGCGCCGATGGGTCTCGAATTGAACGCCGAGACGCCGGAAGAGATCGCCCTCAGTATTTTGGCCGAAATCATCATGCAGCGCCGCCAAGGCACCGGCGCCAGCATGAAATGGATGGGTTCCCCGGAAGATGCCGGGGCCTGAGGCCTTGCCCCTTGGGGATCTCAGGCGCCGCGCTGACCGCCGCGCCGATGAATCGGGGATTTGGCCTTGCCCTGGGCGCTCGCGTGTCCGGGCTCGCTGCCGCCGCCGCCGCCCTCCGAAACGCCGTTCTCGCCCTCACCCTGAAGTTCGATCTTGCCGGCGTCGATGAGCTTGCGGAGCCCCGAGTGGTCGGCCGCCGCGTCCGCGACTTGGCCGTTCTTCTTGGGGCCCAAGTGCAACACCTTGCCGCCAGGAAGCGGCACACGGATCGGGAGCGCGGTCTTGTTGACGATGGTTCTCATTCTTACCAGTCCTCCTCGCCCCGCATACTACCGGCGAACGCCTTTGGTGGCAATCCGTGCTCGTTCTCCGAGAAAGGACTATCATGAAAATGGCGGTTGGGAAGCCGCTTGAAATCGGCCCCCCTCGGGCCGCGAGAGGTACAGGGCGCGATGAACCGAACAATGGCCATAGCCTTTGTGGGCCATTTTGCATCGGCGTTTCTTGTCCCGCACGCGTGGGGTGACGAACGTGTTCTGCCGCTTCCTGTTCACACCCTTGGTGCAGCGCGAGCAACCGTGACAAAAGTCGCCGCGAGCGACACGTTTCCGTTGTCCCTGGTTGCGAGCCTTGAGTATTCAGAAGATGCCGTCATGGCCTTCGGGGACAGCGACCATGATGGCAATATGGAGATCGCTTTTACTGGTAGCTCACCGCCCACCTATAGGATCTGGGAAGAGTGTGACCTAAACTTAGTTGGAAATTGAAGCGGCTCCTGCATCCGTGGTTAGATGGCTTTGCTGAAGAGTCATCACCACAGAAGAGGAGCCGAGCGATGAGTATGCTACGCGCGGTCGGGAAGCGCAAGAAGTCGCGAGTGATGGGCAAGTCGCAAGTATTGGGTCGGCCGGAGTACGAGGCGCTGGATATGGACGCGAAGGTGGAGCTGATCCGGGCATTGATTCCGCTGGGGCTGATGCACGTGCAGGAGCTCCTGGACGAGGAGGTGTGCGCGTTGGCCGGGCCGCGCTACGCGC
>JANLSU010000026.1:0-15264 GCA_031362565.1 bacterium | reverse complement strand
AGGCGCGCCTTCCAACGAGCCAGCCGCGACAAACTCAGACCCTGACCTTGCGCAAACGCCCGCAACGACAAACCGCTTTCGCGCCACGACGAAAGCACCGCCAAGGCATCTGCCTCGCGCCAATAATTGCTCTGTAGGGATCTCTTCGACACCACAGTCTTCGTGCGTTTCATCCCGCACCTCCTCGGTGCGGAGCTTCTCAGATCAACACGCCGACTGAAAACATGGGTTCATCGGATGGATACATTGATGCACGGCAAGCATGCGGGATCTCCTTCCCATTGAGTGTAGCACCGGCTCGAAGGGAAACGCCTCACGCGGAAAGCTGTCGTCCTGAGGTAGGCCAGGCGTTCTTAGGCTTCGAGGCGCGGGAAGAGCGCCGTGCCCGGCTGCACTTGCACCCAATTCGCGGGCGGCGGCCCGAACTCGGCGTCATAGCGGAGCGCGGCGATGTCGTCCGGCAGTCCGAGCTGGCGGCGCATTTCGGCAGCTTTGGCAGGCATGGCGGGCGCTACCATGACGCTCACTTGCCGCAAGACCTCGAGCAGATTGCGCAGCACGGCCGCGAGCCGGTCACGGTCCTCGGGCTTCTTTGCCAAAGCCCAGGGCTTGGTGTCGTCGACGTAGCGGTTGGCGGCTTGGATCGCCGACCAGGCCGCGGCCAGCGCCGAGTGAATGGCAAAGCCCTCGAGCGCGGCGCGGTAGTCGCGCACGGCGTTTTCGAGTGCTCCCAGTACTCCGGCATCGGCCGGCGTGGCCGGAGCCCGCGGCGGCACGGCGCCATCCATGTAGCGCTGCACCATCGCCAGCGTCCGCGACAGCAGGTTTCCCAAGTCGTTCGCGAGGTCGGCGTTGTACCGATCGTTGTAGGTCGACCACGAAAAATCGCCATCGCGATTGAACGGCACTTCGCGCAGGAAGAGATAACGAAAGCCGTCGACGCCATAGCGCGCCGTGACATCCACCGGGGCAACGATGTTGCCGAGCGACTTCGAGAGCTTCTCGCCGCCCACGGTCACGAACCCGTGACCCCAAATCCGGTGCGGCAAGGGCAGGCCGGCGCTCATCAACATCGCGGGCCAAATCAAACAATGGAAGCGCGTGATGTCCTTGCCGATGACGTGCAGGTCGGCCGGCCAGTAGCGGGCGTACAGGCCGTCCGCGTCGTCCGGCCAACCGAGCGCTGAGATGTAGTTGATGAGCGCATCGAACCACACGTACACGACGTGTTTGGGATCGAGCGGCAGCGGAATGCCCCAGTCGACGCCGCTCCGCGACACGGAAATATCCTCGAGACCGCTCTCGATGACCTTGAGCACTTCGTTGCGGCGGATGTCCGGCTGCACGAATTCGGGATTGTCCTGGATGTGCGATCGCAGCCGCTCCCCGAACTTCGACAGGGCGAAGAAGTAATTGTCCTCTTCGAGCCAGCGGGGCACGGTCTTGTGCGTCGGACACTTGCCGTCGACGAGGTCGCGCTCCAGGTAGAACGCCTCGCACGAATCGCAGTAGTAGCCGCTGTACTTGCCCTTGTAGATGTCGCCGGCGGCGTGCACGCGCCCGAACAGCTCTTGCACGGTGCGCCGGTGCCGCGGCTGGGTGGTCCGAATAAAGTCGTCGTACGACAGATTCAGGTGATCCCACACGGTGCGGAACTTGCCTTCCATCTCGTCGCAGTAGGCGAGCGGCTCGAGGCCGTGTTTTTGCGCCTCGCGTGCCACATTGACGCTGTGTTCGTCGTTTCCCATCACGAAGCGAACGTCGTCGCCGGCCAGGCGCCGCGCCCGGGCGATAAAATCGGCCGCGATCTTTTCGTACGCGGTGCCGATATGGGGATTGGCGTTGACGTAGTCGATCGCCGTGGTGATGTAGAACTTCATGCGCCTCGCCTCAGTGGTAAATCAGCGGCGGCGGGCCGGGCCCGCGACGGGTGCCGCATTTTGCCGCGCCGCTTGCGCGACGTCCAGGAAGAATGCGGCAAGCGTGTGTTCCACGGCGGCGTTGTGAGCGATTTGCCGCTCGGCGGTGCCGGCATCGCGCAGCACTTGGCGCAAAGCCTCGGGCGTGAAGGCGCGGGCGATTTCTGCAATGTCAGCCGCGCGGTCACTATTGATGAGCGCCGCGGCCGGTGCCGGCCGGCCGGCCTTCGTACCGCCGGCGCCCGCGACCAGTGCATCGCGCCCGGCCACCAACATCAATTGCAAGAGCAACGGCACGGCGTGGCGTTTTTTCCCGTGCTCTTGCGCCATGCTCTGAGCACGCTCCAAGAGTTCGAGTTCGCGGTCGGCGGCGGCCCACTGCAAGATCTCGATCGCCGAATCACGCAACTCCTGCAGGCCGCCGTCCAGGAAACGTTGCGCGGCCAGCATGCTGCCCTGGGAGACGGCTGCCGCAAGGCGCGCTTTGTCGGGGAGCACGTCGTGCAGGGCTTGCAAGCGCGGCTGCATCCATTCGGGGGCGAGCGGCGAGAACCGCAGCCTCTGGCAGCGCGACAAGATGGTCGGCAGCAAGCGCTGCGGCACCGTGGTCGTCAGGACGAGCAAGCAATTCGCCGGCGGTTCTTCGAGCGTTTTCAACAACACGTTGCCGATGCCCCGGGCCATCTGCTCGGCGTCGGAAATGATGATCGTCTTGATCCTGCCCTCGACCGGGCGGCTGTACGCCATCGGCAAGACTTTGTCGCGCAGGACCTCGGCTTCGATGTTACTCGGCCGGTCGAAGTCGTCCTTCCGATAGTACGGATTGGCGGCCTTCTGGCGCAGGATCTCGCCCAGAGTGTTGTATTGCTTCTGGTCGCCGCGGCTTTGCGGCACCGCTTCATCCCAAGTATCCGTAGGCACGGGGAAAACGAGCAGCAGATCCGGATGTTGCAGCAGATCGAACTTGTGGCAGGAACCGCAGCGGTCCGCACCCATTGGCACATCGAGCGTCGCGGCGCGTTTCGCGGCAGGGCCTGCGGCGGCTTTCGCCTTGGCGGCCCGCGGCGGTGCGGCATCCAGGCGCGTAAACGGTGCCCGTGCCGGGCACGGCGTGCCGCCATCGACCGCACGTTCGCAGTTCAGGACACGCCCGATCTCGACCGCGAGCGCTTCCTTGCCAACCCCAGGCGGCCCGTCGAACAAGAACGAACCGCCGACGCGGCCGCGCGTCAGCATTTCGTCGAGCTGGGTTTCGATCCGGGGTTGTCCAAAGTCGCCGATCCACATGGCGGCGAGGATAGCCGTGCGGTCGCGGGCTCACAAGGTAGGGGGCGAAACAGAGTGGTGCGGCGATTCAGCGCCCGAGCCACGCCATGGGGTTCAGAGCGCCGCCGGCGCCCGACCACACTTCGAAGTGCAGTTTCACGCCGTCGAGCGAACCGGTGTCGCCGACGCGGCCGATGACTTCGCCGGGTTCGATGGTTTGCGATTCGCTCACCATCGTCTGCGCCAAGTGCGCGTAAACGGTATAAAAGCCGCCGCCGTGATTGATGATGACGGTCTTGCCGTAACCATCCATCCACTTCACCATTTCCGCCTGCCCGCGCGCCACGCAGCGGACGTCGGAGCCCTCCGGGGCGGCGATATCGACGCCGCCATTGAAGGTCTCGGTGCCGTACACGGGATGCTTCTGGCGCCCGAACCCGGCGACGACGCGGCCGCGCGCCGGCCATGGCATGCTGCCGCGCAGCCGTCCGAAGCCGACATCCGGAAACACTTCGACGGCGCGTCCGGCGGCGACGGCGGCGGTGCGCCGTTTTTCGAGCACCGCGATGAACGACTGCACCTTGCGCTCGGAGGCCGAGAGATCCTCGAGGGCGCGCTTGAATTCGGCGCGTTGCTGCCGGACACGTTTCAAGGCTGTGCTGCGGGCGCGCTTGGATTGCGCCAGGCGCTCTTTCTCCTCGCGGGTCTCGTCGGCGTTCGTCTTGATCGCATAGAGCGTCTCGGTGAGCTTGGCATCGGTCTGGGCGAGATACTGTTCTTCGGCGCGGATCTCACCCAGGAGCCGTTCGTTGTTGCGCGCCACGAGTCCCAGGTATTTGAAGTGCGAGAGTGCGTAGCGCATGCTCGACGTTCGCAGGACGACCTCGGCGGTGGTCGGCGCGCCACGCACGTACATGGCACGTAGCGTGCGCGCCAGTTGCCGCTTGCGGGTCGCCAAGATCTCGGTCGCCCGGTCGTGCTCGGCCCGAATGCCGTCGATTTGTGACTCGACGCGATCCTGTTTCGATTCCAGCGAGCGAAGCAGGTCGGCCGTGAGAGCGGTCTCCCGTTCGAGGACGCGAAGCTGGGCTGCGGCGCTGTTTTCCTTCACACCGAGTTCGCGATTGCGGCTGCGGTATTCCTGAATGTCGTCGCGCAGTTCCTTGAGCTTGGCCTCCTGCTCTTGAATACGCCGCTCGTAGGCTTTGGCCGAGTCGGCGGGCGTCGCGGCGCGCGCCGGCCGCGGCGCCGTTTGGGCGCGGGCGGCAGGCGCCAGAGCCAGTGCGAGCCCGAGTGTGAGCCCGAGCGCGAACCGGAGAACGAACCCCGTCCGTCGTCCGGCGCCGCGCACCGCGTCCTTGCCGTTCCACGCTGTCACAGTTGCAGGAACCGCCGCAACGAGGTCGCGGCGCCAAAGATACAGACCGACGAGCACAAGACGACGAATCCAATGACTTGGATGCGGTCGTAGAAGACGAGCTGGTGCACATAGCGCACAGCGTAGTGATGCATGACCCAGAGGGCGCCGATGGCGATGGCGCCCGCCACCGCGCCTTGCACCGCGCCCTCGATCACGAACGGCATGCGGATGAACCAGTTCGTGCCCCCCACCAAGCGCATGATTTCGATGGTGCGCGACCGCGCCATCACCGTCAGACGCACGGTGTTGGAGATGACAAACAGCGCCGACAAGAGCACGACGCCGCCCACCAGCACGTCCAGCATGGAAAAGATCCGAATGTACTGCTCGAGGCGCGACACCCACTGGTCGCCGTAGCGCACCTCGTCGACTTCGGTCTGCTCGCGGATGTAACTCGCGAGCATGGCCAGCTGGTCGGATTGGCGATGGGTTTCTTGCATCGACAGGCGCATCGACGCCGGTAGCGGGTTTTCCTCCAGCACGTCGATCAGGTCGCTATCGGGTCCGAGTTGCTCGCGAAATTCCTTGAGCGCGTCTGCCTTCGACACGAACGTGACGCTCTCGACGCCGGGCATGTGCTCCAGGCGGTTGCGCAGGCTTTGCGCCTGCTCATCCGCCATGTCCTCTTTGACGAATACGTCCATTTCGATCTCGCTCCGCAGTGAGCGCGCTACGTTGCGCATATTGATCGTCATCAGCGTGAAAAGTGCGAGCATGAGAAGCGCGACGCTCATGATGAGCGTCGAGGCGATGCTCAGGCCCTTCATGCGCCAGAACACCCCGAACGATTCGCGCATCACGTAGCGCATTTGGCTGTTGGTGAACACGCTCGTTGCCTCCCTAGCGGCGCCCGGTCTCGGGGTTGAGTGGCGGGGGCGCGATGATTTCCGGCCCGCCCGGATCGCCCGCGACCAGCGCGCGGCGCGCATCGAGCACTTCCCGCGCCCCCATCGCGTGCTCGTCCTTGACGATTTCGCCCTGCTCCACGTGCACGATGCGATGCCCGTACTTGCGCACCAGTTCATGGTCGTGGGTCGCCATGATGACCGCCGTCCCGGCAGCGTTGATCTGGAACAAGAGCTTGAGGATCTCGCGCGTCACGTCGGGGTCGAGGTTGCCGGTCGGTTCGTCGGCGAGCAGCACATGCGGCGAGTTGACCAGCGCGCGCGCGATCGCGACCCGCTGCTGCTCGCCACCCGACAGCTCCGACGGCAAGTTGTTGCGCTTGCCGTACAGGCCGACGCGTGAAATGACGTCCAGCGCCGTTTTCTTGATGTACGTCCCATTGGCGCCCGTCACGTAGCACGGAAAGGCGACGTTGTCGTAGACGTTACGATCCTCGAGCAGCTTGAAATCCTGGAAGATGAGGCCGACCTTGCGCCGCAGCATGGCAATCTTGCTGCGCTTCATGCGCGTCGACACGAACCCCGCCACCGTGACCTGGCCCTCGGTGGGGAATTCCTCCATGTAGACGAGCCGCATGATGGTGGACTTGCCGGCACCGCTCGAGCCGACAAGGAAGAGAAACTCGCCGTGCTGCAGGTGCAGAGTGACGTCTTGCAGCGCGGTCCGGCGGCCGTACCGTTTGGTGACGTGATAGATGCTGACGATGGGGTGGCGTTCTTCCGCCACGGCCTGCATGTAGTCGATTGTCTCGGTCACGCCGTAGCCCCTCGCCCGTCCACCCATGTCGCGCCGGCCCCCCGGGCCGGTGCAAGACCACGATCCACGACTTCATCATAGCGCCGCCTGGGCGTCTACCAAAAGTCCCGGGCTTCAGGGGTGCCTTCAGGAGGTCGGCCGGAAGCGGTCGTGTTTTCAGCTAAAACGTTCGAACCGTTCACGCGGTTCATCGCGCAGCACGACCACGTAACGCGGAATGTCACGCTTGGCAACGTTGCCGCCCGGGACCTCGAGCACCCGGAGTTCGACCTGGCGATGCAGCAGTTGGAGCTGCACCACGTCGCCCGCCCGTAGCTCCTGCGAACCTTTCGCGGTGCGCCCGTTGACCGTGGCCGCGCCCGCATCGCAGACGTCCTTGGCCGCGGCGCGCGATTTCAGGATGCAGGTTTTCTTGAGGAAGAGGTCGAGACGCATATCCGGGCCGCGCCGCGTCTACGGCGTCAGCGCGACAGCGCGATCGCTGCCGCGCACGCAGTCGCCCGCCAAGGCAGTGCCGTCGAGCTGCAGGGTCAACTCGCCGGCCTCGATCGCGAGATCCGCAGCGCGGAATCGCACCACGAAATCGAGCACCCCATCGTGGTTCACGTCCGAGTAGCTGCCCATGCGGCCGCGGGGATCGAACACCGGGTGCGCGCCGGAAAACGTCAGCGCGCCACCGTCCAAAAGAGACGGCACGAATCCCGTCGACGAGAGAATCGCGACCGGTACGAGAGCTGTCGGACCGAGCGTGATCACGTTCGGTGAGACACCCGGCAGAACATCGATCGTGATGTTCCACACGGCCGGTCGGCGCACGAAGCCCGCGGCGCGTTCGACGCCCACGAACCGGCTGAACGGCCGAATGCGAAGCTCGCTGCCCTCGCGCGTAATGAGGCCGCTGCCGGAGCGGTGCATTGTCGTCATTACCACTTGGCCGCCGCGTGTCTCGAGGTCGCGCAACGGATAGCGGTAGACGTCGCCCGCGTCGGTCGCCAGGAAGAGAGTGCTCGCCGTCGAACCAAAACCACGCGGACTGTCGGGGATCACAAAGGTGCCGTTGACGCCGGACCAGCGCACGACCGGGCTCACGATGCCGCCCGGGCTCAACGCGCGCACATCCGAATCGGCGGAAAACGCCGCCAGCAAATGGCCTGCGAACCGGCCGAATCCGCGCGGTGCCACGCTCGGTCCGCTCGCTCCCGGACCGAAGGATCCGATCCATTGAGCGTGCGATTGCGCGTCGATACGATATGCGGCGCCCGAATTCGTCAGTACAACGAGGTTGTAATCGAAGTTGCCCACCGTGTCGAAGCACACGCCGGTGATCGGGCCGTCTTCGGCGGGCAGGGTCACGAGCAGGACCGCGACCGCACCGTCTTCCGGCATTTCCCACACGTCGGATCCGGCGCCGATCAGAATCAAACCCTGCGGAAAAGCGCCGATGCCGGGTGCACAGTCGAGATAGCAGGTCGTGCCCATCGGCAGCGTGAATTGCGGCGCGAAGGCCTGCAGTTCGCCGGCTTCCGAAATGCGCACGAGACGGCTCGGCAGTTCGTCGGTCGTCGCGGCGAGCAGTTGAGTGGGTGTGGCGGCGAACGAAGAGAGGTGCGCGTTGGCCGCGAAGAACTTCGGATTCGAAACCCAATTCGGCGCGAACGGCGGCAACGCCTTGCCGGCAGTCGCGCCGGTGGGTGCAAGCACGGACTCGGGTTCGGAAGCACAGCCCGAAAGCGTCGCGACAAACGCCGCGACACTCAAAGCAACGATCCAAAGACGACGCGCACCGCAGAGCGCCACGCAGCTCCTTGAAACCAACCGGGGCGCGAATGCTCGCGCTCCAGACAGCAGCTCTCCAGCGCAGGGGGGCGGTCCCACACCAGGTCCGAACGAGGGACAAGGAGTATACCAGAATTCCCCGAAACGGGTCAAAACGCCCGAAACGGGCGGGTAAGTCCACGACGCCCACGCCGAGGGATCACACGCGGGAATCAGGCGACTGTGCCGCCGAGCGTTTGAACGTTTGCGGTCTCAGTAGCGGGTCTGGGCGCGCACGAACCAGCCCTTGCGGTCGTGGCCGCCGCGGTCGAACTCGTCACCCGAGATGTGCGCGAAGTTGTAGCCGACGCCGAAACGCAGGTTGCGATTCGGATCCCAGGTGAGTTCCTCGAGCCAGCCGCCAAGGCGATCGCCCGCTTCGCGCTGGAAGAGCTGCTGATATTGAATCCCGAGCCGCATCGGCCCCACATTGTAGTCGACGCGTCCGACCCATAGCGTGCTGCGCGCGGTGGAGAGCGGCGTGTCGCCGGTGCCGTCGCGGAGCACGCGCGCCGCGGCCTTGCCGCTCCATTCGAGGCCGCGAACGAGTCTGACATGAACATCCACCGATGCGACCTCGGTACCGCGCGTCACGGTGACGGAATCCAGCGGCGTGGCCGCCCGCCGGTCCTGTAGATCGGTCCAGCGCGCCAAAGCCTCGACGCGATCCGAACGCAGCGGCCGGTACGAGAGTCCGACGCTGCGCTCTTCGTAGCGCGTCGAAATTCCCGCACGGCGCGGGCGCGCGTCACTCCAACGATGATTGCCGAGCACGGAGAGGCCGCCCGCCAGGCGAAGCTCGAGGCGCGTCGAAGTCAAGAATTGGCGGTCCAAGACGCCGCCCTCCATCCGCCGGTACTCCTCGTGATTGGACACGGTGAGCGGGAACGAGCCGCGGTAGTCGAGATGGGTGCCGACCGTCGTGTGCGGCGCAGAACCGCTCAGACTGCCACGTTCCCCGTGTTCACCATAGACGCTGCCCTGGAAGCCGGGGGCGCGCTGCCATCCCTTCTCGAGCCCGATGACCGATGCGGCGTAATCGCCACCCGGCTCATGCTGCCACTGGTACTCCGAGTAGACGCGGCTCTTCGGACCGAACGGCGTTTGGACGCCGAGCACCGTCGTCCCGTGCGGTCCGCCGAGCGCGTCGAGCCGCTCTTCGCGCACGTAGAACTTGCGGTCTCCAAGCGTCAGATTGGCGCCGCCGCGGAACGCGCGTCCCGCCGTGCCGGTGCTCGCACGCCCTTCGAGAGCGAGCGGTGGCAACACGCGCCACTCGAGACCCAGGCTCGTTTGGTCGAGTGCTTGGCCGCTCAACGAGCGCTGGTACTCCGCGCTCGTGCGCACGTTTTCATGCGGCTTCCACCAGAGGCGTGCCGCGCCCACTTGCTGCGACAGCGTGGAATCGGTTTGCCGGTTCTCGAACTCGGCCGCGAGGCCGGTCCGCTGTCCGTCGCGCTTCCATTGCGCCCCGAATAGATCCGTGCGCCGCATGGCGTTGCCCGTCGAATTGGCGCTCTGCTCGCTGCGGTCGAGCCGCGCGCTCCACACGCCCCACGTGCCGGCCTTGTACTGAGCCCGCGCGCCCAAATTGCGAGTCTCGGCCGCACTGCGTTCCGAATCGGAGATGAAGCCGCGATCGACTTCCTTGACGAATCCGCCCAAAGTCAGGCGTCCGGGTGATCCCAGCCAGTCGCCCGGATCGAGTTCGGTCGCGACCTTCCATGCTTGTCCCGATCGCGAGCCGGTCGTGTCCGATTGTGAGAACGAGAGACCGCCGTCGGCGCTCGCGAACGACCGGCCGGCGCGCCCTTCACTCGTCGCGAATTCCGTTCCCACCCACGAGTGCGCGCCGACCCGCACCCGTGCGTCTGCACCTTGCAACTTGTACGTGGCGCTGCCGGTCTCGTCTTGCACGAGTGTTCCGCCGACCCGCAGTGGGCCCAGTTCTTGGCTGACACGTCCACCCATGGCGGCTTTTTCGCCGGGCGATCCAGTCGCTTCGTAATCGACCTCGATCGTCACCGGCTGGCCGCCGAGTCCGGTGCCGGTCGCGATCGAGCCATCGTTGAAAGTGCTGCCGACCGGACGCGTGAAGAGCAAGCGCCCTTCGGCTTCCTTGATGGTGTAGTCGACGCCGCGCTCTTGAGCCTGTCGCATCAGTGGCAGCCCCGTATTGTGATCGTACGTGGCCAGGCTCACCTGCACGCTGCCCTCGACGATATCGCGATGGCTGAGGTAGTAGAGTGTGCCGCCCGTCGCGTCGAGGACGTCGCGCACATGGATGTGCCGCGCCTGCGCCGCGAAGAGCTGCGCCTTGGTGCCTTCCAGGCTGCCGCGTGCGGCCGTGCTGTCCGGCTTCGTTCTGCCGACCCGGACCTGCGCGCCGTAGAACGTCCGGTGGAACGCCGCGAGCTCGACTTCATCCAGCGCGATCGGATAATCCCCGATCGAGGCCTGCACCAAATCCGATTCCAGCGCCAAGTAGAAGCGGCCGCCGCCGTTCGAGCCGTAGTTCATGGTGCTCTGGTCCCCGTACACCGGATAGAGCCGGTCGGGATCCAGATTCGTCATCAGGCGATTGCGGCCGCTGTCGTCGAGATCGCGAAACAGCGACCCGAACTCGCGCCGCTGCGAATCGAAGGCCGAGGTCAAGAGTACGCGCCCCGAGATCCAGCCGCGCAACTGATAGGCGATGCGGCCGTCGGTCCAGGTGTCCTGCTCGTCGCGCGGCCCGCCACCATGGCCGACGACACCGTCCGCGAGCGCCACGAAGAACATCCGCTTCGAGCGCACTTCCACGTCGCGTTCGATGCGTCCGCGCTTGCCGGCCGGATCGACCACTTCGACCGTCAAGCGGCTGCGGCCTTCGGGGAGATCGACGTGGCCCGCGAACGCGCCGTCGGCCGCGACGTGAAGCGAATCCCCGTTGGCGAAGATGCGGTTGCCGGTGCCGGTCCGGCCCGAAATCGCCAGTCGCGGCGCCGACAGCACCGCACTGTCCGGGGGCAGATAGACCGTCATGTCCGGAACGTTGTCGATTGCCGTGATTGCGCCGTCTTCATTTCGATCGAGTGCGCGCACGCCGAAGTTCCCGACGCGCACGGCACCACTCGAGTCCCGGACCACGATTCGGAACGTGTTGTGGCCGGCGTGCAACGGCAACTCCGTTTCGAACGAGCCATCGGCAGCGACCTCGACGCGGCGCCCGTCCACGACCGCGCTAGTGCCGGCGCCGGCGTCGGTGCGAGCGCGAAGCCGCATGAAGGCGACTGGCTGGCTGCCGCCATTCATCCCGCTCAGCGCTGCCGAGTCGCGCGCACTGACGCGCGCCCCCGGGACTTCGGCTCCGAACGGCAGGCGAAGTTCACCTTGCGGCTCCAGAATCTCGAGGCGCGGCGTGTGGCCTGCGGCAACCGTCGTGTGCACGTCGAGCGCGGCGGGCCTTTGAACGCAGGTTGTGTCTTCATAGATCTCGACTCGCCGGTTCAGCCTGCGGCCCACACGTGTCGTGTTGGTGGCCAGGGGGCGATCGGAGCCGAAACCACGGACCGCCACACGCTCCACTGAACGATGACCTTTTTCAGCCATGTAGCGCGCCGCCGCTTGGGCGCGCCGCTGCGAGGTGCGAAGATTCGCGGCCGCGGAACCGACCGAGTCGGCGTGTCCGTCCACGAAGATCCGCCGGCTGTTCGATCGGCGCAGAGCTTCGATCACACTCGCGAGCGTGTCTTTGGCCGTTGCGGTGAGTGCCGCGGAGTCGAACGCGAAGTTCACGATCGTCCTCGTGCCGGCCGCATTCCCGTTGACGGGCGCCTGGCCGCGGGCACTGTCAGCGTTGGCGGCCGTGTCGGCGCTCGACGCGAGATCCTCGGCAATCAGCGCCAGTCCGTTCACCGGGCGGCTTCCGACTTGTAGCGTGTCCTGAGCACACACGACGCCGAAGCGCACCGAGGTCAGGAGGCCGGCGCTGATTTGCGCTACCGCCGTGGGGTCCGTCGTCGGCTGTGCCGCGCACGCCAGCCGGGCGATGTCGAGTTTCAGAACGTGCGGCCCTTCGTCGAGCTCCGGAACATGAAAGAGACCGTTGGTGTCGGTGGTTACTGAACTGCCGTCGTCGAGTCCGATCCACGCTCCGGCGACCCCGGGCTCGTCCGAGTCTTGGTATCCGTCGCGATTGTGATCCTCGAACACGCGGCCGATGACCGTGCCGCGCGCCACGAGCCCATTTTGCTCGATCGTCAGGTGGACTTCGGTCCGGTTCGAAGCGACGCAGGTCGCACAACCCTCGGTGACCGTGACGACGGCGACCTGCGACCCGAGGGTCGCACCTGCGCCAGCGACCGCGCGCCAATGAACCACCGCGAAGCCCTGCTCGCCCGGATCGGCGCGGCCATTCCCGTTGAGGTCCACCAGCGGCAGGATCGGGTTGAGCACGACCGGCTGCACGCTGGTCTTGGCGGCCGAAGTGCCGTCCTGCGTCGCAGTCCCGGGAAGAATCACGAAGCCCGGGGGCATGTCGGTGACGATGACGGGCGCGGTCAGCGGTCGCGTGACGAGGCTGCGCATGACAAGCGTGAATTCGATCGATTGGCCGATTTCGACGTCGTTGCGATCGGCCTTGAGTTCGAGCTCGACGACTTGCTCCACTTCGTTGTCTTGATTCGTGACCGTGACGTCTGCGACGCCCATTCCCGCGTAGGCGGGGTCGAGGCTCGCCGCTGCTGTGGTGACGATGCTGTACGCGACATCGCCATCGCGTGTCGCGTCGTCGACGCCGGTGACAGTCGCGGTCTGCGCCACATTCCAGTTGGCCACGGTGAACGTCAGGCCGGCCGGCGCCACCGTGCCCTCCGTGGCGTCACTCGATGCCAGTCCGATGGTCACGTCCGCCGACGGCTGGCTCGTCAGGACCACCGTGAAGGTCGCGGTGCCGCCGGCTTCGGTTGTCGTCAGACCCGAGGTCGGGGTCACGACGATGGCGGCGGTATCGTCGTCACTGTTCGCGAGCGAGACGTCGGACGGGTTCACGCCGTTGTAATTCGGGTCGGCGCTCGCTGCCGGCGCCGTGACGATGGTGTAGGCGATGTTTCCGTCCACGATGGCGTCGTCGACGCCCGTCGCGGTCGCGGTCTGCGCTACGTTCCAGTTGGCCGCGGTGAACGTCAGGCCTGCGGGCGCCACCGTGCCCTCCGTCGCGTCACTGGAGGCGAATCCGATGGTCACATCCGCCGCCGGTTGGCTCGTCAGGACCACCGAGAATGTCGCGGTGCCGCCGGCTTCGGTCGTCGTGAGACCCGAGGTCGGGGTCACCGTCACGCCGGCGGTGTCGTCGTCGTTGTTCGTGATTGCGACATCTGCGGGGTCGACGCCTGCATAGGCCGGATCGGCACTCGCGGCGGCGGCCGTCACGATCGAATAGGCGATGTTACCGTCGGCGATGGCGTCGTCGACGCCGGTGACGGTGGCAGTTTGCGCGACGTTCCAATTGACGGCAGTGAAGGTGACGCTCGCCGGGGCGACCGTGCCCTCACTGAGATCACTGCTGGAAAGTGCGATTGTGACGTCCGCCGCCGGCTGGCTGCTGAGCACAATGGTAAAGGTCGCGGCGCCGCCGGCTTCGGTGGTGATGAGACCCGACGTCGGGGTTACCGTTACAGCGGCCGTGTCGTTGTCGGTGTTCGACACCGCGACATCGGCGGGGTCGAGGCCTGTGTAGACAGGGTCCGCACTGACAGCCGCCGCAGTCACGATGGTGTAAGCGATGTTGCCGTCTACCACCGCATCGTCCACACCAGTGACGGTGACCGTCTGCGCGACGTTCCAGTTTCCGGCTGTGAAGGTGACGCTCGCCGGGACCACGGTGCCTTCGGTGACGTCGGTCGAGCTCAGGCCGATCGTCACGTCCGCTGCGGGCTGGCTCGCGAGCACGATGGTAAAGGTTGCGGTGCCGCCGGCTTCGGTCGTGATGAGACCCGACGTCGGGGCTACGGTCACCGCCGCCGTCTCGTCATCGGTGTTCGTCACCGAAACATCGGCCGGGTCGAGGCCGGCGTAGACCGGGTCCGCACTCGTGGCCGCCGCCGTCGTGACCGTGTAACCGATGTTGCCGTCTGCCACCGCATCGTCGACACCGGTGACAGTGATGGTCTGGGCGACATTCCAGTCGGCCGCCGTGAAGGTGACCGACGCCGGCGCCACGGTGCCTTCGGCCACGTTTGTCGAGCTCAGGCCAATCGTCACGTCCGCCGTCGGCTGGCTGTTGAGCACGAGAGTGAACGTCGCCGTGCCGCCCGCCTCGGTCGTGATGAGACCCGACGTCGGGCTTACCGTCACACCGGCCGTTTCATCGTCGGTATTCGTCACCGCAACATCGGCCGGGTCGAGACCGGCGTAGACCAGGTCCGTGCTCGTCGTGGCGGCCGTCACGATGCTGTAGGCGATGTCGCCATCGTCCACGGCGTCGTCGACGCCGGTTGCCGTCACCGTTTGCGCGACGTTCCAATTTCCGGCCGTGAAGGTCACGCTCGCCGGCGCCACCGTGCCTTCGGACAAGTCGCTGCTCGAGAGCCCGATCGTCACATCCGCCGTCGGTTGGCTGTCGAGCACGAGGGTGAAGGTCGCTGTGCCACCCGCTTCGGTCGTGATGAGGCCCGCCGTCGGGTTCACCGTCACGCCGGCTGTGTCGTCGTCGGTGTTCGTGACAGAGACGTCCGAGGGATCGAGGTTGTTGTAGTTGCCGTCGGCGCTCGTCCCGGCGGCCGTGACGATGCTGTACGCGATGTCGCCATCGTCCACGGCATCGTCGACGCCAGTTACGGTCACGGTCTGAGCGACGTTCCAATTGGCAAACGTGAAGGTCACACTTGCCAGCGCCACCGTGCCTTCGGTCAAGTCGCTGCTCGAAACACCGATCGTCACGTCCGCCGTCGGCTGACTGTCGAGCACGATCGTGAACGTCGCCGTGCCGCCCGCGTCGGTCGTGATGAGACCCGACGTCGGACTTACTGTGACACCGGCCGTGTCGTCGTCCGTGTTCGTCACGGACACGTCTGCGGCGTCGACGTTGTTGTAGTTGCCGTCGGCGCTCGTCGCCGCGGCCGTCACGATGCTGTAGGCGATGTCGCCATCGTCCACGGCGTCGTCGACGCCGGTTGCCGTCACCGTTTGCGCGACGTTCCA
>JANLSU010000024.1:0-22002 GCA_031362565.1 bacterium | reverse complement strand
GAGGGGGTTGGTGCGGCAGACGGGGCTGGTGTGGCAGAGGGGGTTGGTGAGGCAGACGGGGCGGGTGAGGCAGACGGGGCTGGTGAGGCAGACGGGGCTGGTGAGGCAGACGGGGGTGAGTGAGGCAACCGGGGTGGGGAGATGGGTCGGGACAGGCGCGTCTGGTGGCTACCCGGCGCGCCGGGATTGTTTCACCGTCTTGTTTCCTGTGGAACAGCGGGTTCCGGGCCCCGGGGCGGTGGCGTCGCTTCGACCAGCCAATAGAAATTTAAGTCATTTCAAAGCGATGTTTTATCTTCAAAACAACTCGTTCCAGAACGAGTTGTGAAATATTTCACAAAGTTTTGGGGCCCTCGCCCGCCTGGATCCATCGATCCGGGCGGTTGTCGCTCGCCGGGCTCGACCCGCGCCTTCGGGAAGAGGCGTTCGCCACCAACGCGGGCACGGAGCCGAAGAGCGACCCCCTCCTCTCAAGGCGGGCGGCGTTGGAGTGTTCCACAGGAAACAAGACGGTGAAACAGCGGGCCGACGGGGCAGCGCGGCGCCGAAACCGCGGCGAGCCAACCGAGTGGATCCGCGCGAGTCACTGTTCCACGGGAAACAAGACGGTGAAACAAGGCGTTGACGGGGCCGGGGGCGGCGCGTACAAGGAATCCCGAGAGGGAGGTGTCGATGCAGCACGACTTGGTGCCGCCGGCCCCGTTGGGGGGCTCGGCGGACGAGATTGCCTTTCGCGAGGGGCTCTTGGTGGGGATCCTCGTGGGCGAGGGGCATTTTGGGGGCGATGGCAAGCAGCCGCAGATCACGCTCCGGATGCACACGCGCCACTCGCAGCTCTTCGATTGGATTCAGGCGAATTTCCCCGGCGGCAAGCTCTTCGGTCCCTACTTCCATGGTGGCCGGCACTACTTCCAGTGGATGGCGCGCGGCCGGTTCTTGCGCGAGGTGATGGTGCCGCTGCTCGAGCGGCGTCTCACGGCGGCGGTCGATATCAAGGCGTACGGCTGCTATATGGATATGCTCACGACGTATCGGCTGATTCCAGCAACCGCCGGCGCTGTCGGCGCTGTCGGCGCGGACCCCACGGCACCGCGCCGCGCGGCAGCACACCTTCCGTCAGCGCCCACGCCCGCGGCTCGGGCCGGCCAAGCGACGGACTCCGACCACATATGATTCCCGTTCGCCGGGGATCCGCTCGGTGCGATGCAACACAAAGCCCCGTTGCCGGAACATGCCGCTGGCCGCGGCGAGCTCTTCCTGGCACTTCGTGCCCTTGAACGTCCAGTGGACGCCGCCGGCGCGCAGGAAAGGCTCGGCGAGAAGTGTCGAATTCTGCAGCGATCCCAGGGCCTTGCCCGTGACCCAGTCGAACCGCGACCCCTCGACTACTTTCGACTGCGCCTTCAGCACCTCGGCGAGATTCTCGGCGCGCGCCCAAACCACGCTCGTCGATCGCAGGTCGAGGCCCGCCGCCACCTCGGCAAGAAACCGGGCTTTCTTGCGCGTTGCTTCGACCATTTGCATCTCGACCTCGGGCATGGCGATCTTGAGCACCATGGCGGGGAAGCCGCCGCCGCTCCCGACATCGAGAATGCGCGGCGCTCGGCCAGCCTTGGCGTTCTGCCACTCCTCGATGAGGATTTGCGCCAGGAACAAGCACTCGCGTGTGAACACCTCGACGTGATCCATGGTGTTGCGGCGCGAGACCAGATTGATTTGCTCGTTGGTCTCGACCAAATGGCCGAGATAACCGCAGAGCAGCGCCTCGAGGTCGGCGGGCCGGGATGCGTCGGGCAGGATTCGAACGGCGTCGGCGACGAAGTCAGGAATACGTTCGAGCCCCACGTTCGGATCTCCAAGCAGTGAAGGGAGGAATGTTCGGACACGCCGGCGGCTGTCATCGTAGTGGGCGCACGGAGGAGCGGCAAGGCGGCGGTCGAGGTCCGACTCGCGAATGCCGAACTTCAGGCCACCCAGGTCCGTTTTGATGCCGTGTATTTCAACGAGACGGCCGGGCGATCCGCTGTTTGCATTACGCCGCTCTTCCCGCAGAGCGGGCAGCGGCGCCGATTTGCATCGTGCAAACGATGGGTCTTTTCGCTTTGACCAGGCGTCAATCACCACGGCGCGGTGTAACTCTGCCTTTCGCGATGTTCGAGGAACACAATTTGCGGGAGCGGTTCATAACGTCCGGTGAGGAGATCGAACATGGCCACCGCGTTGCCCGACCGCGTCCGAGTCGGCATCGAAGAACTCCAGGCGCTGCCCACGCTACCGGCGGTGGCGTTGCGCGTTATGGAATTGGCGCGCGTTCCCGAAACCCCCATTGAAACGCTTGCCCAGCTCATCGAACGCGATCCGGCGTTGTCGGCGGCGATCCTGCGCGTCGTCAATTCAGCCTTTTACGAGCGGCCGCAACCGGTTTCGAGCGTGCAGCGCGCTCTCGTCGTTCTGGGCGTCGCGGAAGTGCGGCGGATTTGTCTGGTTGTGGCCGTATTCAAGGCGTTTCCGGTGCGGCCGGGCCACGCAGGCCTCGATCGCAAGCTGTTCTGGCAGCACTCGGCTGCCTGTGGGGTCGCCGCGCGCCGGCTCTGCGAACTCCTGCAAACGCCGCACGACGGCGAAGAGTTTACCGCCGGATTGCTGCACGATGTCGGCAAGCTGATTCTGGATCTTTGCTTTCCTGAATCGTACCGCGAGGCGGTTGCCATCACGCACCGCGACGGTTGCTCCATGGCCCAGGCGGAACGCGCCGTGTTCGATTCCGATCACGCCCAGGTCGGCGCGTGGCTTGCGGAACGCTGGAAGCTACCCGATGAGCTGACGGCAGCAATCCGCTGGCACCACAGCCCGGAACTTGCGCCGCAACCGCGCCTCGCCGCCGTCGTGCATCTCGCCGACCTTTTCGCGCGCGTTGCCGGCAGCGGTTTTGGCGGCGAGCGCACCCCGGTCGCCGTGCAGGAGACTGCCGCTTGGAACATCTTGTGGAGCGGGCCGGGGCGCGAGCCCATCGATCTCGCGTGGCTGACGTTCCGCCTCGAGGACGAAATGGACAAGCATCGCGATTTCTTCGGGGGCATTTCGTGACCAACGCCACCTTGCAGCTCGCACCGGATCTCTTTTCTGAATTCCGCGACTTCATCTACAAGCGGTGCGGGATCTATTTCGCCGACGCGAAACAATCTCAAATGGAAGCGCATTTGTCGAACCGCATCGCCGCGCTCGCGCTGCGAGAAGCCGGCGCCTACCTGGCCTTGCTGTCGCGCGATGCACGCGCCGCCCAGGAAATCGTCTGCCTCCTCGATGAAATTACCTTGAAGGAACCGGCCTTTTTCCAGCATGAACCGCAGCTCGAGATGTTTCGGTCGTCTTTGTTGCCGGCGGCCATGGAGCGCCGCGCGAAGGCGGGACAGAACGTGCTCCGGCTCTGGAGCGCGGGGTGCTCGTCCGGCGAGGAACCGTACACGCTTGCAATCCTGCTTCGCGAAGCACTCGGCGCGCGCGGTGCCGACTGGCAGCCGGCGGTCGTTGCCTGCGATATCTCGGCGCGCAGTCTCGATCTGGCCCAAGCGGGGCGCTACGCCGGCGCAGCGATCCAAGACGCTTCGCCCAGCCTGCGGGCCAGGTATTTCAAGCCGGTGGCGGGTGGGCTGTTCGAAGTCGACGCGGACGCCAAAGCGCTCGTGCACTTCGAGCGCGCTAATCTATTGGACAAAGCTTTCTTGCCACGGGTGGCGGACACGGACATCCTGTTTTGCCGCAATGTCCTCGCCTATTTCGATGCCGCTGCACGGCGGCGGGCCGTCGAAAGCCTGCACGGCGCGTTGTGCATAGGTGGCTATTTGGTGGTCGGCCCCATGGAGTCGCTGCACGGCATCTCCAGTGGGTTCAAGATGATTCACCACAACCAGGCCGTCGTGTATCAAAAACAGTGAAGCTCGGGCGGACCGGGTTTCACGCCGGCGCGCTTGCCGCCGCGCCCTCGGCGCGCTTCAAATGCACCAAGAGTAACGAGAGGTCGCCGGCGCGCACGCCGTCGATGCGGCTTGCCTGCGCGATGTTGCCGGGCCGCTGCCGCGCGAGCTTTTGCGCCGCCTCGGTACTGAGGCCGCGAATCGCCGCGTAGTCGATCGTCGCCGGGATCAAGCGGGTTTCGAATTGCGCGGCCGCCGCGACGGCGCGTTCTTGGCGGCGCACGTAGCCGTCGTATTTCACCCGAACCTCGAGCTTGTCGAGGACGTCGCCGCGCGCCAGCGCCGCCTCGGGCACGCTGCCGAGCAAATCGCGAATGCCGATGCCGGGCGTGCGCAACAGCCGCTCGACGGTCGCCGGACCGCTTGCCACCAGGGTGCCGGTGCGGGCCGCGATGCTTTCGACTTCCTGTGGCGGCACGCGGCGGCCAAGCGCGCTTTCGAGTGTCGCGAGCGACACCACATCCAAGGCGCGCTGTTGCCGTGCGTCGTCGCGCAGCAACCCATAGCGCTCGGCGTAGGGCATGAGCCGTTCGTCGGCGTTGTCGATGCGGAGCGCCAGGCGAAATTCGGCGCGCGACGTAAACATGCGGTACGGCTCCGAGAGTGACATGCGCACCAGATCGTCGACCAAAACACCGATGTACGCCTCCGACCGCCCCAAGACGAGCGGCGGCAGTGCGAGCTGCACCGCGGCCGCATTCAATCCCGCCATGAAGCCTTGCGCCGCCGCCTCTTCGTAGCCGGAGGTGCCGTTGATCTGTCCAGCCAGATACAGGCCCGCGACCGCATGCGTTTCGAGCGTCGCTGCGAGCTGATCGGACGGCACGTAGTCGTACTCGACGGCATACCCGTAGCGGGCGATTTCCGCGTCCTCCAAGCCGGGGATGAGGCGCACGACCGCGCGCTGAATATCGCGTGGCAAGCTCGTCGACAAACCGTTGACGTAGATCTCCGGCGAATCGCGGCCTTCCGGTTCCAGGAACAACTGGTGCCGGCTGCGCTCCGCGAAGCGCACGACTTTGTCTTCGATGGACGGGCAGTAGCGCGGGCCGGTGCTGGTGATTTGCCCGTTGTACAACGGCGCCTGCGCCAAATTGGCGCGAATCAACGCGTGCGCCGCCTCGCTCGTCGACGCGATCCAGCACGGCACTTGGTCGACGACGAGATTGGCGGTTGCGTGCGAAAACGGCCGCGGCGGATCGTCGCCCAACTGTACTTCGAAGCGCTCGAAGTGAATGCTGTCGCGCACGAGCCGTGGTGGTGTTCCGGTCTTCAGGCGGCCGAGCCGGAATCCAATGGCGCGAAAAGCGTTCGAGAGGTGTTGCGCCGCCGGTTCGCCGCTCCGCCCACCCGCGACACGGTCGCAGCCCATATGCATTTCGGCGGCGAGAAACGTGCCGGTAGTGATGACGACCGCGCGCGTCGTGATCTCGTTGCCGTCGGCGGTGCGCACCGCGCGCAGGCGCCGCCTGCCGCCCGCGCCATCTTCGAGGACGAGATCGGTGATCTCGGTTTCAAGAATCGTCAGATTTGGTTCGGCTTCGACGGCGTGGCGCATGACGCCCGCGTAGAGCGCCTTGTCGGCCTGGGCGCGCGGCGACCAAACGGCCGGCCCCTTGCTGCGGTTGAGCATGCGAAATTGAATCCCCGCCGCGTCGATGGCGCGGCCCATTTCGCCGCCTAGAGCATCCAGTTCGCGCACCAAATGCCCTTTCCCCACACCGCCGATGGCCGGGTTGCAGGGCATGAAGGCGATGCGATCGCGGCGCAGCGTCACGAGCGCCGTACGAAGTCCCATCCGCGCCGGCGCGAGCGCCGCCTCACAGCCGCCGTGCCCGGCGCCGATCACCACGACATCGAAGTCGTTCAGCATGGCCTCACTTCCCAACACAGAAACGCGCGAAGATGCTGCCGAGCACTTCTTCGGTGACTTGTTCTCCCGAAACCTCGCCCAACGCCAGTACCGCGGCGCGCAAGTCGGCGGCCAGGAGTTCCGGCGGCGCGCCGCTGCCCGCTGCCGCCATGAATTCGGCCACCGCAGTGCGGGCTCGCACCAGCGCCTCGTGATGCCGGGCGTTGATCGTCACCAGCGCATCGGTTTGCAGCGACAAGCGCCGCAACCGGCCAACCCGCGTCAGTGCATCGATCAAGGCCGCGACGTTGGCGCCCGTTGTGGCCGACACCGCGACGCACGTCGCGCCGGTCTTGGGGGCGCTGCCTGCCGCGAGCGAGAGGAGGAGATCGTGTGCACCGCCGCCCAACATCGACGCGGTGCGCAACGACTCGGGCAGAGCGTCGATCTTGTTCAGCACGATGAGGGCGGTTTCACCGTCGAGCGCCTCCAGCGCATCACGTTCACCGGCCTGCAGGGGCCGCGTCGCATCCAAAACCTGCAGCACGACGTCGGCTTCAGCATGGCTGCGAAGGCTGCGCTCGATGCCCAGGCGCTCGATTGGATCCGGCGTCATGGCGCGCAGTCCCGCTGTATCTTCGAGCGCCACCGCGAGTGCTCCGACCCGCAGCGTTTCCCGCACCACATCGCGGGTCGTGCCCGGATGCTCGGTGACGATGGAGCGCGGCTCGCACAAAAGCCGGTTGAAGAGACTGCTCTTGCCGACGTTGGGCGCGCCCGCCAGGCTGACGCGGATGCCCGAGCGCAGCAACATGCCGTCGCTCGCCGTCTCGAGCAATGCGTCGATGGCGCCAACGGCGGATCGGCCGCGCTCGATGACTGCCGCGCGTTCGAAAAACTCGAGGTCCTCTTCGACAAAATCGATGCTGGCTTCGATGTCGCCGAGCAATTCCACGAGCCCCGTGCGCACCGCTTGCACGCGGCCGGCAAGCGTACCGCGCAACTGCTCGAGCGCCGCCCGCCTCCCGGCCCGCGATTCGGCGGCGATGAGGTCGGCGACGGCTTCGGCTTGCGAAAGGTCGAGCCGGCCGTTCAGGAATGCGCGGCGCGTGAACTCGCCGGCCTCGGCCAGGCGTGCGCCGGCCGTGACGGCCGCAGTGACGATTTCTTCGATGATGAGCGGGCTCCCGTGGCAAGAAATCTCGACCGTGTCTTCACCGGTGTAGCTGCGCGGGGCGCGAAGCACGAGGGCCAGCACCTCGTCCAGCCGTTCACCGCGCCCGTCCCGCACCCAGCCGTGATGCGCCGTGTGGCTCGGCACCGTTTGCAGATCCGCGCCTTCGAACAAGCGGCCCATGACGGCGATCGCCTCGGGGCCGGACAGGCGCACGACCGCGAGGCCGGCTGGGGCAACCGCTGTCGCCGGAGCGACAATCGTGTCTTCGGGGCTGGCGCTCACGGCGCCGGGCGCGTGGCCCGCGAGTCGGGTGCGATCACGACATTGCGGTGCAGGCCCCGGCCGACGGTATAGCTGCGGACACCGTCGATCCCGGCGAGGGCGTTGTGCACGACGCGCCGGTCGAGCGCGTGCAGCGGCTCGAGATTGATGTCGCGCCCGGTGATCTTGGCTTTGTCGGCGAGAACCCGGGCCTTCTCGACGAGCTGAGCTTCACGACGGACACGATAACCGCCGACATCCACCACGACCGTACCGTGGAAACCGAATTCCTTCGACACCATGCGGCCGATGACGTGCTGCAATGCGGCCAGCGTTTCGCCGCGCTTGCCGATGAGCAGTCCGTCCAGGCCCGGCGCTTGAATCGTGATCTCGAGGACGTCGGGCTTCTGGAGCGTTTCGACTTCGACGGCGATGTCCATGGCGGCGAGCAGATCGACAACCAGGGAGCGTGCGTCCGGGTGGCGCGGCACAAGCCGTTCGACGCGGACGCGTGCGGTGCGTGCGCCGAGCAAACCGAAGAAACGCGCGCCGCCCGGCTCCAGCACTTCCCAGCGGACGTCAGCGCGACGGGCCCCCAATGCGGCCAGGCCGTTCTCCAGCGCTGCCTCGGGATTTTTCCCCGTTGCCTCCGTTTGGTCCTGCATTCCGCGGCCTCCCTTCGGGCTTGGCGTTCACGACACCGACAACCGGCAGGGGCCCGAACTTGCGATTGATGTGGGTCTGCTGCCAGACGCTCATCATCGTGCTCACGATCCAGTAGATCACCAGACCGGACGGCATTTTGTAGAAGAGCACCATCATCATGATGGGCATGAACCACTTCATCATCATTTGCTGTTGGGCCATGGCACCGCCGCCCCCGCCACCGGTGGCCGCCGCGGGCGTCAGGTGCGACTGCCACATCATCGAGCCGCCCATCAACAGGGGCAACAGGCTGAAGTGATTGCCGATGAACGGTATCGACATCGGCAGCGTGAACAGCACGTCCGGGCCCGCCAGGTTGTCGATCCAGCCGAAGAACGGCGCGTTGCGCAATTGGATGCTGCTTTGCAGCGCCGAAAACAGCGCGAAGAACATCGGCATCTGTACGACCATCGGGATGCAGCCGCCGACGGGATTGATCTTCTGTTCCTTGTACATCGCCATCATCTGCGTGTTCATGCCCTTGGGGTCGTCCTTGTAGCGGCGGCGAATTTCCTCCATGCGCGGCTGCATCTCCTGCATGCGGCGCATGGAGCGGAACGAGCGTTCCGTGAGCGGCCAGAACAAGAGTTTGGCGAGCACCGAGACCAAGATGATGATGATGCCGTAGTTGGGGATGAACCGGTTCAGGAACGCAATGAAGTGCACGAGGGCGCTCGAGATCGGCCGGATCCAGCGATAACCGAGCTCGACGGTGGCCTCGAGGCCGACGCCGAGATCGCGGACCTTGTCGTAGATGATCGGCCCGGCATAGACCCGGAAGGCATCGCTGCCGCGGCCCGGCGTCGGGTTGGTGAGCCGCACGCCCACCCAGTGAGTCTTGGCTTGGCCGACGGTTTGGGTGGTGCCGGCGAACGGCTTGGCGGGAATGAGTCCGACCATGAAATACTTGCTCTGCAGGATCGCCCAGCGAATTGTGCCGACGTTGGTCTGCGACTCTTCCTTCTTGAAGTCCTCGGCGCGCTTGCGCACCTGTTCGCCGTCCAATTCGGCGACGGCGCGGAGGCGCGTTTCGTCTTCCTTGGTATTGCTCTCGGTGAACGGCATGCCCGTCGTCCACTCGAGCGTGTAGGAATCGACGCGCTGCAGTGCTGGGCCGGTTTGGAATTCGAGCCCGACTTCGAAGTCGTAGCGGCTCGGGTCGACGGTGATGCGCTTGATGACGGCACCGGCCCCGCCGGCGTCGCTCTGCAAGGTGATCGTCCGCGGACCGCTGCCGGCGGCGAGGTGCAGGACGCCCGTGGCGTCGAAATCGCCCGGCGCCGCGTCGAAGCGCGCGGCGTCGAACGAGCGGTTGCCCTGCGGTGTTGCGACCAGCAAGCCGAGCGCGTGGCGCGCGGCCTCGCCCTCGGTGGGCGGCGGCGGAATCAGGTTCACGAGCCCGCCGCTGTGCATCTTGTACTCATGCAATGAGATTTCCGTCAGCACACCACCGGCGCGCGAGAAGCGCAGCGTCTGCAGCGGCGTTTCGATGCTGTAGTCACCGTCGGCGGCCGTGGCGACGGGGAAGGCGCTTGCGACTTCACCGGCGGTGGCGGGCGCGGGCGTGAGCGCCGTCGCGGCCTCGCTGGGCGCCGCCTCGGGCGTCACGGCGGCAGCGCCGGAGTTCGCGTTCGCGCCAACCGGCGCCGGATGCGCCGCGATGCTGTCTCGCATGGCGATCGCGCGGCGCTCTTGCTCGAGCGCCTGGGTTTGCTTCTGGTGATACGCGGTGTATGTCAGGTTCGCGCCGAGGACGAGCGCGATCAGAACAACCGCGAGCTGGGTACGCCTATCCATTCTTCTCCTCGTGCCGGAACCGGCCGGCCCCCCGCCGGTCCACGTGGGACCGGATCTTCGCCCCCAACGCCCCAAGGCCCGCAACGCACGAGCCGGCGTAACGCAAGCCAGGCGCCGCGCCCAAATCCATGCTGCTCGATTGCTTCGACCGCGTACTGCGAACAAGACGGCGAGTAGATACAGCACGCGGGCAGGCCCGGCGATACGAACCGCTGATACAGACGGATCAGGAAGATCGCGGTGTGGGTGAGCATGTCATTCCCCCGCGGTGCCCGGCGCGTGTGACGACGTCGCAACCGGCGGCGCGATCTCGAAGTGAGATCGCATGTGCGCCAAGACGTCCGCGGACGTGTGCGCCAGGATTTCGCGCCGCGCCACCAGGACAACCCATCCCGGTGCCACGCTGGGCGACGCCCGCAGCATTTCGGCGAACGCGGCCCGCAGAAGGCGTTTGGCGCGGTTCCGCTGTACCGCGCCCCCAACCTTGCGGCTCGCCACGTATGCAACGCGCGAGTCCGGTGCGTGCTGCAGGTAGAACGAAACGAGCAGCGGGCTGGTGAGTTTACGACCCTGAGTGTAGACGAGTTCGAATTGCCAAACGCGTCGCAGTGTCGGCCTCATGGCCTTCCCTTGCCGCGTCCGGCCGCGAATCGTGGTGCGTCAGGGGCAGAGACGCTTGCGGCCGTGGGCGCGGCGCCGCTTCAACGCGAGCCGCCCACCCTTGGTCGCCATGCGAGCCCGAAATCCGTGCGTGCGCTTGCGACGCAAGTTGCTCGGCTGATACGTGCGCTTCATGTCCCTCGTTTCCTTCGCAAATCAAATCTCGGTCAAACGTCAAAAGAGCCCCCTAGGCTAGCGGCGGCGTCCACGCCTGTCAAGGACAGCGCGCATGCTGCAGCGAGGCCGGCGTGCGGCGTGCGGCCGCCCCGGCGACAAATATTTTAACGCCGCGCGGATGCTTCAACCATCCCGTTTGTTTGCTTTGGGTTACAGATTCTTGTCCAGCCGAGACAACGCCCTTGCGAGGCCGGAGGGCTTTTGCTAGACTGCCGTGCGCTGCGGGGACTGGCCGGTTTTAAAGCTGCAAGTCCTTGTTTCGCAACGAGTTACATTCTTTTTCCGGGGGTTCCGTTCGGGGCCACCCGAGGCGTCTTTCCACCGTGTGGATATCGCCCCGGGCCGCAACAAGCAAAGCGTTCTGGGACATCGAATTATGCCGTTTTCAACAGATGTCAAGAATTTGAACTTTGGGGCTTCGGTGGATCGCCCGGTCGGGCTGTCGGTCCTGGAATGGGAGACGCCGCCGGTGTCATACGTCGAGAACGAACCACTGCCGCAAGGGCCTTCGCCCGCGGAGCTGTGGAACTCCGTCCTCGAACGCCTTCGGGTGCTGGTGCATCCGCAAAGCTATTCCACTTGGTTCGAACCTACGCGCCTCGCCGCCGTCGGCGAGGGGGAAATCGTCGTCGAGGGTCCGAACCAGTTTTTCGTGGATTGGCTCGAGGAGCACCACCTGAACGCGCTCGAAGAGGCAGTCGAACAGGTTCTGGGTCGCCGGCCACTCATCCGCTTCGCGGTCGCCATGGGCGGCGAGGGAGCGGAGCGTATCGTCCGCACTCCCGACCGTCCCGCACGGCCGGCGCCGGCGCCCGAAACGAATTCGGAGCCGGACGGACTGAACCCGCGCTACACGTTCGCGGAGTTCGTCGTCGGTCCCAATTCGCGCCTCGCGCACGCCGCTTGTATGGCGGTCAGCGAGAAGCCCGGCCGGGTCTACAACCCGCTCTTCTTGTACGGCGGGGTGGGGCTCGGCAAGACGCACCTCATGCATGCGATTGGACGTTTCGTACGTGAGGCGCTGGGCTTGCGCGTTTCGTACGTTTCGTCCGAAGCGTTCATGAACGATATGATCTGGGCCATCCGCCAGGGCAAGACCTTTGAGTTCCGGAATCGTTACCGGTCGGTGGATGTGCTGCTGGTCGACGACGTGCAGTTTCTGTCGGGCAAGGGTGGCACGCAGGAAGAGTTCTTCCACACGTTCAACCACCTGTACGCGGCGCGCAAGCAGATCGTCGTCGCGTGCGACCGGCCGCCGAAAGAAATCGACGCACTCGAAGAGCGCCTCCTGTCGCGCTTCGAGTCGGGTCTGATCACCGACCTCGCGGCACCGGACTTCGAAACCCGAGTCGCCATCTTGCGCCGCAAGGTCGAAAACGAGCGCACCCCGATTCCGGATGAAGTCCTGCAGCGGATTGCCCGCAGCGTCACCAGCAACATTCGCGAACTCGAGGGGTCGCTCATTCGGCTCATCGCATTCTCGAGCCTGACCGGCCAGCCGCTCAATCTGCAGACCGCCGAAGAGGCGTTGCAGGAGTTCTTGCGGCCGCAGCGACGCGACGTGCGCGTGCATCAGATTCAAAAGCTGGTGGCGAGCGAATTCGGCATCGGCATCGAAGGCATGAAGTCGAAGACCCGGATGGCCAAGATCACTTTCCCGCGCCAGGTCGCGATTTATCTGACTCGTGAGTTGACTCAGTTGCCACTCGTCGAGATTGGCAAACGGTTTGGCGGGCGCGATCACACGACGATTCTCCACGCCTATGGGAAGATCGCCGGTGCGGCCCGCCAGGACGCTGCGCTCCAAGAACGCTTGGATCGTATGCGTCGGACGTTGCTGTTCTAAGCCTTACCACCTTGCAGCAACTTCCAGTCGGGGGGCCGGCCTTTTGGAAAAGGCCGGCCTTCTCGTTGGTGCGCTCGCAGAGGTTTGTGAAATCTTTGACGATTTTCTGGAGCGCGCCGCCATCGGCCCGCCCGGGGGCTTGCTTTTGGCGTGGATTACGACGATGACGAATTCCCTGGTTCAGAGGCGCACGGTGCCACGATCAAAATCACCCAGGCGGCGTGGGAGTTCCTCGCTCCCTTCGTCGGACCGGAGTTTTCGACGGCGGAGCTGCGGAAGGCGATGGGAATTGCGGTCGACATCTGGAATGCCTGCGTCCTCGACTCCCAAGAGGAGAGCGACCAACACGTCGTCCAAGTCCGGCAGCAATGCATTGCGAAACAACGCGCGCCACGCGATATCGTCGAGGCAATGATTCGGCGCAAGCGCCGGTATTTCCGGAGCGATCTGCGGCTCGTGGACCACTTTCAGGTGTGCGAAGAACACGGCGAGACCGCCTTCCACGTCGCGGCGAAGGGCGAAGGGCCGCCGTGGCGCTGCTAGCGTGCAAAAACCCGGGAGCGCCCGTGTAGTGGTCACCCGTGGGGCAGTGGCGTGGACAACCGGCGTTGATAAGCGTGCGCGAGCGTCGACTGTCTTCCACTTTCACACCGCCGTGTCGACGGAAAGTGCATAACCTTGCGCCCCATCCACATCGGGCGCGACGCGAAGAGCGCGGCTTGGGGCGGCGGTCGGAGCGCGAGTTGGCGTGTGGCGCGCCACTCTTCCTCCCCAGAATCCCCATGCCTACTGCCGCTACTACACTTTCTTTCTTTCGGAAGACAGGCTCTCGGGCGCGCCCCGAACGAGGCCTTGGGACAGCCCTCCAGATCCCGGAAGGTGCACTGTGCAACTTCAATCCGTCCAAGTGTTTAGCGCGTCCACCTTGGCGAGTTTTCGCTTGCGCCTCCAGGCACCGCTCTGTACCATCCGAGACAAGGAAACCTAAGGATCCGAGAGCCTCCTGGTCTGCCCGTTGGTTTCCCTCCTGTGCCTCTTCGGCGAACCCACGGTTCGGTCCCATGAGGGCGGTTGGAACCGCGGCTGGCATGTCCCGCGCTCAAGCGAGATGCGAGCAGTGGTCGAAGGCTCCGGTCGTGCATTGATCCGCGAGCGGTCGCGAGCTTGTGTCTCCGACGCTGGACGAAACTGAATTCGTGAGCCCTAGAGGGAGGTCGTCCGTGAAGATCGTCGTGGACCAGGCCCGGCTGAGCCAGAAGCTCCAAGCCGTGAGCGCCGTGGTTCCCACCAAGACTACGCTCTCTGTTCTGTCGAACATTCTGTTCACAGCCGAGGGTAACGAACTCAAGCTGACGGCGACCGACCTCGATTTGTCGATGACCACGACACTGCCGGCCAAGGTCGAAGAGCCCGGCAAGGCGTGTGTGCCGGCGAAGCGCATCGGTGAAATTATTCGTTCACTACCGTCGCTCGACGTGAAGATCACGGTCAAGAACAACGCGGTGCGTATTCAATGCGGCAAGAGTGATTTCAAGATCACCGGCGCGGATCCCGAAGAGTTTCCAAAGGTCACCGACCGCATGTCCGACAAGGGTTTCACGGTCGCGGCCGAAAACCTGAATCAAATGATCGAACGCGTGCTGCATGCCGTGTCGCAGGATTTGAGCCGGCTGGCGCTGACCGGCGTGTTGTGGGAATTCGAAAAAGCCAAATTCGCCATGGTCGCCACCGACGGACACCGGCTCGCCAAGACCGTGCGCAACGAAAAAGTCCCGGTCGGCGACATCAAGGAAGTCATCGTGCCGGGGAAGGCGCTGCAGCAGATTCAGCGCGTCACTCCGGATGACGGCAACGTGCGCATCGCGGTAAGCGCCAGCTACATCATGTTCGACTTGGGCAGCACGTTCGTGCACTCGCGCTTGCTCGAAGGACCCTTCCCGAATTACCGGCCGGTGATTCCGGCGGGCAACAAGAACAAGCTGACGGTGGAGCGCGACGCGCTCGGGCAAGCCACAAAGCGCGTGGCGATTCTTGCCAACTCCCTGACGCACCAGATCAAGTTTGGAGTGCGCTCGGACGCCGTGACGCTCAGCGTGTCGACGCCGGACCTGGGCCAGGCCGAGGAAGAAGTCGTGGCTGCCTACGCCGGCCCCGAGATGGACATCGGGTTCAACGCCAACTATCTCCTCGACATCCTGAAAGCAACCGGCACGAGCGATGTTCAATTCGCACTCGACCGGCCGGAGAACGCCGCGGTCGTGAGTCCCGTGCCGGAGCAGGAAGGCGAAGAATTCTTCTGCCTGCTCATGCCGCTGCGGCTCTCCGACTGAGGGCTTGGGATCGAGGAGGGCGTTGTACCTCACGACGCTGCGCACCGTGCAGTGGCGGAATCTCGCGGACGCCGACGTGGAGTTGTCGCCGCGCGTGAACGTTTTGGTCGGTGGCAACGGACAGGGCAAGACGAATTGGCTCGAAGCGGTGCAGTACCTGGCCCTGGGTCGATCGCACCGCGGGTCGCGCGATGACGAGATCGTCCGATTTGGCGGCGGTCACTTCTACGTGCGAGGGGTGGGGCAGGAGGACGGTGGGCAGGCCCTCAGCATCGAAGCCGGGTTCACGCCTCCACGGTCCAAACGCATCAAGGTCGACTCGCGGCCGGTTGCGCGCCTGTCGGATTTGATGGGCTCGCTGGCCTGCGTTTCGTTTGGCCCGGAGGACACGGAGCTGGCGCGCGGTGCGCCGCAACTGCGCCGGCGGTACGTGGACTACGCGATCGCCGAGACGAGCCGTGCGGGCTTGCAGGAATTGTCGGATTACCGGCGGGTGGTGCAACAGCGGGCCGCGGTGCTGCGCGATGGGCGGCTGGGCGGCACGGATATCGAGCGCGGCCTCGCGGCCTGGGACGAAGAGCAGGTGCGGCTCGGAGTTGCGGTGATCGGGCGTCGCAGTCATGCGCTCGCCGCGCTCGCGCCACGGGCGCAGGAAGCGTTCGCGAGCCTTGGATCGGGATTGCGGCTCGGCCTGCGTTACGCGGTGCATGCCACGGGCCGCAGTTACGACGCCGAAACGGAACTCGGCGCGCTGCAAACCGACTTGAGCGAAGGCCGCGTCGCGGCGGCGTTTCGGGATCGGGTGCGCGAGCGACGGGCAGCGGAATGGGCCCGCGGGCAGAGTCTCGTAGGACCGCACCGCGACGACGTCGAGATGACGCTCGAGGGGCGCGACTTGCGCCGCTTCGGATCGCAGGGCCAGTGCCGCGCGGCAGCGATCGCGCTCAAGATGGCCCAGGCCGGTTTCGTAGGCGCGGAGCGCGGCGACCGGCCGATCGTGGTCTTGGACGACGTGTTCGCGGAGTTGGACGAGCACCGCGCCAGTGCGCTTTGGGCGGTGGTCTGCGAGCGCCATCAGACGTTCTTGGCGGTGCCGCGTCGCAGCGACGCATCGTTGGGACAAGGCGACGCGGTGTTCCGCGTCGAAGCCGGCGTGCTGCATCGGGAGTCGTGAGAGCCGTGGCAGAGCGGCGCGAGAAGAGCGATTTGCAGGCCGTCGGGCCGCTCCTCTCGCACATTTTGCGGCGGCTGGGACTCGACCGGCGCTTGTCGGAGTACCGCGCCGTCGATGCGTGGTCCGATGTCGTGGGGCCGGCGGTCGCGGAACAGGCACGTGCGGTCGCGGTGCGCGACGGGGTGCTGTTCGTAGACGTGGCGTCGAACGTGTGGATGCAGGAGCTGGGCTTGTTGCGCGAAAACATTATCGAGCGGCTGAACGCCCACCTGGGCGCGCCGCTCGTGCGCAAAGTGGTCCTGTCGATCGAACGGGCGCCGCGTGACAGCGAAGCGCGCCCCTGGGAACGGGAGGCAGAGGAGCAGGCATGACGAGTGAATACACCGCGCAAGGAATCCAGGTTCTGAAGGGCTTGGAGGCCGTTCGCAAGCGGCCCGCGATGTACATCGGCGGTACGGGGATCCCCGGACTTCACCACCTCGTCTACGAAGTCGTGGACAACTCCATCGACGAAGCGCTGGCCGGCCACTGCGACAGCGTCCAAGTGATGGTGCGCGAAGATGGCACGGTGACGGTGGTCGACAACGGCCGCGGCATCCCGGTGGACATGATGCCGGAGCAAAAGCGTCCGGCGCTCGAAGTCGTCATGACCGTTCTGCACGCCGGCGGCAAGTTCGACAAGAAGAGCTACAAGGTTTCCGGCGGACTGCACGGCGTCGGCGTGTCGGTCGTCAATGCACTGTCCGAATGGCTCGTGGTCGAAGTGCGCCGCGATGGTTTCATGTGGCGCCAGCGCTACGAACGCGGCGTGCCGGTGACCGACGTCGACAAGGTGGAGCCGAGCCCGGATCACGGTACGACGATCACCTTCATGCCCGACAAAGAGATTTTCGAAAGCATCGACTTCAGCTTCGACACGCTGTCGCAGCGCCTGCGTGAACTGGCGTTCCTGAACTACGGCGTGACGATCTACATCGAAGACGAGCGCGGCAAGGGCCGCAAGCACGAGTTCCGCTACGAGGGCGGCATTCGCGAGTTCGTCAAGCACCTGAACGGCAACAAGATCGCCCTGCATCCGGAGCCCATCTACGTGCAGGCCGAGCGCGAGGGTGTGCAGTGCGAGGTCGCGATGCAGTACAACGACTCGTACGCAGAGAATATTTTTGCCTTCGCCAACAACATCAACACGACCGAGGGCGGCACCCACCTCGTGGGCTTCAAGGCCGCGTTGACGCGCGTCATCAACGGCTATGCGGCCAAGAACGGCCTGCTCGAAAAGAACAAGCTGCAGTTGACCGGCGAGGACGTGCGCGAAGGGCTGGCAGCCGTCATCAGCGTCAAGCTTGCCGAACCGCAGTTCGAGGGCCAGACGAAGACGAAGCTCGGCAATTCGGAAGTGAAGGGGCTCGTCGAATCGATCGTGGCGGCGGGGCTCGGGGAATTCCTCGAGCAGAATCCGCCGGTGGCGCGGCGCGTCATCGACAAGACCCTGGCGGCGGCGCGGTCGCGCGAAGCGGCGCGCAAGGCGCGCGAACTGACGCGACGCAAGTCGGCGCTCGATAGCTCGTCGCTGCCCGGCAAGCTGGCGGACTGCCAGAGCCGCGATCCCGCCGAGTGCGAGATCTTCCTGGTCGAGGGCGATTCGGCCGGCGGCTCGGCGAAGATGGGGCGCGACCGCGTATTTCAGGCCATCCTGCCGCTGAAGGGCAAGATCCTGAACGTCGAGAAGGCACGCCTCGACAAGATGCTGTCGAACGAAGAAATCCGCAACATCATCACGGCGCTCGGCGCCGGCATCGGCCAGGACGAGTTCGACGCCAACAAGCTGCGCTATCACAAAATCGTCATCCTGAGCGATGCCGACGTCGACGGCGCGCACATTCGCACCCTCATTCTGACGTTCTTCTTCCGGCACATGAAACAACTGATCGAGCGCGGCTATTTGTACATCGCCCAGCCGCCGCTCTTCAGCTTGAAGAAGGGCGCGGCGGTCAAGTACGCCTACAACGACGGCGAGCGCGATCAGGTTCTCGCGGCATACGGGCAGGGCGGCAAGGGCGTGTACGTGCAGCGCTACAAGGGCCTCGGTGAAATGAACCCGGAGCAACTCTGGGAGACGACCATGAACCCGGCCGGCCGGACGATGCGCCGCGTGACGCTGGAAGACGCGGTCGAGGCCGAGAACATCTTCACCATCCTGATGGGCGAAGAGGTGGAGCCGCGGCGGCGGTTCATCGAAGAGAACGCCCACGAGGTCGAGAATCTGGACGTCTGAGGCGGCAGCGCCAAGGCGCATGTGCCACATCGAATACGAATTCGCCGCTTGGCGGCGGACTGTGAAAGGGTGACGAATGGCGGACACGCCGGACCGGTCGTTGGAAAAGATCATCCCGGTGTACATCGAAGACGAGATGAAAACCTCGTACCTCGATTACTCCATGAGCGTGATCATCTCGCGGGCGTTGCCGGATGTGCGGGACGGGTTGAAGCCCGTGCACCGCCGCATTCTGGCCGCCATGCACGACCTGAACCTCTACAACGACCGGCCGTACCGTAAGTGCGCCAAGATCACCGGCGACGTCACCGCCAACTACCATCCGCACGGTACGGCGGCGGTGTACGACACGCTGGCGCGCATGGCGCAGGGCTTCTCGCTGCGCTACCCGCTCATCGACGGACAGGGGAACTTCGGATCGGTGGACGGCGATCCGCCGGCCGCCGAACGTTATACCGAAGCGCGCATGAGCCCCATCGCCGGGGAAATGCTGGCCGACCTCGACAAGGAAACCGTCGACTTCGGGCCCAACTATGACAATTCGCGCACCATGCCGCTGGTGCTGCCGGCAGTGGTGCCGAACTTGCTCGTCAACGGCTCTTCCGGCATCGCGGTCGGCATGGCGACGAACATTCCGCCGCACAACTTGACCGAGATCAGCAACGCCATCATTGCGACCCTCGACGATCCGACGATGGACATCGAGCGCTTGATGAAGTTCGTGCCGGGGCCGGACTTCCCGACCGGCGGCATCATTTATGGGCGCACGGGCATCAAGGAAGCGCATCGCACCGGGCGCGGGCGCCTGGTGGTGCGCGCCGTGGCCGAAATCGAAACCGACGCCAAGACCGAGCGCGAACGCATCGTTGTCAGCGAGATTCCGTACCAGGTGAACAAGGCGACGATGATCGAACGCATCGCCGACTTGGTGAAGGAAGGCAACCTGGAAGGCATTTCGGACCTGCGCGACGAGTCCGACCGCCGCGGCATGCGCGTCGTCATCGAATTGAAGCGCGACGCCAACTCGCGCGTCATCCTCAACAAGCTCTTCCACCACACGCAGATGCAGCAGACGTTCGGCGTCAACATGCTCGCGCTGGTCAACAACCGGCCGAAAACGGTGAACCTGCTGGAGCTGGTCAACCACTACATCCAGCACCGCAAGGATGTCGTGGTGCGCCGGACGCGCTTCGACCTCGACAAGGCGGAGAAGCGCGCCCATATCCTCGAGGGCTACCGCATCGCCCTCGACAACATCGACGAGCTGGTGAAGCTCATTCGCGCTGCCGCTGACGCGGCCGAAGCGTCGGCGAAGATGCAGGAACGATTCGGGCTCTCGGAGCTGCAGTCCCAGGCGATTCTCGAAATGCGCCTGCAGCGTTTGACCGGGCTCGAGCGCGACAAGGTCGAGGCCGAGTACCGCGAGACGATACAGCTCATCGAACGCCTGCGGGCGATTCTCGCCAGCCCGGGGATGGTCATCGACATCATCCGCACCGAGATCACGGCGCTGCGCGACAAATATGGCGATGCCCGGCGGACGCAGATCATCGATGCCACCGGCGAGTTCGAAGTCGAGGACTTGATCGCCGACGAACCGATGGTCATCACCATCTCGCACAACGGCTACATCAAGCGCCTGCCGTCGGGGACCTACCGGCGGCAGCGGCGCGGCGGCCGCGGGGTGATGGGATTCGGCGGCCAAGAGGAAGACTTCGTCGAACAGATCTTCATTGCCTCGACGCATAGTTACTTGTTGTTCTTTTCCAATCGTGGCCGCTGTTACTGGGTGAAGGTGCACGAACTGCCGCTGGCCGGGCGGACTGCACGCGGCAAGGCGATCGTCAATTTGCTGCAGTTGTCGCCGCAGGAGCGCATCACGAGCACGGTGCCGGTGCGCGACTTCAAGGAACCAGGGTGCTATTTGGTGATGGCGACTCGCAAGGGCACCATCAAGCGCTGCGACTTGATCGACTTCAGCAATCCGCGCAAGGGCGGCATCATCGCCATCGGGTTGCACGAGGGCGACGGACTGGTCGGGGTGGCCTTGACCCGTGGCCAAGCCGAGATCGTGCTCGCGAAACGCGCCGGCAAGGCGGTGCGCTTCAAAGAGACCGACGTGCGCTCCATGGGCCGCACCGCGGCCGGAGTGCGCGGCGCGGAGCTGGAAGGCGACGACGACGAAGTCGTGGGCATGGTGGCGGTCGTACGGCCGGACGCCGAGATCCTGGTGATCACGGAAAACGGCTTTGGCAAGCGCACACCGATCGGCGACTACCGTTTGACGGCGCGCGGCACCAAGGGCGTGCTGACCCTCAAGACGACCGAGAAGAACGGACCGCTGGTGGCGATCAAGGAAGTCGTCGGTGACGACGAACTGATGATCATTACCAAGAAGGGCGTGCTCATCCGCGTCCCGGTGTCGGGGATTTCGGAGTTGGGGCGCGCCACCCAGGGCGTGCGCCTCATCCGCGTCGAAGAGGGCGACGAAGTTGCCGCCATCGCGCACGTGGCGCGCGACGAAGAACTGCTCGAAGCGGTGGCCGGCACCGGGGCGGAAAATGGCGACGACCTCGTGGCGGAAGGCGACGAACCGGGCGTGGAAGCGGACGAAGCGGGCGCCGAGGGTTCCGGCGACGGTCCCGAGGCCTGATCGACGCGCAACCCCCTCGCGTCGCGCTAGAAACAACAAGGCCCTCCTCGGGGAGGGCCTTGTTACCTGGGCCTTGTGGCTTCGGTCTCTACTTCTTACATCTTCGCCATCATGGCGCACTTCTCGGCGATGCCCGTGAGCTGCTTCTGCACCGCTGGATCGCTCGACGTCATGACCATGATGTCGCCCGTGGCCGTGTGGCCGTTGCTCATCTTGGCGCCGGCCTTCATCGCCGAGCGAATGTCCTGGCAGAACGCGCAGAGGTCGGTCTTGGCCTGCTCGTCGGTCATCGTCATGCAAGCCATGCCGGCGGCTTCGGTTTCCTTGCTGGCGGCGTGAAACGCGGCAGCCTTGGCCGGATCCTTCACGCCGTGCATCATGGCGACGCCGTCGTTCAACTGCGCCGACTCCATCGTCATCGCGCCGAATTCGTCCATGTGCGCCGCCATGTGCTTACACACGGAACACTTCATCATTTCGGCCTTCATCGCGGCCATGTGGTCCGCGCCGGCTGCGCCCGCAGCCTTGGTTGCCGCAGTGCCGGCAAAGGCGACTCCGGCTACAAGGGTGAGCATGCACGCCGCTGCGGTGAGTTTCTTGAACATGAACTGAACCTCCATTAGAAAACCGGCTCCAGGAACAGAACCGCGGATCGGACGCGGGAATTCCCTTGGAGCCATTCCGGTTCCGGCCCCGTTCGGGGCGGACGCCGCCATTATTACCCACCAGGCCAAATCGTCAAGGTCTGGTGCGAGAGCGCACCGCGGGTCGAGGGTGTAAGTTGATGCAGGGCCACGAGTTCTGCTAAAGTGGGCGATCTTTCGCCGCGTCTGGATAGGGTCACGAATCCCGAAGAGCAAGCGATGAGCGGCTCGAATTTGATGCGGCGACCGTGGATCCACTTTGGGCTGCTCGCGACCGTGCTCGTGGCGTGTGTCGCGATCGACTGGCGCCAGCCTCTCGTCCGCAACGGCCTGGTCTATGCGCATACGGCGTGGAACGTCGTCGCGGCGGGCTACGATCCGCGGCCGGTGGTGGCCGATTCGCGTCTCTCGTACAACAAGCCGGTGGGGTTTGCATGGATGGCGGCGCCCTTCGTCACCCGTCTCGGAGCGCACGCT
>JANLSU010000001.1:0-96523 GCA_031362565.1 bacterium | reverse complement strand
AAAGGGCGCGCGCATCGAATTTGCGCGCGAAGCGCGCGGCGCGGTCCGTTCTGTCTGAGTCGGCGGGGGGTCGCACGCCCCCGAAGACCGCCCCGCACTAGGTTCGGGGTTCGGGGTTCGGCGCTCGGGGAGCTAGAAGTCCCGGACAAAGTTCGATGCCCAAGTCCGCACTTCCCGCCCATTCAACACGTGGAAATGCCGCAACCGCTCCATCGTCTGCCCCGAGAACCGCCCAAGCGGAATGTGCAGGATCTTCCGCCCGCTCCGCCGCGCCAAGAGCCGCCACCGTGCCCGTGGCGGCCGCGGCGACACGAGCACAATACAGCGCTCCTGTGAGTGCAGCAGTGCTCCCGCCACCAACCGGTCGGCCGGCGTGCGCGCAAAGGCGAGCCGCTTGTCTTCCCAAATGTCCTCGATCGGGCGGGGCGGAAAGAGCAAGAAAAGTCCGCCGTACTTGGAGAGTGCGACGCCCGGGCCGACGACATTCTTCTCGAAGGGCGTCGCACAGAAGCACAAGGTCGACTCCTCGAGATGCTCCGCGAACCAAGTCGCGCGCCACGAGTACTCGGCATCGTCGAGCGGATCCTCGAACAGGAAGCAGACGACTTCGACCGTGCCGCGGCTCGGCGGGATCTCCTTCACGTACAGGTCGCCCGAATGCCAATTGCGCAACGTCTCGCGCAGATCGAGCCCGTCCTTGAGACTGGCGGTGAATTTTTCGCTGCGTGCCAGATCCTCCGCCAAGAGGGCCTTGGCTTGTTCACGCACGTGGGCGTTGAAACTCTCAATGCGATTGTCCTCGGGCGGCCACGAACATTGCTTGAACGGATTCCAGCGTTGCGACCACTGGCCCCGGTGGCGCGGGTCGGGCTGCGGCTTGAGCGACAGATGCCGCCAGACCCGTGGCGGCCCGCTCAGGCGCGACAACAGCGTCATCGGCACGCCATCCCCCAGGACGCCGGCATCGGCGCTCACTTGCGCCGCTTGCAAGAGTGGCGGCCGGGTTTGCGGCGGATAGTCCCGTGCCGTTTCGACGAGCGTGATTGCGAACGCGTCGCCGCACACCTGCTTGGCGGCGGTCGCCAAGGTGTATAGGTCCGGCGTCAGCCGGCCATCCAAAAGGGTCAGATTGCGGATGTACTGCAGGCACGTTCGCAAGAGCTGCGGCGTCACCCAGCGCGACTCCGGACGGCGCTCCGACTCCCAGCGGCGGCGCGCTTCGACGAGCAGTTCCTTGACGCCATCCACCGAGAGGTGTTCGTCGGAACGCATTTCGCGCCGGCGCTTTTCGTACAGATAGGTCACGAACGGCAGCTCGCCCAAGACGAAGAAGAGTGTCTGCGGCTGGACTTTGTAGGATTGGGGCGGGTGCCACGACGGCTGCGGTTCCGGATACGGCGCCCGGGCTCGGTAGGCATCTCGAATCCAGGGCCAGTCCTGGATGGCCGGCAGAAAAAGAATCGCCTCGTGCTCGAGTTCGAGCCGGTGCAGTTCGAACGCCATGCGGCGAATCCGGGCGTCGCGCTGCGAGTCGGCGTCCGGCGCCGACAAGAACGGCAGCAACGCCGCGGCGAAGCGTTCGGGCGCGACTTCCTTCAGGGCGTACGGATCAGGCGAGATTTCGCTGTGCGGCTCGTAGCGCGGCACCTCGAGATCCACGAAGGCGCGCGCGATGCGTTCTTGGAGGGCGATGCGCAACCCGGCGATGACGGGCTGGCACGGCTCGATGGGCACGTAACTCGCCGACTCACCGTCGGCGAATTTTTGCGCCACGATGTGTACTTGCGGCAGCATCTCGACGGCGCGCTCGACTTCGCGTTGAAACGACGGCGGCAGCGGCACCGCGACGCAATCGAAGCGCCGGGCGAGCAACACCCGGCGTACTTCCTGTGCATAGTCGCCGCTGCCGTGGACGACCGGAAACGCGGTAATACGCGGCGAGAACGTGAAAATATCGGCGTGGGAGTCCATCGTCATGCGCGATCCTCGTCGCGTTCGGCGCTTCGCGGCCGCGGGCCCGGGCTTGCGGCCAAACGCTCAGGAATCTTCGTCCTCGTCGTCGTCATCCGTACGGTCGGGATGCAACGGGTCGTCAGGATCGAAGAAGAAGTCGCCCAGACCGAGCGGCGCGCGATTCAGCCCCTCGTTCCGCCGGCGCTTCTCGGCCAGAGTCTCGAGTTCCAGAGCCTCCTCGCCCAGGACGCGCAGCACGGCTTCCTTCCAAGCGTCATCGCGCGACAACGGGTGCTTGGGGTCCTGCGCCCGGCGTTTGATCGCGAACTGCAGGATGTGCACGCCGTCGCGCGGCGAAAAGTCGAGCCCCAAGCCATGAGCGCGTTGCAGAAAATCCACCGTCATGCTGACGAGTTCCGCCTCCGCAAACGGCAGGTGGTATTCGAGGATCGCCACCTCGTCCTCGCGGGCTGGAAACGCCACTTCGAGTGTGGGCTGCAAGCGTGACAGGATGTAGTCCGGGATTTCGAAGGTCGATTCATCCTCGTTCATGGTGACGCAGGCCCGGAAGTTCGGATGCGCTGGAATCTGAATTCCGGCGATGATGCTGTCCACATAGCGCCTTTGATCGAAGAGCGGCGCCAACGATGCCCAGCTCTTTTCGTTCATGCGATTGCCTTCATCCAGAACGCAAATGGCGCCGCGCACCATCGCCGAAACGAGTGCCGAGGCGTGATAGACGATCTTGCCGGCTTCGGCCAAGACCGGTGTGATCAGCAGATCCTCGGGCCGTGTGTCGGACGTGCATTGATAGATATAGAGATCCTGGCCCAGCTGACGTGCCGCCGCCATGCCGAGCGTCGTCTTGCCGATGCCGGGAATGCCCTTGATGCGCGGCGTGAGCGGCGAATCACGCTCGTCCACGACCAGCCAACAGGCGAGGAGTTGGCGCAGGATTTCTTGCTGGCCGATCCACTCGCGTTCGGTCGAGTCGGCTTTGGCGAGGTGAAAACGCACGCCGTCCAGTTCGCACCAGCGGCCATCCGCCGAAAAGGCCATGACGGGGGCATTGGTGCCCGCACGGGTCGAGCGTGGGCGGCGGCTCCGAGGCGACGAAGGCATCGATTTCTCCTCCAAGGGTGGGCCTCTTCGCACACCCGGTTTTGCGAATCGTAACACAGACCCGCCGTTCAGGCGCGCCTTGACGCGCCTGGTTTTGCACTCGTACCTTCGCCGCCATGAACACCCGCGACGACAAACCGCCGGCGCCCGTGCTGCGCATGGGATTGCGCACCGTGCCGCGCCGCCGCAGCCCGCTGCTCATCGGCATCGTCAATGTCACACCCGACAGCTTTTCCGATGGCGGCCGATACCTGGATCATGACGCGGCGGTCCACCACGCGCTGCAGCTCGTGGAAGACGGTGCCGATGGGCTCGATGTGGGCGCCGAATCGACCCGCCCCGGGGCCGCGCCCGTACCAGTCGACGAGGAATTGCGGCGCATCGTGCCGGTCTTGGCTGCACTTCGGGCCCGCGTCGACGTGCCGCTGTCGATCGATACGACGAAAGCGGCCGTCGCGCGGGTGGCGCTCGACCATGGCGTGGACGTCGTGAACGATGTGAGCGGATTTCGCTTCGATCCAGCCCTCTTGCCGATGGTCGCCGGTTCGGCGTGCAGCGTCGTGCTGATGCACATGCAGGGCGAGCCGCGAACGATGCAGGAGGCGCCGGAGTATGGCGACGTGGTGGCGGAAGTCCGCGCCTGGCTCGAGGCCCGGCTGGCGGACCTGGTCCGGGCCGGCGTGACGGCGGATCGCGTCATCGTCGACCCCGGCATCGGCTTCGGCAAGCGGACCGAGCACAATTTGGCGCTCCTCACCCATCTGGATGCGCTGCGCGCCAGCGGCTGTCCGCTGCTGGTGGGTGCGTCGCGGAAACGCTTCGTGGGCGCCCTACTCGACGAGCCCAATCCCGAACTCCGCACGGAGGGCGATCTGGCGATCGCCGCCCATTGCCGCGCCGCCGGGGTGGAAATGCTCCGGGTGCACGATGTGCGCGCCGCACGCCGTTTCTTCCGTGTGCTCGATGCGCTTGACCCTGCGTCCCCCGCGGCCCAATGATGCGGGTCGAAGCGCCGCGCCGCCGGCGCGATCCTCATCGGGGAGATGTTCGTGGAGCGATTCCGCAGCCTGCTCGACGTTGCCGACATCGCGCTGGTGGCATTCGTGTTCTATCACGTGCTGCTGCTCGTGCGCGGCACGCGCGCGGCACAGATGTTTTTCGGGCTCGCAGTGCTCATGGTGACTTCAGTCGCGGGCTCCATGTTGGGCCTGGACGGGCTCAACTGGATCGTGTCGAACTTGAAGACGGTTTGGGTCATCGCGTTCGTGATCCTGTTCCAGCCGGAACTGCGGCGGGCGCTCGCGTCACTCGGAGCGCACCGGGTGCTGCGGAATTTCATCCGCACGGACGGTGCCGAGCCGATCGGTGAGATCGTCAACGCGGTGGCGCGCTTGGCCGAGCAAGGCTTGGGAGCGCTCATCGTGCTGGAGCGCGAAGCGGAACTCCGGCACTACGAAGAAACCGGCACCCGGATCGAGTCCCGGGTGACGAGCGAATTGCTGGAGACCATCTTCACGCCACCGACACCGCTCCACGATGGCGCCGTGATCGTGCGCGGCAATCAACTGGTCGCGGCGGGCTGTATCCTGCCGCTCACCACCAATCCGCGCTTGGCATCGACGCTCGGCACCCGGCACCGTGCGGCGCTTGGTATCGCCGAGGAAACCGATGCCGTCGTCATCGTGGTGTCGGAGGAAACCCGCACGATCTCGCTGGCGATGGACGGCCGTTTGCGCCTGCGGCTCGATCCGCTGACGCTGCGCACCGAATTGGCGGGCATCTTCGTCATCCAGCCCAAGAAGCGCGCCGCCTGACGGCGGGCGCCGCCCCGGGCCGTGTCATACCACGCTCAGACTTTGGCGAGAGCCACTAGCGCCTGCTCACGCGTGTCGTGCACCTCGAGGACATTGACCAGGCGCACGATGGTGAGGGTGTTCTGAATCCGGCGCTCGACGTTGCAAACGGCGAAGCGCGCGCCGCGATTGACGGCGCTCGTGTGCAGACCCGCGAGCATGCCGATCGCGAGCGAGTTCAGGTGCGTTGTCTTGCGGAGGTCGAGGAGAATCTTGACCTGGCCACCTTGCAAGAGCCGCCGCAACTCGGACTCGACCCGGGTGGTTTCGGTGTCACCCTTCATCATGCCTTCGGGGATCACGACGACGACATCACCGATTTTTTCCGTCAGAAATGCCATACAGGACTCCTTCCATCGGTGGTGCGGAGAACGATCGGGCCCGCGCTGCGGACCCTCGAGGCGTCCGGCAGCATAGCAGTGCCGCCCGCGGCTGTCATTTCATCAGACTGTGGTGGGTGCCTCGAGGGCCGGCGGTTCGGCTCCGGCGGGGCGTCGCCCGAACGCGGCAACCGCTGTCGCAACATCGGGATACACCGGCAGGACATTCACGAGGCGCATGATCGCCAGCATGTTTTCGATGCCGAGATCGGCGTTGCAGAGCGCCAGTTGGGTGCGGTGTTTGGCGGCCTGCCGATGCGCCCCGATGAGCACGCCAATGGCAATGCTGTTCAGGTCGCGGGTGCGCTCAAGATCGATGATGACGTTGCGGGTCCCGTCGAGCACCGCACCCAGTTTGTGTTCGAGTTCGGATGTTTCGTTGCCGCCGTAGAACCGGCCGATGGGGCGCACGAAAGCGATGGTATGCAGTTGTTCGACCTGGACGTGCATGGGGGAACACTCCTTGACTCGGCACAACGCCCGGCACCGCTTCAATGCCGCAGACGTCGGGCGCACCGATGAGGGGGACATCGGCGCGCGCCGGCTTTTCGACGTTGCTCTCGTCTCTGGATACGGTCCGGGCGCGAAAGGGGTTCCAAGAAGATTTTGCGTGGCAGCGCCGCACCGCAGGGAATGCGCCGCCGCCCAGCGTGGTTGCCGCTCTGGGGAGATGCGCCGCCGTCTCGGACCGTCGCGCCGCGCCGCGCCTGGACAGCCCCCAGGTGGCGTCTCTATGCTCGGCTCGGTGCCGGGGCGGAATGGGTCGGGCGCAGCCCCAACCCGGGCGGCTTGACCGGCCCCTCTGCCCTCCGCCAAGGCTTCGCGCCAGGTTCCTCGAGCCCAGGAGTGACCGATGTCCGACCACTACTACGACGCCAGTGACCTCGGCCGCTTTGCCGAAATGGGTGAGGAAGCGCCCGAGTTGTGGAAAAAATTCCTCGCCTGGTACTCGGCGGTGTTCGCCGAGGGCGCGCTCAGCGAGCGCGAAAAGTCGCTGATCGCCTTGGGCGTCGCACATGCGGTTCAGTGTCCCTACTGTATTGACGCCTTCTCGAGCGGTAGCCTGGAAAAAGGCGCCAGCCCGGAGCAAATGACCGAGGCCGTGCACGTGGCCGCCGCCATTCGCGGCGGGGCATCGCTCGTTCACGGGGTCCAAATGCGGAACCACGTGCACAAGTTGTCGATGTAAACGCGGTCCGCCGCCCCGCGGCGGCGCAAACCGGTCTTCGTGAACGTTGCCGGCCCTTTGCGGCCGGGGAGTCGATGCGCATGTCCTCGCTGCAGTTTCGCGCCCATCCGTTGGCGACCGCCGCCGCGCAGCGCGCCCACCTTGCGGCCCTGCCGCTGCCGGTCCGTTTCGAGGCGGCGCTCGCCCAGACCGGTCTCGACCCGTTGCGGGCAACCGGCATCGACGTCTTTCAACTGAATCTGGGCAAGAAATGTAACCAGACGTGCCGGCACTGCCATGTCGATGCGGGGCCGGATCGCCGTGAGGTCATGCCGGACAACGTCGTCGATGCCTGCTTGGCGGCGCTCGCATCGACCTCCATCCCCACCGTCGACATTACGGGCGGCGCACCCGAGTTGCATCCGCGCTTCCGCGACATCGTCACCCGGGCGCGCGGCCTCGGCCGGCACGTCATGGATCGTTGCAATCTCACCATTTTGCTCGTGCCAGCGTATGCGGATCTGGCGGCGTTCTTGGCGGCGAATGGTGTCGAGATCGTCGCGTCACTGCCGGCGGTGAATTCGCGTCAAACCGACGCACAGCGCGGCGACGGCGTCTTCGAGCGTTCGATCGCCGCGTTGCAGCGCTTGAATGCCCTCGGTTACGGAACGGATCCGGCGCTGCGGCTGCAACTCGTCACGAATCCGGTCGGCGCGTTCTTGCCGGCGAGCCAAGCGGCGCTCGAAGCGGACTGGAAACGCGAACTTCGCCGGAGGTGGGGCATCGAGTTCGACCACCTTTATACAATCACCAACATGCCGATCAGCCGCTATCTCGAATACCTCGTCGACTCCGGCAACTTCGCCGGTTACATGGAGCGCCTGGTGAACGCCTACAACCCGGCGGCTGCCGCCGGGGTGATGTGCCGGAACACGCTCTCCATCGGCTGGGATGGTACGCTCTACGATTGCGACTTCAATCAAATGCTCGAAATACCTGTCAACCATGGTGCACCGGGCTCGATCTTCGAGTTCGACGCCGCACGGCTCGGGTCGCGTCAGATTGAAGTCGGATCCCATTGCTTCGGCTGCACGGCGGGTGCGGGCTCGAGCTGCGGCGGCTCAACCGCGGTCTGACGCCCAGGCCACTTGAGATACGAGCCTGCAGGGCGCTGCCGGCGCCACAACGAGATGCGGTGCTACGGGGCGGCGTTTCGATTAGAATCCCGGCACGCGACCCTGGGGGGGACCGCGCGGGCCGCGAAATGGGAGGGCCGATGACGACTACACCGACTGCTTGGGGCCAGTGCAGCATCTGCAAGAAGCCTATCGGGTATGGCGCTCCGTACGTGAAATGCGCCGTTTCATCGTGCAATCGCAAGAGCTTTCAATTGAACTTCTGCTCATCGAGCTGCTGGGACGCGCACAATCCCGGTCAGAATCACCGTAACCCGGGGTACACGGAAGAAGTGGCGCCGCGGCGCTAGCCGCCCGACGAATCCCAAGTTGCAGCGGCGCGGATCGCCGGCGTGACGGCGTCAAGCGCCTAGACCTCTCCGTCCCGTAGAGCAACCGCCCCGTTCGGTCACCGGACATCACTGCCCGCCAGCGAGGGTGCCACGATCCTGGCCGACTCCGGAAGCTCCTCCCAAAGCTGCCGGGCCGACTACGCCGCTGCGAGTTCGCTTCAACGCAAGACCAAGTCCGGCTGGCGACGAGTAGACAAACAGTTGTCCCGCAATCGTTTGTGTACGACGGCGCGGCGTCGCACGGAGGCGGATCGTCAACGCTGTGCGAAGGGTTGCGTCTACGGCGGAGCGGATGGGATTGCGAGTGCGTGGCGGTCTTCGGAGGTGTGGGGACCCCCGCCCGCTCAGACAGAACGGGCCGCGCCGCGCGCTTCGCGCGCAATATTAAATGCGCGAGCCCGTTAACTCGCGTTCGGGGGTCCCCACACCTCCGAAGACGTGCGACTACAAACCCCACTCCAACGCGGTCGTCGGCGCGATTCTACCGTCCGGCGAGATCGTTCCAGTTTAGGACGGCGTTGTAGACGAAACGGAAGTCGGAGTGGTTGAGGTAACGGTGTAACGGGTTGAAGGCGAAAAGGACGACGCGGCCCTTCCCTGCTGGGACGTCGAGGATGGCCGGCATGCCATCCAGTTTGTCCTTCTGTTTCACGAAACCCGAGAGGACGATGTCACCCTTGGGTGCATCGGCGGGCTTCGCATCTTTCTTTGCAGGGGACAGCGGCGCGCCAGCGGCCGTCTCTGGGCCCTCCACGCGTGGCCCCGATTCCGCGACCCCCACGGGCAGCACCTTGGGTTCAGGTGCGGGCTTGGCTTCGTCTTCTTCGGGGACTTTCTTGGTGCCGAATTGGGCGACGACCAGATTGCGATGGCGGTCGGCGACTTCGAAGAGGGGGCCGTTGCCGCGGAAAACGCTTTCCAGTGTTTCGTAGCCGTAAGTAATCGGATGGGTTGGACGCAGAATCTTGGCGCGCACTTCGGAGCCGGGTGAACTCACGAGGCCGGCGGCGGCCTTTGACACGCCCGTGACGAGCCCGCCGTCGACCGGCAGCGTGCCGGCATTGGCGAGCGTCACCAGCAAGCCACCCGATTCGACGAAACGCTGCAGTTCCATGAGCCCTTCGAATCCCATGCCGCCGGTGATATCCGGGGACGCGTCCGGGATGCCGTGGCTCGGGTACGCGGCGGTTCGCGTGTAAGCGAGCGGGCCGTATTTCTTGTCGATGCCGTGCACGATGCGTTTGAAATCGCCCCAGGTATTCGGAAACAGGATCATGTCGAAGCGTTTGGCGAGGCCGCCGCGCTTCAGGTCACCGTCGTGAATGAGGGTGTACGGAATGCCGGTTTGGTCGAGCGCGTAGCGCGCCCATCCACAGTCCTGCGTTGCGGTCCACGTATGCAAGACCCCGAGGCGCGGCAAATCGAGTCCATGATGCCGCGTCGCGGCCGGCGGTGCACCGGCCGTGAACTCGAGTCCCGTTTTCTGCGCCACGCCGTCCACCGTAGCGCGCGGCGCGTGCACGATCCAGCTTCCGGCCGGGTACGAAGCTCCGCCCGTCACGAACGCCGAATCGGCCGCTTCGACGACGTTCTTCCCGAGCAACACGCGCGCCGCAAGGAACGATGTCTGGCCCGTGTCGCGCACGAGATAGGTGCCACCTGCGCCCGTCACGCGGCCCGCCAGGAGCGGTGGCGTCGTAATGGGTCCATCCATCGCCGCATCCAGCACCTTTGCATCGTCGATCACGTCGGCGCGAACGCCGTAGAGCAACGGCCACGTCCACGCCACGTCGTCGTACGGCGCGTTCGGTTCGTCAGGTGGAAATTGCTGTACCTCGAGAAAGGTGAGAGCGGCGTTGCGATACGGCTGATCCATGCGGACGACGTAGCTGCCCGCGGCGTACGTCGAATCACCGCTCGTCCAGGCACCTCGGAGACGCTGCACTTCGATGTGATGCACGAGCAATTGGCGCAAGAGATACTGCAACCGAGCCGGATCGCGCTGCGCTTCCGGTAGCACCCAGGCGTAGGGTTTTTCCTTCTTGCCGCGCTCGATCGCGTGCTGGCCTTTGACCCAGAAATCGGCCAGCAGTTCCCGGCCCGACACCGCCGTGTGGTCGAGCGCTGCCAAGACACCGGCTTCCATGTAGTTCGTGTTGTTCCGCAGCGACCACTGAATCTTCTTTGCCGGCGGCCACGGGCGATACCATTCGACATCGGTCACCGGCTGGCCGGCATAGCTGTCGTCCTTGAGCGACCGTTCGAACGTACCCGCCATGCCGTTGCCCATGGTTTCGTAGAAGCGGCCGACGCCGTTGTGGTTGTTGGCCACCGAAAAGAGATAGCCCGGCCACCAGCCGTCCCAGAAGCCCCAGGTCCACACGCCCGGCAGCCCTTGGGCCTGCACGACACGCGCTTCGTGGTGTGCGAACTCGGTCCACTGGTTGACGGTGATGGCGTCGGCAGCGTGCGTGTACGGGCCGTGGCCGCTCGAGATGTACAAGAGCGGCACCGATTCGTGGAGGTCGTGCAGCACCTGCGGTTCATAGCGATAGTACGCCGAGTTGATGGCGCGAGTCAGCGCCAGAGTCAGTTGCATCCCATCGCGATTGTTGTCGTGCAGCGCATAGGCGCCCCAGTACGGCGGACTGTCGAATTGCTCCAGGTCCTCGAACGGCAGTTTCAAATCGCGCGTATGCCGGTAGTACCACTGCACTTGGCGGTCGCGGCCATCGACTTCCACGACCGGCGTGATCAAAACAATGACTTGGTCGCGGATACGCTGAATCTGCGGCTTGTCGCTGACTGCCAGGCGGTAGGCCAGCTCCATCAGCATTTCGGGGCTGCCCGTTTCCGGTGAATGCAGGCCACCCATGAGGTAGTAGAAGGGCTTGCCCTCGGCGGCCAGGCGGCGCATTTCCGCTTCCGGCACCCGGCGCGGATCGGCGAGCCGGTTCGTGATGTCGCGGTAGTGGTCGAGCTGCGCCAGATTGGCTTCCGACGAGACGATCGCGAGGAGAATCTCGCGCCCCTCCTCACTCTTGCCGATCGTCTCGATCCGCACCCGGCCGCTGGCCGCAGCCAGTTTGCGGAAATAGTCGTGCACCTGCGCCACGCTCGACAGCTCGTTGGGGGCGCCGGCGAGATGCCCCAACGCCTTCGTCGGCGACGGCACCCGGTCGGAGTCGGGGACGTAGGCGACACTCTCGGGCAGGTATTCGGGACTCGTCGTGTAGGAGCGAATCTGCTCGATGCTGCCGGGTTCGGCGCGATCGGGCGAAACATCGACCTCGGCGTGTACAAGCGTCAACGGCACCGCGAGGAGTGCCGGTACGAGAGCCACTGCGAACCACAGTCCCGGTGGGCGGCGCGGCATGCCGGTCTCCTCTGCAGACGGACGAGCGCTGGACAGCGCGAAAGCACGGAATCCGCGTCGCGCCGGGTGAAATAGGAAGGTTCAACATACCTCATTTATGGCAAGAGCGGCCCTGGGTCGCCGGGTTCCCGCCGCGGCGCACCAAGCCGATGGGCTTGAATTCGGGGGGCGGACCCGACATCATGGGCGGCATGAAAACACCATCCCGTCCGCTCTCAATTCTGTTTCGTTCGTGCGCGGGGCTCGCGTTGGCGGCTTCGCTCCTGGTCAGTACTCCGCCGCCGGCCGCGGCCCAACAGGCGGCCACCATTCCGGCTCCCGATGACGTCAAGGCGCCGCCCGCAACGGCGTCGAAAACCAAGTCTGGGATTGCGTCGCGCGTCATCAAGGCCGGAACCGGCAAGAAACACCCGGCGCCACAAGACATTGTGACGGTGAACTACACTGGCTGGACGACCGACGGCCGCTCTTTCGACAGCACCGAGGGGCGCGCCCCAGCGACGTACCCCCTGAACGGCATGATCAAAGGCTGGATCGAAGGCGTGCAGCTCATGGTCGAGGGCGAGAAGCGCCGCTTCTGGATCCCCGACGAGCTCGCCTACAAGGGATCACCGGGTATGCCACAGGGCATGCTGGTGTTCGACATCGAACTCTTGTCGTTCAAGGAAGGTCCTACACCGCCACCGACGCCGCCGGATGTTGGTGCAATTCCCAAGGATGCGAAGAAAACCGCATCCGGAATTGGTTACCGGGTGTTGCGCCGCGGCACCGGCAAGACACATCCGATTCCGACGAGTCAGGTGACCTTCAACTATTCGGTGTGGCAGAACGACGGGACTTTCATGGAGAGTTCGCTCACCAGCGGCAAGGCGCCCACCATCCCGTGCGGCCGCGTCAAAGGCTGGACGGAGGCGTTGCAGCTCATGGTCGAAGGCGAGAAGACGCGCTTTTGGATTCCGAGCGAGGTTGCCTTCGCAGGCCAACCAGGGGCGCCGGCTGGAAAACTCTTCGTGTTCGAGTTCGAGCTCCTGAAGATCGCCAACTAGTCCGATGCGCCTCGCGCTCGTGCAGCGGATGCGGCCGTGATGCGGCACGCATTGCGACGCGGCTGCGCCCGGTCTCTTCTGCTGATCGTCGTCCTGGTCGCTTTGTATGCCGGCTACTGCGTCGTGACCTGGCCCGACGTCGCGGCACTCGCGAGCCAGCCACCGCGCACCACCGCATTCATCGAGCGGTGTCGCGCTCAACAGCGCGCCCGCGGCGAACCCGTCGCCGCCGCGTGGACTTGGGTGCCCTACACGCGGATTTCGCCGCACCTCAAGCGCGCCGTGCTCGTTGGCGAAGACATCCAGTTCTTCAGCCATCACGGCTTCGACACCGGCGAGATCCGTGATGCTCTGCACGACGCGTGGCTCGACCGCGAACTACCCCGCGGTGCTTCGACCATCACGCAACAGGTCGCCAAAAATCTGTGGCTCTCGGGCAAGTGGAATCCGGTGCGCAAGATTCGCGAAGCGTTGTTGACGCGGGCTCTCGAAAAGCACCTGGCGAAACGCCGCATCTTGGAAATCTATTTGAATGTCGCCGAATTCGCCCCCGGCGTGTACGGCGCCGAAGCCGCCGCGCAGCGCTTCTTCTCGGCGCCGGCCGCCGGTCTCGACGTGCAGCAAGCCGCACAACTCGCCGCCGGCTTGCCACGGCCGTCGACCTGGCATCCCGGCTGCACGACGCGCGGCTACGAACGCCGGGTGCGCACGCTCGTCGGCCGAATGGCCAAGGCCGAATTTCTCTGGAACGAGATCTGAAAGTCAGCGTACGACGGTGATCTTGCGGGTGCGGCGCTCGTGCACGGCATCGAGGACGACCCAATAGAGACCGGAGGCTACGGACTGGGCGTGGTCGTTTTCGCCGTTCCAATAGATGCGGTGCGAGCCCGCGGCGGACGTACCGGAGAGCAGGGTGCGCAGGCGGTGACCATGGGCGTCGTAGATCGTGATTCGGACTGCCGTAGGTGCCGGCAGGTCGAAGGCAACCCATGCCCCCGGGTTGACGGGATTGGGCGCGATGGGGTGAAGCGCGAAGGTCAAGGGCGCCAGACTCGCGTCCGTCGTGCGCGGTGTCGCTGTCGTCCGCGTGCTGCCACTCGCATGTCCGGCGGCATCCATTGCCACGACCGCATAGGTCGCGCCCCCGGCCGCAGGCGCTGAATCGTCGAACGATGGATTGCTTGCGGGCACGAGGGCGAGCGGCGGCAGCACCGTGAGATCGAGACCCGGACTCACGTCGCGGTACAGTGCGTACGTGACGATGTCGTGCGTGGAGCTCGGCGCCCATTGCACCCAGACGTGCGATCCGAAGTCACGCGCCACCAAAGACGCGACGCGAGCCGGTGCCGGGAGTGAGGCCCGCGGCCCACCCTCGGCGCCGCGATCATTGCGCGAGCCGTCGAGATCATTGCGAGCCGGGTCGGGATCTCCCGAGTCGAGGGCCGGTGATGCCAGCGCCACCCGGTAGTCGAGCGCCACGGCGTTGACGAAGAGCGGATCGAGCGCCACATCGTTCGGGCCGGAGGCGGCGCCGATCCAGTCGAACGCGCCGTTCTGCCACACGAGGTTCCAATCGAGCGCTACCGGCGTCGCGCCGTCGACGAACAATGCGCCCAAGACGTTCCCCGCCAGCACGCTGGCGCGGATTTGCACCGCACCGCCCGCGGCGCGAACGTAAACACCGCTCGCCGGGCCGCCGGCATTGCCGGCAATCGTCGCATTCACAATTGTCAGATCGCCGCTCGACGCATGCACGCCGCCACCCAAGTGTGCCGCATCGTTCGCGGCAAGGACCGACGATTCGATGCGCAGCGCGGCGCCACTCGTGGCGACCCCGGCACCGTCACGGCCGGCGGTGTTGCCCGTCACCCGCAGGCCTTCCAGAACCAATGGCGTGCCGGCGGCATGGATTCCACCACCATCGCGGGTGGCGCGATTGCCGCTCACTTCGAGGTTCGATACCGTGGCCGCGGCGCAGTTCTCGAAGTGCGCGCCGCCGCCATCGAGCGCACCGACGTTGCCGGTCCAGTGTCCGCCGCGGGCAACGAGCGAACCGCCCAGGATGCTGCACCCGGCTCCCGTGCCGGCGCCGCCGGCGTCGTTGTTCTCGACCGCGGTATCGATGAGGGTGAGATTGGCGCTGATGCCGAGGATCCCAGCGCCGCGGGAGGCGCGATTGTTGCGCACCGTGCAGTGTTCGAAACGCACCTGCGCCCGCCAGCAGAACGCACCACCGCCGGCTCCCGGCGCCGCATCAGTGCCCGTCTGGTTGCCTTCGATCGTGCAATTGCGCAACGTCGCAGTCGCGTCGAAGCACATGATGCCGCCGCCGGCGACAACCGCGCCCAGTTCCGGCACGGTAAACAGTGTGCCCGATCCGCCGCGCACCACCAGTCCATCGAGAAGTACGTGAGTCGCAGTGCCGACAATCTGAATCGCCGGCCCGCCGTTCGTGCCTTGCACGATGGAGGGAAACGCCGGGTCGCTGGGCGAGGTGAAATCGGCGGCGCGGCTGGCGATCACCGTCAGGCTCTTGTCGATTGTGAAGGGCGCGTAGGTCCCCGACGTCACCAGGATGGTGTCGCCGATGCTGGCGGCGCCGAGAACGGTGGCCAGGTCGTGGGCGGCGCGGTCGGGACGATCGTACGGGAACTGCGCCGCTCCCCCACTCGACACGTAATGACGCGGGGTCGCCACGACACGAAACGCCGCGTTCAGTACATCGGCCGCGTTGTTGGGGCCGGTCACGGTGACGTCCCGCAGCCCGAGAGAGGCCTCGAGTCCGACGTGAAGATGAACCCGGAGCAGCGACGCCGAAATCACGTTCACCGCGGTAACTGCGATATCCGGTCCAAAGTCCACTTCGTCGCCGTTGACGAGAAAGGCGCCTTTCAGGTCGACGTCGATGTCCGCGCCGGGCGGTACGGCCGCAGGCAAGACGGTATCGAGCTGTGGTGCGGGCAGCGATTGCGGCACGCACGGGGCGCGGTCCCAACCCAGCTGGCTGATCGTGTACGAACAGAGCGAGAAGGCATTCGACCGCATCATGCACGACACCGGGTTCGCGGTGCACACCTCGCAGTTACCGTTCGAGGCGCCGGTGTCTATGCAACCGGCGCAGCTCGAACAGCCTCCGTAACCGGCGACCGAGTATTCGTCGCAAGCACGGAATGCGTGCGCGCTCTCGTGCGCGAATACCTGCTTGAAGCTCCAGCCAAAACTGTGTTGCAGAAGCGCCGCATACGGCCCGCCGAGATACGCCCAGGCGGCGTATCCGTCGGAATAAGCTGTCGGGCCGGTCGGGTTGGCGGCGACGAACGCCGAGTACGCCCAGTCGGTGTTGTTGACCGTGCGCAGCGCGGCGTTGTAGGCGATGCAGCGGGCTTGCGCCCCACCGGCGGTGTAGCCGAAGTTCCCCAGCACTTCGCTCACGGCCGATGCATAGTCGGTACTTGGATGCAGGAGCGGCTCACGCCACTGGGCGCAGCGTCCGTCCTGCGTCGCAAAGTGCGGCTCGAGGCGAAATACCGCCCAGCAGTCGGAATGCTTCTTGGCCTGCCCCGACCACCAAGAGAGCGCCGCCGCCGCTTGCGCATACACGTCTTGTTCGGCATCCGCCGTCCAGTCGTACACGTTCGCATCGGCGCCGGTGCCATCGCTCTCGACGAAGAAGAGCGCGACGGACGTCGTGCCGGTCATGGTTTCGCTGTTCGCAGTCAGGAAGTCATTGCCGGCTTTGCGAACCGGTGTGATCCCCTGGCGCTCCAAGTTGGCGAGAATGTCGAGCGGTGAAACCGGCGGCCGGTCGAAAGCATCGGGCAGCAGAACACCGGGGCCGTTTTTAAAATCGGCGCCCGGAACGAGATCGCCACTCGCGCTTCGATGGGTGGCGAGTGCGGTGCCGGCGCTTTCATCCGCGGCTTTCGTGACGGCGCCGGCGGCGGGATCCGCCGCGGCCATGGCGCTGAACTCGAGGTCGCCGCGCGCGGCGCGCGCAAAGAATCGCAGAATCATGTTGGATTGGCGATCGCCGGCCGGGCCGGCAGGCAGGTGGGATGCGTCGTGGTGAATCGAGCGAATACCGGCGTGGCCGACGAGCGCCGCATCGAGATCCGGCGGAATCCAACCGGCGAGAAACCGCGGCGGCAGTTGCAATGCGACGGTGCCGCCGCGCGCCTGCACGAGCCGCGTCGCGGCACCTAGATCCGTGCCCGGTTCGAGAACGACCAGCGTGTAGCCTTCCGACCAGCGCAGTTCCGGAAGAGCATCGTCGTGGGCCACAGCTCTCGGAACGCGCGCCACCACGCTCGCGACGAGCGCCACGACGAGACACAATGCCGGGCGCAGCACACTGCGCATGACATCTCCAGAGGGGGGCGAGCGGCGAGCGATGCCGTTCAACAGTGGAAGAGCGCCGTGGAAGCAACGGGCGGCGAATTTGGCTGGAGGCGCGCGCCGGGCGTGCGGATCCGATCTCTATTGTAAGCCGATCAGGCACCCGGATGCGAGTGTAATTTACACAATCACAATGGATTGGGGGAATCAACGCGGACGGGGTAGCGGTATGTCCGAAAAGGGAGCGGGACGGATCGGCGCCATCGGGCGCCGGGCGAAAGCACCCGTCTCAGTCTTTGAGGGTGACGGCGCCGGATTCGAGCAGTTGCAGGAACGAGGCGACGACTTGGGCATCGAACTGGCGGCCCGCGTGTGCCTTCAGAAGCTTGGACGCCTGTTCGGTGTTCATCGCCCGCCGGTACGGCCGGTGCGTCGTCATCGCGTCGAAGCTGTCGACCACGGTTACGATGCGCGCGCCGAGTTCGATATCGTCGCCGGTCAGTCCGTGCGGATAGCCGCGTCCGTCGATGCGTTCGTGGTGGTGCAAGATCATCGGTATGGCCGGCGCCAGGTATTCGATGTGGCTGACGATACGGGCGCCCATTTCGGGATGCCCGCGCACCACGCGCCACTCGTCCGGAGTGAGCGGGCCGGGCTTGTTGAGAATGCCCTCCGCGACGCCGATCTTGCCGATGTCGTGCAGCATGCCGCCGAAGACCACCATGTCGAGATCGTGGCGCTTGAAACCGCAGCTCTGAGCCAAGACCCGCGCGTAGTCGGCGACCCGCTCCGAGTGGCCGCGCGTGTAGGCGTCCTTGGCCTCGAGCGACGAGACGAAGGCCCGTACGGTGGACAGATACGTGAGGTGCAGTTCGGTGTACAACCGCGCGCTGTCGAGCGCCGGCCCGGCGAAATTGCAGATTGCGGCGAGCAGCAGCAAATCGTCGGCACCGAAGCCGAGACCGGAAACGCGGCCCCCGAAGAGCGCGACGCCCACCGATTGCCCCTTCGAGGCCATCGGACACGCGACCGCGAGCCCCGCTTCGCGCAGCCGGTCGACTTCGAAGCGCAAATCCACCGGACAGCAGTCCGGTTCGAGGAGCACCGGATGCGGCGACTTCAGCAGGAACATCCCGAGCCCCGACCGGAAATCGAGCAGGGTTTGCGCCTCGGCGCGCGGAATGCCACGGCTGACGATTTCGACGATGCGATCGCCTCTGCCGCCATCCAGGTGGTAGAGGACGCCGGCTCCGAGTCCGAGCTGGCCCATCGCAGTGAGCAGAAAACCTTGGTACAAGTCGTCGAGTTCAAGACAGCCGACGACGTTGCGCGATAGCTCGAAGAGCGATTGGATCTTGAGCTCCTGGCGGCGCAGTTGGCGGTCGGCGAACGCGGCATCGCCCGCGGCCACCGCGTCGACGCCAACCCGGCCGGCACGCGCGGCGCGCGCCTTGCGAATCGCGACCCGCAGGCGTTCGCCCATGAACTGCGGCGTCAGCGGACGGCGCAAGTATTCGGCCGCACCCGCCTCCATCGCCAGACTGTAATGGGCCTCGTCGTCGCCCGGTGCAACCAAGAGCACCGGGGTTCCGGAGGCTCGTTCGCCGACCGACCGGCAGAGCGCGAGCGCGTCGATGTCCGGTAAACCGGTTTCCGAGACGACGGCGTCGGGGCGTTCCTGCTGCACGTGCAAGAGCGCCTGTTCGATTTCGACACAGGTCGTAACCTCGAAGCCGAGTTCACCGAGCGCCTGCGCCACCTGGCGGCGCGTCGTCGGGCTTGGATGCACGACGAGAACACGCGGCGTGCCCATGTCGTCGGCGATCTGCTGCACCGCGTCGGCATTGGCAACGACGTGCTCGACCGAAGCGCGGGTTTCTTGCGCGGCGCGTTGAGCTTCCACCTGGCGGCGGCGTGCCTCTTGGGCCCGGGCTTCGCCTTCGGCGGTCGCAATGCGAAACTGCTGCGCCTCCGCCCGCGCCTCCGGCGATCCCGGTTCGGCGGCGTGGCGATGCTTTGATCCGGTGCGGCTGGGGTCCGGCGCATGGCCGGCGCGGCCGCGCCACGGCGTCTCGTCGGCCAGGTGCGGCGCATCGAGATGCGCCTCGTCGAGCATGCCCGGCGCGAACGAATCCGCCATCGGCGATCCGGCCCAATAGGGCTCCATCTCGTCGTGCGGACACGACGGGGCTGCGTCTTCAGGGCCCAAAGTCAGCTTCGTATCAGACACCGAATAAGTCCTTGGTCAAATCCCGGTCGGTTTTGAGACCCAAGCTGAGTTCCCGGTTCACCACCCGCACGAGTGCGTCGACGACGAGCGGGTCGTAGCGCAATCCCCAGTTCTCCGCCAAGCTCTCGAGAGCTTCCGGTTTGCCGAGAGCTTTGCGATACGGCCGGTCCATTGTCATCTTGACGTACGATTCGGCGACCGCGACGATGCGCGCCCCGAGCGGGATGGCCCGGCCGCGCAAACCCATCGGATAACCTTCGCCGTTGTAGGTCTCGTGGTGGTGCAGCACGACATCCACCGCGACGGGTCCGAAACGCATCTGGCGCATGATCGAGGCGCCCTCTTGCGGGTGCTGCCGGATCGTCTCCCACTGATCGGCCGTGAGATCGGACGACGAACGCAGCAACGCTTCGCTGATCTTCAGCATTCCGACATCGCGCAGAACGGCGCCATAGATGAGGTCGCGCAGTTGCTCCTGGGGAAACTGTAGTTCGCGCGCCAGAGCCTGCGCGTAGCGTACGACCTGTTCTGTGGAGCCGCAGTCGAAGGCATTGCGCGATTCGATGAGCGTGATGAGGCCGCGCACGACGCCCAGGGTGCGGTCCTGCAATGTCTCGTACAAGCGCGCCCGGTCGTACGCCAGGGCCGCCTGGCCGAGCAGCCAACCGAGCATCTCGAGGTCCGGCGGCGCCTCGTCGGCGCTGGCGCCCAGAATGAGGACGCCCAAAATCTCGTCCTCGTACCGGAATGGTACCGCGAACTGCAGGCCATGTTGGCGGGCCCAGATGCGTTCTTCTTCGGTGATCTGTGCCGAATCGGCGATCTCGACCCCGGAACCCGAAGCGATGGCACGCTGCACCAGGGTCGAATCGGTGCGCAGTCGCAGCCCGGCGACCGCGTCATGCGACAAGCCGCGGTGGTGCGTCAGCACATAGTTGCCGTCCTGCTGCGCGAAGAAGAGCACGGTCTCGACGCGACCCACCGAGACCACGGAGAGCACGAGCACTTCGAGCAACTTGGACGTGCCGAAGGCGGCGTCGAAGTCGTGGGTCAGGCTTAGGATGTCGCGCATCTGCGCCACCGACCGCCGCAGGACGCGCACCTGGTCGGGTGAAGCACCGCGCGGCGGCGCACCGGGCGCGTGATCGACGACGCGAATCGGCGCCGGGCGGTTGGGCTCGTGCATCAGGAAATCGTCGGCGGAATCGGGGAGCGACCCGGAGGGCTCCGGGGGTAACTCGCCGCCATCGTCGCCGAACAGGCTACGCAGCTCGGCATCGACTGCCGGGGCCATGAGTGGCGCGCGTTGCGGCTCCTCGACGTCGTCGTCCATCAGGCTCGGCCGCGGGGTCGTCGCACGCAGGATCTCATCGAGCTCCTGCAATTCTTCCAGGGAATACTCGTCGCCGGGATTTTCTTTGGACAGGAACACCGCGTAGGGCGGCGGCGTTCCGTTGCCCACCGGCACTGCGATTTCGCAGTTGAGTTCGCTCAGCAGTTCGATCTCGGCCTCGCTGACGGCATCGGGATCGATATCGATCAGGAACGTCGGCACGCGGCTCGCGAAGAGCGTCGCCGCCAGCGCGCCGGCGCCTTCGAAAGCGCGCTCACGGTCGGCGCCGTGGCGCGTGACCAGATAGAAACGGCCGTCGCTGTCGCGCTCGAAGAAGAACAGCCGCGATGCGACGCCCCGGTCGCGCAAGGCGCGTTGCAAGCGCTCGCGCAATTGCTGTGCGGCGGTCGTGGTACGCGACGACTCTTCGGCGCGCGCGGCTCCGCCATTGCGCCGCGCCGGCGGCTTCATGGCCTCGGGCTCTTCTTCTTCGGGAAGAAACAACTCGCGCCCAAAGCGCTCCGGCGCGGCCGTGTTGCGGCGCGGCGACGGTTCTGCAGGACGCGGCGGTGGGTTGCGACGTGACGGCTCCGCCACCCGCGTTGATTCCGGCGGGCGCGGCGGCTCTGCGGCCCGCGAGGTCTCCATCGGTGCCGGCCGGCGCGGGGCTGCGGACGGTTCCGACTCCGCGCGCCCCTTGCGTGACGTGAAGGCGCCGTCCGGCGCATTCGACCGTCTCACCGAGACGACGCGTGGCGCCGGTGCCGGCCTGCCACGGCCGCTTTCGTTCCCCTCGACAACCGCCGCGATCGCCTCGTCGATGCTCGCGACCAGCGGTGGCGGCAAGAGGTGGGGATCGGCGCATAGGAAACCCCGCACCGTCCGCGACGTGACCCGGAACGCGGTCCTACCACCGCGTCCGGCCCGCTCGGCGGCGAACTCGTTCAGCAAGCGTGCGGTGCCACCGCCCAGCGCATCGACCTCGGAAAGGTCGAACACAAGCCGGGGCAAGTTGCGCCGCAGGCACTCCTGCGTCAGTCGGACGAGCTGCGGCTTCGCGCGCGGCCCAAGAGAGCCCGCGATCTGAAAGATCGTGACTCCAGGAGCGTCACAGGGCACGCGAGTGAAGCGCGTCCGCGGCGGCAGCGTCTGGCCGCTCATGCGGTTTCTCCTCGGCCTCGATCAGCCCACTTCTTCCGACAACCACTTGTCGAGCACGTTCTTCAGGAAGCGCCATTCGCTCCCGACCTTCTTCGCCGGAATCTTGCCTTCCTTGGCCAGACGGCAAACCGTCTTGACGTGCATCTTCAGGTACTCCGCCGCCTCCATCGAGGTCATGACGGCGTGCGTTCCTTCGTCGCCGCCGATGTAGATGTTGGCGTACTCCGTCGCCTTCAGGTCGCTCATGGTCTTCCCCTGCCTCTCGTTCGTGTGATTCCAATCCCTGCGATCGTCGTCTCGATCGTCTCCCGCACGCTCACACCGCGACGAGCCGGCGCACCGACTCTAGAATCTCCGCGGCATCCACCGGCGAGCGGACCCATTCCGCGGCGCCGAGTTGTTGCACCACGAGGTGCGACTGCTCGCCTGCGTGCGACAGCACGAGCAACATCGGAACTTCCTGAAACTGCCCGCTCACACGGCGCCGTTCAGCGAACTGCTGCGCGTGCATTTCCGGCAAGCGCAGGTCGCACACCACGAGATCAGCGGATTCGGCCTCGAGCGCGGTCCATGCCGCGTCGACCGTATCGACTGCCCGCACCGTGCAGCCCGGCAGCGCCAGTGCCGCCGCAACCGCTTCCCGTTCGGCTCCCGCGCCGACCACGAGCAACACCCGCACCGGGCCGCGCGGCGCCGCTTCTTCCAGCGGCGCGCGCGGCGGGGCCGGGACTACTTCTGCCGGACCGCAGCGCCCGAGCAACGCTCCGACGTGCAGCATCGGTACAATGCCGCGTTCCGTCTCGAGCGTCCCCGCCCACAGGCCCTGTGCCTCCGGCGTCAGTCGTCCCTCGATCGAGCGGTGAGCTTGCGATGCAAAGATCGCCGCCCGCCGCTCGAAGCTCCCGACGACCACCACGTGCTCGCGCACGAGTTCGTCGTATCCCACGTCGTGCAGCGCGAACGCGAGGTGCAGAATCGGCACTCGCATTCCACCGACTTCGACGAACGCCCCCGCGGCGTCGAAGTCCGCGCGCAGGGACTGCGCTTCGTACACTCCCGCGATCGACGACGATGCGACCGCGATTTCGTGGCGTCCCACCCGCAGCACCATGGCGTGCGGACGGAGCGTCGACAGCGGCAGGGAGAGGCGAAAACGGCAGCCTGCCGCGTACGCCGGCTCGACCTCCACCATCCCGTGCAGCGACTCGACGAGCGGCCGCGAACGGCGCAATCCCGCGTAGCGCCCCAGCACGTCGTCGTCCGGCGATGCACCGCGCCAGCTCGTTTCGCCGACCGCCACGTCGCGGAATTCCACGATCAGGCGATCCTCGGCGCTCCGCAGCACGGTGTCGATCTCGGCCCCACCCTGGGCCGCCTGCGCGTCGAGCGCATCGGACCAGAAGTACGCGAGCAACTCGAGGAGCGCCGCGCCCAGATCGTCGTCCACCGGGTCCAGAGCGCCCGTGATTCGCATCGCCAGACGCAAACCGCGCTCTCGTGCCTCTTCCAGCACCTCTTGTGCCGCTGCTTCCACCAGATTGCGCAGTGCGCCCTCACAGTGGTTCCTGAGGCCCTCTTGCGGCGATTTCAGGTCCTCGGGGGGACTGGTGTGCGGAGCGCGAATCGCTTCTTGAAGCATCGCAATTTCGCGTTCGAGAGTCGCGAGACTGCCATTCCGTGCCGCGACCGGAAGCGCCTGGGTCGCAAGCGCCTGGCGCAGCAACTGGATTTGCTGGAGCGCCGCCTCGACCTCGGGCGCGGGCGGCCCGGCCGGCACCGCATCGAGGTTCGTCGCGGCGTCGGCATCCGGAGCGGGTGCCGGCGTGCCATGCAATGCCGCAACCGCCGCCTCGAACGCTTCGACGCCGGCCGTGTCCACCGGCGCCGCGCCCCGTTCGAGCTGCGCGATCGCATGTGTCTCGATGGCGATCACGCCTTCGAGCAGCGTCGTCAGACGCGTGGACCATGGCAACACGCCCGAATCGACGTGCTCCAGGAGTTGGAACACGCGTCCCAGAAACGACTGGAAGGGATCGAATCCGGCGAGCAAAGCGCTGCCGCGCAGCGCGCGTGTCGACACCATCGCTTGCTTCACGACGTGCAGAGACGGCGGCATGCCGGCCGCAAGCACGGCCGTCAGAGCGCCGACGTGCTCTTCGACCTGGGCCGCGATCGCAACGACATCACCAGATTCACGCGTCGTGCTCAACGATCCTCCCGGGCTCGGGCTCCGCCCAAGTCGATCTCGTGCTGCGGTGGCAGCGGATCGTCATCGAACAGCAGGGCATTGCCGGGCAGTTCCGTCACGTCCTCGCTCGGCTGGGCCTCGTAGGTCATTGCGAGCCGCTCCGGGAGCGGACGGACGGGTTTGCCGACGAAGTGCGGAAAATCGAGGTCCTCGAAACGCATCGTGCCCGGCGGCGACGCGGCAGCAGGGTCGCCGGTCCTGCGGGCCGGCGGCTGCAGTGCTTCGACCTGGAACGGTTCGCGCAGCGGACGCTCGGGGTCGGCGGCCGGCTGCCACAGGCGAGCGTTCGGCATCGGTTCGACGACTTGCACTTCGCCCCAGTGAGAGGCGGCATTCACGTCGTCCACTTCGGGCTCGAGCGTCACGGCGTCCAATTCCGACTCGATCGACGAGTCGTCGGCTTCGACATCGAGGCTCACGAGCAGATCGTCCTCGTCGGATTCCGGCGCGAACATCGGCACGGCCGGCCCGCTGCGCTCGAGACCCGCAGACAGCGTCCCGACGTCCACGATGGGCTCCTGAACGCGGTCCCGAAGGCGGTCGAGCTCCGACTCGAGTTCATCGAGCCGCGCGACCAGCGTGCGAACTTCGGGAGCCACATTCGAGCCCGAGGTGCTGCCGGCATCGCCGCCGGCGTCCCGCTCTTCCGCCGTCTTGATCCGCTCGACCATGACATTCCAAAGCCCGATGAACTGCACACCAATTGGACTCATGTTTTCGGTTCGCAGGCGCCCGAGATCCTGGGCGCTGCGATTCATGCCGTCGAGCAAGCCGTCGATCTCACCACGTAGCGATTCGAGACGGTCACTGAGCTCGCGGGTCTGATGTTTTTCGCCGATCCACATGCCGACCAGGTCGCGAAGCGGCGGCACCGCAGCGAACGGTACGAGCGCTTCCGAGTCGGTCGGATCGACGTCGAGGGCGCGTCCAAGGAGCTTCCGCATCGTTGCGCCGCCCGCTTGCCGTACCGCCGTCGCAACCGCGAAGTGCGCTGCGACCGCGACCGCGGCGATGGCTGCAGCGAGAATCCCGAGATCGCGGCCCGGCACATGCGCCGCGCCATGCAAACCCAAGAAGTAAGCGCCGATTCCAACTCCTGCCAGAACGACGAAGGAGCTTGCGATCGCCGCCACACCGTGCGGCCCCCAATTCCTGCCCGCGCGCGATCCGTTCATCGATGACCACCCCGTCTTCCAAGACTTCTGCTCACCCACGAGGAACATTGCCCCTCGTCGTGATTGCATCGGGGCGAAGCAGCGCTTCTGACTCGCAAAGCGCGTGCCAGGGGAAAGATGCGGTCGGTTTGGCAACAAGGCGCCGTCAGGGGGAATCGCCCGTCTGGCGCTCGTGCAGTCTGGAGCTTAGATTGGGAGAGTACGCACCCCCCTGCGTTCCAAGGCCAGACGGGGGCATGCCGTGCACGGCTCCGCAGCTCCGACCCGATTCTTCATCCGTCGCACCAAGCCGGCGCGGCACAGGCGCACGGACGTCGCAGCACGCGAGCGTCCCGACGCTCGACGCGCATGGACGAATGTGGGTCGGTCAGCGCGGCGCGATCTTCCGGACCAGCGATCCGTACAACTCCGGCCGGCGGTCCCGGAACAGATGATTGCGTGGCGTGATTTGCTTGTCGGCGGCTTGCTCGGGGTCGATCCGCACGATCTGCAGTTCCTCGTTCGTCGCACTCGCCCGCACCACGACGCGGCCGCGGCAATCGACGATTTGGCTCTGGCCGGTGAAACGCAGCGCCGCGCCAGCCCGGCGCTCGGCGCCGACGCGATTGCAGGTCACGGCAAAAACCCGGTTCTCCACGCAGCGGGTCGTCATCGCCGCCTGGCAGTAAGGCAGTACCAGATTCGCGGGGTGCAACACGACACGTGCGCCCGCCAGTGCCAGGGCCCGGCAAACTTCTGGAAAGAACCAATCGAAGCAGATCATCACGCCCAGCGGCGTCTCGCGGCCGATCGCGGTGAAACGCGGTCGCGCCGCGTCGAAGACCAGTTTTTCGCGATCGAACAAATGTGCCTTGCGGTACACGAAGGTCTCGCCCTGCGGAGTGACGGTGGCGGCGCTGTTATAGACCCGGCGTCCGTCGCGTTCGGCGAAGCCGAAGCAGAGTGTCAGCCGGTTGCGCTTCGCCAGTGCGCCGAGGCGTTGCACGGCGAACCCGTCGGCAGGTTCCGCGAGCGCCGCGGCCTCGCGTCGCGATGCGAACAGGTATCCGGTGGTGCAGAGTTCCGGCAGCACAATCGTCGCGTCACGTTTGCCGGTGAGGGCGCGTTCGATCGTCTCGACATTGGCGGCGACCGCCCCGAACTGTGGCTCCATTTGCAGGAAACCGACTCGCATGGCATGCCTCCTGGCGTTTTACCCGTGGCACGCGCCTTGCTGACTTCGCGCCAGACAATCCACCAAGACAGGTGGTGAGCGAGATGCAGGAACGCTACATCCCAGTTGACGCCGACGGCAGTTCCCGTCCATCGGAAGCGCGCGCGGCATTCATGCTGCGCTGCCTCCTCCAGAGCCGTGCCGACGTTGGGTTGCCGAGCGACGACGACGGCCGCGATCACGACGTCAACATCTACCTGGCGCAGCTGCTCGGGTCGTACGCCGACCCGCAGTACTGCGTGCGCGTTGGCAGCTACATCTCGCCACACGATACGACGGTCTTCGAGACCGCCCAGCACTCGCCGAGCAAGCGCTTCCGGTATCGAGTCTACCGTGTCAACGCCGACCACTTGTTGATGTCGATCGGCGTTTTCAACAACCCGGACGGGCGGCGCCCCAATTCGCGATCGAGTGCGTTCCGGCCGACCGAAGCGACCTTCGTCGGCCGCGCCAAGACGTACTACGATTTCGCTTCGACGTACAGTCAAAGCGTCTTCGGAAGCACGAGCGCCGTCGCCGAGGTCATGGACAAACTCGCGGTGGGTTTCGAGCGCTATGTCCGGGTGCTGGCGCAACTGCGCGGCGAGTACTTCGGATTCATCGACCGGATAGGCGACGGCGAGCTCTACCACCTGGACCGTGCGGCGCTGACCGAAGGCGTCCAGGTCCTGCGCGACGAATTTCTCGACCGCTTCGCCGAATACAAACGTTCGGGAACTCCGGAAGCGCGCCAACGCTTGCAGGACACCGTCGAACGCCTGCGCCGGGTCGACCCCAACTTCAAGTTCGACGCCCTACAGTAGGCAAAGTCTTTTCAGACGATGGGGCGGCGCAGGAACGCCATGATTTCGTCGAACACACCCGGCGGCAGGTCGCGGAGACTTGCCGCTTCGCCGGGTCGCAGGACGCGCACCTTGGTCGCGGCGCGCTGCACGAGCTTGCGCGCCGCTTGCGCCGCCTGCCCCGGTTCGCTGCGATCGTTGCGATCCTCCACCAAGACATAGAACGGCACCGCAGCGCGCACCAGATTGGCGCCGGCGGCGCGCGAGGCCGCCTTGCGTTGCTCGGGCCAGGTGCGCGGCAGTTTTTCCTCGCGCCGCAGCAAGCGGTGCAACGTCGCGCGCAAGCGCTCGACGAGTCCATCCTGCGAACCGAACGTCGGGAAAAGCGCCACGACCTCACCGACGCGGCGCGTGGTTGCGACCTGCAAACCCAACAGGCCGCCCATCCCGATGCCCAGGATCGAGACGCGTGTCGAGTAGTGCGCCAGCACGTCGAAGCGATTTTCGACTTCGTCGGAGCATGTCTGCCAATACACCGGGCTGCGTCCCGGCTTGTCGAGGGTGCGGTAGGCGAGATTGGTGGCCATCACGATGAACCCGCGCCGGTGGAATTCTTCCGCCAGCGGCTGCAGTTCCTCGGCCGTCATGCCTTCGGCCGGCAGCATCAAGAGCGCGTGAGTCGGCTTCGGTTGTAGCAACACGGTAGTGCGCTGCTGGCGCGGAATCTGCGCCACATCTTCCATGTAGCGGATGTGTTGGGAGTGCGTTTCGATGAGCGAACGCCGCAGCCCCTCGCTCGCCGTGCCGCGCCGCGCCATCCGCTCCAATTCCCAGAGCGTGTGGCTGAGCTGCAGGTCATATTCGCGTTCGACGGTCAGAAGGCAGCCTCGCGGGTCGGCTTGGTGAAGCGCGGCGCAGACGGCAGCGTGCCGCCCGCGGAACGGACCGCAGTCTACCCCGCGACGGGGCGCTGGACAAGGTCATGAGCGGGCGCGGCTTTAGACGGCGAGGACGGCCTGCCGCTGGGACTCGAGAGCGTCCTCGAGCCACGCCATGTCGTTTTCCTCGAGGGCACGGGTCGCGGCAAGCAAAGCCATTTCGCGCTGCCCGAGCATGCTGTGCGCCCGTGACGAGAGGTACGAACGATAGGCGTGGTGCATCTTGGGGCCCGGATGCAACCGCAGGGTCCGGAACGCGGCTTCCAGAACCGCCAGCGCGGCCCGCGCGTCGGCCTTTCGTTCGACCAGGAATTCGGCGTAGTCGAGCATGGTGCCGACGCTGGCCGGATTCAGTTCGAGGGCCTTCAAGTAGCCGCGCCGTGCCTTCTCCTCGTCCGCCATCTCGAGATGCAAATTGGCGATGACGTGATAGAGGCCCGCGTCGTCGAACGAGTCGAGCTGCAACGCCTCGTAGAACTTTTCGATGGCCCGCCGCGGTTCGCCCATCTTGTAGAGGAGAACACCCCATTGCGCCACGAGGTAACCGCTCCGCGGGTGGCGATCGAGGCCCTCCTCGACTGTTGCCAGGGCCCGGTCGCGCAAGCCATCCAGCCACTGCAACTGCGAGATCTCATAGTACGGCTGCCAGTCGCGTGGATCGCGTTCGATGATGCGCAGATACACGGTCTGTGCCTCGCGGGTGCGTCCCGCGGCTGCCAAAGCGGCTGCCAAATCGTACAAGACGAGCATTTCGTCCGGGTGTTCCTCGACCGACCGCTGGAATAGTTCGACGGCGCGTGTCGCGTCGCCGCGCGAGTAGGCGAGGACCGCATCCCGATAGTGCATGCCGAGCCGCGAGCGCTTGGCGATCTCCGCCGCCGGCATGCGCGCCAGGACTTTCTGGAACGTCTGATCGGGATTGGGCTCGCGCTGGACGCTCGCCGCGGGGCGCGCCGGGACGTCGAGCCGCGGTGCCGGTTCGGGACGCACGGTGCGCGCGAAGCTCGGCGCGTTGTCGAGGCGCGCCGACGGCGCTTCGTATTCCGCTCGGGCGGCATCGGATGGAGGGGCCGAAGAACCCGCACCATGGCCGCCGCCGGTCGCCGTCGCCGCGGCGCGCCCGGTGCCACGCAGGCGCCGTTCACATTCGTCGAGCTTCTCACGCTGCCCGTCGTTCTCGGCCAAGGTCCGCGCCAACGAGATTTGTTCGGTGGCATACGTGAACTCGCGGACATCGATGTGTGATTGGATTTCTTCGACGAGGGCGTCGAACGAGCGCAGGCGCGACTCGTCGTACTTGGCAGCGAGCCGGCGGTAACCGACCGAGGTCTTGCTGGTGCGCTGCAGAGCGCGCCGATACTCCTCGGTCGCACGACGCCAGTTGTTCACGCCGGCAAAGTAGTCGCCTTGCGCCTCGAGTTCGGCGGCAGAGTCGCCGAAGATCTGTCCGAAGAGATTACCGAAGATCGCCACCGAGACCCCACCTCCACCACCGCATCGGAGTCGCCGTCGACGCGCGCGGGATAACGGGCGCGCCGGATCGCCTCCACTCCTTGGAGCCGCGCGGAGTATCCAGGCGGTGCTTGCCTGGGTGCAACACAAAAAGCGCCCGGGACGAAAAACCAATTTCGGTTCCCGGCCCGGCCGCACTACCATCCGCCGATGGAAACAGCGCCGCGTTTCACCGACATCGTCGAGGCCGCGACCCGCCTGAGCCCGGTGGTGCATCGCACGCCGGTGGTGCGGGCCCGGAGTCTGGATGCCCAGGCCGGGGCCGCCGTGTTCCTCAAATGCGAGAACCTGCAGCGTGCCGGCGCCTTCAAGATTCGCGGCGCCTACAACAAGTTGGCGACGCTCGGCGCCGAGGCACGAGCCCAGGGTGTGATTGCGTATTCGTCCGGAAACCACGCCCAAGGCGTCGCGCTCGCGGCGCAGATTTTTGGGGTGCCGGCAACAATCTGTGTCCCCGAAACGATCATTCCGTCCAAACGGGCCGCGACCGAAGCGTATGGGGCACGCATCGTCCTCGCCGGCACGACCTCGGAGCACCGCGAGCAGCGGGCCCGCGAACTCGCCGCCGAGCACGGCTTGGCGCTCGTGCCCCCCTACGATGACCCAGCGATCATCGCCGGCCAAGGAACGGTGGCAATGGAGCTGTTGACCGAGATTGCGGATCTCGATGTCCTCGTCGCGCCGATCGGCGGCGGCGGCTTGATGGCGGGCTGCGCGATCGCCGCTCGCGCCCTCGCGCCACGCATTCGGCTGGTGGGCATCGAGGCCGAAGACGCCAACGACACCTATCTGTCGATGCAAAGCGGGGTGCGAACCCGCATTCCCCCGCCGCACACGATCGCCGATGGTATGCGCGCCATCGAACCCGGCGAGTTGACCTTCCCCATTCTGCGTGAACATCTCGATTCGATCGTCCTCGTCCGCGACTCGGAGATCGTGGCCGCGGTGCGCTTCCTGCTCGAGCGCCTCAAGCTCCTGGTCGAGCCGACGGGCGCCGTCGGGGTCGCAGCGCTCCTGGCAGGCCGCATCCCGGACGTCGAGGGGAAGCGCGTCGGCGTCGTCCTCTCCGGCGGCAATGTGGACCCGGCGCTCTTGGCGCAAATCCTCCTCTCCGCCTGATGGTTAACGGGCACCGGCTTGACTTGGCCGTAGCGGGGCTCGATCTTGGCTCATCATGCGTCGATCACCCGGCCGCGACATCCGCTCCCAGAAGCCGCGCCATCGATGGATTCGTGCCCTGGGCTTCGCGAGCGCCATCGTGGCGCTCGGCGGCCCCGGCCCGGCGGCGGGCGGAATCCCCGGCGCGGTGACCACCGGCCCGCACGCGGCGCGCATCTTTCAATACGTTGACCCGAGCCAATTCCCGGCCGCACTGCACGCGGACGTGTTCACCGAGTACGTGGCGGCCTATCGCGCCGCCTTCGCGAGCGGCAACTTCACGCACGCATCCGACCTCGCGACGCGGGCGACAGTGCTGCTGCCGAACCTGCGCCGGCCTTGGAATCACCTCGCCGCGGCGCGCCTCAAACTCGCCGCCTGGGGTCCAGCAATCGAAGCGGCGCGGACCGCTGATCAAGCGGCCGACGATTCGTACGCGCCCGCCGCGACGCCCGACGAAACCCGCGCCGGGGCGGCGTACTGGGAAGGCATTGCGTTGTATTCGACGCAGCGCTACGCCGAAGCGCTCTTGCGCCTGCATGCGGCGACGGAGCGTGCGCCGCGCTGGGCCGAGGCGGCGCGCGCCTTGGCGGAGTGCGCGTTCGTGGCCGGCAAGACACGCGATGCGGCAGCCGCGTATACCACGGCCTTCGACTTGGATCCGGCGCTCGGCACCGCCCAGGACCTGTCGTACTTTGCCGAAGCGCGGGCGGCGGGCGGCGATGTCGACGGCGCCGTCGGACTGCTGCAGGAAGCGCTGCGCCGCGCCCCCTACGAGCCGGGTCTGCATGCGAAGCTTGGCGATCTTCGGCGCCGCGAGGGGGCGATGACCGAGGCGTACTACGAAGCCCTCCATGAAGTGCTGTTGCACGGCGTCGAAAGCCCGTTTGCGCCGGCGGTCGTGGCGATGCAAGACACGCTCGTCAAGGAAGCACGGCGAACGCCCAAGGATCCCGGCGCACGCGAGATCCTGCTCGTCGTGAGCGTGCTCGCGAACTTCGACCATGGCGACAATCACAAGGCTCTGCACCAGGCACAATCGGCGTTCGCGTCGAGCCACACGACATCGCCGGTGTTGCTGTTCTTGCTCGCCGACGCGCTGTTTCGCAACGACGTCAACGAAAAGGCACTGAACACGGCTAGCGCGGTGATTGCGGCGCATCCGGGGTTCATCCCGGCCTACTGGCTGCGAGCGGATGTGCAGGCGAAGCTGGGGCGCAGCGTCGATGCGGCGGCGACGCAGGCGCAGCTCGAAAAGGCGTTTCCGTCGTACTGGCGGCTGAAGACGCACGTCGAGCGCCACTGAACGCTCAGCGGCCGCTCCCCTTCCCCCGCGACCGAAACGATTGCTGATGCGTGGGGGTCTTCGGAGGTGTGGGCGGGGTCGGTTGCGTTTCGGGTGTTGGGCAGCCACAATCGGACATCGGGCGTTTGGCGGCGAGAGCTCGCTGGCTGACGCGGCCAGGAGGTGCAGGATGAGACCTGCGGCTTGTGTTGTTCTGTTTTTAGCCCTGCTTGGAGACGCGGCGGTCGGGGCTGCTACGTCCATCGGGGTGTTCTTCGACGCTGACGCCACCGACTGTGATCAGTCGGTCGAGCTGTTCACTCCATTCAGTGTTTACCTGATCGGCATCCTGGGCGCGGACGCGGCCGCGAATGGAATTACGGGTGCACGGTTTCGTGTCGACGGAGTGTCCGACATTTTCCGGTCAGTCACTCCAAACGCCACGGCGTCCCTGGCGATCGGCGACCCTACCGGCGGGGACGGCGCCATCGCGTTTGCAAGTTGCATGTCTGGCCAGGGACCGCAGAATGCAGTGCTTCTGTACACGATCGCGTGCTTCCCTCTTGCACCGGTCTCGCCACGAGTCGTGTCTGTACGTCGTTCGTCAACCCCGTGCGACGCATGCCACCTGTTCGCGCCTATCGTGACAATTTGCGATGCGAATTACACCGGCTTGTACGTGGCGGGGGGCGAAGCCCGGATCAACAGCGGTCCCTGCACAGTGTCCACGCACCAGGTCGCTTGGTCCGCCGTCAAGTCGATGTTTAGGAACTAACACCGCGGTGCACGCGCCGGGCCCGTGCGTGCACGCTAGGTCGTCAGACGTCAGAAGGTGTGGTCATGAGACGGTTGCCCCTTGCTGCGGGGTTGCTCGCCCTGCTGGCCCTCGGTTGCTGGGATGATGCAGAACGACCAGTGGAATCGAGGTTGCAACTCACCTTGAGCCAAGACGCCACTACGGGAGGTCCCGGCGATACGATCGCTGCGACAGGGCGGGTCTTGAATATTGGACAGATGGGTGTCCGGCACCCGGTATCGTGTTTGTACGGGGTTGTCTTCGTGGGCGTGAAAAATCCCGATGGAACGTGGTTCGACAACGGGGTGCCTCATCCCGGCTGCCCGGATTTCTGCTGTGGGACCCTAGACCCCGCTGAGGCTGCGGTTGGAGATTTCAACTTCGACGGTCGAATCTACAACTACGATCACGTGCCCCCAACACTCCATTTTACGCCACCCGGCTTGTACACGATAGTTGCCACATTTGGAGATCTTGAGGCGCATGGAGAGTTTACGTGGCGTCCGTCGTCCAATACCGCGTTGTACGCGCCGGGCGCTCCGGCCGATCAGTGGTAGGATGAGAGTCAGTGTTCAGCGCTGGCGCACGAGCGCCGTCGTTCTCACCTTCGCCGAGTGGTCATGACGCGGCGACAACTTCTCGGGAGCGCGATGCAGAAGAGTGGCGCCGCAATCGCGCTGGGGGTGCTGTTTTTTGCGAGTGTCGCTTGGGGGCATGAGTTTTGGTTGGCGCCTTCGAACTACCGGCCGGCGCTGCATGATACGGTGACGATTCGGGCGTTTATTGGGAGTGGATTTCGAGGTGAGGTGAAACCGTTTGCGGTGACGCGGACGGTGCGCTTTGGGATGCAGGGTGCGAAGTCTGTTGACCTCATGAAGGCGGTCACGAACGGCGAGCTGCGTTGGGCGCTCTATATCCCACCTGATCAAGGTGGGCAATTACTCACCTATCAGTCGAACTTCACTTTGATCGAGTTGCCGGCGGCGCGATTCGATGCGTATTTGGCCAACGAAGGCCTCGATGCGCCGCTTGCGGCGCGGCGCGCGTTGGGTGAGCGGGCGGGCCCGGGGCGTGAACGTTACGCGCGCTTCGCGAAGACCTGGGTCGCGGGGGACCAGGTGCAGCGAGCCAGCGTTCCCCAGGGCCTGCCGATCGAGATCCTGCCGCTCGCGGATCCGGTGCGCGGCCGGCGCTTGACCGTGCAGGTGCTCTACGTGGGGCGGCCGCTGCCCAACGTCTTGGTGCGCACTTGGAACCGCGAACTCGCCAACGCGGCGCAACCTTTCGACGCGGCGGCGCGCGACTCGGTCGCGCCGGTCGAGCAACAGCGCACGGCGCGCGATGGACGCGTGACGCTCGATGTCGGTCGCGACGGCGAATGGCTCATCAACGTGGTGCACATGGTGCCGAGTGAGGATCGAGCCCAGGCGGACTGGCAGAGTCTGTGGGCATCGTTCACGTTTGCACGCGTGCGTGGCGCGCGCCGGCGGTGAAAGACGCGCCCGGGAGCCTTCAGGGGAGAGGCTCCCGGGCGCGGGGTGCGCCGGTGATCAGATCCCCGGCTTCGGCAACTTGTTGGGTACGCCGAGGTACGGGAACGTCGCCAGGATCGTGTTGTCCGAGACGATGCCGTCGCCAACGGCGCGGTTCAGCACCAGGCTCAGAACCCCGTCGATCACGTCATCGTCCGGGTCCCGGCCGTTCGGAAAGTTGACGGCCGACGCAAAGTCGATCGTCACGACGTCGGGGATGATGACGTCCGCGAGTTGCGCCGGCGTCAGGGTGCCGGTCTCGGGGCCCAACCCGCGGGTCGCGACGTTCGCCCGCAGCGCCGTAATCGAACTGATGACCGCTGCCTTGAAAGTGACAGCGTCGCCGGAAGGGTTCGAGCGATTGAACGATTCCTTCTGCGCCGAAGGAATCAGCGCCGTGTTCAACGCCGGGATCGCCATGCGATCCACTTGCACGTAGTTACCGGTCGTTGGGCTCGTCGAGTCATCGTTGTTGCAACCGCTTTGAGCGACTACAGCCAGGATCACCACGCCCACAATCTTGGACACCTGCTTCACTGGATTTCCTTTCATCGGGCGCCGCAAAGGCGGCGCGCACTGTTCAATGGATGCCCGGATCATTCGAGAACGGATGTCGCGCCCCAGGCGCGGATGACGCCGGTGTTCGGAGTCGCTTGACCGGTTACGGCAATGATAGGCAGCTCGATGACGATTGCCGCGACGTTCAGTCCGGCGAACGTGTTGCGCGCCAGGCCAGTCGAATTGCTGCGCAGGCCGGAGGCCGGCACATACGTTCCGGCGATGAACTCACGGAATCCCGCCAGGTCGAAATAGAACGGATCGTCGCGCGGGCCGGCGAACACACTGACGGCGCCGCTCGTCGTGACGGCCGGCGTTGCGGCGTTGCTGAAGCCGCTGCAGGGTCCCACGATCGGGGTCGACGTGAGGCCCTCGACCTTGAACTGCTGCGGGGCGCTGCCCGAAAACGTCACCGTGATCGTCGCGTTCGGCGCCAGCGCGTCGGCGGGCGTGTTGTCGACGAAGATCTGATACTTGGCGCGCGGATTGAAAAGATCCGTGGCGTTGCCCGAGACCAACAAACTCTGGACGGTCATCGCCACCACGAGGTTGTCGCCGCGACGGAAGGCATAGACATCCGCGATGTCGGTCGCCGGGTCACGTTCCACCGCCGCCGAGTCTTTGTGGTCCGCGGCCCACGCCGTGGGACCCGCGGCGGATGCGACCAGCGCCATGCCGATCGCGAACAAGTGCTTCCTCTTCATCATGGCCTCCGTAGGATTGCCTGTACGGTCTGTGGGACGTCCCGGCGGGACTCGACGCCAATGAGACAAGGCCCCGGCTACGACCCATCTCCACTACGGACCGAACAGTACATCGGATGGCCGGGAAGCTCACGCAGTCCCGGCGCGGCTCCGCCCGGCAGCCAGCGCCTTGAAACGGGCATCGAAGAGCGGCGCCACGTGTCGCCAGTCGAAGGCGCGATAGCGGGCGGCAAGATTACAATTGTGTAATTTTGGTGCGCTGAGTTCGCGCCGCAGCAGGCGAACCAGTTCTGCCTCGTCCCGGTACAGATGGAGGCGCGCACACGGCCCGCCATAGAGGTCCGTGTACACGAGCCGGCGCGGCGCGATCGCGTGCGCCCCACAGAGCACCGCCTCGGCCATCGAGATGCCGAAAAACTCCTGCTGCGCGGTCGACACGACGATGTCCGCCCGGCCGGCCCAGCGCAGGTACTCCTCCCGTGACGTCACCGTCCCGAAATGCCCGACCCGCTCGCCCAACCGGGCTTGAATCGTGTCGAAGACCGGCGGGCGGCGCGCGAAGGACTCCCCGAGCACGTCGACGATGAACGGCACGGCCTCGGACGCCAGCACTTCGAGCGCCGCAAAGAACACTTCCGGCTGCTTGTCGAACTCCCATCGGTGGTTCCAGAGAATGCGCGGCACGGCATTGTGCACCGGCGGCGCATGGGCGGTAATTTCCGCCACGTCGAGCCCCACCGGCAGCACTTCGGCCTTGGCGGCAATCGTTTCGACCACGGCCTGGCGATCGTAGTCGGGCAAGCGCGGCAAGAACTTGGGCAACCGAGCCAGGAACTCACGGCGATGGAAGTCCGAGTTGAACGCCACCGCTTCGGCCGACAAGCACGACAGCACGTTCGTAAAACCAAAGTACGGGTCGAAGTCCTCGGCCGGCGAGAGCGGGTAGGTCAATTGATTCTCGTGCAAGTAGTACAACACCGGTACCGCGCGTAGCGCCGGCGGGAGCAACGCCCTGAGGTCCGCAACGTTGACGAAATCGGAACACAGGAGCACGTCGAAGCCGCGCTTTTGGGCGGCGGCGAGCGCCGGTGCCAAACCGAGCGCGGCGCCGCGGACGCGCCACTTCCAATGCCGCGCCGGCAGCGTGAAGAGTTCGATGCGCGCCGTGCTAAAGCGCTGCAGATCGCGGAGGAAATGTGCATGCGACCCGCCGAAGTACGGCTCGACGGCAGCAACGCGAAGCCGGCGCGGCCTCGCCACCTCAAGCCATCCCAGCGGCGGCAGCGCCGCTGACGACGGTCACCGGCACGGCGACATCCGGATGCAAACTGTGGTGCACGGTGCAAGCCGCCGCCGCCCGCTCGAGGCGGAGCGCAATCGCCGGATCGAGCACCACTGCGACGGCGATCGTCACCCGCAGCTCTTGGATGCGCTTCGGTTCGGTGCCGAGTGTCTTGTCGACGTGCACGGTGATCGCTTCGAGCGGAATCCCGTGCCGTACCGCTACCGTATCGATGCTGGTGGCGATGCAAGTGCCGAGTGCGGCGGCCAGCAGATCGGTGGCCGAAAAGGCGGTGCCGGCGCCGCCGAATTCAGGCGGCAGGTCGGTGTCCAACACCGCGCCGGACTCCACGTGCTCGACGCGGCAGGCACCCAGTTGTCGCAACCGCACGCGCAGAGTCGACACGCTGGGCCTCAGGTGGATTGGCGGTAATTGGGCGCGTCTTGGGTAATCGCCACATCGTGCGGATGGCTTTCGCGGACGCCTGCCGACGTGACCCGCAAGAACCGCGTGTCGCGTTTCAGTTGTTCGAGAGTGGCGACACCGCAATAGCCCATGCCGGCGCGCAGCCCGCCCACCAACTGGAACACCATTTCGCGCAGGGTGCCTTTGTAGGGAACGCGGCCTTCGATGCCTTCCGGCACGAGCTTCGACCGCGGTTCGCCGCCTTGGAAATAGCGGTCCCCGCTGCCGGACTGCATGGCACCGAGCGATCCCATGCCGCGATACTGTTTGTAAGTGCGGCCTTCCCAAAGGATTGTTTCCCCAGGGCTCTCCTCGGTGCCGGCGAACAAGCCGCCGATCATGACGCAGTCGGCGCCCGCGGCGATGGCTTTCGTGATGTCGCCGCTGTAGCGGATGCCGCCATCGGCCACGATGGGCACGCGCGCATCGGCGGCGGCGCGGGCGCATTCGAGGATCGCCGTGATCTGCGGCACACCAATGCCGGCCACGACCCGCGTCGTGCAGATGGAACCGGGACCCATGCCGACCTTGATGCCGTCGGCTTCGGCGCGCACCAGGTCGCGCGCCGCTTCGAACGTCGCGACATTACCGGCCACGACCGGCACATCCGGATACTGGCGTTTGATGCGACGCACGAGGTCGAGCACGTTGGTCGAGTGGCCATGCGCCGAATCGACCCCGATGACATCGACGCCGGCTGCCACCAAGCGTTCGAGCCGCTCTTCGGTATCGGCGGCAACGCCGACCGCGGCGCCGACCCGCAAGCGGCCGCGCCCATCCTTGCACGCCGCCGGATAATCGAGTTTCTTTTGAATGTCCTTGAACGTGATGAGTCCGACGAGCCGGAAATCACGGTCGACGATCGGTAACTTCTCGATCCGGTGCTTGTGCAGGATGCGCTGCGCTTCCTCGAGCGTCGTGCCGACCGGTGCCGTCACCAGATTGTCGCGCGTCATGAGGGCACGCACCGGAACCCGCGTGTCCTCGACGAAGCGCAAGTCCCGGTTGGTCAGAATGCCGACCAGCTTGTGTCCCTCGACGATCGGCACGCCCGAAAAGCGGAACTTGGCCATCAATTCGAGCGCGTGCTCGACCGTGGCATCGGGCGGCAGCGACACGGGATCGGAGATCATCCCCGATTCACTGCGCTTCACCAGATCCACCTGGCCCGCCTGATCGGCGGGTGACAACGACTTGTGAATGAACCCGAGCCCGCCCTCGCGGGCCAGCGCCACGCAGAGACGCGCCTCGCTCACCGTGTCCATGGCGGAACTCGTGATCGGCACATTCAATTCGATGCCGCGCGCCAAGAACGTGCGGGTCTCGACATTGCGCGGATGCACATCCGACTGGCGTGGGATCAGCAGAACGTCGTCGAAGCTCAGGCCTTCGCCGGCGATCTTGCTGTTCGTCCACCCACTCGACGAGGTATGCGGCAGCGGACCCTGGGAATCGGGCATGGCCGGCGACCTTCTGGCTGGAGTGCGTTCGCCTCTCAGGTGCCCCTGGAGAGCGGCAGTGCGGCGACCTTATCAGTCGCGCCGGAAGGGTGGCAAGCGGGTGGGGTGCCGGGCCGGTTTCAGCCGCCGCACGCGCAGGGCATCACGAGCACCCGGAGCGTGGTGCGCGCCTTGCGGCCGTTCGAGGCGGTCACGGTCAGCTCGATCACGTGCGCGCCGACGGTCGCAAGGGTGTTGCCCGCGACGACATCCGTGGTCTCGTAGGGGCGGAAGGCCGGCCCAAAATCGGACGTCGGCGCGCCTTCCACGGTATCGAGCCAGCGGTACTGAAGGCCGCGGCCCGTGGGGTCGACCGAACCTGTCGCATTCAAGCGTACGATGGCGCCGCTTTGACAGGTGGCCGCGAAGTCAGGATCTGAATCCAACGCCTGGTTGGTGAGGACTTCGATGCCGGCGACTGCGGTTGGCGGAGGCGGAGTGGACTGTTTGGCCGATTCAGAAGCACCAAAAGGTGACGAACAGCCTGTGGCAGCGGCCAACACGGCGGTGACGATCAAGACTGAAATCCGATTCCGGTGCGCCATGCTCCTCCCCCGAAGACCTCTAGCGATGCGAGTCCCAGGCTGCCCAACTCCAGACAGAACCATTGTAGCCAGCTCGAGGCCTCGATGCCAGACCTACCGCTAGAACCTTCCCGTTGCGAACTCTATTCCCGTTCCCATCGCAAGCCTTCCGCCCGCGATCGCGTGCGATACTGGCCTCTCGGAGGCGTGATGCGGCCCGATACCAAACGGCAAGAAGCCATGCTCGGTGTGTTCGCCAAGATTCCGGATCTCGAAGCGGTGAAGACGCGGCTGCAACCGGCTCTCGCACGCGCCGATGCCGAACGTTTCCACCTGGCATCGCTTGCCGATACCCTGGAGACGGCCTGCCGGGTCACCGAGAGTCCGGTGCTTTTTCTCTCACGCGGGCACGAGACGCCCGGCCTTGTGCAGGCGCAGCTTCGGAGCGCCGGACTCGAGGCGGCGATCTGGAGCCGCATTCGGCTCGCCGGGCAGACGGGTGAGAGCCTGGGCGACCGGATCGAGGCGGCGTTCACGCAGCTCTGTTCCGGCGGTGAAGCCGCGATGCTCCTGGGTTCCGATAGCCCGGCGCTCGACGCCGCGATGATCCGCCGCGGGTTGGTCGCGCTCAGCACCGCCGACCTCGTCCTGGGCCCGGCCGCGGACGGTGGGTACTGGTCGATCGGGGTCCGGACCCCAGTGCCGGGACTCCTCGATGGCATTCCATGGAGCGCCGCCGACACCTTCGCCGCAACCTCTGCCCGCGCCGCGGCGCTGGGGCGGACTATCACGGTGCTCGACGCTTGGACCGACGTCGACCGCCCCGAGGATCTGAATGTCCTCGCGATGCAGATCGCGGCACGCCGGGCCGCGGGCGACGCTGCGACCGCCCGGCACAGCGAGCGCCTCTTGCGGACGCTCGGGGGAGGCCCTTGGACGGCGTTGCCACGGGCGTAGTATCCTCGCCGCCATGACTCCTTCCAGTCCGAGACGCGCCGCGGCGGCGTTCATGCGCTGTGCGGTGCGGGCCACGATGCTGGTTGCTGCCGGCGCGCTGGGTGCGGTCGCGCCCGCCGCGCCCCGAGCCGGCGCCAACGATCCGCGCCAGATCATCGGCCTCTACTCCGTGCCTGCCAGTGCGTGCTCGCTCATCGCGGCGGCGGGATTCACCGTCGTCCACAGCTACGAATTCGAACTCGTGACCGCGGACGATACGGCGCCCTATGTGCAGCACGCACGCGCCTTCCTCGACACCGCGCACCATTGTGGGCTGCGCGTGATCGTCGGCCTGCCGCGTGAATGGCTCCGGGACGGACGCAAGACGCTGATCCGCGACAGCGTCCGCGCCTTGCGCGATCATCCGGCATTGCTCGCCTGGTACGAAGATGAGCGCGCCGAAGAGGGCGATCTGAATGCCGTCTTGCTGGCAGCAACCGTGGTCTCGGAAGAAGACCCGGCGCACGGCTTCATCATCGAGGAAGGCAACGCCGACAACGCGCTCCTCGATGTCGGGCGGGTGCGCATGTTCACCTACTACCCGGTGTCGCGCGACTCGCGCCGATCGCCGCGCTTGCAAACGTGTTCCGAGCGCTTCCCGGTGAACAGCCTCAAGACGCCGTTCTGGCCCGTGCTGCAGGCCTTCGGGGTCGATCTGATCCAGGGGCCGGCGCGGCACGATTTGCTGTCGCCGACACCGATCGAGCTGCAAGCGTCGCTTTGTTCGGCCCTCGTGGCCGGGGCGCGGGGGGTGTTCTTCTATCCCTATTTGCACCCGACGACCTATGACCCGCACCGCGGGCCGAACGGTTCCTACGGCGCTTACCGGCCGCTGCCGGAAATTGCGCCAGCGCTCTGGGGCGCGGTCCGTGACTGCGCCGCGCTCGCGTCACGGCTCTTCGACCTTTTGGCCGGCGCCCAGCCGTCACAGACGTTGCGCATCGCCCGCGCGCCGCGCGGTGTCGAAGTCGGCCGCTGGGAAACGGCGAACGGCACCCTGGTGATTGTCGCCAACCTGTCGACCACCGCCTCGCAAGTCGAAATCGTTTGCGAGACGCCGGCCGGCAAGCTCGATTGGATTACTACTCCGGCCCACGGCGCGGTGCGCGACCGCGATCGACTGACGCTTCTCGTCCCGCCCACCAGTGGCTTGGCATTCGTCCTCGAAGCCGCCAGGCCCTGAGCGTTACGTGAACATGTCCTCGAAGACGCTGTAGTGGTCACCGTTCATGCCAAGCGCCGCGTACACCGCTTGGGCGCGCGTGTTGGTTTTGTCGACGTACAAGCGCAAGCCCGCGGCGCCGGCACGCTCGGCTTCGCCGCGGACGTGCGCGTACAAGGCACGAAACAATCCGCGGCCGCGTTGCGCGGCATCGATGTGCACCGACTGAATCCACCACACGGTGCGGTTCCGCCAGTCACTCCACTCGTAGGTGATGAGCAGCTGGCCGATGACGTGGCCCTGGTCTTCGATCACCCAGTAGGCGCCCGGCTCTCTTGCCTCGAGAAGTGCGGCGACGCCCGCCCGCAACGTCATGGGGTCGAGCCGTACCGACTCGGTTTCGAGCGCCATCGTCTGATTGCCGGTCACGAGTGCGTCGAGGTCGTGCGGCAACGCGCGGCGAATTGTCGTCATGTCGTCTCTCCTCCACCTGCGAAACCAAACCGTCACAGGGTGCGATGTTTCCACCCGCCGCGCCGGAACCAGAATGCCGCGAGCACGCCGCGCGCCATGCAGGTGATGGCGAGCACCCAACCCATTTGCAGCAATCCGCCCCCCCGGTGCACGACCCAAAAGAGCAGCGGCACGCGCAGGGCGTTCATGGGAACGCTGACCAACATCGGCGGCACGGTGTCACCCGCCCCCGAGAACGCATGTTCGAGCACGATCTCCACTGCCATCAGCGGTTGTGCGTAGCCGAGAATCCGCAAATATGGGGCGCCCAATTCGAGGACCGCCGGATCGGACGTGAACAAACGCAGGATCGCCCGCGGCCAAATCACCAGCAATGCGCCGGTCACGAAGGCGTAGGCGGTCATCCAGCTTACCGAAGCCCAAGCGGCGCGTTCGGCACGTTCGGGACGTCCGGCGCCCAGGCATTGACCGACGACCGTCGCCGTCGCGGCACCGAAACCGTTGGAGACAAGGTACGTCACCGACTCGGCCCGATTCGCCAACCCGAGGACCGCCAGCTCGCGCGTCCCGAGCTTGGCTGCGATGCCCGACATGAAGAGATAGATCGTCGAGTAGAACGACCCGACCGCCATGCCGGGAAAGCCGATGCGAAGGAGATTCATGGTGAGCCGGGCGTCGAAACGGCGGAGCGAGGCTATCGTGAGTGGAAAATTCGGATGGCGGCGGAAAGCGTAGACCGCGAACACCGCGCAGGCCACCGCTTGGGCGAGCAACGTTGCCCAGCCTGCACCGGCAACTCCCAGACGTGGGAACGGCCCAACGCCGTAGATCAGGAGCGGGTCGAGGACGGCATTGAACAGTACGGCGGTGCCGGCCACGACGAGCGGCGAGCGAGTGTCGCCGGCGGCGCGCATCAGAAACTCACAATTCAAGTAAGTGAAGGTGAACGGTGCAGCGAGAAACAGAATGCGCAAGTAGACGACACCATCGCGCGTCACATCGCTCGCGGTGCCCAAGGTGCGAAAGAGCCACGGGGCCGCAAACCAAGCGCCGATGGCGAGGAGCACTCCCAACCACACCCCGACCACGAGACCCTGGGCCGCCGCGTGCCCGGCGCGTGCCCGGTCACCCGCACCGGTGTGGCGTGCGACATGCGCCAAGATGCCGAGCGCCGTGAGATCGACGGCCGACACCAAGATCCACGAGGCGAAAAACGATGTCGTGACCGCCGCCGACTGTGCCGCGCCCAAGCGCGACACCCAGAACACATCCACGAGTCCGAGCGCCGCGTGCAGCGCCTTGGCGAGAATGGCCGGACCCGCGAGCCGGAAGAGGGCGCGCGTCAACGGGCCATGGGTGATGTCGCCGCGCGCCGGCGCGAGGAGTGGAGCGCCGACATCATCCCCACTGCTCGGCTCCGGTGCGATCTCCGGCATTCTCTGCATCAGCTTCAAAACTCCAGGCTCAGGCCACCGACGGGCAACAGCTTCCACTGGAAGATGGGTTCGGGCTGGGCGCGGTCGTGACTGTAACGCTGCGTGAGCACGTTGTCGCGGCTATAGATGTTCTCGAGATCGAGAAACGTCACCAAGTGGAAACGCCCGAACTGATGACGTTGGTCGATGCGCAGATCGAGCCGGTGATAGGCGGCGAGACGGGCGCCGTTGTGCGGTCCCTCGAAGCCCACCCAGTAGCCCGTACCGGCTTGCACGGCGCCTTGCGGCGTCACTTCGAAGCGTGTTAGTGGCGTATACGGGCGCCCACCGATGAAGCGCCAGCGGCCTGAAACCTCGAGTCCGCGGCGCGGGCGGAATCCCGCCAGAAGTGTTAACACCTGGCGGTAATCCCAATCGTCCGGATACGTCCCGAAGATGCGGTCGGTGCGCTCGGAGCGCGAATACGAATACGATGTGAGTCCGTACCAGCGATCGAACAGGCGCTGCTGCACGAGTGCCTCGAAACCGCGCACCCGCCCCGTGCCCGCGGCGACGAGTTGGCGCGAGCCGCGTGCGATGGGCACCGGCAGGCTGCTGTAGCGCTTGTCATAGGCCTCGATGCTCGCCTGCGCGGAACGGCTCAAGCGGTAGTCCAAGCCGGCAACGAACTGTCCGGCGCGCTCGTAGGGCAGGCGGCGCGCCGCCGGCGTCTGCGTGAGCAATACCGAGACTGGAGTTTGGCGCGCGATTCCCGCCGAGAGCCGTGCCGTCCACCGTGGATCGATGCGCCAGGTGATGCCGCCGCGTGGCGACAATGCCGTTTGGCCGCCAAAGTCGAAGCGGTCCCAGCGCCCGCCGAGCGTCGCCGTCCAACTCGTGCCAAAGCGATGCTCGATATTCGTGAACAGCGCCCCCTTTGCGGCGATCTCGTGCACTCGTACGTCGTTCCGCGGTAGGAAGACGAGACGTACGCTGTCCGGCACGCCGGTCGGCAGCGCCTCCTGCGCCGTGTCCGCGAAGGCCGTGATGTCATGGCTGAATTGCACCCGGCGCGCTTCGCCGCCAAAGGTGAGATCGGTGCGCTCCGCGATGCGCAACGTGGCGCGCGCCCGCACGCCGGTTTCCGATTCCCAGGCGTCCGAGAAATACGCCGAGTCCGGTGCGGCGCCCGGCCGCAGACGATCGCGGATGTCGTAGCGAAAGTTGTTCTCGCTCCGATGCACGGTCACGAGCGAGTGGCCGCGGTTGCCGAGCAAGCGCTTCCAAGTCGCCCCCGCTGCGTATTGCGTTTGATGTGCGTCGACGAAGTCGAAGCCGCGGCTGTAGGCATCCTTGCCGTCATCGAGACTCACCCGGTCGAACCCCGCGACGCCAAGCATCGTGAAGGTATTGCGGGCGTCGGGTTGCCAGGCAATTTTGCCCTGCACGTCGCTGTACGTGGGGACTGCGGACGTGTTGACCTGGGCGGCGATCAAATCGACATACGACCGGCGGCCATTCACCAGATAGCTCGCCTTGCCGCCCGCGAAGGGGCCTTCGAGCACGAGCCCGGCGCCGGCGATACTGACGTCCAGGTCGCCCGAATGCTCGCGCCGACTGCCGTCGCGCAGCTTGATCTCGAGGACGCTGGACAGCTTGTCGCCATACTGGATCGGGAAGCCGCCGGTGTAGAAGGCGACGCCGCGCACCAGTTCCACGTTGAGCATCGAGATCGCCCCGCCAGCACCGCCGTACTCCGGAAAATGATTGGCGTTCGGGATGGGCACGTCGTCGAGGAATGTCAGGTTCTCCGACGGCGAGCCGCCACGCACGATGAGTTCCGAGGTTTGATCGGACGTGTGGGTGACGCCCGGCAATGCCTGCACGGTGCGGGCGACGTCGGACGCACTGCCCGGCGCGCGGCGCACTTCCTCGTAGGACAGTTCCTGTTCGGATGCGGGCGACGAAGCCCGGCCCGCGAACGGATCGCCACGCACGACGACCGGCGTGGCGCGAATCTCGCGCCGGTCGAGCTCGATCACGAGTTGCGTCGATTTCCCCGGCCGGACGAGCACATCCGGCACTTCGACCGTGGCGTACCCGACCCGGCGTGCACGCACCGTATACACCCCCGCCGGCACGCGTTCGAGCACGAACCAACCGTCCCGGCCACCGAGCACGCGGCGCTCGAGCGCCGGAACTTCGATGACCGTGAACGGCAGCGGCTGTTGGGTCGTGCGGTCGCGACTTTCGCCGGTCAGGTCACCGGAAGGGCTGGGTGTCGAGTCCGACACCGCAGTGGTTTCTGCAGCGGTCGAATCCGGCGCGGGAGAATCCTGAGCACGCACCGGCGCGAAGCCGAAAAGCACCGCGCCAACGACGGCCGCAACGGCCGCCGGCGTCCGAATCACCTGCCACACGCATCGCACAGATGTCACCAATCGGTTGCGAGGAGGGCCTGGAACGTTTCGGCATTGGCGGGCGCTTGGCCGCCGTGGCAGTTGTTGAAGAAGACGAACGTTTGGCGCGCTTCGCCGGCGAGTTGGCGCGTCTTCTCGGCCCACTGGCGCAATTCGGGTTCGGTATACGAATAGTCGTAACGATCGGCCCCGGCCTGGCCGCCGGAATACCACGTCGCTTTGTTGCGTCCGTGCAAACGCACGTACGCGACGTCCGTCGTCGCCAACGCGACCGGCGGCACGAGACCGGGCAACGCCGGTTCGTCGACACAGACCCAGCCGAGGCGCAACCTGCGCAGAAACGTGAACACCGGCGGCGCCGCCCATTCGTCGCGCCGGAATTCGACGAACAGCGCATCGGCCGCGAACCGTTCGCGCAGTTCGGCGACGAAGGCGCGGTTTTCTTGGGTGTTGCGGAAGCCGTACGGAAACTGCGCCAAGAGTCCGTGCATCTTTCCCGCGTCGCGGAGCGGCTGGACGGCGGCGTGAAAGGCCGCATCCAGCGCCGCGTCACGGCTCAGTTTGTGAGTGATGTCGCTGTGCAGCTTGACGACGAAAGCGAAGCCCGCCGGGGTCCGCTGTTCGATACCGGCGATGAGCTTGGCGTCGGGAATCCGGTAGTACGTGACGTTGAGCTCGAGGCAATCGAAGTGACGCGTATAGTACTCGAGCTGCGCCGCCGGCCTCGTACCCGCCGGATAGAACGGCCCGACCCAGTCCTTGAAACTGTAGCCCGAAGTGCCGATGCGTACGGACTGTGTGGCTGCCATGCGCGGGTCCGGGCTCCGGGGACAATCTCGGCACGCTTTCGAAGCCGACGGCGATGGCAGACCTTAACACAATCCGCAGACAGGAACAGCAGGGTCAGGCGCTCACGACAGGTTCTGCTTGGCGCGCCGGTGTCGATTCACGCGGCGTGACGCGCGGTACGAGATCCAGAACGACCGGCGTGATGGGACGGCGCGCGGCGGCTTGCGCAAGGACGTCCAGGACGTCGCGGGCCAATTCTTCACGATCGAAGAGGCGAGCTGCGAGTGCACGAGCGTTGCGCCCTTGGCGCTCGCGCAGTGCCGCATCGTCACGCAAGTTCTCGAGGGCATCCACGAGCTGCGCGGGAACCGTGCCATCGACTGAAGACCCCGCATCGTGCGCCTGCAGCATCTCAGCCATCCAACCCGGACAGTTGATCACCGTTGGCGTGCCGGAGGCGAGCGCGTCGAAGAGCTTGTTCGGGGATGCCGTCGCGAAGACCGGGATCGGTGCGACCATCATGAGACACACGTCCGAGGATGCCACGGCCCCTGGTACCTCCGCGCGGCGCACCGGCGGGACGAACACGACGTTGTCGAGATTGTCGTTGCGGACGCGATCCTGTAACTCGATTCGCTGGCTGCCGTCCCCAAGCAGAACGAACACGATGTCATCGGAGCCGCGCTGCTTGGCGATGGCCGCGGCGTCCAGGACGTAGTTGAGATTGTTGACCAGACCCATGGCTCCAGCGTGGATCACCACGAAGCGGCCGTCGATACCGTGGCGGCGACGGAACTCTGGGTCGCCGGCGTCCGGCCGGAAGAGATCTAGATCAGCGCAGTTCGGCACCACAGAGACGTCGCGTGCCGCCTTGCCCGCGCGCACCACGCCGTCGCGCATCCCGGGCGACAGTGCCACGACGTGCGTCGAGTGCTTGTAGATCCAACGTTCGAGCCCGCGCAGCGCTGCGACGAACACCCGGTTGCGAACGGCTCCCATCTGAATGGGCGCCTCGGGCCAGAGATCCCGAACCTCGAACACCAATGGAATTCGGTGTCGCCATTTTGCGAGCACGCCGGGAACACCCACGGTAAGCGGTGTCGAGGTCGCGAATACGACATCATAGTTGGCGCGCCGCAGGACGTACCTCGATGCGAGCACCATGAAGCGAAAAAACGTCGCGATGCGCTGCATTTTGTTCATCCGTTGCGAGTAGTTGCCACCGACGACGACCACATCGATTCCATCGATGTGCTGGTGCTGGTACAAACCCACGCCGGAGGTGTCGAGGTCGGAGTACGCATGCGCGCTGGTCACCATCGTCACTTGATGCCCGGCACGGACCCACCGGCTCGCGAATTCATATGAACGCGTGCCGGACTTCCCGTTGCGGGTGCAGAAATATTGATGGATGTAGAGAATGTGCATGGAACCCACTCCTTCCGACATCACGAACACAGCGCAGCGCTGCGCTGCCCACTGCGCCGGTCGCCCGTCACGGTACGGGCCGAGAAAAGCCGAACGAGCACTTCGTATGCCAGAGCCGCGATTCCGGCCCGCCGGATGAAGAGATGGCGTGCACGCGTTGGCGCCAGCTTTGCGACCCCGGAGCCGGCACCAAGTACGCGGTGCTCGCCCGTTGTGGGTTTTGCCCCGGTTCGAGTCTTGCTCTCTCGTGAGCTGCCGTCGGTCTGGCTTGCCGTCCGAGAGCAGCGCCGCGCGGGGCATACGAAGGAGAGGGCCGCTGGTCGGTCTCGGTCCACCCACATGCGGCCGGTTTACCGATCGCTTGGATCGGTTCTGGGCATCCAGTCGGATGCGTCGGGAGACGGCGTTCAAACGCGCTCGTGAGCGGAGGCGATGATGAAGGTTCGCAGCCTGTGCGGAATGAGAACACTCAGCGCCGCACTGTGGTTCATGGTTGTCGCAGGTTCGGCCGCGGCAGAGACAACGCCCGCCACCACCAACAGCGCGTCGACCGTGGCGCAGCAACCGACTGCCGACGCCATGCTTAATCTGAACGACCCGAAGGTCCGAGACCGCTTGCGCGCCGCCGGTGTGGACCCGGACGAGTTGCAGCGAATGCTCGGTGCGAACCCCTCGGCGCCAGGCGTGGAAACCAATGGTGCCGGGCCGCTCGCGCCCACAGGCGCGTCGGCTTTTCCTCCGGTCACCCAGCCCCCGAGCGCACGGCCCGTGAAGACCGACTCGATTGCGCCCCAGGCGGCGCTCACCGACAGTACGAAGGTTCAGACCAAGAACTTCGGGTACGACATCTTTACGCTCAAACCGACGACCTTCGAGCCGCTTGCCTTTGGTCCGGTGCCGGCAAACTATCTTTTGGGGCCGGGTGACGAAATCCTGATCAGCGTCTGGGGCGCGCAGGATCTGAGCGCCCGCCAGACGATCAACCGCGAGGGGTACGTGGTCCTGCCCGATGTAGGCCCGGTGATGGCCAACGGGCAGACCCTGGAAAGCTTCCGGCATCAGCTCGAGACGCGATTGGCGCGCAGCTACTCGGGAATCTCACGTGAAGGCCGTTCGCGTACCTGGGTCGACGTCTCGCTGGGCAAGTTGCGTTCGATTCAAGTCTTCGTGCTTGGCGATGTCGTGCAGCCTGGCGGCTATACGCTGACCGCCACGTCGACGATCATGAACGCCCTCTACTATGCTGGCGGACCGACGCTGCGCGGTTCGCTCCGCAACATTCGCATCACGCGCAACAACAAGGTGGCGCATCGCGCCGACCTCTACGACTACTTGGCGCGTGGCAACGGCGCGGAAGACTTTAAGCTGGAGAACGGCGATGTGCTCTTCGTGCCGCCGTTGTCGCGCCAGGTCACCCTCGAGGGTGAGGTTCGTCATCCTGCGATCTACGAGGTGCGCGAAGGCGACAAGCTGAGCGATCTACTGGAAATTGCCGGTGGCCTCACGTCCGTCGCACTGCGATCCCGGGTCCAGATCGAGCGGGTCATTCCGTTCTCCGAGCGCAAGCTGGGTACGACTGAAGACCGCAAGATCCTCGACGTCGACCCCGCGGACGTCGGCGCGACAATGGAACTGGCGGACGGTGACATCGTCCGGGTGTTCCGCAACCGCGATATTCTCAAGAATACGGTGCGGCTCAGCGGAACCGCCGTTTACAAGCCCGGGACCTACGAGCTGCGGAGTGGCATGACAGTGGCCGACCTCATCGACCAGGCGGGCGGAGTGCTGGGCGACGCCTACACGCGCTGGGCACACTTGGTCCGAACGCGCGACAACAAGACCCGCGAACTGCGCTCCTTCAACCTGGCCGCCGCGCTGAAGCGCTCTCCGGAGTCGAACCTCGAATTGGCGCCGCTCGACGAGGTACAGGTGTTTTCGATCTGGGATGTGCGCGACCCCGAACATGTCGCCATCCAGGGCTTGGTGCGCCACCCCGGTTCCTACGACATGCTCGACGGGATGACCGTCACCGACCTCATCGTCAAGGCCGGTGGACTCCGTGAGTCCGCATACCGCGTGCGGGCCGAGGTTTCGCGCATCGACCCGGGAGCAGCCTCCGACGGTAGGACGGCGGACGTGCTCTACGTGACGCTCGGCGATACCCTCAGCATGGAGAGCGACGCGTCAAGGTTCGTGTTGCGCAAGAACGACATCGTGTTCATCCGCGAAATCCCGAACTGGGGTTTACAAGAGACCATCTGGGTCACCGGCGAGGTTCGGTTCCCGGGGATTTACTCGCTCACGAGCAAGACCGAGCGCCTCTCGACTCTCATCGAGCGCGCCGGCGGCTTGGAGCCGACCGCGTATCTGCAGGCCTCGTCGTTCTATCGCAAGAAGGATGGCACGGGGCGCATGGCGATCGACTTCGAGAAGGCGCTGCGAGAAAAAGGCCGGAAGTCGAACAAATACGACCTGGCCATGGCCGCGGGTGACAGCATCAACATCCCCCGCGAACCGCGCGCGGTGAAGGTCGTCGGCGAAGTTGGGTTTGCATCGAGCGTGCTCTGGGAAGAGGGCCGCGACATGAACTACTACATCGAACAGGCTGGTGGAGCGCTGTCGACGGCCGACAAGGACAAGATCACAGTAGTAATGGCGAACGGCCGCGTCGAGAGGTCGAGTTTCCTGCACAAGCCGAACCCGGATGCGGGTGCGACGATTCGAGTGCCGCGTAAACCCGAGGAAAAGGACAAACAGTCTCTGAAGACCTTCGCGGAGATCATCTCGATTCTGTCGGGTGCCGCGACAACGGTGTACCTCATCGGCCAATCATCGAGGTAACATGCCGACCCAAGAAATCACGCCCGCGCCCGCGAGGACACGCGCCGGTGACTTCGAACCGGCCGCGGACAATACGGCGGCGACAGCGCCCACCAAGAGCGCAGCGGCGCCCGACTACTCCACGCCGCGCGGCGCGGTGATCGCCCCCACGGCGCCACCGGCGCTCGAGACCGGGGATTTCAACCTCGGATTGGAAGCCAAAGTGACGCTACGCCTCTTGCTGCGGCGTCGGCGCGCGATCGGACTCCTTACACTCGTCGCGGTGGTCGCGGGAGTGGCTCTCACGTTCATGCTGCCAGAGGTCTACGATTCGAGAGTCCTGTTGCTGCCTTCGGGCGGCGACAGCGAACTGGGGTCGATGGGATTGGGGCAAGCGGCGGGGCTGGCTTCCAGCTTCGGGATCAACCTCGGTGCCCCCAGCGTTGCGATGGCGTACCCGGACATGCTCAAGAGCCGGCAGATCCGTGAGCGCATCTTGGACCGTACGTTCAAGTCGTCCTCCGGCCAGCAAGCGACGCTACAGGAGCTCATGCACCTGTCCGGTTCCAATTCCGATGCCCGTCGCGCCAAGGCCCTCGCCCGTCTCGATCGCAAGGTACGCGTCGGCTCCAACAAGGAAACCGGCATCCTGGAACTCGTCGTGAGCGCCCACGACCCTGCGCTTGCCCAGCAGATGGCCACCGCCTACGTCGAAGAGATGGTTCGCATCGAAGACGAACTCCAAGCAGCGACAGCGCGTGGCAACAAGGACTTCATCGAAAAAAGGCTGGCCCAGACAGAAGCAACGCTGCGGGTCACCGAAGACGCATTCAAGAATTTCCAAGCGGACAACCCCCACATGGGCACCGACCCGGACCTGCAGCTACAGTCATTGCGTTTGGAACGCGATGTACGCGTACAGGAAGAGATCTACCTGACACTCGTCCGCCAGTACGAGCTGGCGAAGATCGAGGAGAATCGCCAAACGTCAGGTATTCAGGTGATTGATCCGGCGGACAGGCCGTTGACTCCCAGCAGCCCAATCCTCCTGAAGAACGTCGCTCTGAGCGCCTTTCTCGGCTTCATTGCGGCATCGCTGCTGATGGTGGGCCTCGATTGGTGGTCGGCGACGCGCCGGCAGGTCGGACGGACGAAGACCCAAGACCGCACCCGTCCGGCTTGGGACGCACAGGTGCACTCGTGAGCTTCATTCGCGACGCTGCCTATTCATTCGCTGCGCGCGTGTGGATGGCACTGGCACGCGGAGCTTGCGTCGTGGCGTTATCGCGAGCTTTGGGCCCGGAACATTACGGTGTCTACGCCCTGGTTCTGAACACCTACGTCATTGCAGTGTTGGTCGGCACCGTCGGCCTCGAGCAGGCGTCGACCTGGTCCTCGGGCCAAGACCCGGCGCGTATTCCGCAGTTGCTACGCAACGCTTTTTGGCTCAGCGGCGGGCTCGGGATCGTGGCCATTCTCTTGTTCCTCGGCGCCGTGTCGCTCTGTCGTGGATGGCTCTTCGACCCGGCATCGACCCGGCTCATCTTCGAGTCGCTGCTCTTCGTACCGTTTGCGATCCTCAACAATCAGCTTGCCGGGCTCGTGGCGGGCTGCGGGTGGTTTCGTTACTACGCCAAGAGCGAGACGCTCAAGTGGACGGTCTACCTTGGGCTGTCTGTCGGACTCGTGGTGACGCACATGATGACGGCCCGCACCGGTTTGTTGGCGTTCTACGTCGCGACCATCTGCACGGCCGGATTTCACTGTTTCGTGTTGTGGCGCCGTTTCGGCCGCGCCCCAAACGCCAGCTGGCGGTTCGACCACGGCCTAGCGCGCCAGGTTTTGGCATACGGCGGCAAGGTGTTCGGCGTCGGCATCGTCAATTTACTGAATTTCCGGTTCGACCTTTATATGGTGAAGTATTTCCGGAGTCCGGCTGATGTCGGGATGTACTCGCTCGGCATGAACCTGGCTGAAGTGCTCCTGTACTCCGCCCGTAGCGTCAACTTGGTGCTGTTTTCGCGCATCTCGGCCGATGTTCGCCGCTCGATCAGTCTGACGCCTGCGGCATCACGGGCTCTGCTCGCGGCGATCACATTCGCCTCATTCTGCATCCTGCTGGTCAAGGACCCAGCGATCTTGCGCATCTTCGGCGAGAACTACGCGACGTGCTCCAACGTCGTCACGCTGCTTCTCCCAGGCATCATGGCCCAGAGCCTGACACTGATTCTCGTCGGCGACATGCTCGGCAAACAGCAGCTTGGCGACGTCCTGCGGTCCGCCATCCTGTGCTTCGTGATCATGGTCGGGCTCGACCTGGTGGCGATCCCCAGCTGGGGTGTGCTCGGAGCCGCGGCAATCTCGACGCTGGCCTACGCGAGCCAGGCGATCTTTCTCCTGGTGCGGCATGCTCGTGCGCATGGGCAGCAACTGTCCCGCTACCTACTCGTGCATCGCGCCGATTGGGAGATGATTACGGGCCGCCTGCGGCTCGCACGGCAAGGAGTGGGACCGTGAGTACTGCCGTGCGGGTGATGCTGCGCGATCCACGGCAAGCGTCGCTGTGGCTTCTTGCCGGCGCTTCGGTCGTTGCGGTGGCGGCCCTCGCCTGCGTGTCGCCGATGTGGCCCGCGTGCGTGCTGCTTGGTGTGGCGTACCTCTTGGCGATGGTGCGCTACCCGGAACTCAATCTCATTCTTTACTACATCACCGGCAAGGTCGGCTTCGAGGAGCGCCTGGCTCTCGGCTGGGGCGTGAGCGGCAACCAGATCTTGCAGTTGCTCTGCATCCCCTGCCTGGCGCTTGCCATCGCCACGCGGGCCGACGCCAGGACCTTTCCGAAGGCGACAGTCGCATTCCTCGTCACCTTCACGATCATCATGACCGTCGGACTGCTCTACACGGGCAACCCCGAGTACGGCGCGACGAAGGTCACCGGGTACTTGCTCTTGGTCTTGCCGGGCGTCCTCTATCTAGGGATCCGCGTGCGCAACTTCGAGGGTCTGCAAAAAGTGATGCTGATGTTGCTTGCAACAACTGTCATCATGATGGTCATGGGCCTGCGCGGCATCACCCAGCTCCACGACGGCGCCCGTCTGGCGGTGTTCGGCGGCGGCTCGATCGTGTATGCGCGCCTCATGGGAACGGGCGAACTCCTGCTCCTCACGTTCGCGACCGTACTGCGGCATGACGGGCACCGGCGGCTCGCACGCTTGGGAGTGTTCTGTTTCACGCCCGGGTTTCTGGTCAGCATGTACTTTGCCGGCTCGAAGGGGCCGCTCATTGCGCTGCTCGTCAGTTTCTTGACGTTTGCACTCTTGAACCGCTTCTTACGGCGAACACTCCTTTGGGCCGGAGTCATCGGGATCGTCTTGGCGGGTGCGACGATGCGAAGCCGCACCCTTCAGGACGCGGCAACTCTAGTGACCGCGTCGCGGATCTTCCTGGACCCGCGTGCCAACATCTCGAAGGGCAGCTATGGATCCCGCGTCGACTTCTTTCAGTACTCCAGCGGTCTCGTGGCGCATTCGCCGCTGCTCGGTGTCGGCACCGGCGGCTGGGGGGTGCAACGCCGACTCTTCGAAGAACGAATCTACCCGCACAACATCTTTGTCGAAGTGGTGTGCGAGTACGGTTTAGGGATGGCATTCCTGATGGCGGCCTATTTCGGGTGGCTTGCTTGGCGGGCCTATTCACTGACTCGCATCCCGCTCCCCCGCCGCCAGCACATTTATGCATCGGGACTGGTGGCGTGTGTACTGTTCTGGTTCATGAGTGTGCAGGTGAGCGGCGACGTGATCGACAACCGCAATTTGTGGCTTTTTTTGGTACTGCTGGAGATTGCCACGCGGGTTGGAACCCATGTCGCGCGCGAGAATCAAGCGGGCAGCATCGCCACTGGAACGTTGATCGGCGCGGCGTAGCGTTGCAAACGGCACGCCGTGCGGCGTCCCTTACGGCGGTGCAGGAGGTTGGTGGCCATTGTTGCGAAAGACGGGGCACTTCATAAAACGGGCGTTCGACGGCGTCGCTTCAGCGACCGGTCTCCTCGTTGGCGCGCCCCTCTTCCTGGGGACAGCGCTCGCGATCCGTTTTTCGATGGGACGGCCGGTGCTGTTTTGTCAAACGCGCATCGGGCGCGGCAATCGTCCGTTCACCGTGTACAAGTTCCGTACAATGACGGATGCCAAAGACGCGGCCGGCACGCTCCTCCCCGATGCGGAGCGCCTCACGCGCGTCGGTCGGTTCATCCGCAGCACCAGCCTGGACGAGCTTCCACAGTTGTTGAACGTGCTCGGCGGCAGCATGAGCATCGTCGGGCCGCGGCCCTTGCTCCCCGAATACCTGCCCCTCTATACGCCCGAGCAAGCACGCCGGCACTTGGTCCGGCCCGGGCTCACGGGTTGGAGTGCAGTCAACGGACGCAATTCTGTGAGCTGGGAGCGCCAGTTTGCCTCCGACACCTGGTATGTGGATCACCGGAGTCTGTGGCTCGACGTGAGGATCATCGCGATGACCGTGGTGCAGGTGCTGCGGCGCGAAGGAATCTCACAGGAAGGTCAGGCCACACGCGAGCGTTTTCGCGGCAGCGTCGCCGTGGCAAGATGTCCGGAGCCGGCACCGGGAAGCTCCAAGCGCGTCGACCGGCGTGCGCCGGAGACAGCGCCGCACGCCACCGCGCATCAGTGAACGATCATCACCTTGATCTTCAAGACCTGCTGACCGATCCGGGCGCGTACGAAGTACACACCTGAGGGCGCGAGCGCACCTCGCGCATCGCGCAGGTCCCAGTCGACATGGGTTGCGCCGGCCGGAAACAACCGGCTGCCGAGCGAGCGCACGCGCCGGCCGCCGATGGAATAGATATCGAGCCCGACGGTCGATGAGCTGGGCAGCGAGACGTGGATCTCGAGCTGGTCGCCGACGCGTTGGGCCACCACTGGGGGTGCGTTATCGGGCGGGCCGGAATCTGTCGGCCGCAGCACGACGAACGTTGCGGTCGACGACGCCTGCGTCGCGCCGCACTCGGCCTGCGCGCGAACCCACCAGCGGTATGCTTGGTCCGGCTCAATCGACACCCACGATGAGATGCCGCTGGTCTCCAAGCTGTCGGCCGACGCGCCCTGCGCTTGCCAATACAGCGTGTATTTCAATGGAACGCCGGCGCGCTGCGCGGTGGCCGGATACCATTGCAGCAGCGTTTTCGGCGTGTGTACCTGAGAACCATCCGCCGGCACCGCCAGGTGCGGCGCGGCGACTTCGCATCCCAGACGATCCATCACATTGAGAGTGATTTGGCGCGCGATTGGATCGATGTGGCCGACAGTTTTCGTCGTCGGGTTGTAGCCCGCATCGAGCCCCTGCGTGTAGTTGACGCTGCTGCCAGCGAAGACCTTACCGCCTTTGCCATTCGGGAATCCGTACTGCGCGGTACGTTCGTAGTACGTCATGTCTGCTGCACGCTGCGCGTTGTTGTTGTTTACGTCGGTCAACATCGTCGTGGCAATGACATCCACGGGCGGGCTGAAGCGGTTCCGCGCATCGACTTCAAACGCCACCATCGGATATCCGAAAACCTGCGCCGAATCCACTGCGACGCCACGGTAGGCCCAATGCCGCGGGTTGACCACCTGGAAGGCCCCGGGCATCACGCCCCAGCTGCCGTTGTAGTGCGTCCCTATCAGTCTCGCGGGCGGCCGATTGATCGGCGCCGACTGCCAATTGACCGTGACCCGGCTATTGTCGACGCCGTTCATCGGATCGAGTGCGGCATCTTTGTAACATACCATCGTGCGGCCCTGGTCTTCGTATCGGACCTGCCACCAAATCGAATTCCCGGAGAAAAACGCCGTATTGCCGCCGTTGTCAACGAACCTCTGCAACTCGTCGTACATCTCCTTGCTCCAGTACTCGTCGTGCCCGACGCTACAGAACATGCGATAGGAGTCGAGGATGCCTGGGAAACGATGCAAGTCATAGTTGGTCAGGACTTCGTAGGCAATGCCTTCGCGCTCGAGAAAAGCGATGAAGGGCGCTTCCCAGAGAAAACATGGGCCGTCGCCGTCGGCCGGAGTCAGCAAGTACGGGCGGTGAAACGACGCCCGATAGGCGCGCCCGGTCAGCCCCGGTACCCAGGCACCATAAAGACTCATGCCACCGTAGCGGTTGTACGCCTGCCACGTATTGCTGGACAACTGCACCGCGATTCGGCTCGTGCGCCCCGGGACGCGCCCACGCACGACAAACGGCAACCATGACTTCGCCGCTCCGCTCTCGATGCGTGCGAAGTACAGGCCAGGGCGCCATTCGGGGCGCACCGGAATACGACACGTGACCGGCCAGTCGCAGCCGGTCGCCCAGGACTGTGGCGGAACGACGAAGTTGTGCGCTGGATAGGTCCCCGCGTCCAAAAGGTGCTCCGGCTCCAGCCGCATGCGCCAGATCGAGACGCGATAGCCGGTCGTACAGCGGACGTGCAACTGGAGCGTGTCACCTGGCGCCAGGCTGTTATCGGTCGGATATCCCTCGATCACCGCGAAGGCGGGTCGACCGAAGACGAGGGAGAACAGAACGGCGGCGAGAATCGCGCCGCGCGGTGCAAACGCGCCCGGACGCGGCAAGAAACGGTCGCGCTGAAACGATCGAATCCACGTTCTCACGTGCACCTATTGGGTTATTGTCCTTGGGGCGGAAGCGATGCACCTTCATGATAGACCCCTTGCCGAGCGGTTGCAACTTGCAACGCGGGCTCGAAACAACGAGGAACGATCAGGAACAAGGCGCCCACACAGCGGCGGGCGCGGTGGTCTCGTTCGCGTTCCAATGCGTCACTGGAATGCTGCGAGTTCATCCGGAATCGAAAACGAGATGCGTGGTTTGCGCCGCGCTTCGGCGCCGGCTTCCAGGGTCCGGGCCGCGGCAATCGCATGCTCGCCGTATTTGGTGCGGATCCGGTCAAGGGCCGGAAGCGCTCGTGCCGTCTCGAAGTCGAAGGCCAGTTGCCGGCCGTCGCCGTTCGGCACGAGTTGTTCCAAAGTCACACCCACGAGCCGCACACCGCGCTCCCAAAACCGCGTCTCCGCGAACAAGTCGCGCGCCACGCGCCCGATCTCGCCGTCGGCGTCGACCGGATGCGGTCCGGTTCGACCGTGCGTGATGGTGTGAAAGCGCCGATCCCGCAGTTTGAGCACGATGCGCCGCCCGGCGAGTCCATGGCGGCGCGCCCGGCGTCCGACTTTCTCCGCCAGCGCGGTGAGAAGCGCCTCTAACCGCGAGCGGTCGAAAAGATCGCGCTCGAGCGTTTGCTCGCAACCGAGCGACTTGGCGTCGGGCGCTTCCTCGGGCGGCACAACACGCCCACCGCCCTCGCCATTGGCGTGCCGGCGTAGCACCGCACCGAGCGATCCCAGTTGACGCTCGAGCAAGCCGTCCGGGGCCCGCGCCAAATCGCCGATCGTCGTATAGCCGCGCGCGTAGAGACGCGCCCCCGTCTTCGCACCGACACCATGCAACGCGCCCACCGGCAGCGACCAGAGCCGTGCCGGTATATCGGCGCGCGTCATCACCGTGAACCCGTTCGGTTTCTCGAAGCCCGAGGCAATCTTCGCGAGATACTTCGTGTCGCTGACCCCGAAGCTCGCGGTCAGTTGAAGCTCGTCGCGAATCGCCTTCTGCATATCCCGTACGGCATCGCCCGGTGCAGCGGTCTCCAATTCGACGTACGCTTCATCGATGCTGGCCGGCTCGACCCGCGGCGAGAACCGCCGCAGCACTTCGAAGATGCGCTTCGACATGTCGACGTAGAGCGCAAACCGCCCGGGCAGGAACACGGCGTGCGGGCAACGCCGCACGGCTTCTGCGATCGGCATGCCCGATCGCACCCCGAACCGCCGCGCCTCGTAGGATGCCGTTGAGACGACGCCACGCGACCCGGGCCTGCCACCCACGACGACCGGCTTGCCGCGCAGTGCCGGATTGACCAATTGCTCGACGGACGCGAAGTAGGCGTCCATGTCGACGTGCACGAACCAGCGCATGGCCAGCACCCCGCGCCCTGGCGCGGCGCGGACGGGTGCGCAAGGCCTGGTCGCGCACCGCGCCCGCACGCGCGCATTTTCGGGCGTCAGCCTTCGACGCCGACTTGCGTGACCGCCCAACTGAAGTCGGACTGGTGAAAACGCAGCTCGAAGAAATCGCCGGTGTCGGTCACGACACCGTAGTGGCAGCGCCGGAACTGCCCCTCCCGGTCTTCCCAGCGGCCCGTGACCCGGTCGACGCGAAACGCCGTCGAGTTCCATCGAAACCGGAATGGCGTCATGCCGCTCCGCTCGAAGCGCGCCAGAACCTCGATCCGCTCTCCACCCGTACTCATCTGCTGCGTCCTTCCTTGCAACCCGGGGATGAAATTACTAGACAGGTGTTTAGATGTCAACCGGCGGGTTCTCCCGCCCAGCGCATCGTTGGCGGCCTTGGGGCATCGGGGCGCGCCGGCGGCGGATTTCCGGGCGGCCCGAGCGCGTGATACTGTGGATGTCGGGTCGGCACGACAGCACCGCCACAGGAGGTCCTCGCATGAAACCCGCCCGCCGGGTCTTTGTCTTGGGTGGAGCCCACAGCGGCTTCATCGGGAAGTTCCATCCCGACTTCATCTGGAAGGGACACCCTGAATTCGGGAAGCGCCAGAACCCGACCCTCGAAGAACACATCGAACGCGCCATCATCAGCGCGATCGAAACGACCGGCGTCCCGGCGAGCGCGATCCAAAAGGGCTACATCGGCAACTTCACCGGCGAGCTGTTTTCGAAGCAAGGACACCTGGGCGCGGTCGTCGCCGGGGCGCATCCCGACCTCGATCTGAAGCCATTCGCGCGCGTCGAAGGCGCTTGCGCGTCGGGCGGGCTCGCGGTGCTGGGTTGCGTCGACGCCATCTCGGCTGGTTACGACGTCACGCTCGCCGTTGGCGCCGAAGTGCAGACCACCGTCAATGCCGCCGAAGGCGCCGACTATCTGGCCCGTGCCGCCCACTATGCGACGCAGCGTTCCATCGACCCTTTCACATTCCCGTGCCTGTTCGCGAGGCGCGCCCGCGCCTATCGCGAGGCGTACAACGTCAGTGAACAAGACCTGGCGCGCGTCGTCGTCAAGGCGTACGAGAATGCGAATCGCAACCCGCACGCCCACATGCGCACGTACAAGATGTCGCTCGAGAATGCCGCCACGGCGTCCGATCGCAATCCGCTCTTCTTGGAGAACAAGGATTACCACGACTTCATGAAAGTCAGCGATTGTTCGCAGGTGTCGGACGGCGCGTCGGCGCTGCTCCTCGTTTCGGAGGCCGGGCTCGCGAAGCTCGGCAAGCGGCCGGCGGATGCATCGGAACTCGTCGCTTACGGGCACGCGACCGCGCCGCTCGCCGGGAATCCCGACCCGCTGGTGATGCGAACGGCACAAGCGGCCATCGCGGAGGCGTATCGCGACGCCGGCGCCGGTGCCAAGGACATGGGCATCGCCGAAGTGCACGACTGCTTCAGCATTACCGAACTGCTGTTGTACGAAGCGTTGGGATTCGCCGCCAAAGGCCACGGCGTGGATCTGGCGCGCGACGGCACGACGACGCTCACCGGGCGTATTCCAGTCAATACAGGCGGCGGACTGATGGGGTTCGGGCATCCGGTGGGGGCCACTGGCGTCAAGCAGGTGCTGGAGATTTTCCGCCAGCAGCAAGGCCTGTGCGGCGACTACCAGGTTCAGAACCGGCCGGCCTACGGCGTGACCGCCAACATCGGCGGCGACGACCGCACGGCGGTCGTGACCGTGCTCCGCAATCTGGCCTGAACGGGCGAAGCAAGGCCGCCCTAACGATTGAACTTTCGCTCCGAGTTCATCGGTTCTTTACACTCGTCCGCTATCGTTTGGGTCGATCGACATTGCTTCGCGGTTGCCCTCGTAGCAGCGTCGTCTTGGCCCAAGCCCGACCCGTGTTGGTCGGCCGAAGGTCTTCCGGACCAGCGCACGGGCAACCGCGAGTCACAGATTTCACCTGGATTGCGGTCGCGTTCCGAGCATGACATCCCCCGCTCCCCATCGGGCGCGGCCGCATCTTTCCCCGGCGGTGCCATGCCGGACGATCAACCACCGCGAGTGTGCATCTCGAGGTGCGGCTCGCGGCGCAACCGATCCACCGCGATGAACGCCCCGCGTTCGCGGGACGCAAGGCGTTCCTCGGCGCCACGGTCGGTGCGATTCTGCCAGGCTCGATCGAGCATGGCGTGCAACTCCGCGAACGGCATTCCGGCGCGGAGCGGACCACGCAAATCCAATCCTTGTGTCGCATAGAGACATGTCAGCCATTGGCCGTCGGCGGTCAAGCGGCTGCGATCGCAGTCCTGGCAAAACGGCTGGCTCGTGGAGGCGATGATGCCAAAAACAGTGCCGTCGGCGAGCCGGAATTGCTCCGCCGGCGCACTGCCGCGTCCGGCGACGGGTTCGACGCGGCCATAGTGGCGTTCGAGCGTCGAGAGCATTTCCGCCCGCGTCACGACGCTCGCCGGGGACCAGCGCGTCGCGCCGCCCACATCCATATACTCGATGAACCGTACTTCGATGCTGCGTTCGCGCCCGAAGTCGACCAGGTCGGCGAGTTCATCGTCGTTCGTGCCCCGGACCACGACGGCATCGATTTTGGTTTCGCTGAACCCCGCGGTGCGGGCGGCTTCGATGCCCTCGAGCACGTGATCGAGGTCGTCGCGGCGCGTCAGCGCCCGGAAGCGCTCGGGCTGCAGCGTGTCCAAGCTCACGGTAACGCGCCGCAAACCTGCCGCACGCAATGCCGCGGCGTGTTCTGCCAGGCGCACGCCGTTCGTGGTCAAAGCGATGTCGTGCAGTTCCCGTCGCGCAGCCAACAGGCGAACGAGTTCGGGCAGGTCACGCCGCAGGAGCGGCTCGCCGCCCGTCAGCCGGACCTTGTCGACTCCGAGCGACGCAAAGACGCTTACGACGCGGTCGATCTCTTCGAACGACAGAAGATCTTCGCGAGGCAGCCAAGTGTAGTCGGCTTCCGGCATGCAATACGCGCAACGCAAGTTGCAGCGGTCCGTCACCGAAAGGCGCAGGTTCCGGAGCGCCCGGCCGATGGTGTCCTGCGTCACGAAATCCCTCCCCGGCGCGTGGGCCACGGGAGCCCACATCACCGCCTCTATCTTACCGGAATCCGGCGCACCTGGGCGCGAGGCCTCGCGGCCTTCTGATACGATGCCGTGCATGCGAACTGCGACGGATCTCATTCGTGATGCAGCCCACACCGCGGGCTTCGAGCGCGTCGGCTTCACTGTTGCACGCCCGGCGCACGACGCGGAGCGGCTCGGTGAGTGGCTTGCAGCCGGCATGCACGGCACCATGCGCTACATGGAGGATCCGGACGGCCGGCGCGCCGATCCCGTGCAATACGTGCCCTGGGCGCGCTCCCTGATCGCCGTCGCGCTCGCCTACAACACCGAACATGAACTTTCCACCGACCCGGCGCGTGGCGCCATCTCGCGCTATGCTTGGGGACGCGACTATCACCACGAAGTGCGAGCCCGGCTCGAGGTGCTGCGCACCGCAATCGAGGCGCTCGTGCCCGGATGCCGCACCCATGCGTTCACCGATACGGCGCCGGTGCAGGAAAAGGGCGTCGCCGAAGCCGCCGGAATCGGCTGGCGCGGCAAGCACACGAACCTGATCGCCGGGCGCGACGGATCGTGGTTCTTCCTCGGCGGACTCGCCGTCGATCTGGAACTCGTACCGGACGCGCCCGCCCGCGACCGGTGCGGAACCTGCACCCGCTGCATCGAAGTGTGTCCAACGGGCGCAATCATCGCGCCCTACGTGCTTGATGCGCGGCGCTGCATCGCCTACCTGACGATCGAACACCGGGGTCCCATCGACCGCGCATTGCGTCCAGCCATCGGCAATCGCATTTTCGGCTGTGACGATTGCCAGGACGTCTGCCCGTGGAACCGCCATGCGGTGCGGAGCCGCGTCGAAGGCTTCGAGCCCAAGCCGGGACACCTGAATCCGAGTTTGCTCGAGTGGATGGGCATGACACGGACCGAGTGGAATCGCCGTTTCAAGAAGACGCCGGTGCGCCGCGCGACGTACGACGGGTTCATTCGCAACGTCGCCATTGCGCTCGGCAATTGGGGCGCGCCGGAGGTGGTACCGGCGCTGGTCGCGCGGCTCGATGATCCGGCCGCCCTCGTCCGTGGGCACGTGGCCTGGGCATTGGGGTGCACCGGCACTGCCGCGGCACGGATTGCGTTGCAGGATCGTGCCTCGGTCGAAGATGATCCATGGGTGCGCGAGGAAATCGCCGCCGCGCTCGAAGCCCGCGAGGCCTCGTGACCCCATCGACGCATGCAAGTGAAGCGCACGGACCGGGCGGCGGCCCGTTGGAGTCTCGTTCCCCGACGGAGCTTGCTCTGGACTGGAGCCGGGACCGGCCGGCGATCGTCGCGGTGGCGGCCTTCGCCGTCTCGGCGGCGCTCCTCATTCCGCTCGCCTGGTGGGTGCCGGGACTCGCCGCTTGGCTCGTCGCCGCAGTGCTCACGCTCCGGCATCCAGCGCGGGTGTTCCGGCTCCGGCTGGGCGTCCTTTTGGGTGCCGTTCTGGTGCTCGCGATCGTACCCATCGGCACCGAATTCTCGAACACCAATTTCCTGCGCATCGGGCTCGCGTTCGCGGCCGTGGCGGCCGGGCCGTATTTCATCTTGCGGAGGTGGGATCCCGGCGTCATCGAGTACACGCTCTGGCCGCGCCACTGGCAAGCGACCGAGATCTTCTATGCCCTCACTTCGATCCCGCTCGCTTGGTTCATAGTGCACTGGTATTTTTTCGTCGCAACACCCGAGATGCCGCTGCAGTGGCCCATCGACCACGCGAGCCCGGCATCGCAGATCTGGCGGCTTTTCTACGGCATCAATAGCGTCGGCATTTGGGACGAACTCTTCTTCATCAATACCGTCTACGCCGTGTTGCGATCGCTGTTCTCGCCGCGGGTTGCCAACCTGGCGCAGGCCGTCGTGTACACGAGTGTCCTGACCGACATGGCGTTCATCGGCATTGGGCCGGTGCTCATCTTTCTTTTTGCGCTCATCCAAGGCGCCGTCTACGAGCGCACCCGCGCGCTCGTCTACGTGCTGTTCGTGCACCTGGTCGTGGACGCCTTCCTCGTCAAAGCGATCCTGCACTATCATCAGCCGCTCGCCGTGCCGTTCCATCTTTGATCCGCGACCGGAGTGCCGCCATGCCGAGGACTGACGCCGCCGATTTGCCGCCGCACCACCCGCTGCCGCAAGACGCCGTGAGCTTGGAGTTGACCCCGGCGGCAATGCGCGATGCAACCGATGCGTGCACCCGGTTTGCCATCGACCACATCGCATCCTTGCCCGAGCAGCCGGCGTGGGATCTGGATGGCGCGCGCGCCGTGGCAGATCGATTTCGTGAACCTCCGCCCGCGACCGCGCACCCGATTGCCGCATTGCTCGAGCGTTTCGCCACTGCCGTGCCCAAGTCACGCAACACCGCGAGCCCGGGGTATCTCGCCTACATCCCAGGTGGTGGGCTCTATCCGGCGGCACTCGGTGACTATCTTGCCGCCGCCGTCAACCGCTACGTCGGCGTATGGCACGCGGCACCGGCGCTCGTGCAAATGGAAGTCACCGCTATCGATTGGCTGCGCGAACTCGTGGGCTACCCGGCCGGCGCCGGCGGTATTCTGACGAGCGGCGGGTCGATGTCGAACTTGATCGCGCTGGTGACGGCGCGGCGGACGCGGCTCGGGGACGATTTCCGTGATGCGGTGTTGTATTTCTCCGAGGAGTCGCACCATTCCATTCACAAGGCGGCGATCCTGGCCGGCTTTTCAGAACGCAACCTGCGACCGCTGCCGGTGGACAAGCGTTACCGGTTGCGGGTCGAGGCACTCGAGGACGCGATCGCGGTCGACCGGGCGCGCCATCTGAAACCGTTTTTGGTGGTCGGCAATGCCGGAACGACAAATACCGGCGCTATCGATCCGATTCCCGCCATCGCCGATGTGTGCCGGCTCAATGATCTCTGGCTGCACGTCGATGCGGCGTATGGCGGCTTCTTCCGCTTGGCGCCCGGCGGCGAGGCGCTTCTGCCGGGGCTCGAACACGCCGATTCTCTGGTGCTCGATCCCCACAAGGGTCTCTTCCTGCCGTATGGAACGGGCTGTCTCTTGGTGCGTGACCCGGACGCGCTGCGGCGCGCCCACACGTTCCATGCGGACTACCTGCAGGATCTCGAGGAACCCGCCGATGCAGTCAGTTTCGCCAACGTCTCGCCGGAGCTGTCACGTGATTTTCGTGGGATGCGCTTGTGGCTGCCGTTGCAGATGTTCGGTGTCGAGGCGTTCCGCGACAACCTGCGCGAAAAGCTCGAGTTGGCACGCTGGGCGGCCGACGAACTGCGCGCCGAACCCGGCTTCGAGTTGATCGACGAACCGCAGTTGTCGGTCGTCGCGTTCCGCTACGTGCCCGAGCGCGGCGACGTGAACGAGTTCAACGCTCAGTTGTTGCAGCGCGTCAACGACATGCAACGCGTGCACTTGTCGAGCACGACCCTGGGCGGCAAGTTCGTGCTGCGGATCTGCGTCCTGTCTTTCCGCACCCACGGCGACCGCATGGCGATGGCGCTCTCGGACCTGCGCCGGGCGGCGCGGGCCTTGGCGACGCGCGAATCATAGATTGATGCGTTTCAGACGCCGTGGTCTTCGATCAGGGCGCGGTAGGTCTGCAGGTGTCGCAGCGCCTCGGTGGGGCGGCCGAGCCGTTCGTAGAGTTGCGACAGATTATAGTGTGCGTCGGCGTAGCGCGGGTCCGTCGCAATCGCCTGTTCGTAGGCCTGCAACGCCTCGGCGGGCCGCCGCTGATCTTCGAGCGCCACTCCCAGATTGAACGACGCGGTCGCATCCCCGGGACGAGTGCGAAGCGCGAGCCGGTAGTTCGCCTCGGCGGCGCTGAATTCGCCGGATTCGTGCAGGAGACGGCCCAGGTTGATGCGTGCATCGAAGTGTTCCGGGTCGAGCTCCAAGGCGCGCCGGTAGGCATCGCGAGCCTGCCCGGTGTTTTCGGATTCGAGTTCGCAACCGAGGTCGAACCAGCTTTCGGCGTCGATTTCGGTGCGCCCGCCCGGAGACGCTGCGGCCCCACGCGCTGGCAGCACCGCGACGCCCGGCACGAGCCGGGGCGCGCCAAAGTCGAGCACCGCCTGTCCCGACTCCGGCTCCCAGGCCACTTGACCGTCGCGAACGACGATCTCTTCACCCTCTACCGCGAGCCGCACTCCCGCCAACCCGCGGCCGTGCGGCAGTTGGGCGCGCAAGCGCCGCAACGCGCGCTTGACGCGCCGTGCCGGTAGCTCCGAGGCCAGCGAGCGCGCCGCGCGCAACACGACAAGGTCTTGGAACGAGAAGCGGTACTCATTGCGCGGCCCACGGCCCGGTGCAACGACGTCCGAGCGCACCCACGAATGAATTTCACCGACGCTGATTTCGAGCAAACGTGCCGCCTCCGACGCCGTGTAGCCACGCGCCGGGGCACCGTGTTCGCCGTGGGGTTTATCGGAGGCGAGTTCCATGCTTCCGGAATACCACAACCGGCGGCGGCGTTGGAAGTCTTTCCAGGCGGTTTGATGATCGAGGTGCGCCGTGCCGGGTAAGGCCGCGGCTGCTACCGGGCCTTCTTCTTCGCCACCGGCGCCGCCTTCGCTTCCGCCTTGCGCGGTGACGGCTTCGCAGGTTTGCGCTCGCTGGCCTCGGCGCTTGCACCCGACGTGCCGCCCATGCCGAGGCTCGCCTTGAGGGCTTCCATGAGGTCGATGACTTGGGCCTTCGGGGTTTCCTCGGGGGCCATGGTGAATTCCTGGCCTTCGACCTTCTTCTGAATATTCTCCAGCACGCGCACCCGCACCGAGTCCTTGTACTTGTCGGGGTCGAAGGTCTTCGACACCGATTGCTCGATGAGCTGCAGTGCCAGCTTGAGCTCGGCGTCCTTGACGTCGACTTTTTCCGGCAGCGGCACGTCGTTCATCGGCCGCACTTCGTCGGAATAGCGCAGTTGCTGCATGACGAGGCCGGGGCCGAGCGGTCTGAGCAGCACGATGTACGCCTTGCCGCGCGCCGCGTACTGCGCGACGCCGACCAGGCCGCTCTTCTTCATCGCCTCACCCAAAAGCTTGTAGGCGCGTTCGCCACCCTTGTCGGGTCCCAGGTAGTACGCCTTTTCGAAGTAGAGTGCGTCGACCTTGTCCTGCGGCACGAACTCCTGAATCGCGATCGACTTGGTGGAAGCCTCCTCGACCGCCTTCAGCTCTTCGGGTGAGAAGAGCACGTACTGGTCTTTCGCCCACTCGTAGCCCTTGACCATGTCCTCGCGGTCGACGATGTCCCGGTCCTTGGGACAGATGTATTGCTGCTTGAGCCGGGTGCCGCACTTCTTGTGCAGCAAGTGGAACGAAATGGATTCGGAGGTCTGGTTCGCGGAGTAAACGCGAACCGGAATGTTGACGAGCCCGAAGGACACGTAGACGGATGCGATGGACCGTGCTGCCATGGTCCCATTGTATCATGGTACGGCGCGGCGCCGGCCACGGTTTTCTGCCGGCGCGCGCTCCATGTTTGGCGACAGGATTCCGCACGATGGCGGCGAAAAAACCCACGAAGACGTCGGGAACCGCGCGCGGCGCGGCACGCACGCCAGCACACAAGGCGAAGGCGAAGCCGGCAACGCCAACGACACCGGCACCGGCGCCGACATCAATGCCCGAACCCGCCACCGAACGTCTGGAGAAGTACCGCGCCAAACGCTCTGTCGAGAGCACACCGGAACCGTTCGGGGCGCGCGGTCGCACGCGGCCGCGCCTCTTCGTCGTGCAGAAACACGCTGCGACTCGCTTGCATCACGATTTTCGCATCGAGTGGGGCGGCACGCTCTGGTCGTGGGCCGTTCCCCAAGGTCCGTCCGTCGATCCGAAAGAAAAACGCCTGGCGGTAAAAGTCGAAGATCATCCGGTCGAGTACGCCGACTTCGAAGGCCTGATTCCAAAGGGCAACTACGGCGCTGGTGCGGTCATCGTTTGGGACCGCGGTGTGTGGGTGCCGTACGACGACCCGGACGAGGGACTCGCGACCGGCAAACTGCATTTCGAACTCCGCGGTTACAAGATGCGCGGCGTTTGGACGCTGATTCGCCTCAAGAACAGCGATAAGGATTGGTTGCTGATCAAGAAGGCCGACTCGTATGCGGCGCCCGAAGGCACGAAACCCTTCGATGAGCGTTCCATTCTTTCCGGTTTGACGCTGGAGGAACTGCGCGACGGCTCGGATCGCACTGCGACGCTGCGTGCCCGCTGCGCCGCCCTCGGTGCACCGCGCCACGCCGTCGATCCGGGCAAGACGAAACCGATGCTGGCCGAAACGGCCGACGCACCCTTCTCGTCGCCCGACTGGATCTTCGAACTCAAGTACGACGGCTACCGGCTGATCGCGTCGCGCGACGCGAACGGCGCGGTGAAACTGCTCTATCGCAGCGGCCTCGACGCCACCGATCTCTTCCCCGATCTCGCGACCGCGGTGCGCGCTATGCCCTACGCGGGGCTGGTTCTGGATGGCGAGGTCGTGGTGCTGGACGACAGCGGCCGGCCCGATTTTCACCGCTTACAGAAGCGCGGCCGGCTGCGGCGCCAGGCCGATATCGAACGCGCCACCGTCGAACTGCCGGCGACGCTCTTCGTGTTCGACCTGCTCGCGTTCGAGGGCTTCGACTTGCGCGACGTGCCGCTCGTCGAACGCAAGGCGCTCTTGCGCGAACTCCTGCCGCGCTCTGGACCACTCCGTTACTCCGATCACGTCGAAGAGCGCGGCGAGGAAATGTTCGCGCAAGTGAGCCGCATGGGCTTGGAGGGCGTGCTCGCCAAGAAGGCGAACTCGACCTACGTTTCGCGGCGTTCGGGCAACTGGCTCAAGATGGTCGCGGATCGAAGCGGCGATTTCGTCGTCGTCGGCTTCACGGCGCCACAGGGTGCCCGCACCGGACTGGGCGCGCTGCACCTGGCGGCGTATGACGGTGGTGCGCTGGTCTATTGCGGCAGCGTCGGCACCGGTTTCACGGACTCGCAACTGGCCGAGTTGCGCACCGCACTCGACGCGCACCGCCGCCCGAAACCACTCTGTACGGGCGACATGCCGACTTCCCCCGGCAACTTCTGGGTCGAACCCGAGTGGGTCGCCGAAGTGCGCTACAAGGTGTTCACCGACGACGGCCACCTGCGGCACCCGGTGTTCGTACGCCTGCGTGAGGACAAGCGCCCGGACGAGTGCACGCATCCCGTGCCCCGTCCGTCGTCCGACACGAACCCAGCCGGCGCCGGCGGCGTGGCGGAAAGCTCCGCCGGTACCGCCTCCGACGACGACGTGCCCGAGTTCGCCAGTGATTCGCCGGTACCGCCGGAGCGGGTCCTGCGTCTCTCACGGCTGGAAAAAATCTTTTGGCCCGCCGAGCGCTATACCAAGGGCGACCTCATCGAGTACTACCGCGCCGTTGCACCCTGGCTCTTGCCCTATTTGCGCGACCGGCCGCTGGTCGTGACCCGCTTCCCCGACGGCATCGAGGGCAAGAGCTTCTACCAGAAGAATGCTCCCGACTACGTGCCCAAGTGGATCCGCACCGTGCGGGTCTGGAGCGAGCACGCGGAAAAAGAAATCGACTATTTCGTCTGCGACGATACGGACATGCTCCTCTATATCGCCAACATGGGTGCGATTCCGCTGCACGTGTGGTCGAGCCGGGTGGCGACGATTCAAAAACCGGACTGGTGCATTCTCGACCTCGATCCCAAGGGGGCGCCGTTCGCGCACGTCGTGCGCCTAGCGCTCGCCATCGGTGAGCTGTGCGACGAGATCGAGCTGCCGGCCTTCGTCAAGACCAGCGGATCGACAGGACTCCATGTGCTCTTGCCACTTGGCGGGCTCTGCACGTACGAGCAATCGCGGCAACTGGCGCATTTGGTGGTGCGGGTGATCCACGAGCGCCATCGTGACATCTCGACCATCGCGCGCACGATCTCGGCGCGCGGCGGCAAGGTGTATCTCGACTGGCTGCAAAATCGTCACGGGCAGTTGTTGGCCGCGCCCTTTTGCGTCCGCCCGCTGCCCGGCGCGCCGGTCTCGACGCCGCTCGAATGGCGCGAGGTCGGGCCCAAGCTCGAGATCGGTGCCTTCACGATTCGCACCGTGCTCGAGCGCTTACGAAAATCGCCAAAGGACCAGATGGCGCCCGTGCTGACGACACGGCCCGATCTCGTCCGCGCCTTGGAACGCCTGTCGACCCGCCTCTAATGCGGCCCGCGAGGCTCCGCTCTAGCAGCGCGCGGGCGGTCATCCGCAGCCTGCCTCGAATGATCAGTGCCGGTGCCTCAGTGGCTGGCGCGGCGCGCCGGCTTGGCGTTCCAAATGCGCGTCATGATGAGCGCGCCGAGGAGCGAAAACGGCATGATGCTGAACACCCAGATGCGTGCATCATGCGGGTGGTAGCCTTCGGTGAGGGGCGTGCCATCCCATCCGTAGGTCTTCAGGATCCAGCCCAAGCCGAATCCCGTCAGACCGCTCGCGACGTACTGAATGCCGTCCAACATGCCGGCCGCAGACGCCGCCGCCTTGCGGCCGCCGAAGTCCATCGACGCCGTCCCCGACAACATGCCGTGCACGCCAAAAATGAACATGCACGAAACGCCAATGAGAATGGCGGCCGGAATCGGTCCCGGCGCGAATCCCAACAGGCCGAGGGCCACGAACTGTCCAAGGTAGAAGATGAAGGCCACGGGCGCCCGGCGCGACTGGAACACCTTGTCGGAAAGGATGCCGCACACGAGTCCACCGACGATCCCACCGATCGTGATGCCGGTCCCCGCCCACACGAAGAGTGCCGTGCCCTTGTGGACGCCATGCACTTCGCTCAAGAACTCCGTGAAGTAGAGCAACAGTCCTTGGCGGACGAAGCCGGTGCAGAACTCCGCCGCTGCGATCGTCACCAGAATCGGGTTTGTGAAGACGCGCTTCGCGAGGTAGGACAGATCGACCGGCGACTCGTCGCCGCTCGAAGCATCCCCGGTATCGAAGTCGGTGTGTCCGGCATGGCTCGGCCGGTCGCGCACCAAGAAATAATCCACCGTCGCCATGATGGCGAGCGCGCCGGCCGGCACCAAGAACACCCAGTACCAAGCAAAGCGCGCCAGAATCCAGCCGCCGATCGAAATCGCCAGAAAATAGCCCGCCGAAATCATCGACCCGAAGACGCCGCCGAACACGCCGCGCTCCTTCACATGGAACCACGCCGAGTTCACCTTCACGACCGACAGCGCGCCAAAGCTCTGGAAGTACATATTGACCGAGTACAGAAGCGACATGCCGATCAGAACCTTGGTCATCCAGCCGTTCAGGAAGAGAAGTCCGATGGTGAGGTTCAGGACGGACGCCCCCACCGCGCCGATCAAGATCGAACGCCGGCCGCCAAAGCGATCCGCGAGTGGGCCGTTGAAGATGACGCTGAGAGCGTAGGTCCAAAAACCAGCCGTGGCGATGATTCCCATCTGGGCTTTGTCCAGATCGAACATCTTGCCCATGTCGCCTTTGACGACATTGAAGTTGTAGCGGCCCATGTAATACGTCGCGTACGTGAGCCCGAGCGGCAACCAATTGGCAACGCGGCGGACGCGGAAGTCCCCCGAGTGGTCGGGGCGTTCCGAACCGTTCGACGCTGTGGCGTTCGGCTGAGCCATGCGCGAGTCCCCTTGTGTCTTGAATGGACCTCGGGAGAGTACCCGGGGGTCACGCCATGCTGAAAGGGGGGGCAGGCTCGATCAATCGGGCTCGGCCGCATCGCGCGGGCTTGGGAGAAAGGTTCGGAACCCGAACAGCAGGCCGACGCGGTCGAAGGAATTGGTGCGATCGACGATGCCACGGCGTTCGGTCACCGTGAAACGCCCGCCCACGTAGCCCATGAAGTTGCGGCTGAAAACGAACAGCGCCGCGGCACCGAGTTCGACTGCCGGCAGGAGCTGGCTCGTGTCGAAGGGCGGGAAGCTGGGGTAATTGCGCAAGAGGCGCGTTACCTGGATGTAGCCCACACCAAAACTCAACTCGGGCTTGAAGTATTCTTCACGGATGCCGCTCCGCGTCCAGCGGGCGCGGAGGAAAAGTGGATTGGCGCTGACGCGGTAGGCGGTTTCGATATCGGGCGGCAGCTGTACGCTCGATGGCAGCGGCCGGTAGGCCTGGTTCTCCTCGTAGCGTCCCAAGAACCCGTAGGTGAACTCCACCAACCAGTGGTCGTTGAACTGGTGACCGACGCCGATTTCGCCGGCCGCGTTGCCGCGCGAATCGATCACGTCACCCGAGACATCGCCGGTCAGAATGTCGGCACCGGCCGCGAACGCCAGGTAGTTGCGCGACAAGCGCCGCCCTTCCGCCGGCAAGGCGGCAAGAACGGCGAGGCCGGCCACGACAAAGGCGGCGATCCGCATGCGACTCCAGCGGCGAGGCTTGGGCGAGGGGCTCGAACGCCGCAAGATAACAGTGTGATCCGCCACGCGCCAGCCTGCGAGCGTCGCGGCCTTCGCAGCGTCGAATGACGCGCGGCTTAGAATCCAGCCCGTTGGGTTGCTGGACGCCGGGCACGGCCGCGGCCATCGTTGATGGTGACGTTGCCGGTGCGCGCTTCGTAGTACCAGCCGCCGGCGCCGTTCCCGGCCGCGACGTCCGCTGTGAAGCGCGTCAGGGCACGCGCCTGGTCCTGGTCGATGACGACCGCACGGGACCCGTGCAGCGCATCAGCGGGAAAATCTCGCAGGTAGGGGCCCAGGCAATAGGCCCCGTCGCGGCGCATGGAAGGCTTGCCGTCGTCGCGCGTGAATCCGGTCAACTGGCGGCGCAAGAGATCGTCGTTCCCTGCACTGTTGTAATCACGCTCCGGATCACAGGGATACCACCCATGGTCGGCCCGGTAACGATCGAGAGCATCATGGAGCAGGGCGACATCGTGCGCCACGCGCTCGCCGGTGTGCGGCACGGGCGGTGTGGCGAGACGCATCCCCAAGAGCAGCGATGCAACCGCCACTGCCACGAATCCAAGGCCCGTCCAGAGAATCTGCCGCGCCTGACGCATGGGGTCTTCGCTCCGGAAACGAGGCACTGCAGCCTGCACGGAATGATTGGTGTGCAAGATCAGCACCAGGGAAGGCGCGGCGCGCGGATACATGGCAAAAGACAAGAATGCAACGGGGCTACGCCGCTCAGCGTGGGGCGGTATCGAGTCGAATGAGACGCCGCACCGCGTCGACGGCAATCGCGATGGTGCGATCGAGCCCGGCTTCGAACTCGGGGCCCGCTTGCTTGCGTTCTCCGGCCGCGTTCATTTCTTCGCGGAGTGCCAAGACACAGCCGGTTCGCAGACCGTGCAAACGCCCGACCACGAACAACGCCGAAGCCTCCATCTCGATTGCGAGCAGGCCTGCATGACGCATCCGTTCGGCGCGTGGTTCGCTTTGCGCCCCAAGCCAGGCACCCGCATAGTAGGCATCGCTCGACTCGACAATACCGACGTGGTGCGGGGCACGCGCCGCGCGTGCCGCCTCACGCAACGCGTTGACGACATCCAAGTCGGCAACCGCCGGATACTCGAGGTCGATATAGGCGCGCGAGGTCGCTTCGGTACGAACCGCGCCGAGGGCGATGATCGAATCGCCGAGCCGCGGCCCCGGCCCGACGGCGCCCGTGGTGCCGATACGAATGATCGTGTCGACGCCCGCGGTGCGGAGTTCCTCGAGGCCGATGGTGATGCAGGGTGCGCCCATGCCCGACGAGACAACCGACACCGGCTGGCCTTCGAGCGTGCCGGTCATGGTGCGGTACTCGCGGTTTTCGGCCACGAGCCGCGCGCCGTCCAGATGCTGCGCGATCCGCGCCACCCGGTCGCGGTCGCCGGGCATCAAGACATAGCGGCCCACTTGGCCGGGTTCGACGCGAACGTGATAGCGTGGGTCTTCAGACATGCGCGGCAGTGTGCCCGAGCCTGGCGGCAGCCGTCAATCCGGCGGGCGGATCCAGGGGCGCCGTCTTAAGCCCAGCATTCAAATGAGCAGGTCCCGTTGAGTGACACTCTCGAACCGCGCCGGCGTCGAAAGAGATCGCGGCAGCAAGGCGCTTTCGATAGGCTGCCGGAGTCCCGGCCCTCCGCTGCGGCCGAGACACAACCCGTGGGACTCGCGGTCCCCGCAGCGCACCGGAGGATGGCTTTGCGACAGTTCGGCTTTGCCGCCACCACAGTGCTACTGCACGTTCTCTTGATCGGCGCCACCACGAGCCTGTGCTTGGGACTGCTGGTGCTGGGTGGCTCGCTGACGGTCTGGAACGGACTCGACTTCCCGATCGGCTGGCGGCACGCTGGAGCACTTCTTGGGTTCGCGCTTGCCGGCTATCTCGCGGGGCTGGGCCTTTTCCGGGTGGCGCGCGGCTGGTTCCGGGCGTCGTGGCGGTGAAATTCCCGGATCTGCCGTGCGGTTTCCCGTCGGTAGACGTTCGTACGTATAAGAGCCCGAGCCGGGACGGCGGCGGAGCCGGGGACTCAGCGGACTTGACTTATTCGAGGTTTAGACTTAGTCTATGGACATGAAATTCGACGCAGTCCATGAGCTTCGCGGTCACGGCATCCAGCCCTCGGCGCAACGCGTCGCGGTCGCGGAGTACGTCCTGCGCACCGACGAGCACCCCTCGGCCGACCAAGTGTGGGCGCGGGTCAAACAGGGCTTCCCGATGCTGTCGCGGGCGACCGTGTACAACACGCTCAACCTCTTTGTCGAGAAGGGGTTGCTGTGCGAGCTCGTGCTCGCGGAGGGCAAGGTCGTGTTCGATCCGAACGTCGCCGCGCACCACCACTTCGTGGACGAGGAAACCGGCGAGATCCACGACGTGCCGTGGGATGCCCTCGAGGTGCGAAAGGTCGAAGGCCTGCGTCGTTTCGAGGTGCGGAAATACCAGGTGGTTCTGCACGGCAAGCAGAAGCCGAAGCCACACTGAACCCGTCGCCCCTTTTTTTGACCGTTCGATAGATAGAGTCTAATTTTAGTCGAAATCTAGGAGGACCGAACATGTTGACCGTCGGAGACCGCATCCCCGCTTTTCGTCTGCAAGCCGCCGTCGGGCTCGAACCCGGCCATGAATTCCAGGAAATCCACGCCGGCACGTACACCGGCAAATGGCTCGTGCTGTTCGCGTGGCCGATGGACTTCACTTTCGTTTGCCCGACCGAAATCGCCGCGTTCGGCAGACGCAATCGTGAATTCCAAGACCGCGACGTGCAACTCCTCGGCCTCAGCACCGACACCCAGTTCGTGCACCTGGCGTGGCGCAAGCAGCATCCCGATTTGAAGGATCTGCCGTATCCGATGCTGGCCGACACCAAGCGCGAGCTGTCGACGGCCCTCGGCATCCTTCACAAGACGGAGGGCGTGCCGCTACGTGCCACCTTCATCATCGATCCCGATGGCGTCATTCGTTTCGCGTCCGTCAACGATCTCTCCGTCGGCCGCAATGTCGACGAGGTGTTGCGCGTCGTCGATGCGTTGCAGACGGATGAACTCTGTCCCTGCGACTGGAAAAAGGGCGATCCGACGTTGGCGGTGGCGTGAAGATGAGCAACCTCGACGCGCTCCGCGACGGACTGCCGGATGTGGCGAAGGATATTCGTCTCAACTTGGACAGCGTACTTCGGACCACGTCGTTGTCGGTGGCGCAGCGCTGGGGCGTCGCACTCGCCTCAGCGCTCGCCGCGCGCCAACCGCGTCTCTCGAGTGCGGTGTTGGAAGCGGCAACCGCCGCGACCGATCCGGCGGTCGTCGAAGATGCCACGGCCGCGGCCGTTCTCATGGGCATGAACAACGTGTACTACCGGTTCCGGCATTTCGTCGGCAAGGAGACCTACAGCACGCGTCCGGCCCGTCTGCGGATGAACCGCCTGGCACAACCGGCGACGAATCGCGCCGACTTCGAGTTGTTCGCACTCGCCGTCAGCGCCATCAACGGCTGTGAGTCCTGTGTGCGAGCCCACGAAAAAGCCGTCCTCGAGGGCGGCTTGACCGAAGAGCACGTGCACGACGCGGTGCGCATCGCCGCCACGATCCAAGCCGCCGCGGTCGCACTCGACGCGGTGCCTTGCGGCACGCATCCCGAGGCCGGCACTCCGGTACCACAATCCTGAGAAGAGAGGTGCTGGCCTCAGGGACCCTGCCCGGCCGCAAAGGATGCGATGGCCTGCTGTTCTTCGTTGAAACACTCGAAGATCCCGTCGAGCTTGACGATGTGGAGCAGGTCGAAGATGCGTTTCTGGGGATTCAGGAGCTTGAGGGTCGCGCCACCTTCCACGGCATGCTTGTAACTCGTTACGAGCGCGCCGATCCCCGCCGAATCCATGTAGGGAACCTGATCGAGGTTGATCAGAATTCGGCTGGTTCCGCCGGCCAGGAGCCGGTCGACGGTACCCAGCAATGTTTCATCGCCCTGGAACCCCGTGAGCTTGCCGGCGAGGTCGAGCACCGTAACGGGGCCCGCCTCGCGAACCTGAATCTCCAAGCGATCTCCTTCCAATCGAGCGCGACCCCGGGGCCCGGTACGCAGTGCAACTGGGATCCTACCGCAAAGCACTGCCACTGAGATCGGGCCGCGGCAAGAGGGTAGAGCGGGCCTCCGTCAGCTGATAATCTTCCGCACTTACGCAGTTGGTTCGACTTCGGAGGCGGATCTCGATGAGCGGCGCGACGGAGAGCCAAGGCGGCTTCAGCCGCAGCGCATTCGACTCCGGGACGTTGCGCCTGGGGAACGGGGAGATTGGCGGCAAGGCACAGGGGCTCGTGTTCTTTTCCACGATGCTCGAAGCCGAGTACGACCCGGCCCGTCTGCCCGAGATCGAAGTCACGGTTCCCCCGTTCGCAGTGCTGACGACCAGCGTCTTCGACGCCTTCATGACGCAGGCCGCACTCCGCGACCTCAACTTCGACCAGCTCACCGACCTCGAGATCGCCCTCGCGTTTCAGGATGCCCCGCTGCCGGCCGGCGCGGTGGCCTTCCTCACCTCCCTGGTCCACGAGGTCCGGGTGCCGCTCGCGGTTCGCTCCTCGAGCCTGCTGGAAGACGCCATCTTCCATCCTCTGGCGGGCGTGTACGAGACCAAGATGGTGCCGAACAATCAGCCCGACGCTGCACTGCGGCTGCGCAAGATCGTCGAGGCAGTCCGCTTCGTGTACGCGTCGACGCGCTTCAAGCAGGCGCGCGACTACCTGCGCGCCGTCGGTAAAGAACTCGCGGCCGAAAAGATGGCGGTCGTCATTCAAGAAATCGTCGGTTCGACGAGTGGCAGCCGCTTCTACCCGCAAGTGTCCGGGGTGGCGCGCTCGCATAACTTCTACCCCAGTGCCGGCACGCGGAGCGAAGAAGGCGTCGTGAGCCTCGCCCTAGGACTGGGCAAGACGATCGTCGATGGCGGGGTGTGTTGGACCTATTCCCCGGCGCGCCCGAAGGCGCCACCACCGTTCGGATCCGTCGGGGATCTCATGAAGAACAGCCAGCTCGCATTCTGGGCCGTGAACCTGTTGCCGCCGACCGTCGAAGACGTCGCCTCGGAAACCGAGCACATGGCCCACCTCGACCTGGCCGAGGCGGAGCGGGACGGCGCGCTGAAGCTGGTGGCCTCGACGTACGTGCCCTCTTCCGACCGCGTCGTGCCCGGCACGGGGCGCGCCGGACCGCGCATCCTGAACTTCGCGCCACTTTTGCAGATGAACTTGCTGCCGCTGAACGATGTGATCCGTGAGTTGCTCGCGATCTGCGAGCGCGCCGCCGGTACGGACGTCGAAATCGAATTCGCGATGGAGATGCAGCCCGGCGCGGAGCGCGCACGCCTCGGGTTCCTCCAGGTCCGTCCGATGTTCGTGTCGCACGAGACCGTCGATCTTCAGGACCACGAGTTCGATCGCCCCGACCTCGTCCTCGCCGCCAATCACATCATGGGCAATGGCTCGTTCGATGGGATCCAAGATATCGTTTACGTGCGGCGTGCCGAGTTCGAGGCCAAGAATACGCGGCAAATCGGCGCGGAGCTGGAGGATCTCGATCGCCGCCTGCAGGAACGCAAGAGACCGTACCTGCTGATCGGATTCGGCCGCTGGGGAACTTCGGATCCCTGGCTCGGCGTGCCCGTGCGGTGGAGTGCGATCTCCGGGGCCAAAGTGATCGTCGAAGCGTCTCTACCCGAGCTCGTGCTCGACCCGAGCCAGGGCTCGCATTTCTTCCACAACGTGATGAGCACCGGGGTCGGCTACTTGGCCATTCAGCATCACGAGACGCCTGGGATCAACTGGGACTGGCTCGAACGGCAGGCTCCCCACGAGGAGACCGCGCTGATTCGTCATGTTGCCCTCGCCGAGCCATTGACGATCAAACTGGATGGCAAAGGCGCCCGCGCCGGCGTCTGGCACGGAAGTGGTGCCTGCGCCGGCTCCTGATGAACACGACGGAAAGCGGCGGGCGCATTGCGTGGGACGGCCGCGACGAAGAAGGCCGGCTCGTGAGTTCCGGCATTTACATCTACGACGTGACATTCGAGACCGTGCGCCAGCGCGGCAAGAGCGTGCTGCGGCGGTAGCGCCCTGCCCTGTGGCGCGCGCTCAAGGCTTCGCAGCGAACGGACGAATCACAGCGGGGCCACTGAACACGAGCCTGACGGACACGTGGTCGCCAGTGCCCTGAATGGCGAGCAGGCGGCGCGCGTGCAGCGCACCGTCGAGCACCAATCCGTCCCCGAGGCGGCGCCGGAGGTTGGCGCCGAGATCGCGGTTCGCACGCGCGACGGGCTCTTCGAAGTCGATCCGAGCGGCACGACCGACGATCGTCAAGAGTGCGGCGAGACGCTCTTGCTGCGCCGGTTCGAGTCGCGCGATGGCCGTCCGCGTCGTTTCGGTCCAAGCCAGATTCCACGCCACTAGAGCCGGTGGAAGGTCTTCGTACGCGAGTGCCGCGGTCATGGCGAAGCTGCCGGCGAGGTCGCCTGCGAGGTCGATGCCGATTTCGAGCGCCTGCTCGCTGGCACGCAGCGTCACCTTCTCGAGCTGAGTCCCGATCGCGAGAGCGCTGTCTACGGCGGCGTGCAGGCGGTCGCGCGCGTTGGCAAGACCGGCCTCGATTTGTACGGCAACGCCGAGATCGCGTCCCGACAGTCGAACCCGCGTCGGTGTCCCGGCCGGAAACGAGGTTGCGGTCCCCTTCGCAGGCCCGGCGCGAAGCTCGGGTCGCACTTGGATGGCGCCGCGAATCGCGACCGCGCTGCCGGAGAAGCTGACCGGGTCCACGAACACCGCCTCGGGCGCGAAGTCGAGCCAACCATCCGCTAAGAGCGCACCACCGGCCAGCGCATCCCACACCGCGGCGATGAATTCCCGCGACTGCACCGACGCTGCGACGTCGGTCGCGGCGACAACGACCGGGTCGAGGAACATCTCTTCCAGTACGGGTCCGGCGCGTTTGGTCAAATTGATTCGTGGCGGATCGGGTTTGCAGCGCCGCGCGAAAACCATCCCCTGGGCGGAAGCGATGGCTTCCAGGCCCCATGCGTCGTTCCAGCCGAAACGCGCCGTGCAGGCGAGTTCGGCCGTCAATGGCGCACCTACGCTGCCGCAACCGACCCGCTGCAGTCCTTTGCCCTGCACGTCGAGCCAGTGGCGCAACCGCGTGCGCACGACGAGCGAATCACGCCGGCCTGCAAGCCTGAACGGATCGCGTTCGCCGCCGATTTCGAGGTCAAAGCCCTCGGCCAGCGTGACGTGCCGCGTCCCACCGCCATCGCGTGGCAGCCGGTGCTCGAGGACCTCGTTCAGGAGCGCGAGCGGGACGTCGAGCTCGAAACGCACCCACGATTGCGGTGTTTCGTTCGCTTGCGTCCGAGCCACGCCGGTGCCGATTGTGATGGCGAGAAAGAGGCAGAGGGTCGACCAACGGCTGGAACAGAGTGTGCGCCTGAATCGAAAACGGGACGGGGTCGGCCCCGTCCCGTTCGCGGCGCAATGCGCGTCGATCACTTGAAGAGATCCTTCACACCCGTCCAGGTGCGTGGCTCGACCCCGACAACGGGCGGACACTGGACGCAGCTCGGGACCACATGGCCACCGATCGCCGTGCACTGGCCCGCGGGAAGAACCTGGCAGATGTACGCCCCAGCCGCGTCCTGGTAGCAGCACAGCTCCTGATTCGGCGGCGCGAGCACGTCCGGAACCTCGGGGCCGTCCGCGGGAGGATAGTTGATGACGTTGGTCTGGATGTCCCCCTCCCAGGTGTGGAACCAGCCGGTGCTGAGCGTCACGAGCCGAGGCAGCGTCGTGTAGCTGTAGACTTCGGTCTGCCCGATCAGCGTACCGCCGCCCACTGGGGCACCGTCGGTGTTGCGCAGATCCCACTCCACCGGCAGGCCCGAGAACCCATTGATGATCCACGGCCCGATGCCATCCGGCGCCGCGATGTTACCGATGTCGGGCACCGAGATCGGCAGCGTCAGTTCGAACCCGGAGAACCCATTCGAGAAACCCGGATTTGGTTCGAACGTGTGGTTCGTGACCGTGTATACCCAGTGATACTTCGTGAAGTCGCCAAGGTAGTTGTCGAAGACCTCGACCTTGATCGTGATATTGCCGTAGGCGTGGGTGTTCGTGAACAGCAACGCCGCCGTGTGCGGCGGGTCGATGACACGACGCGTGCCGGTCGCGTTGACGCCCGACGGTGGATACGCGGCCGCCGCCGCGATCGTCGCAAATGCGACGATACCGAGGACGAAAACAGCGATCTCATGTCTGAGTGAGCGACGAATGGCGAAGCGCATGAAGAGTCCCTTCAGAAGTATTCAGACCCGCCGGGCACGAGACCGTGGGCCGTGCCGGCGTAGGGTCCTCTGCCAGGTTGGGGCCAGAGGGACGAAACATCATGTTGAAGCCCCTTGACCATAGTCGCCCGAACGACCGAAGTCAAGAATCGCGGGCCTGCATTCACAGCAGGCGGTCGCTCGGGATGGCCCCGAGCACCCTGTCACGGGCCTTCGCGCCGTTCCGCCAATCCGCCGCTTACGGATCCACTCCGGGGTCTTGGCGTCGAGCTCCTGGAGGAGGTCCTGCCAGGTCCGCACCGGCGGGAACTCGGCCTCCCTACGAGCGCCAAGCCGCGGGCCCGCTGACCGCTATCCCGTGAACTTGTACCCGACGCGATGCACCGTCACGATCCAGCGCGGCTCGTCCGTCGAGTCCTCCAGCTTGCGGCGCAATTTCGCGACGTGCATGTCGACGGTGCGCGTCAAGGGCGGGCTGTCGTAGTCCCAGACTGCATCCAGGAGTTCGTCGCGCGTCACGACTTCGCCACGGTGTTCGATGAAGTAACGCAAGAGCCGCAGTTCACGCGGCGAAATTTCGATGAGTGCACCCGTCTTGTGCACTTCGTGCTTCTTGAAGTCGACCGCAACGTCGCCGAAACCATAGTAGTCGATGCCGGCGGACTTGCCTTGGGCGCGCCGCAAGAGTGCTTCGACCCGCGCCGCCAGTTCGAGAAACCCGAACGGCTTGGTGACGTAGTCGTCGGCGCCCAGTTTCAGGCCCAGTACTTTATCGATCTCCTGGCCGCGGGCGGTCAGCATGATGATGGGCACGCGGCTGCCGCCGGCACGGATCTGCTTGCACACATCGAGCCCGCTCAACTTCGGCAGCATGACATCGAGCACGATGAGGTCGGGCGCCGATTCGACGGCGGCCTGCAATCCCGCCGCGCCGTCGCGCGCCACCGTCACCCGGTAGCCTTCGTACTCGAATCCGTCGCGCAGCGCCCGCGCCATCGCGTCGTCGTCCTCGATCACGAGCACGGTCGCCATTCGCGCCTCCTATGCGGTCTCGGGGAGCGGCCTACCGGCGGCCGGCAGGCGAATCGTGAACGTACTGCCGCGCCCCGGTTCGCTGTCCACGGTGACGCGCCCCCGGTGCGCTGCGATGATATGCGCCACGATCCCGAGTCCGAGGCCGCTGCCCTTGACGTCGTGCACCAGGCCGGTGCCGACACGGTGAAAGCGCTCGAAGATCTTGGCGTGGTCGGCGCGCGCGATACCGATTCCCTGGTCGGTGACTGCGACGGTCACTTCACCCTCGGACGAGCCGAGCCGCACGCGCAGCTCCCGGGTATCTTCCGAGTACTTGATCGCGTTGTCGAGCAGGTTCGCGAGCGCCTGGCCCAACGCTTCCGGATCGGCCTCGACGAGCGGCAGCTCGGGCGGGGAGTCGACGTGCACCGTGAACCCATCGTGGCGCAAGCGTACGTCGAACGAATGCAAGGCGGCGGCGGCGACCGTGCGCAGATCCGTCGGCTCGAAGCGATAGGTCTTGCGGCCCGACTCGATGCGCGAGAAATCCAGAATGTTATCGACGAGCCGCGACAGACGCCGGGATTCCCCCTCGATCGCATCGCCGTACTCCTGCACCTTGACGGGGCTCGTGACGCGGCCGAGGCGCAAGAGTTCGGCAAACACCCGGATGGATGCGAGCGGCGTCCGCAGTTCGTGCGAGACGTTGGACACGAACTCGGACTTGAGTTGCGAGAGCGCCACGGCACGGTCCGCGGCGCGCAGCGTCAAGAAGATGCCGCCGGCCAGCGCCGCCGCGACCAGGAGTGCGAGCGCCATGTTGACGACGAAGCTGGCGCGCGCCCAACGCTCCGGCGCCGACGCGCCGCCGTGCAGGGTCATCGTCCAATCCGAGAACACGAATGGGATGCGGCGCGAGACGGTTTCGCCCGTGGCGTTGACGGGCGGCGGCAAGATGTCGTTGCCCCTCGTATCGCGGACGCTCACGACAACGTCGCGCCGCGATTCCGGCAGCAACTTCGCCAGCGTGCGCTCGATCGTTTGCGGCAAGAGAACGTCGCGGAAATACTGTTCGTCGAGCACCATGCCGGCCAGTCCCACGAGTTGGCCCTTCGGGTCGACAATCGGGTTGAGGATCATGCGGTGATCCGGGTCACGCTCGTTGACGTCGAAGACGGGGCGAATCGTGCCGCCGGCGCGAATGACCAACTGCCAGGGTGTCGCGGCGACGATGATGGCCAATGCTTCGTCGCCGCCCAGCATCGTCCCCAGACTATGCGTCACCGGTTCATACGACAGGTACCGGCCGAAGGGTTCGCGGGTGAAATCGACTACGAAGAGCCGCGCCCCTTCGATGGGCCGCTTCTCCCACAGATGCACGACTTCTTCGAGATGGGCGTCGATGAAGATCGATGCCGGCACATTCAGCAGCCGCTCGGCATTGGCCAGATAGAAGTAGCGGGTCTCGTTGCCGATCGCATCGAGGGCGTTGTCGAGCGCCGCGCGGTGCGCGATGGTGCTCATGTCCTCGAGCCGGGAGAGCCAGCGGTACTGCAACCAGACCAAGAGCACGAGTGGCAGGAGCGTCGCCGCGAGACCGGCCCAGAGCCGGTGGCCGCGCAGAAATGCCATCAGTCGCTTCATCAAGGTCCCCTTCGTGGAACCATCATAGCGCCGAGCGGCCCCGCCGGCGACGACGGGGCCCGATTTACAACTTGTTGACGTTCGAGACATGTTTTTACCGGCGGGCGGGCGACTTTTACACGCCGTCTCGTTACATTCATTCACGTCACGACGAGCGGTGCCCACAGCACCCACCGAGCACGATCACAGTTCATGGCGCGCGCCGGCCGAACCGTTGTCGAGGAGAACGAGATGCGTCGATTCATCGCTTGGACGACTCTCGGCCTGGCTCTCCTTGCGGCGCCCGCATTCGGCGGCGAGGGTTCGAAGTGTCCGTATCCGACCCAAGTCTGCCTGAACATGATGGCCGAGCAGATGAAGAGCGGTGGCTGGCTGGGTGTGGAGATCGACACCGACCGTGACACGGGCTACCTCGTAAAAAAGATCTTTGACGACAGCCCGGCCCAGGCTGCCGGATTCCAGCCGGGCGATGTGATGTACGCGCTGAACGGCGTCGTCATCAGCAAGGCCAACAAAGAGAAGTTGACGGCGGCGCGCGGCGACTGGAAGCCCGGCCAAGCGGTGAAATACACGATCAAGAGAGACGGTGCTGATCGCGAAGTGTCCTTGACCCTTGCTCCAGTGCCTGCCGATGTCATGGCGAGGTGGATCGGCGAGCACATGCTGGAGCACGCCCAAATCGATGTGGCAAGAGGGACCGAGAACAAAAAGTGATTGGCGTCCGCGGCGGGGCCGGTGCTTGCACCGGCCCCGTCTCATTTTGACTCCCCCCGAGGGAATAATCGGGCCGGCGGCGCGGGTTCCAACCCGCGTCGCTTCTTTTTTGGTACGGTCGCAAATGCCAAAGCCCGCGCCGAACCCCGGAGGAATCATGTTCGCTCGCCCGTCACTGTCCCGCGCCTACCGGTCCGGGCTCCTGCTGCTCGTCGTTTGGACCCTGGTGGTCGGGGTGGCCGAGGCCGCGACCACTGCCGCCCGGTACGAGGCGCGCTTCGATGCCACTTGGAGTGCCGCGACCCACCCGGTCGCCTTTCCTTCGAATGCCCACTGGTCGTCGCTCATCGGCGGCACCCACGACGCCAGTGCCAGCTTTTGGAGCCTCGGAACGCTCGCCAGCCAGGGCATCAAGGACATGGCGGAGCGTGGGTTGACGTCCCCGCTCGATACCGAAGTGCAGTCGGCCATCAACGCCGGCCACGCCGGCGTCGTCATCCGCGGCGGCGGCATCAGTCCGTCGCCGGGCTCGGTCACGACGACGTTCGACATCACGCAGCAGTTTCCGCTCGCGACCATTGTCACGATGGTGGCTCCGAGCCCGGACTGGTTCGTGGGCGTCAGCGGCCAACCACTCTTCGTGGACGGCGAATGGGTCAACCGGATCGTGGTACCGCTCTACGCGTACGACGCCGGAACCGATAGCGGCGTGTCGTACGCATCACCGAACCAAGTAACGAGTCCGCCCCAGCTCGTCGCGGCGAATTCTGCGGCGCCGTTTCTGAATGGCGCACCACTCGGCATCCTGACCTTCACGCGTGTCGATGCGCCGAATCCGGCGGCCGTGCCGGCCGTCTCCGGCGCCGGGGTGGTAGCGACCGGTCTGGCGCTCGCCGGACTCGGAGTTCTGTTCGCGACACGGCGCCGCCGCGCGGCGCGGCCAACGGTCTAGTCCGCGTCATCTACGGACCGCCCGGCCACGCGTCGAGCCGCCCGTCGTGAGGCGCGCGGACTTCGACCCGTTTGCCGGCGATCGTGCGCCGATCGAAGTCGGGCGGCCAACCGGACGGGAAGCGCGCCCGGGCGCGCAGCCCGTCCAGATCGCTCGGCACGAGGAACTCCCGCCCGGTGCGTGACTCCACCGCCGAAGCCACGGCGCCAACGAGGATCCAGGCGGGAGCGCTGAGCGCCAAGTAGTACCCGTGTGAAACGGTACTGAGGACTCCCAGCAGCGTCCAGCCCACGAGCCCGTCCGACGTCGGCGCATACGTCCACATCTCGACACGCTGTACGCTCGCCAGCGCCCTGCCGTTCACGCGGCCCTGACTCAAAATCCAGATGGAATCTGTTTCTGCAACCAGCAGTTCGCCGCTCGGATTCGCGGCCTTGGTGCCGCCGAGGTCGAGACGCACCCAGGCGCCAAAGGCGTCGGTTGGCGCGTCGCGCGGGCCGGGTAACCAGCCCGCCGGCGACGGCGGGTGGGCACAGCCGGCGAGCGCCACCGCCGCCAGAACCACACTCCACCGCGAGCGGATGATTCGGTCACGGGCGCACATAGCGACTTCCCCAGAACTGGGTCTCGAGACTGGCTTCGCCGCGCTTGAACTCGGGAGCCATGGCGCGGAGCGCCGCATGCGGGTCGGCGAAGAATGCCACGGCGCGCACGGGGTCCTCCTGCGCCACCCACTCCTTACGCATCCACTCCAGGTAGTAGCCGCGGCTCGCAAGGAAGAGTTCCTGGCGCTCGAAGTCGGCGGGCAACACGTACGTCAGCACATAGGTGTCGCCCGGCGAGGTCGTGAGCGTGCGAGTGCGGTCGGTGAGACGCGCCAGTGCGTCCGCGTCCGGTATGCCATCGCGGTGCACCGCGGCGGGGGCCAAGTCGAACGGCTGAACGCGCCGCCCGAGCCGGACGAGAGCCACATTGTCGAGCCGCCAGGCACCCCGCGCCAGACGCAATCGCACTCGCGTCGCACCGGCAGGCAAAGGCGGCAGCAACACCAGGTGGACGTCGGTGGCGATGGGACCCATTTCGTCGACCCGGGCTGCCTCGTTCCAGCTCCCCGTCGAATCAGGAACCAAGACTTCGATTCCACCGAGCGCCCGTTGCATGGCGCCGATGCGCTCACGCGCCAACGTCGAACCGCGCTCGAGTTCGGCGATCCAATCGCCGGCATGCGTACCCAGATACGCCAGGCTCTGGTAGAACACCGATGTGGAAACGAAGGTCTGCCGGCACGCAAGCCGCAGGCCCGCCGGGCCCGAACATCCTGGCCCGAACTCGAGGTCCACGGCCTCGCGCGCCGCGAGATCGGTCGAGTCGGTAGAACTCCAGCGCTCGACGCCGTCGAAGGCCGCGAGTTGCGCCGTGCAGTCGCCCTCCGAAGCCGAAGCGCGCTCGAGAGGCGGGCCCTCGAAGGCTTCCCAGAACGTGCCGTCGGAGGTCACAAGAACGCGCCCGCCCTCGGGCCGCGGCGCCACGAGCAGGTCGACCGTGCGCACAACATGCGTCTCCAGCGCCTCATTCGTCATCCGCACGTCGAGCCGGCGCGAACCCGGACGAGCCCGGTAGAGCGCGTCGATGTCGGAGGCCTCCAACACCGGCGCCACGCTCCCGGAGAAACCTTCGGCCTGCAGAACCTCCCGCTCGCCGTCGGAGACGTAGAACGTTGGGCACGAACCGAAGCAAGCCTTGGGATTCAATGCGCAATAGATCGTCAGCGACACGGATGCGCCGGTGACGACCGCCAGGCTCGTAATGGTGGGTGACAGCCGCACGACGTTCGTCTCGAACAGCACCACGGAGTCGAGCGGCACGAGGACATCGAGAATGCGGCTCGAACTCCGTGCGGCGTCGAAACGAATTCCGTGGCCGCGGACGGTACGTGCCGCCTCGTCGACGCTCCAGTTCGCAAGGATGCAGAGTTCGCCGTCGCGCAGATGAGCTTTGAGGTACGGCGACTCGTGGTCGAGCGTCGAAGCTTGCGCGGGTTCGACGAACTCGCGCCCGACGCGCCGTGCGCAGCCGGTGAACAGCATCGTGCCGGCCAACAATAACAGGCCGGTGCAAGCGCGCGCCATCGCCACTGGAGTCGTCCTCCGTCCCGTCGTTCGCCGCCAAGATTCATTGGGTCGGAGCCTAGAACGGCGGACCTTCGGGGTCAAGGAACGGGCCCCAAAAAAAACCGCCCCGCGAACCGTCGTTCGCGGAGCGGAGTCAATTGCAATGCGGCCCAGCGCGCGATCAGGCCGAGAAGCTCTTGCCGCAGCCGCAGTGGCCGCCGCCGGCATTCGGGTTGTCGATCTTGAACCCGGCGCCCTGCAGGCTCTCGACGTAGTCGATGTTGACGCCCATCAAGTACATGGCGCTGCCCGGATCGATCGCGAGTTGGAAGCCGGGGAGCTCCAAAACCGTGTCGTCGGCGGTCTTGTCATCGAAGGTGAAGCCGTACTGGAAGCCCGCGCAGCCACCGCCTTCGACGAACAAACGCAGCACCTTGCCCTCGGATTCGGGCGTTTCCTGAATGATGTCGCGGATCCGGCCTTGCGCGACGTCCGTCAAAGTGACCATGGATGGCTCGTGGCTCCTTTCCCGACCCTGCGGATCGGCCAACTCTTATTCAATGTTTCGGGATCCGGGGGCAGGGCGTCAAGGGCCTCCCGGAACCGGCGCCGATCCAAGCCCTGGGAGTGCCCTGCATCGCCACCGCGGCCTTCCTCCTAGGCGGCCGGCACTCCGGCGCGCTCGAGGACCCGGAATTTCAAGGCGTGGGCATTTTGCTCGTCGGCGGCGCGTTCCACCGTTGCCACTTCGCGCCAGGCTGAGCGATCGAAGTCCGGAAAGTGCACGTCGCCGCCCACCCGCGCCTGCACCTCGGTCCAGTAGAGCCGGGTGGCGTGCGGCAGGAGCGCCCGGTAGATCTCGGCGCCGCCGATGACCATGACTTCCTCGGACGGCGCGCCGAGTGCCAGCGCCTCCTCGATCGTATGCGCCGGCTCCGCGCCGGGCGCCGCAAACTGGGTGCTTTGCGTCAGCACAATGCTCCGCCGGCCTGGCAACGAACGGCCGATCGATTCCCACGTCTTGCGGCCCATGATCATGGGCTTGCCCATGGTGACCGCCTTGAAGCGCTGCAGGTCGGCCGGCAGGTGCCAGGGCAGCTGATTTTGCCGTCCGATGACGCCATCGAGATCGGTCGCCACGATGATCGACACCCGCATAGACACTTCGTCCTCAGATTGCGACCGGCGCTTTGATCGCCGGATGGCATTGATAGTCGCGAACTTCAATGTCTTGGTACTGGAAAGCGAACAAATCCGCAACCTTTGGATTCAACCACAGCGTCGGCGGTGCAAGCGGCGTGCGCGCCAGCTGCAGATCCGCCTGCTCCAAATGATTGAGGTACAAGTGCGCGTCCCCCAGCGTATGCACGAGGTCACCCGGCCGGTATCCCGTGACCTGGGCCAACATGCAAGCCAGTGCCGCATAGGAAGCGATGTTGAACGGCAGCCCCAGAAAGACATCGGCGCTGCGTTGGTACACCTGCAGCGACAACCGGTCGCCCTGAATCGCCACTTGGAAGAGAACGTGGCACGGCTGCAGCGCCATCCGCGGCAGCTCAGCGACATTCCAGGCACTCACCATCAGGCGGCGCGAGTGGGGCGATTGGTGGATCTGGTCCAGAAGGGCGCGAATCTGATCGATGGATGTCCCGTCCGCTGCCCCCCAGGAACGCCACTGCGATCCGTACACCGGCCCCAGATTGCCGTTTTGGTCCGCCCACGCATCCCAAATGGACACGCCTTCCGCCTGCAGGGAGCGCACGTTCGTCTCGCCGCGCAAGAACCACAGCAGCTCGTGGATGATCGACTTGAAGTGCAGCTTCTTGGTGGTGACCGCCGGGAAGCCCGCGCCGAGGTCGAATCGCAGTTGCCACCCGAAGATGCTGCGGGTGCCGGTACCGGTGCGATCGGTTTTCTCGACACCGCGCTCGCGCACGTGCCGCAGGAGATCCAAGTAGGCCTGCACGTTTCGACTCCTCCCAGCCCGGACAGCCCGATTCTAGGCCGGGAGACGACGCCCGCCAAGCCGGCGGTGATCGGTTATTCTGCGGCCATGGCGCAACGATTTGTTCTCGTCTTCTTCGACGCAATCGACACGCTGCTACGCGTGCGCGGCTCGGTGGGAGTGGTGTACGCACCGGTTGCGGCGCGGCACGGGCACGAGGCGGAACCGGCAGCGATCGACGCGGCTTTCCGGCACGCGATCCGCAGCATGCCGACGGCCTGCTTTCCCGACGCTGCAGCCGCGGACCTGCCCCGTCTCGAACGCGAGTGGTGGCACGAAGTCGTCGCCCGCACCTTCGCCCCGCACGAGTCGTTCCCCGCGTTCGAAGCCTTCTTCGCCGAAGTTTTTGAACTCTTTCGCACCGCCGCCCCATGGGAACTCCTGCCCGGCGCGCGCGAAATGCTCGCCGCGCTCGCCCGCGACGGCCGGCGCCTCGGCATCGTCTCCGACATGGACGGCCGGCTCTTCGATGTTCTGGCAGCGTTCGAACTTGGCGGGATCTTCGATCCGATCGCGCTCGCGACGCGCGCCGGGGTCACGAAGCGCGACGGGGCGCTGTTCAAATACGCGCTGGCCATGGCCGCTCTGCCTGCGGCCCAGGTGGCGCACGTCGGCGACAACCTGCATTCCGACATCGAAGCGACCCGCACCGCCGGCATCACGCCGATCCATTTCGACCCGAGCGCAACCGGTGCGCCGCGGCGGGTGCCCACGGTGACGAGCCTCCACGACGTCCGCGCACGCCTGCAGCAACTCGAACAGAGCTGAAAAACAACCTCGGGTTCGAGTCGTGAATGGGGAGCCAACATCAGGCGCTGCCTGGTGCTTTGCGTCGACGAGAGTCCCCGATTCAGGCGGGGCTGAACCCAAAACACGCCGCCGAAAACCGTCAATTCTCCCTAGCCTGAATGTACTGGCGGAACTCAGGCGGCGCGATCTGGAAGTACGCGGACTTTTGCATTGCGGCCAAGTGCTTCGCATACCGATTCATGTCAGAGAGGATGTCGAAGCGATCCTCCGATCCCCTCCATACCCCATGCAATGCCCCACCCACGAACCCAATGCCCCCCAGGAGCCCGGAAACGACAAGGTAGTCGCTGCCATGGTAGTCCGATTCGGTGCCATCGTCCGTATCGGCTTTGGTCATGTAGGTGAGCCCAAGCGCGATCCCCAGGAGCGCTCCACCCCCCATACCCTTCCAAAAACTGGTACCGGTCTCGATCTTGATCTGCTGGACCTCAGTGGGCTTGATTGGCCTTAGAAGCGTTCCGGTGCTATCCCAGCAGAACCGCTCGTTGCCGAGCCACATCATCAGAAGGTCTCTAGAGACAAACAGCAGCTCGCCTGACACTTCGCGCCCATCCGCGGTAATGATCTTGGCGTGCCGCTCTTCGCTGTTCAGATTGAGTTGTGGCAATTTCGCCAGGTTGTAGATCGTGTCCCACGGTAGGGTCGCGTCCTGCCGGATCAACGCTTCGAACCGCTCGATGTATCGCTGCAGATGCGCTGCTGCCGCCTGGTCCATGGTGATCGTCGTGTCTCCCGCTGCCCCTAGACTCTGCCGTTGGGCGACAACAACAACCTGTTCCGTAGGAGTCTTGTATGTCCGGGCCTCGACGAATTCACCAAAGCCAGGAAACAGCCCAAAGTACTCTCTTTCCTGGCGGTCGATTTCCTCGCCGATCCTGGCGCTGATCGCGTAGGGAACGGCCCCATCGACGACTTGTAGCGCCGAAGCCGACGACACGCATAGCGTCACCGCCGCCACTACGAAAGCCTCAATCGAGCGACATGAACTCCCCGTGAAGCGAATGTGCGTGATCCTCGGTCGATCTCGACGGAACATGCATCACCCCTTCTTATGGACTCGCTCTTCTCCACAGCCGGGTGCGCGTCTATTTGGCGTGTAGAGCCTCCAACCGCGCCCGCAAGGCCGGGCACCACGGAGACTCAGGGTACTTATCAAGCAGTGCCTTCCAAGCCGTCCTTTCCCCGACTGATGACGGGATGATTTCCGCGACCTCCGACTTGCCCACCCGGGTGACGGCCCGTTCAATGTCTCCGCCCGAGCGCTCGTAGGGTTCGGTGATGACGATCTCCCCGAAGTAAGTGGGAACCCCGGCGGGAACATCGATGATCACCTCACGGACCCTCCAGGATGGGAAGCTGTAAGCGAAGTTGCGCACAGTCGTGAAAGATGCCGCTTGCCCCTTGATGCTTTGTTGCTCGGCGAGCTGGCCATCGATGGATTGAATGCAGTAGAGCCCTGGCCGGAGACTCGGATATACGAAATCTGATCGCAGTCTCTTCGCTTCGATGGGTTGACTCCCGCCCTCCTTCGCGAGGAGGAAACACTTCGCTGGATAGATGTACTTGATATCGTCGCTGGCGAGGAAGTTGTCCTTCTTCTCTATCATACTGCACTGGATGACGAGGAGGCCTGATTCACTTGGCACTCCCATGAGAGTGGACAGATCTTCACGCCGGGTAAGGGCGCAAGCGCCGCAAAGGAGCGCAAGACTGAAGACCAGATAAATCCTGCGCACGATCATCTCCCCTCGAACCACGATCGCGCCCTCTTCGATGATGAAGGTTGCAATCTGCGCCTACTTCGACCCCCTGTCAAGCAACGAGCCGGTTCGAGGACCTTCTTGAGGTTCCTACGGTAGATGAAGTCACGGCGCTGATGCGGGCTCCTACGAGGTAATCCACCGACGAAAAGGACCGTCGGTCTAGATCGGAAAGGCGCGTGCTGGTACAGGGGGCCGATGTGAGATCGCCTTACTATCTGCCGAGGCCAGATCGAGTCCAGCCTGAGACTTCAGGGAGTTCGGTAGAGCTGCTTTACTTCCGACCAGGATTTCTCTTTGACGCCCACGAACCGGCCTTCGAAGGTGCCGTCTGTCACCACGACATCCCCGGAGAAGCCATGGGCCGTGAAAGAAAACGTGCAGGTGATGGTCGACGTCGCGGTGTCGTAAGTCGTGATGTTGACCTGACCCGTGTAGGGTGCAGCCCCCGTCAACGCCAGATCCCCCTGCCAGAAGACCAGCGCACCGTCGGGGTGGTCGCCTCCGAGGGGATAGATTTGCCCTTGCGTCGGCGGGTGGGCCAGGAAGATGGCAACACCCAGCCCGAAGGCGGTGCTGTCGACGAGACTGAGGCCGCTGATCTCGAAGCACTCGTATTCCTTGCCGAGCGAATCGATGCAACTAGGATTCGTCATGGCGATGACGCAGAAAGCGCTCCAAGGCGAACCGTTGATCGTCGCCGAGCCGCTGGTGCCTTCACAGTCCTGCGCCGCCACCGGGCGAACAAAGGACGCGAGCGCGATACAGACGAGAACAACCGCGATCGAATAACGACGTAGCACGGGTGAACCTCCGTCGGTTGCTGAACGCGAGGCGTGAATGGGCATCCCGGACACAATACTCCCTCGCCCTGCGTTGGACCAGTATCCCCGCACACCGCGGCCAAACCGCATGCAGCGCAGCGTCCGGCCCCCTGGACCACGGCACGCCGTGTTGTCTCGTTTTCAGACGGAGCTAGAAGGCATACCCGACCCCGAGCCCCGGCCATATGAAGAAGCTGCCATCGTTGATGAGCCCGTACGCACTGCCGCGAAATAGTAGCCCGCTCTCCGAGCGGAACTCGAATCCGAGTCCGACGTAACCGTAGGTCGTGGAGTTGCTGTCACCGAAGGGCCCCGAATCAGTGCTGGCGTTCAGAAACACGCCTCCCGCCGCGATGTACAATGTGCCGTCTTTCGGGATGATGTAGAATTTCCCGCCGACCGGAACAAAGATGATCGTGCTGTTGTCGCTGCCCGTTCCACCGCCGAGCGCGCCGAGACCCACCTCGAGCCCGATCTGCTTGACGGGCGTATACTGGTAATTGAAGCTGTAGAGAACGGCTTTCCCCAACAGCTCGATCCCCACGTCGCTCTTCAGCCGCTCGCGGACCAGGCCCTGTGAAGCGGCGGGCGCGGAAGCAAGGCACAACATCGCCACGGCGACCAATAGCGTATACGCGGTCCGAAGACGCTCCTTCACGCGAACCCCCCTTTGAGAGATCCTTCTAGTTCCCTTGTGGATCGATCACATCGTGCTTCCCCCATCCCGATTTGTCAAATTTAATCGGCCCGCGCCTAGAAGGGCTATTGCCCCTTGCGTGTCCGCGGTGAAAAAGGCAGGATCGCCCGCTCGGCCCACGATGGAGATGCCCGGACGTGTTCGGCTCGATCCCAGTCCGACGTGTTTTCGGACGCGGCAATCTGCTGCGCGCCGTCTTGTGGTGGATGCTGGGTATCCTGCTCCTCTGCGGGTGCGGAGCATACCAGCGCATGTGTCCGGTCCTGCCCTCGCTCCCGGCGATTGCCACGCGCTCGGATCAACTGGATCAGGACATCATAGAGGTGCGTTTCCTGGGGGTCAGCGGCTTCCTGATTCGCCGCACGACCACGGATGCGAACGGCACGCGCACGGATGCCGTGTTGACGGCGCCGCTGTACTCCAACCCCACCGCCGCCGAACTCGTCGCGAGCGATCTCGCGAGCGACGATCGGCTCATCGATGCGCTCTTGCCGCCTGTCGACGACGTTCGAGTTCTGCTGACCGGCCATTCGCATTACGACCATCTAATGGATGTGCCGTACATCGCCCTGCACCGCGCACGCTCGGTCGTGATCTACGGCAACGACAACGCGCGCGATCTCTTGCACCCGCTCACTCAACGCCCCGATTTCGGCGCCGAACGTTTGATCTCGCTCGAACCGTGGGCCAATCGCGTCACCGATTGGTTTCCGCATGGCGCGATCCCCGACCCCTGGCGTCCTTACCGCGTATCACACATGCGCCTGCGCATTTGGACAATCCTCTCCGAGCACTCCCCACAGTTCAGCGCGCCACGGCTCGTGGGCGGCTGGGGACAGGTACCAATGCATTTGTGGCGCGGGCGACCGCTCGATCCGCCGGATCGCCTGCCCACGCGCGGCGGCCAATGGACCGAGGGCACGACCCTCGCGTACGTCGTCGATTTCCTCGATGTCGATGCCTCGCAGGCCGGCGACGAATGGTTGAGCCCGCACACGGTCTTCCGCATCTACTACCAGGATGCAGCTGCGAGAGCACCGTTCGGCGTTCCACCGCTCGCGGCGGCGGATTCCGCACGAATCGGCGCCGGCCCCGTTGTGGATCTGGCGCTTCTCTGTGTCGGGGGCGGCGAACAGTTGCCCGACCACCCGGGCGAGATCGCGCGCGCTATTCGCCCGCACTATGCGATCGCGCATCATTGGGAAGATTTCATGATCCCACGCGCGCTGCCGCTCCCGCGCCCACCGGGCGTGGAACCGCCGTGCGAGACCGTGCGTGCGATCCCGACCGGAAAATACGCGCGATTCATGAGCAAACTCGGTCGCGCGTTGCCAGAGACGAGCGAATTCAGCGCCCCGTGTCCGGACGCCGTGACCCGCTTTGTCCGGCATGGTGACGGCTGGGAGCGTGAAGCTTCGACTGCAACGTGGCGTCACGGGTCGCGGCCGGCGCATCGCCGGTGATTGGCGTCAATGCGCCGGTGGGGGTGGGGGGTCGGGCAACACCGGGTCGGGTTTCGCCGCCGCCGCTCCGCCATTGCCGGCCACCAGCGCGATCACGCCGCCGACGCCGGCGGCCAAGCCCGTTCCAACCGCGGCATACCAACGCTTGCTGCGTCGCTTGGAAAGGTCGTACACACCCGTGCCGATGGTATTGGCCTGGATGGTGACCAGCTCGGTGTAGTCCTTGTAACCGGGGTGAGTCACGACGACTCGGCGCGGCCCAACCAGAAGATCCGTGTCGCTCGGGAGGCTGTCCCCGGGCGCGACGCGGAGCGTGTCACCTTCCAAGAGCACGACCGCCGCGGGTGGATTGAGCTTCGTGAGGCGGAAGGATCCGAAGATGTCACGGCGCACCTGCGCGAAATCCTGCGCCATGTGCTCGGGGACTGGCTCCGGCTGTGTATGCCGTAGCGCCCGGTTTCTAAGACACTCCGCGATGACGTCCCGAGCCTCTTTGAAATAGGGCTCGGCTCCCGTCCTGCCGCGTGGGCTGTCGAGTTCCTCGATGCCCCACAGTTCATAACTCTTGATCAGGAGGAGATACGCCTCGCGGAGGCTCCCGGTGTCTTCATTGGAAAGCTCGATAGTCTGCTTGAGCAAATCCACGGCCTGGCTGAGGTCGCCGTTCTTGATGAGGTCGCGCGCCTCGTTGAGAGCGACTTTCGGATCGACTGACGCAGCCGGCGTTTCCTGCGAACGTACGGGAATCGCCAAACCCGCGTGCAGGAGCACAGCGCTCAGGAAAGTGGAGAGCAGACGTCTCGTCGCGGATACTCGCATTCCAAACCTCCGCGTGGCCGCGGCCTTCGTAAGTCCGAACCCGCCCCTCAGGCTGTAAGCGGGCTCCGAGCGCGCGATGTTGAATCTCCCCTTGATTGGCAGCGATCCTAGCACATTGAGACACGTTCGGCAGCGGGGTTTTGGGGGTCCCGACGGCGCGGCGGCGACTCGACCACGCCGGTTGTGCGCCGCGTGCTATGCTCCGATGAATTCCCACGCGAGTTCTCGAGCCGTCGCGCTGGCTTGGCTAGGAACTCTTGGGACCGTGCAACCTTGAGTCGAGAGGGTGCCGTGACCGGGTCGCCTTCGTCCAAGAGCCTCGGTGGGGCGGGGTTCGTCCCGATCAACCCGAATCCCTTCATCGTCGGCAACCCCGTGCGCGACCGCACCATGTTCTTCGGACGCGAGGCGGAGTTCGAGCTCGTACGCAAGCGGTTGAACGAGAAGGGCGGGCTTCTCGTCTTCTGCGGTGAGCGCCGTAGCGGCAAGACCTCGATCCTCTTCCAAATCCTCGACAATCGACTCGGTCCCGGTTTCATCCCGGTCCTTATCGACATGCAATCCATGGCAGTCGGGACAGAGGCCGACTTCCTCGGCAAGATCACCGAAGAGATCTTCGAAGCTCTCGGGCCCGAGGGCCAAGGGATTCCACGGCCCGATTTCTCGTCCGCCGCGAACTGCGCCGGCGCGTTCCAGGATTTCATCGAACGGGTGTTGCGCGCTCATCCCGATCGAACCCTCCTGCTGCTCTTCGACGAATACGAGCTGTTCGAAAACAAGATCGACGCTGGGGTTCTCGGCGCGGACGTGTTGCGAATCCTGGCGAGCCTCATGGAGAAGAAGTCGGTCTTTCTCATCTTCACGGGTTCGCAGCACATCGCCGCCCGCCGCCAGGAATACTGGGAAATCCTGTCCAAGGCGTCGTCGTACCGGGAAATCAGCTACCTCGACCCTCGGGATGCGCGCAATCTCATCACCCGGCCGGTCGAAGGACAAGTTCGATACGACGAAACGACCGTCGAAACCATCATCCGCCTGACGGCGGGTCAACCCTTCTACACGCAGGCCGTCTGTCGCG
>JANLSU010000111.1:0-75411 GCA_031362565.1 bacterium | reverse complement strand
CCAACTGGGCGCGAAGCGCCTCTGCCGCCAAGGCGCGGGCCTCCGCTTCGCGGTGGGCACGCACGAACATGAAGGCGCCGGCAACCGCCGCATACACCAGCGCCTCGATCGCCAAGTATTGGGAGAGCATATTGACGAGGTGCGGCCAAAATGGCTCGCGGCGCATGTTCCCGAGGGAGGTCTGTGCTGCGATGTCGAGCACCAAGTGCACGGTCACGAACAGCACCGCAGCGGCGATGTGCAAGACGAGGCGCCGCGCCACCACACCGCGTTCGAATGGGAATCGGGCCGCCATCCAGATGGGGATCGGCGTCGCCGCAACCATGCTGAGCCACAGGGCGAAGCCGGCCCCCAGTGCCACCGGCCAAGAAAACGACCGCCCGTCAAGCGCCGTCCGGATGACGAGGCCGGCCGCTTCGACGAGCGCCACCGCAACCGCGATCGCGAGCATGACGAGTGGGATGCGCAAGCGAGGCGTTTTCATACCGTCCAGCGTAGCACCTTACGGGCACTGCGAAGCGGCGCGGCAATTTCCCCACCGAGCCGCTCGTCCCTCGCAGGTTGGCGGACCGCCGCTTGGCCGCAATCATTGACGCAGATCGAACGACGACCGGCACACCCTGGAGGTTCACGGATGCGACGCTTCCCCGCCACAGCGCTTCTCGCTCTCTCGATGCTCGTTCCGGCGGGCGCCATCGCCCAGGCCAACACCTTTCTCTTCGCGTGGGGCGCGAACGGCTCCGCACCGGGCCAGTTTCAGTTCCCGCACGGACTGGCGATCGGTCTGGACAGCGCCGTCTACATCGGCGATACCATCAATCACCGGGTGCAGAAATTCTCGAGCACCGGTGCATTTTTGACCCAGTGGCCGGTGAGTTTTCCCAGCGGTGTCGCAGTCGATGCCGCCAACAATGTCTTCGTGTGCAGCAACGACGTGATTCAGAAATTCACCTCCACAGGCACCTTGATCGGGCAATGGGGTGGCACGGGCACTGCCGACGGCCGGTTCCAATTTCCACTCGACGTCGCGGTCGATGCGCTCGGCTTTATCTACGTCGCCGATTGGCGGAACTATCGCATTCAGAAATTCACCAACACCGGCGGATTTGTCACGAAATGGGGATCGCTCGGCGCCGGGAACGGGCAATTCCAGCAACCGGCCGCACTGGCAGTGGACGCGAGCGGCTTCGTGTATGTCACCGACATGGTCCAGCACCGGGTGCAGAAGTTCACCGCCGCCGGAGTCTTTACTCTAGCGTGGGGTGGGAGCGGTTCCGGGAATGGACAGTTCAACTCCCCGACCGGCATTGCGCTGGATTTGCAGGGCCACGTGTTCGTCACCGACGGCAACAACCAACGCGTACAGGTCTTCGATTCGAGCGGTACGTTCACGCTCGCCTTCGGCACGGCCGGCGCCGGCCCGGGACAATTCAACCATCCGGGCGCCTTGGACGTGGACGGCGCGGGGCATCTGTTCGTGCTCGACAAGGAAAACTCGCGCGTTCAAGTGTTCGGCGGGGCCGCGACCGCAACCGAGCAACGGACGTGGAGCGCCGCCAAACAGCTCTGGCGTTGAAGGCACCAAGCGGCGCACCGGCGACGCGCAGGCGAAGAGAATCCTAGATCGCACCGTGGATTTGGGCCAGAACGCGCCCCATCGCCGCCACCATCTCGTCCAAGAGGCGCTGGCGCTCCGGCGCCAGCAACGCATCCAGTTCGGCGTCGAACTCATCGGCCATGCCCCGGGCTTCACAGCGGGCCCGAATCTTCGCCAGAGTCTGAGCGCCGCCGGTTTCGGCCGGCCACGCGTGATTGGATTTCAGCGCTTCGAGCGTCGTGCGCCAGGCGGCGGGATGCGCGGCGCGCGCGTGTATGACACCGGTGACGAAGCACGTACCGACCCGCAGAATGGGATCCGGCAGCCCGAACGGCTTGCGCGGCACCCACACGACCGCGTGGTTGAAGTTGTTGTCGAGCGTCCCCTCGAGGGACACCTCGTCGTCTTCCACCTTCACGGGCTTCACGAAGCGCGGCCCCGCGGCGCACGCGAACGACAGAAACCCAAAGCGCTCGCGGTATTCCGCCGTCGGGATCCAGGCGGGAAGGAAGCCGTCCGCGCCGGCTTCGCGCGGCACAAAGAGGGCCATGTCATCGTGTAGCAGGACGCGATCCATACCGGCGAAGGGATCCAAATAGAAACGGAACGCGGCGCCGTCCGGCACGAGAGGCAAATGCTCGTGCCAATTCTTGGCACTTGCAACATACGCCGCGAAGTCGCGCATCTGCCGCTTACGCGGCATCGGCAGCTCCCCCACCAGCATTTCGTACTCTTCGCGGCCCAGTGACGGCCGCTCCTCGAACGACGGCAGTGCGTCGTCTGACTGCGGCGTGAACGCCCCGGCGTCGACCAGGCGGAATTGAACTGCCGGCGCTCCTTCGGCTTCGTCTTCGTCCGGATCGCTCGGGGCAGCCGCGTCGGCAGCGTCAATTTCAGCGCCAAAGTCCGGGTCTTCATCGTCCTCGAGCGGGGTTTCATCGAGGTCGTCGTCGAGGGGTGCCGGCCGCGAGGCCGCCGCAGCGGGGCCCGTCTCGCCGTCGCCGCGCGGCTCTGCATCACGCGGCGATTTCTTTGCGTCCCCAGTGCCGAAAAGGCGCCGCCACATCGTCTTAGCCCTTGTCGGGTGAGTTGGCGGTCGGACCCCGATCCGGGTCGTCGAAGTCGTCATCGCGCCGCGGTTGAGGTCCGGGCACGATGCCGGCGATGTCGGGATCTTCACCGGTTTCGGAGACCGGCCGTTGGGCCTTCTCGAGCTTGCGCTGGGCGCGGCGCTCGTTCTTCTGCAGGTTGCTCGCCTGGCGGTCGCGTTCTTTTTGTCGCTTGCTTTGAGACGGTCGTGGGCTACCCAAGGTTCTCCTTTGACTGGTGTGAATCGCGAATCCCCGAAGGTCGCGACGGCCCCGTGGCGCACCTTCGGATCCCCGCCACCCCATGCACCTTACGCCATGACTCCCCCGCCCTGCATCGCCGCATTTGGCGGGCGGGCAAAGCCTCCGATCAAGGCGGCCAAGCGGGCGGACGTCCCAGGACCTTGGGCGCCCCCCCCCGGCAAAGGCGGCAACGCCAGTCCCCCCGTGGCCAACGGCTCCATCGGGTGGTATCGTACCCCTGACACGTCCGACCAACAACGCGATCTGTCGCGCTCACCTCTGCGAGGGCGCATTTCGGGTTGGATTGCCTCACGGAGCAGGCGTGGTCGACATCACAACGGGAAGGCCCAATGTCACTTCTACTTGTTGCAATGCTCGCGGGAATCCAAGCCACGACGCCGCTTGCCGCGACCACCGCCAGCGCACCGGCCGAAATCGAAACGCTCGTCGACAACTGGGACATGGAGAACACGACGTGCGGCCACCACAAGGCGGCGGACAGCAGCGAGACCGATGACGTCGAGTACCACGTCGTCAACAATCAGTCCGACGTCCCGTTGAGCCGCATCGAATTGCTGGGCCGCCATCGCGACGGCCACGACGATTGCGACGATTCGGCGACCGGCCCCATCGGTTGGATGGCGCAGGTGCTGACCGACGGTACGGTCGTGTTCTCCGCTCAGACTCCCGAGGACATGATCGAACGCGGCCAGTCGCGCTCCGGATTCATGCTCCACCGCCGCCGTGGTGGAGATTGCTGCCACCGGCATCACGGGTATGGCCCCGGGACCACGATTCGCGACGACGACGACGGTCGCGACGATTGCTCGTGCAACAACGTCGCCGTCGCACCGGCCAGCTGGAGCCAGGCGAAGGTCCTCTACAAGTAAGCGTCGCGCGCCGGTGCTCGCGTCACCAGATCTGCACGCGCACCGAGTCGGCGCGGAACATGCCGTCGCCGGCGTGTACGCCGTACGCGTCGTAGAACTGCTGCAGGTTGGACACCGGACCGGTGACTCGTAAGAAACTCGGCGCGTGCACGTCGGTCTTGACGCGCATGGCAAGATTCTCGGGCCGGATTTGGTTCATCCAACCGAGGGCCCAGCCGATGAAGTAGCGCTGCGACGGTGTCAGGCCGCCCAGCGACTCACCACGCTTGTACTGCTGGGTCTTCTTGAAAGCGTCCCAGCCCAGCAACGCGCCACCCAGATCGGCGATGTTCTCACCCTGGGTCGCCTTGCCGTTGACATGCGTCTCCCCCACCGCCACATAGCCGTCGAACTGCCGGACAATTTTCGCGGCCCGGCGGTTGAACTCCTGCGTGTCGTCCGGCGACCACCAGTCTTCGAGATTGCCGCGCTCGTCGAACTGCCGGCCTTCGTCATCGAATCCGTGGGTGATTTCGTGGCCGATCGTCGTGCCACCCGCATACGAATAGACGACGGCATCATCCACCAGCGAATCCGCGATCCCGGGCAGAATGAAAATCGCCGCCGGCAGCACGATTTCGTTGTTGGACGGGTTGTAGTAGGCGTTGTAGGTCTGCGGCGTCATGTTCCACTCGGTGCGGTCGACCGGCTTGTGCAGCTTCTGGATCACGTAGTCGCTCTGCCAAATGTTGCCGCGCAGGCAATTCCCGAGGTATGAATTGCGGTCGACGTTATAGCTGCTGTAGTCTCGCCAGTGATCGGGGTAGCCCACTTTCTTGGTCACGGCATTCAGCTTGCGCAGCGCCCGCTGCTTGGTCGGTTCGCTCATCCAGTCGAGAGTCTGGATCCGGTCACGAAAAGCGGCGAAGATCTCGTCCGTGAGGCGCTCGTAGCGCTCCTTGGTGCGCGGCGAAAAATACTGCTGCACATAGAGCTGCCCCAACGCGTCGCCGAGATAGTTTTCTTCCTTGTCGAGCATGCGCTTCCAGCGCGGGCGCTGCTCGAGGGTGCCGTTGAGGACCGTGCCGAAGAAGTGGAAGTTCTCCGCGTCGAACTGCCCGCCGGCATCGGCCGCGAACGTCGTGGCGAGCTGCCAGCGCAGGTAGGTCTTCCACTCCGCCAGTTTGTGTGCCTGGAGTGATTTCTCGACCTGCTTGAAGAATTCCGGCTGGCCGACGATGACGCTGTCGATGCCGGTGATGTTGCCTTCAGCGAGAAACTCCCGCCAGCGCACCGACGGGGTGAGTTTCGTGACGCCATCCATCGACATGGGATTGTAGTTGGCGTGCGGATCGCGCAAGTCCTCCAGTTTACGTGACGCACCGGCAAGTTCGGTCTCCAAGGCCATCACGGTGGCGGCGTTGGCGCTCGCCTGCTTGGCGGTGTCACCCAGGAGTTCGAACATCTTGTTGACGTGTTTCAGGTACTCGCGGCGCAGCATCGTGGAACGGTCGTCTTTGTCGAAGTAGTAGTCACGGTTGGGCAGGCCGAGACCACCCTGGTAGAGGTGCAGCACATTGCGATCACTGTTTTTCTCGTCCTGGAAAATGGCCGGGGAGAACATCGCACCGACGCCGACGTATTGCAGGTGCGCGATCGCGTCGAGGAGCCCCTTCTGGTCGCGGACGGATGCGATGCGCTCGAACTCGCCGGCCAGTGGCGTGATGCCTTGCTTCGCGAGCATCACCGTGTCCATGCCGGCGTACCAAAAGTCACCGATCTTCTGCGCATTGCTCCCCGCCCGTGCGTGGGCGTCCGCGGCGGCAGTCTGGCTGATCGACAAGAGGCGCTGGTACGTCTCGAGCTGGACGATATGCGAAATTCCCCAGGAGCGCTCGGCGGCCGGGATGGGATTCTCGCGCAGCCATTTGCCGACGGCGTAGTGGAAGAAGTCATCGCGCGGCGCGACGGTGGGATCCACGAAACGGTCGAGATAGTGCGCCGCATCGGTGCTTGGCGCGCCGGGTGCCGAAGGCATCGCCGCGGTCAGCAAACCGGCCGCGAGGATCAGAGGAACCATTCGCTTCATGACGTTGTCTCCCAACGAGGCTTGATGTGTCCGTAACGGCGATGGCGGTACTGTAGCAAGATCCGCGGCGCGGGAAGAGGGGCTTCGCAGGCCCGCGGACCGCGGCGCCCGGGCCTGGCGATCGTGCCACTCGCCCGGCATGGTACGCTGCGATCCCACGACAACCGGCCGGGGAAGGGACTCGTGAACGTGTTGGGCGGGATCCACAGGCGAGGCGCCCTGCTCTTTGCAACGTTCGTCTTGGCGAGCGCCCCACCGGTGCGGGCGCAAACCGCCCCGCCGGGCTTCAGCGATGAACTGCTGATCGGCGGCTTCAACGTGCCGACGGCGTTCACCTTCGCACCGGATGGCCGCATCTTCGTGGCCGAGAAGGCGGGGGTCATCCGGGTCGTCGACAACGGCCACCTGCTGCCCGCCCCGGCACTCGTGCTGCCGGTCGAGACTTACCGGGAACAGGGTATTCTGGGGATCGCGCTCGACCCGCAGTTCCCGCTGCAACCTTTCGTTTACATCGTTTACACGCGCTATACCGGCGCGCCGACCGACAACTTCAACCGCGTTTCGCGCTTCACGGTGGATGGCAACGAATTCGATCCGGCGAGCGAGGCCGTGTTGTTCGACCGCATCCCGACCGGCATTGGCTTCCACATCGGCGGGTGCATTCGCTTCGGGCTCGACGGCAATCTGCTCGTTTCGACCGGGGACACCAACTGGGCGCCGCCCTGGCCCCAGGATTTGTCGCGGCTCGAAGGCAAACTCTTGCGCCTGCACACCGATGGCACGGTGCCGGCGGACAATCCGTTCGCCGGCGTCGATGGAGCGCTTCCCGAGATCTATCAGTACGGCCTGCGCAACCCGTTCCGCTTCTCGGTGCAGCCCGGAACGGGCCTGCCCTTCATCGCCGACGTCGGCGCCGCGGCGTGGGAGGAAATCGACACTGGACCGCCGGGCGCCAATTTCGGCTGGCCGCTCCACGAAGGGCCGGCGGATCCGCCGGATAGCGCCACAGTGGATCCGCTGTTCGCCTACGATCACACGCTCGGTTCGGCGGCGATTGTCGGTAACACCTTCTACACCGGCCATTTGTTCCCGGCCGAGTTCGACGGCAACTACTTCTTCCTCGATCATTCGCGCGGGCTTTTGGGCCGCATGGTGCTGGGGCCCGGGAACAGCGTGGTGAGTGCCGATCCGCGGTGGCTCGCGACACCGTTTTCGGGACCGGGGTTCGGACCCGTCGATCTCGAGCCCGGGCCCGATGGCGCGCTCTACTACAACACCTTCGTGCCGGGCCAGATCCGGCGCATTGCGTACAGCGGCAGTGACAATCGCCGCCCGGCGGCGATCGCGAGCGCAAGTCCATCGAACGGCTATGCGCCGGCGACGGTCGAGTTCTCGAGCCAAGGCAGCTTCGATACCGACGGCGATTCGCTGGCGTACGATTGGGACTTCGGCGATGGGTCAGCGCACTCGGACGCCCCGAACCCCATCCACACCTACCTCGTGAACGGCGTGTTCGCAGCCCAGGTCACTGTGAACGATGGTCGCGGCGCCGACGCAACGTCGGCACCCGCGATGATTACGATTGGCAACCTGGGACCCGACGTCCAGATTGCAACGCCGGCGATCGGACAACGGTTTGCGGACGGCGAAACGGTCCATTTCAACGCCGCGGCATCGGATCCCGAACTCGGGAGCTTGCCGCCCGAAGCCCTGCATTGGCGCGTTTTCTTTTATTCGCCGCAGCACTTCCGCCCGACGATCATCGACCAAACAGGCGCCGGCGGTTCATTTGTCGCGAGTTTCCACGGCGAGGAGCCGGCGACCCTCTACTACACCATCACCGCGTGGGCCGTCGATGCGGCGGGACTGCGCACCGAGAAGTCGGTGCGCATCGATCCCGTGCCGGGCTCCGGCGGCACGCTGCGCCTGCTCAGCGTCCCATCCACCGATCGCGACGCCGTGACGGTTGCGGGCCAGGTGCGCACCGAGGGTGTGAGCGCCAGCCAACCCTTCGACTACGTCTCGAGCGACTCTGCAGCCATGACGAGCGCGGTGCAATTCGCGGTGGACGTGCCTCCGGGAGCCGTGATCTCGGAAGCGAACCTCATCCTGCGCCCGGCGCCGGTACAGCAACCGAGCCTGACCGGCGGCCTCGATCTGCGGTCCTACGATCACGCCGATTGCCCGCCCTTCGTGGATGCACCGGGGGATCTGGCAACGCTCCATCCCCTGACCGCAACAGTGATCCCTTGGCCAGCCTTCGATACTTGGACCGCGGGCAACGACGCCACGTCACCGGATATCGCGGCACTCGTGCAGCAGTTCATCGACCGGCCGGATTACGCAACGGGACAGCATTTGGGCCTGGTGCTCGAGCGTGGGACGATCGAACCCGAGGCGCGATATGGCTGGACCGACTTCTCGGCCCAGGATATGCCGGCGCGGTTGCGGATCCGGTACCGGATCACCACCGCAACCGCTGCATTCCAAGCGCCGGGTTTCGCATTGCAGGCGAACGTGCCGAATCCGTTCAACCCCTCGACGCGCATCGAGTTCTCGCTCGATCGCGCGGCCCTGGCCCGGCTCGAGATTCTGGATGTGCGCGGCCGCTTGGTGCGTTGCCTGGTGAACGGCAAGCTCGCTGCGGGGACGTACCACCGGGAATGGAACGGCCGCACCACTGCCGGTGCCGCCGCGGCTTCCGGCGTGTACGTGTGCCGCTTGACCGCCGACGGCCGATCCACGTCCCGGCGTCTGGTGCTGGTGCGTTAGGGTCGGGCCCTCTGCAACAAAAAAAGCCTCCCCCCGCCCGAGGGCGGAAGGAGGCTTGTCGAACGGTCAGGCCTTGTTTAGTTGAACAGAGCCTTAATTTCGCTCCACGACTTGGCCTCGACGCCAACCGTCGCGTCGACGTTGATTCGATAGCCGGGGTTGGCGTTGCTGGGCGGCGTGCCGATGGTGTAGTAGCCGGCAGGGCTGCTGATGTTCGAGATGAACATCGTATTCGCGCTCGACCCGACGGTCGGCGGATCCAACGACACGATTCCCATCCGGCTCGCAGTTCCGGTTTTCGTGGCAATCTGCTGGCGAATCGCGACATCGGTCGTGTTGAGGCCGATGTTCAGACCACCCAAGCCGGTCACGGTGACGAAAGTGAAGAAGCCGGGGTTGAGGCCGGTGCCGAACGCCACGACTCCGGTCGTGAAACCACCCAAGGGAACGTTGGTCGCGCCATTCAGGTACGAGATGTTGAACGACGCCGTGAGCACGGGACCGGCGCTCGACCCGGAGTTGAAGACGGAGAAATCGGTCTGTTGCAGGATTCCAATGCCCGTCGTGGTCACCCGGTCGCCGAAGATCGATGTCAGGTCGGTCGAGCTGAATCCAAAGTTGGCCGTTGCGGTCGTGTTGTCGTACACGTCGCCGGCGACGGCCGTCCCCGGACCGCCGGGAACCCACTGCGACTTACCGGTCACGGCGTTGACGTAGAGATGTCCTGCGTAGCCGAGAACGCGCTCCGGCGCGTTGTCTGCCATTGCTGCAGTCGCGATCCCGGCCACGAGTGACACGGCAGCCGCGAACAACGAAAAACCTTTAGCCAGCTTCATAGCCAAGCTCCTCCAAGGAGAGATGCTCTGGGTGCATGCAAATCCGTCGTGTCTCGCGGACGGCTGCCCGCGGATCCACTGCGGACGTACTACGGCGAATAGGTGAGGGTAGGCGCGCGAATGCCCGAATAGCAAGGGCAAACGGCGCAATGGAGCGATGAACGGGTGGTACGACCCACCGTCACCGGCGCGTTGTTGCCGAAGATGATGCGGCGCCCAACGCGCCCGCTCCTTGGCCGCCTCGCGGACGGGCCACGGCCGGCCGCCGGCGCATCACGTCGCGTGCTGCAAAACCACCAGGCCGCGCCCGCGCGTCGCTGTCAGCCGCACGCGCCGGCTCGTCGCTTCATTCGACATCGTGCGCACCGTACCCGGAGTCACCGTGTCGCCGCACAACGGCCAGCGCACGCCCTCGAAATACGCCGACTCCAACGTCGCCAGTGCGAGGACGCTGATCGTTTGGCCCGGTTCGACGTCGAGCTCGAGCGGCTTGCCGCCTAAGAACGGCACCGCCGATTCGTCACCGGAATGCAGCAACATGTCGTTGCCGCGCTCGGCCCAGTTGATGGCGATGGTGGCGAGCGCCAACGTGTGGTCGAACCGGCCCCCGAACGCTCCCCAGAGAACGAACCGCCGGGCGCCGCGGTCGTGGGCGGCCCGCAACGCCAGCTCGGCGTCGAGTTCGTCCTTGTCGCACGGGTAGGCGACCCGCTCGATGTCCTGCCAGCGCGGGTCCGCAGGATCGCTCGAATCGAAGTCACCCACCCAGAGGTGGGGCCGGACGCCGAGCGGCAAGGCGTGATCGATGCCGCCGTCGGCGGCGGCAATGAACGACGGCGGCCACTCGCGGCGCACGCGCTCGACGTCGGCGGACGGCACGAACCGCCCCCCGACCAAAACCCACGCAGTCACGGCAGCCTCATTCCGCCAGCAGTGCCAGCAGATGGATTTGACTGGCGATCGCGCCATCAAAATCGGCCATGTGCAGCGATTCGTTTTCCGAGTGCGCGTTGGTGTACGGATCCTCGACCCCGACCAGCAACGCCGGCACGCCACCGAGGGCGCGCGCGAACGGATCGACGAACGGAATCGAACCGCCGCAGCCGATCAGCAACGGCTCTTTGCCGTAGCCGAGCGCCAACGCCCGCCGTGCCTTGTCGAACACCGGGCCGGTCGCGTCCGTCATCCACCAAGTACCCGTGTGCTCGGATTTCACCTCGGCCTGGAGCCCCCACGGCACTTGCTTCTTCAAATGCTCGACGAGCAGCGCTTGCACCTTTTCGGGCTTCTGATCCGGCACGATGCGTACGCCGATGCGGGCCCACGCCGAGTCACAGATGATATTGGCGGCCTGGGCGCGGCTCGCGGCTTGGAAAGCGTTGACGGTGAGCGACGGTTCGCGCCACACCGGTTGCCATGGGGTGATCCACGAACCGAGCAGTTCGACGCCCGGCAACATACGTGATTGGCGGCGGAATTCCTCCGGCGTCGTCGGCAGGCGTTCGAATTCACGCCGGTCGGTGTCGGACAACGGCCGCACATCGTCGAGCATGCCCGGCACCGCGATGCGGCCTTGCGCGTCGACCAGGGTCGCGAGCATGCGTGCCAATGCCATGGTCGGATCCGGAATCGGGCCACCCCACATGCCGCTGTGCAAAGGTGATGCGAGGGCCTTCAATTCCACTTCGACGACGACGATGCCGCGCAGCAAAGTCGTGAGCGCCGGCACCCCGGTATCCCAGTTGCCGGCATCGGTCAGCACCATGACATCCGACTGCAGTTTTTTCTGATACGTCTTGATGAAGTCATACAAGTGCGACGAGCCGATTTCCTCTTCGCCCTCGATGATGACCTTGACGTTGCACGGCAATTTGCCGTCGGCCGCCAGCCACGACGCAACGGTGGCCGTGTGCGCCACAACTCCGGCCTTGTCGTCGGCGGCGCCGCGACCGTAGAGGCGCCCATCGGCTCCGAATGTCGGCTCGAAGGGGTCGGTCTTCCACACCTCGGCGCGGCCGGGCGGTTGCACGTCATGGTGGGCGTACAAGAGCACCGTCGGCTTGCCCGGGGCGTGCAGCCAGTCGCCGTAGACATAGGGGTGGGAGCCGCCGACGCTGAACATTTCGACATTTTCGAGGCCGCGTTCGCGCAGGAGCGCCGCCACTGCCTCGGCGGAGCGTTTGACCTGGGCCGGGTCGAACCCGCTGGCGCTGACGCTCGGGATGCGGACAAGGCGCTTCAGGTCTTCGAGATGGGCCTCACGCGACGTCCGGTACTGCTTGAGAGCTGCCTCCACCGACATGCGATCCTCCGGAGACCAGGGTTGAACAGGGGCCGCGGCCCGCATATCATAGGGCATGGACCGAATCGACCGGAATATCCTGCGCATTTTGATGGAAGACGGGCAAACCACCAACGCCCGCCTGGCCAAGACCGTCGGACTCTCCGAATCCGCGACCTTGGAGCGCGTCCGCCGGCTCGAGCAGAGCGGCGTCATCAAGGGCTATGCGGCGCTCGTCGAACCGGCGCGGGTGGATCGTGGCCTCGAAGTGCTGATGACGTTCACGCTGGCGAATCAGAGCACCGAAGAGGTGCAGCGGTTCATTCGGGCGATGGCGACATTGGACGAAGTGCTGATCTGCGCGCAATTGCTCGGACGGTTCGATTTCATCGCCCACGTGGCCGTGAAGGACGTGGCGGCGCTCGAACGTTTCATCAACGAAAAGATCATCGCGCTGGGCGGCATCAACCACATGGAGTCGCTCACCATCCTCAAGATGATCAAGCGGTGGCATCCGGCGATTCCATTCGAAACCGACTAAAGCCACGGCACTGCATCAAATCGTGGCGTGTTGGCCTTACCGGCGCGACGCTCTGCCGGCATCCTGCGTCAGATGAATCCCGCCGCTCCCCGTCGAAGCCAGCACCCGCGCGTCGCCGCTGCCGACCTTGAAGTGCGCTTCGCGACGTTCACGGCGCGACAACTGCACGCCATCGATGTCGGCATCGATCGATCCGCTGCCGGTCGAGGCGTCGAAGTCGGCGGAGAGGTCGCGCGGCATGTCGAGGCGAATCCCGCCGCTGCCGGTTTCGAATTGGTAATGGCCGTGGCCCATGCGCACGAGCTCGACTTCCAATCCACCGCTGCCGGTATCGACTTTCATGTCCTGCGTATCGATTCGGGCCCCGTCGACGCCGCCGCTGCCGGTATCGACATCGAGATTGTCGGTGGTGATATCGGCAAGATCCACCGAGCCGCTGCCGGTGTCCACTTTGAGGTCGCCGGCCTTGATGCCCGAAACGCGCACTTCACCGCTGCCGGTGTCGATCGACACCGCCTTGGCGTCCTGCACGTCGGCGACGATCACCGAACCGCTCCCCGTGTCGACGGTCAGTTCACCGCGCACCCCACGGACCTCGACGCTGCCGCTGCCGGTATCGGCCAGGAGATCGCCCTTGATGTCGTTCGCATGCACGGCGCCGGACTTGGACTTGAGATCGAGTGACGCCGAGACTTGATTGGCGGTGATCTCGCCGCACCCCAGTTGGATGGTGGCGTGCTGTGATGCCGGCACCTTGACCGTCACATCGGCCCACAGTTCGAGCGCCCGCCCCGAGGACCGGCCCGAAACATCGATCCGGTCGCCGTACGCAAAATCCATCAGGTCGCGCAACCAGTCGCCGCCGTGGTGCCGGTCATCGTCACGGGCGCTGAACGAACTGCGGCTGTTGTGCCCGAGTGCCGGGTAAGTGTATTTGCGATACTCGTCCACCGGGAAGCGCACGATGAGCCGGGCGCGGTTGCCCTCCGTGCTCTCCAGTTTGATGTACTTGGGGTCGGCGTCCGCGCCTCGAACCTGGACGAGGACTTCGAACTTGGAGCCGGGGGCGCTCTCGACGTGCACCGCTCCGATCAGGTCGGTCACGGTCAGTTCGCGGGCATCATAAGAAAAGGTCTTCTCGAACTCGGCCGCGACGGCGGGCTGGACCGCCAGGGCGGCAAGTGCCCCGGCCAGCCTCAGGATCTCGGAGGCACGGAATGGGTGCAGACGTCGAATCATGATCTCGGACCCCTTTCGGCGTGAGCCTGCACTCTAGACGGATCGAACCGCCGCGAGGTTGCCTTCTTTTGTTGGTGGCTGCGACGCGGCGCGGGCAACGGGCGCCCGGGCATCCGGCGCCTGGGAGCCCTAGATCCGCACTCACCGGGTGTGGTTGAATGCCTGGCACCTCGCCATTGTGACGTTCGGGAACAGATCGGGCGCCCGCGTGGGCACACTTTGGGAACGGGACGTTCGCATGCGACTCACGGGGCTTTGGTTTCAACGGGGCGTGGCGCGAATCGGACTGGTTTGCGCGCTTGGAACCACGGCGGCGGCGACGGCACGGGCCGATTTTCCGGCCGCGGCGCCCGGCGACTCCGCGACGGCGCCCCGCCACCGGCTACGGGCTCACTCGCCGTGGGAAACCGTCGTTTCGCTGCCGGGCACGGTGATCCTGCTGCCCTTCGAGGTCGTGCTGGGCGGCACGAAGGCGGTCATCGGCGTACTCAACCGGGGGCACGTGTCCGACCGCGTGCTGGATGTCCTGGTCGCCGCCGACGGTAGCCGCGCGCTCCTGCCGACCTATTCGGCACGCGGCGGCGCCGGTGCGCTCTATCAGCAGCGCAATCTTCTGACCCGCGGCAGCAAATTCACCCTGAGCGCCACGGGTGGCCGCTTGCGGCGCCAACTCTTCGAGGCCCAGATCGAACGAGTGCGGATGGCCAGCGGACGCGTCACGGCGGGAGCCGGGGTTCGTTACCAATTCCTGCCCGACGAGCCGTACTTCGGTGCCGGTTTCACCAGCCGTGAGAGCGACAAGACGAACTTCGCAAATGAACGCACCAGTGCCAATGCCGGCGTCGCCCTCGATGTGACACGCGGCCTGAACGCCAGCGCCGGTTTCGGTTGGGCGGCGAACAACATTCGTGGCGGGCGCCGCAAGTCGACTCCGTCGACGACGGCACAGTTTGCGTCGCTGCCGGGATTGCGCGACCTCGCGCAGATCGTGCGCATCGATGCGGGGTTGCACCGGGATACACGCGATCAACGCGGCCGGCCGACGCGCGGCGACGAAGCGATGATCGGCGGCGCCTACGCACGGCAAACGAACGGCGACGATTTCGGATGGGTGGAAGCGGCGGCGGCGTACACACGCTACATCCACTTGGGTTACGGCCGGACGCTGACGCTCGGGACGGCAGGCCGCGCGCAGTGGGAGGCCGCGAATCGTACCGTGCCGTTCTACGATTTGCTCGAACTCGGCGGGCGCGAAACGCTGCGCGGTTACCAACGCGGCCGCTTCCGCGACGACGAGACCATGCGCAGCACGGCCGAATACCGTTTTCCCGTGCAGCCCGACAAGCTCGACGCCGCACTCTTCGTCGATGTCGGCAATACCTTCTCGGGTGACGGCGCGGGCTTCAGCGGGCAGCAATTTCACGTCGGCTATGGCGTCGGGCTGCGGCTTTGGAATACGCGCGGTGGCGGCGCCAGCGTCGACGCCGCATGGTCGCGCGAAGGGTGGAATTTCTATGTCGCGCTCAATTGAAGCCCGGGGCCGCCACGGGCGGAATGCGGCGTGGCATGGCGCACCTGGACTGGCAGTTGCAGCCGCTTGCATGACACTCGTCGTGGGCTGCGCCAGTAGCACCCGCTGGGCTGCCCCGCGAACGCGGCCCGACGACCGCGTGTCTATTCCCGAACCCAAGCCACGTGCCTACGACGTCGCCGAAGACAGCTTCGACAAACAGGCCATGATGCCGTTGGAGCGCCGGCTGGACCTGTCGCGGCAACTGCGAGCCTTGGCGGGCCGGCCCAAGCAAGCGTTCAATACCGATGCATTCGATGAAGTCGCCGATTCCGCCTGGTTCACGAATCGCAACGCCCGCCACAAACTCAGCGGCGCCGAAATCGAGCGTGGTCCAAACACCGTCGATGGACCCGACACGTCGACGGTTTGGACGGTGGTCCGCGCCAAGACGGAAGGCGTCACGCCCGGTTTCGCGATTCAGGATTCGCGCGGTGACCGGTACTTCATCAAGTTCGATCCGCCGGGCCGCCCCGAGATGTCGAGTGGGGCGGACGTCGTCTGCACGAAGCTGTTCTGGGCAGCGGGATTCCACGTCGCCGAAGACTACGTGACGGTGTTCGATCCGCAACGCCTTCGCCTCGGCTCCAAGGTCAAATTCACCGACAAACACGGCCGCACCCGGCCCCTCGTTCAAGCCGACCTCGACGCGATCTTGGCCGGAGTGGAGCGCCGGGCGGACGGGCGCATTCGCGCCCTGGCGAGCCGGTCGTTGCCCGGCAAGGTGTTGGGCCCATTCTCGTACGATGGCACGCGCCGCGACGATCCGAACGATCTCGTGCCGCACGAACACCGGCGCGAGTTGCGCGGCCTGCGCGTCATGGCGGCATGGCTGCACCATTTCGACACCAAGGACGGCAATTCGCTCGACACCTGGATCGACGACCACGGCCGGCGCTACATCCGGCATTACCTGCTCGATTTCAGTTCGACGCTCGGCAGCGGGTCGAATCATTCCATCGAGCCGTACATCGGCCACCAGAATGCGGTCGACCCGAATGACTCGTTTGCGCGGCTGGTGACGCTGGGACTGCACGTGGAACCATGGGAGAAGCTGCGGCCGGCGCCGTGGCCGGCGCTCGGGTACTTCGAATCCGCCACCTTCGACCCGGCCGGCTACGAGTTCTACATCCCCAACCCGGCGTTCGCGAACTGCACCGGCCGCGATGGGTTCTGGGGCGCCAAGCTCGTTCTGTCGTTCACCGACGAGCAAATCGCCGCCGCCGTTGGCACTGGACAGTATTCCGATCCGGAAGCGGCGCGCGCTCTGGTGAAGATCCTCATCGAGCGGCGTGACAAGACGGGCCGCACGTGGTTGGCACGCGTCAATCCACTCGACCGCTTCGCGCTCGCGGGGTCCGGCGACGGCCTCGAGCTGCAATGGACGGATCTCGCGGTCGAGCATGGATTCGAGGCGGCTCGAGCGACCCGCTACCGGTGCGCGCTCTTCGCCGGCGGCAAGGCGTTGCAACCGTCACAGGTCGCGACCGAGCCGCGCTTCGCACGCTTCCCAGTTGGCGCGACCCAAACGCCGGATCAGCTCGAGTTGCGCATTGCCACGGCGCGGCGCGATGGTGGCGCCTGGAGCCCCTTGGTGCACGTGTACCTGGACCGCGATCCGCACGCCGCCGCCGGCTGGCGCCTCGCCGGCATCGAACGCCAGGACTGAACTACCAGCCGCAATCGCGTAACGTTTCGACGTGAATGGTGGCGGTCGTTGGCCCCAACGCGCGGGTCAGCGCGGCTTCGACGGATTCGGTGAGGGCGTGGGTCGCTTCGGTCTCTTGATTCGGTTCCACCAACACATGCATCTCCACGAACACCATGTTGCCGGCGCGGCGCGAGCGCACCGCATGCGGCGAATGCACCCCCGGTACGGAACGGACGATCTCTTGAACCGTCGCGTCGGCCACCGCCGAGGCATCCACCAACACCGGCAACGTCGCACGGAACACCTGGTAACCAATGCGGCCGATAAAACCCGCGACCACGAGTGACAAGTACGCGTCGACGCGCGGGTAACCAAGGCGCACGCACACGAGACTCGTGACGACGACGGCCGTCACCAGCACATCGCTGCGCGTGTGCGCCGCGTCGGCAACGAGGAAATCGCTGCCGAGCGCCCGGCCGCGGCGTTCTTCGTAGATCGAAACGCCGAGATTCACGAGCAGCGTTGCCATCGCCACCGCGAAGGCCGTGACGCTCGCTTCCGGCGGGTGTTCCGGCGCGTGCAGGATCCGCTTCACGCTGACGATCGCCAGTTGCGCACAGGTCAGGAAGAGCAATCCCGAGAGCACGAAGGCGGCGAGGGTTTCGAATTTGGAGTGGCCGTACGGATGACCGGCATCGGCGTCTTTGGCTGCGACTCCGACCGCGACCAGGCCGACGACATTGTTCACGGCGTCCACCAACGAATGCGCCGAATCGCCGAGCAGGGTCAAATTGTGGCTCAGCATGCCGACGATGAATTTCGCCGCGGCGACGGCGAGGTTCAGTCCGAGCGTGATCCACAGGACCCGTTGCACCGCGTGACCGTAGCCGCCACCGGTCGGACGCCCCGGCGGCACTGCATCGGGCCGCTTCATGTGCCGGCCGGCGGGCCGGGAAAGGTCTGCGAATCGGTGTCGAGAGCCGCGCGCAAGCGCAGCATGCCCTGCCGAATTCGCGTCTTGATGGTGCCGAGTGGGGTACCGAGGCGGGCCGCAACTTCGCGGTGCGACAAGCCTTCGAAGTAGGCGATCTCGAGCGCCTGGCGTTGCTCCGCGGGCAACTGCTGCAAAGCCGCGCGGACCCGTTGGCCGGTTTCGGACTGCAGCAGGCCGGCGAGCGGATCGTTGCCATCGACGCTTGGCGCCGCACTCATTTCGCGCCCCAGGCCTTCGACCCGCCGCGTCTGACTGGCGCGGGCTCGCAAGCGATCGATGGACCGGCTCCGCGCCAGCGTCACGAGCCATGAAGCGAGGGTGCCGCGTTGGCGGTCGAAGCGCGCCGCGTTCTGCCACACGTACACGAAGACGTCCTGGGTCGTTTCCTCGGCCTCGGCCGCGTCGCGTAGAACGCGCACCGCAATGCCGTGCACGAAGGCCGCATGGGCGCGATAGAGTTCATCCAGTGCAGCCGGGTCCTGCACCTTGAGCGCGGCAAGCAACCGGCTTTCGCCCGCGGCGGACGTGTCGAAACCAGCGGTCATGGACCCTTCCCAGTCGCTGCATCGGGGTGGGTCCCCGTTCGCGGGGGGAACGGGGGGGCATCAAGGGCGAGCCTAGCCGGTCCGGGGCACCCCGGCAATCCGCCCGGGTAGCACCTTGCGTAGAGGGATCGGACAGTGGAACAGCGGGCACCGCCCAGCCGAGTCCGGAGCCGCGGGGGAAGAGCATGGTCCCAGCACAGTCACCCTTCGGGGCCGGGTCCCAGCCGATGGGCGGATCGGACGATTTGGTGGGTTTCTACGATCGCACCGCCGCCACAGCGTATGGACTGGCCCTACGGATCGTGGGGCGTCCGGACGTGGCGCAGGCCGCCCTCGTCGCCGTGTATCGGGAAGTCGGGTCGTGGCCCGGGCCGGAATCCGAGCGGCGCAGGATGCTGCTCATCCGGGTTCGACAGTGGGCGTTGGCGCGGCGCGATCCGAGCGTCCGTGGCGCCACGGTGGCCGCGGCCGTGCCGAGCGACGGGGTCGTGGCAATGCACCGGCCCCCCAAATCCGCCACTGCGGTCCTCAGCGCGGTGGCACAACTGGAGCCGGTGGACCAAGACCTGCTCGGGTTGGCATACTGGGAAGGACGTTCCGTGTCGGCCATGGCGGCGCACACGGGCCTTCCGGAGACGGAAGTCCGACGCCGCTTGCGAAACGCGATGGCGCGGGTAGCCGGCACACGGTCGCGGCAATTGGAGGCATCCAAGTGAACCACGTGTCACTGCAGGAACTCCTGCCGCTCTATGCACTCGGCGTGCTCGACCCGGCGGAACTCGCGGCGGTCCAAACCCATCTCCAAACCGGCTGTGAAGAGTGCGAGCGTGAGTTGCGCGCCCACGATGCGACGGTCGCGAGTCTCGCCTCCGTCGTGACGCCGGTTGCACCGCCAGCGGCCTTGCGCCAGCGCGTGTTGGACGCCGCCCTCGCTCCCGAAGGGCGTACTGAAACCGTGCAGTCGTGGAAGAACTGGTCGCCCGGCGACGTGGCGGCGCAGGATCTATTTCTCGTTCGGGCGACCGAGGGCCATTGGGAATCGGTGTTGGCCGGCGTGTCGGTCAAGAAGCTGTATCTCGACGCGGCGCGCCGCACCGCAACCATGCTGGTGCGAATGCTGCCGGGCACCCAGTACCCCAGCCACCGCCACGCCGACGCCGAGGAATGCCTCGTGCTCGAAGGTGATTTGCATGTCGGTGCCGACCTGGTCATGCACGCCGGCGATTTTCAGCGCGCTGCCGCCGGCAGCGTGCATGTGCCGCAGTTCACGGTCGACGGCTGCTTGTTGTTGATCACGTCATCGCTCGAGGACGAATTGCTGTCCTGAAGCGCGGCCGAAGCAAGCGGACCACAAACGAAATGCCGCCCGGACACGTTGGTGACCGGGCGGCATTCTCATTTGAGCGCTCGTGACGGCGGCACCGTAGTCAGGCGATTCAGTTTCCCGAACCCGACCGGCGGCGGCGGCGCGCGGCGGCGGCACTGACTGCCGCGGCACCGAAGAGCATCAGACTGCCGGGTTCCGGCGTCGGCGTCGGCGGCGGGCAGCGCGGCGGCGGAGGCGGGGTGTAATGCGACGGCTGGTGCGTATTCTGGTTGCCCTTTTGGAAGTACGGCGACGCCGTGAATCCGTAGGCGTCGGTCGCCGGCTGGCTGGCGCCAGATCGCACGCCATCGCTCGGCATGAGCGGGCGTCCGGCGCCTTGCAGCAAGCGGTCGAGATTCGGCGTCAGCGCCGAGCCGTCGGGTGCCGTGTACGACGGCGTGACGTCATCCGTGGCGTCATCCTCGTCGTTCGCGTTGTTCGAGTTGTTCGAGTTGTACCACTGTTGCGACGCGTCCATTGCTTCCGGGGTGTCGTCGCCGGCGTCGGTTGCGGGAGCCTGATTCCAGATCCGCAACACGTCATCCAGGACCGAAGGAGCGGTCCCTGTGACCACTGGCGACACCGGCTCCGCCGACGCGGCGCCGGCGCTCGCGAGTGACACGGACAGTACGCAGAAGAGAGCGAGGCGGTGTTTTCGCAACTCGGGGCCTCCGGGACTCGGACATCGACAGCGAGCACGGCGCCCGCCGTGTCTCGACGTCGCAACAGCGCAAGGCGCGCGCCACGCGGTCGTGTTGCCAAAGAGCCGTTGGTGCCGCGTTGTTCCTTGTCCGGATCCCGTTTCGCGTCATTCAGCCCGCGCCCGGCGGAGGCGGCGCGAATTCCCCCACTTCGAGGCTCGGCATTCGACGCGCACAGAAACACCGTGCACGGCTACAATGCGCCCCGGGAGGGAGGTTCGATGGCCGGCCGCGGCAACGCGATGCTCTGTCCAAACTGCCGCAAGCTCATCAGCGCCGATGAGCCGCGTTGCCCCTATTGCGGCACGGTGCGCCCCGGTCTGTGGGGTGCGACCCCGGCGCTGCAGCGTTTGTTCGGCGCCCGCATGGATCTCGTGCCGGGCATCATCGGTGCCTGCGCCGTGCTGTATGTGATCGGCCTCTTGATCGATTTGCCGGGCGCGATGCAGTCGCGCGGGCTGTTGAACTTGCTCTCACCGAGTGGGTTGGCGCTCTACAAACTTGGGATGACGGGCGGAATCGCGATCGGCGAGGGGCGTTGGTGGACGATTCTGACCGCCATCTACCTGCACGGCGGCTTGCTGCACATTTTTTTCAACCTCTGGTGGATCCGCCGGCTCGGGCCCGAAGCACAGGAACTCTTCGGGCGGGCGCGGTTCTTCATTCTCTTCACGTTGACGGGTGCCGCCGGTTTCGTGCTCTCGAATGCCATGGGAGCGCACCCGTCGATTGGCGCGTCGGGAGCCATTTTCGGCATCATGGGCGCGGTGCTGGCCTTCACGCGGCGCCAGCGCACGAGTTGGAGTGAGATCGCATCAGGCCCACTGATGCAGACGATCGTCATCAACCTGCTCTTTGGTTTGATGATGTCCGGCGTCAACAACTTGGCGCACGTGGGGGGAATCGCCAGCGGCTATCTGCTCGGCCACTGGTTGCCGTCGCAACGCGAGCGGCGTGAAGGCCGTACGACGCAGCTTGTCGCCTTGGCGCTTTTTGCGATGACGTTGGCGGGATTCGCGTTGAATGTTCTCAGGCCGCTGGCGATCTTGTCGCAACTCGAACCGTAAGGCGGAGGCGGCGCCGGCGCCACCACCCACATCGTTCACGAGCCGCCGCTCGAACCCGACCCCGACCCCGAACTGCCGCCCTTGTCACCCGACGATTTGCCGCTCCCCGAAGCTCCGCCCTTGTCCGCCGAACCACTCTTGCCGGATGAACTGCCGCTACTGCCCGCGTCGCCGCTCGAACCCGGCTTGCTGCTCCCATCGGACTTGCCGCTCGAGCCCGCGCTGTCGGCCGTCCCCGCCGATCCACTGCTTTCCGCCGGCGAGCTTTTGCTGCTGCTCGAACCGGCGTCGCCGGACGACTCGGACTTGGCCTTCTCTTTGTAGTCCTTGGAACGGTAGTCGGTAATGTAGAAGCCGCCGCCCTTGAAAATGAAACCGGCCCCGGGACCGATGATGCGCCGCGCCTTGGCGTCACACTGGGTGCACGTCGTGAGCGCTTCGTCCTTCATCGACTGAAATAGTTCGAAGTGGTGACCGTTGTCACACTCGTAGTCATACGTCGGCATTGCGACTCCCGTATTTTGACCCTGCGGCCCTTCGCGGACCCTAAGAAGGCGCGATTCAGTTGCCGGTCGGCGCGCCGCCGGCCCGAGGGCTCAATTCCTCGCGCACGGCGCGCCAGTCATACGGCAACGGTGCCGCAGCCGGTGCGCCGGCGACCATCGCTCGCACCTTTTGCGCCCGTTCCTCGCTCGCCGGATGCGTCGACAAGAGGGCCGGAATTTGCTGTTCGTCACGCGACAGGCGCGCAAAGAACGTCGCCATGCCTTGCGGATCGATGCCGGCTTTCTCCAGCAATCGCACCCCGCCGGCGTCAGCCTCGGCTTCTTGCTGGCGCGAGAATCGCAGGCTTCCCAACTGCGCCGCCCATCCCGCCGCCGAACCACCCCAGTCTCCAGCCCCACTGAACACGATTCCGAGCATCGCGCGCCAGCCTAGATCGCGCACCATACCGCGCAAACTGTGCCGCAGGACCACGTGCTGGACCTCGTGCGCCAGCACGCCGGCCAATTCCTCCGGCGATTCCGCGGCGCGCAGAAGGCCGGAGAATACAACGACCGTGCCACCGGGCGCCGCCATGGCGTTGACTTGCGGATCGTCGACGAGGATCCAACGAAACGTGTACGGCGACACCGTTTGCGCGGCCAGACGCCCGCCGAGATCCTCGAGCGTCCGCGTCGCGAGGCCGGCGGGCGTGCGGTGCTGCGTCAGGCTCTCGACCGTGAGCCGGCCCAATCGTGCCTCGATTTCCGGCGGAATGCGCTCGACGGCGATGTTCACCAGCCGGTCCGAATCGTTGATGAAGACGAAAACCGGTACGGTGGCGGCGACGAATACGGCGGCCGCAACCAGCAAGACAGCCCGCGACGGGCCGCGGCGCTGGCGGCGCGCGTGGCTTCCGAGCCGTTCGCGCAACGCGTCCGGCGCCGCGGCGCGCAATGCATCGAGTGCGGCATCGTGTACGGCGAGGGTCCGGTTGCCGGTTTCGTCGCGCCAGTCGAACAGCACTGCCGCGCCGTTCCAACCGCCGGAGCGCGGCGTGAGTGCGGCGTAGGCGACCTCGGTGTCGTGCCCCGAATCCTCGTGCAGCACCAGCGAGCGCGAGCGCAGTTCGACGTGCACGCGCTGTCCCTGCGCCGCACCGCCGGAAGTGAAGAGCGATGCCGCGATAGGCGCCATCGAACCGCGGTTACCGGCCACCATCGATGAGCCCGCCGAGCGATCCCAGGATCGAACCTTCGCCGTGGCCGCGGCCGCCGGTCTGTGGTGCGGCAGCGAAAATGCGCCCGGCGAGGCGGCTGAACGGCAGCGACTGCAACCAGATGCGCCCCGGGCCACGCAGCGTCGCGAAGAACAGGCCCTCGCCACCGAAGAGCGCCGTCTTGATGCCGCGCACCATCTCGATGTCGTAGGAAACGGCCGGCTGCAGTGCCACGAGACAGCCGGTGTCGACGCGCAGGATTTCACCGGGGCCCAGGTCGCGCTCGACGAGTGCGCCGGAGGCATTGATGAATGCCCAGCCATCGCCCTGGAGGCGTTGCATGATGAAGCCTTCGCCGCCGAAGAGTCCGACCCCGAGCTTGCGCTGGAATGCGATCCCGAGCGACACTCCCTTGGCGGCCGCCAGGAACGACTCCTTCTGACAGATGAGTTCGCCACCCAGTTGCGACAGATGCATGGCGACGATCTTGCCGGGAATCGGTGCTCCGAAGGCGACCTTGCGCTTGGTGGTGCTCTGATTCTGGAACACGGTCATGAACATCGATTCGCCGGTCAGGAGCCGCTTGCCGGCCCCCATGAGCGCGCCCATGATGCCCGACTTCTGCCCCTGCGAACCGTCGCCGAAGATAGTCTCCATGGCGATGCCGTCGTCCATGTACATCATGCCGCCGGCTTCGGCCACGACCGCCTCTTGCGGATCCAATTCGATCTCGACGAACTGCATGTCGTCACCGAAAATCTTGTAATCCACTTCGTGCATCCGGCCCATGTCGCGCCGACCTCCGTTTATCGCTGGAAATCACCCAAGATGCGGGCCCTCGGCCAAGCCGAACCGCAACATGGCAGATGGTACGCGGTCTGCCGGTCACGCTGCAATGCGGGGGACAAAGGTGCGGGCCCCTTGGCTCGCACCAAAGGGCCCGCTGGTTTCGGCCGTCGTGTCGGATTACTTGGTCGCGGTCAGCGCCGCGAATTCCTTCTCGTACTGGTCGACGACTTCCTTCTTGGGCGACGTCACGAAAACGATGACGCCGTTCGAAACCTTCGACATGTCGACCTTGCAATTGGTGTTCGACGCCATCTTCTGCGTCATCCCGCAGCAGAACTTTTCGGCAGAACCGGCCGCCTTGGCATGCAGCATGGCGACCGCCTCGGGGCTCGTACCGATGTAGTGGACGACCAGGTCGCCCGACGACAGGCGCGTCGCCTCGACGCGGGTGCCGTTCATGGCGCTCGCCTGGCAGGACGCCGTCTGCGATGCCGTGCACATGCTTGTCGAAACGTTCTTGGCGCAACAGCTGCCGCCTGCGAACGCCGCGCTCGCAGCGAGCGCCAAGGCGAGAGCCGACGCCGTTGTAATCTGGAGAACCCGCACGACCGAACCTCCGCGAAGGGGAAATCAAAAAAACCGCCGACACCGCCTCGGCCCTCGACGAACTTCAAGCCGCGACGGAGCTCACAAGCCTATTGTACGCAAGAGCTAACCCGGGTGCGCCCGTTTGATGGGTAATTTCTTTGTATCGCGGCCGAGGTGCCGTCCGGGGCCCTGGTTGCGCCGGGCCCGATCCGGCTCCGGCGGAGCCCTGGACCAAGCGGCAGGGCGCATTGTGCCCGCCGCGCCCGTGGACTACGATGGCGGCGTTTCCAGCGCCTGGAGCGGCCGCTTGCCGGCACCGCCAACGCCAAGCAGCGAAACGCACGGAATTTCGCCTTCACCCCAACGGCTTTTCAAGGAGAAACGATGTTCTGTTTCCGTCGGAGCGCGAGCTGGCCTGGGCCGTCGCCCTGGCTCGCGGCGGGGCTTGCCGCAATCGTCGTGGCCGCGGGCCCGGGCCGCGTTCTCGCCCGGTCGTCGGCTGAGTGGGACCCGAGCCAGCTCAAGAGCCGCGTCACTGAATTCGCCCTTCCCAACGGCCTGCGCTTCGTCGTCATGGAACGGCACGACAGTCCAGTGTTCAGTTTCATGACCCAGGTGAACGCCGGCTCGGTCAACGAAGCGGCCGGCCAGACCGGCCTGGCGCACATGTTCGAGCACATGGCTTTCAAAGGCACGACTGAAATCGGCACCAAGGACTACGGCAAGGAGAAGAAGGCGATCGACAAGGTCGACGCGCTCTTCATGCAGTTGTACGCCGAGCGCGCCAAGGGCAGCGGCGCCGATTCGACGCGCCTCAAGACGTTGCGGGCCGAAATCGCCGCCGCCGACAAGGAGGCCGACAACCTTGTCGAGACCAACGAGTTCGGCCAGATCATCGATACCGTCGGCGGCGTGGGGCTGAATGCCAGCACCGCGTCGGACGGCACGTACTACTACTACAGCCTGCCGTCGAACCGCCTCGAACTGTGGGCCTACTTGGAATCGGAGCGCTTCCTGGAACCGGTGTTCCGGCAGTTCTACAAGGAACGCGACGTGGTCATGGAAGAGCGCAACATGCGCGTCGATTCCCAGCCGTTCGGACAGTTCATCGAGGAAATGCTCGGCGTTTCGTTCCGGGCCCATCCGTACAAGAGCGAAGGCATCGGCCACCGCTCGGATCTCGAGAACTTGCGTCTTTCCGACGCCCACAAGTTCTTCGATACCTACTACACGCCGCAAAATCTGGTGATCGCCGTCGTCGGTGACGTCTACCCCGCCGAGGTCAAGAAGCTGGCGGAGAAATACTTCGCGCGCATCCCGCACCGGACGGATTCGCCGCTCGTGCACACCGTGGAGCCGAAGCAGAACGGCCAGCGGCGCTTCGAGCTGAAGGGCGACACGCAACCCATTTTCGGGGTCGCATTCCATCGGCCGGCCGATTCGGATCCGGACGATGCCGCGCTCACGGTGTTGGGTTCGGTGCTCGGCGACGGCCGCACCTCGCGCCTCTACAAACGGCTCGTGAAGCAGGACAAGAGCGCGCTCGCGGCGGGCTCGTTCGGCGGCTTCCCGGGCACCAAGTATCCCAATCTGTTCCTGGTCTATGCGGTGCCGAACGCCGGGCACGACCCGCAAGAGATGGAAAAAGTGACGTTCGAAGAGATCGATCGCCTGAAGACCGATCTCATTGCAGACGACGAACTGGCGCGGATCAAGACCCAAGTACGCGCCAACTTCATCCGCGGGCTGGGCAGTAATTCCGGCCTCGCCAACCAGCTCGCCGAGTTCGAGACACTGCACGGCGGCTGGCAGAAGGTGTTCGACGAGGTGGCGCGGATTCAAACGGTGACGCGCGAGCAAGTGCGCGACGCGGCCCGCAAGTACCTCGAACTCGAGAACTCGACCGTCGGTTCGATGGTGACCGAGGGCGCGAACGGCAAGGGAGCGCAGGGAGAATGAACACGAACCGATTCCGCATCATCGCCGGTGCCGTCACCGGGGCCATCGTCGCAGCGGCCATCGCCGCGCCGGGGCTCGCGCTTGCCGGGGCCAAGCCTTACCAGAAGATCAAGACGCCCAAGCTGCGCGACATCGTCGCGCCACAAGTGCAGCGCGTGACGCTGGACAATGGCCTGCAGGTCTTCATGATCGAGGATCACGAGCTGCCGCTCTTCCGTTTGACGCTGACGATGAAGGCCGGGACGGCGTTCGACCCGGCCGGCAAGATCGGCTTGGCCGAAGTCACCGCCGACGTGCTGCGTTCCGGCGGGTCTGAAGTCGTGCCCGGCGACCACATGGACGAAGTGCTGGAAAACATGGGCGGCGCGATCGAAACCAGTGCTTCCGAGCTGACGACCACGGTGAGCGTCAATGTCCTGGTCGAAGACATGGACAAGTCGCTGGCGATGCTGCGCGACCTGCTGCTCTTGCCGGCCTATCCCGCCGACAAGATCGATCTGGAACTCAAGCAAGCGCGCTCGGGCATCGCGCGCCGCAACGACGATCCGAGCGGTATCGCCAGCCGCGAAATGGACAAATTGCTCTTCGGAGCCGAGCATCCGTTCGCGCGCCAGATGGAGTACGAAGACTTGGCGCATATGACGCGCGACGATCTCGTGGCGTTTCACCAGAAGTACTACCACCCGCAGGATGCGTACCTCGCCGTGTGGGGCGACTTCGATGCCAAGCAGGCCATCGAACGGGTGCGCAACGTGCTGGGTGAATGGCCCAAGGTAGCGGTCGCGTACCCCGAGATCCCGCCGGTGCCGGCCACGACGCCGTCGCTCGATCTCGTGGTCAAGGAGAGCGTCAACCAATCCAACATCGCCATGGGCCACCGCGGCACGACGCAAAAGGACCCGGACTATTACGCCTTGAGCGTCATGAACGAAGTGCTGGGCGGCGGGTTTGGATCGCGGCTCTTCAGCGAAGTGCGGTCCCGGCAGGGATTGTCGTATAACGTCGGTTCGTCGCTCGGCGCCGGCTTGCAGTATCCGGGCATGTTCATGGTGTCGTGCGGCACCAAGTCGGAAACGACGGTCAAAGCCGTGCAGGCGTGCATCGATGAAGTGCGCAAGATGAAGACGCAGTCGATCACACCGGAAGAACTGCAACGCGCCAAGGAGAGCATTCTCAACTCCTACGTGTTCAACTTCACCAACAAAGGTGCGATCGTCAACCGTCAGATCAACTACGTACGGAACGGCTACCCGGCGGATTTCTTGGAGCAATTCGCCAAGCGGATCGAAGCGGTCAGCATCGACCAGGTGAAAGCGGCCGCCGGCAAGTACCTGCAACCGGATCAGTTCGCGGTCCTGGTCGTGGGCAAGGCGGCCGACTTCGGTGCGCCGCTCACATCGCTCGGCAAGGTGGACACGATCGACGTGACGATTCCCGAACCGGCGGTCGTCGAGGAATATCCGGTGGCGACGCCGGAGACGCTTGCCAAGGGCAAGACGGTGCTCGCCGAGGCCACGAAAGCGCTCGGCGGCGGCGACGCCCTCCGCAAGCTCACCAACATCACCGAACAACAGTCCCTGACGCTGTCGGTGATGGGCCAGACCATTCCGGGCAAACTGACGCGCTATCGCCAGTATCCCGGCAACACGCGCCAAGAAATCGAAGTCATGGGCCAGAAGATGGTCGAGGTATTCAGCGGGCCCGCGAACACCGGCTTCCAAATGGCCGGCCCGCGCGCCAAGGACTTCGATCCGAGCGACATCGCCGACGCCAAGGACCAAGTGGCGCAGGACTTCCTCGCCTACCTGCGCGATCCGGACTCGTACTCGCCGCAATGGATCGGTGCCGAGCCGGTCAATGGCGCCGCGACCGACGTCGTGCTCATGTCACCGGTGGGCGGCAAGAAGTTCAAGGTCTTCGTGGACAAGGCCTCTCGCCTGGTGGTCAAACAGGAAGGCCGCAGCAAGAACATGCAAGGCGCGCCGGTGCGCTCCGAGACGTTCTACGAAGGCTTCAAGAAGGTTGGCGCATTGCTCCTGCCGCACAAGGTGTCCATCGTGCAGGACGGCCAGCCGTTCTTGTCGGCGGAAACGACGAGCCTGACGACGGACGCGATTCCAGCCGACAAGTTCAAGAAGTCCGCCGGCTGAAATCCTGGGTGGCATGCACGCCCCAAATGACACGGGCGCCCTTGGCGGGGCGCCCGTGTTGTTTCTATTTTCAGGCCTTCTCGCCGGCCATTGCCAACAAGCGTTTCCAAAGCGGCGCCGGCACCGGCAACACCGACAAGCGCGGCAAACGCACCAGATCGAAGCCGGCGAACTGTGCATCGGCCTTGACGGCTGCGAGCGGCACGGGGAACGCGAGGCGGCGCACGAACTGCAGATCGAAGACCGCAAGCTTGGCATTCTTGGGATCGTCGCGCCCGTCGGTCGTGGCGCGGGCGACGCCGACGATCGCCTTGTCGCCGCCGCTGTGATACACGAACACGTCATCCCCTTTGCGAATGGCGCGGATGTGGCGCACCGCCACCGCATTGGCGACGCCATCCCAGCGCGTCTTGCGATCGCGCTCGAGTTCGGTGAGGCCGTAGGTTTCGGGATCCGATTTCACGAGCCAGTGGGCCAAGGGCGGATGCCTCCTGTGGAGCTTGGGCGGAACCGAGGGGCGGAGTATGGGGCGGCGGGTGGGAGGGAGCCAAGCCCGGGGGCCGGGGGGGCGCCCCCCGTCGACCGTCCAGGCACCCTTCGCTCCCGATCGCCGTCCTCGCCACCGCGGCTACTCACGCCCCCCCAACGCCGACGAAAGCCGGAGGCCCGGGACGGGCCTCCGGCGACTGACCGAACCCCGGGAGCCTGGGATGCGTTTGGAGGTCGACAGGGCGCTTGAGGGAGTGCAAACCTCGGAGGCGTCGGATCCAGACGAAACCTTCGAGACCGTTCCCTGGGATGCACGCGATGGACCTCGCCTCTCTCCTTGAGCGCTGCCGGCAGGGCGATGAACTCGCCTGGGAGCGCATCGTGCGCCAGCACCAATCGCGGCTGCACGGGCTCGTGCTGCATTACGTCGGTGATGTCGAGGACGCGCAGGATGTGACGCAGGACGTCTTCGTGCGCATCTACCGCAATCTGGACGCCTGCACCGAAGAAAAACATTTCGTCCCGTGGACGATTCGGATCGCGCGCAACGCCTGCATCGACCACTTGCGACGGCGCAAGGCACGCCCACCCGCCCGCGACGTGCCGGCCGAAGACATGGTGAGCTTGGCGTCGAAAACGCCGCGCCCGGACGAAGCGTTGCACTCGAACGCGCGGCGCCGGCTCGTGCACCTGGCGCTGCAGCAGCTCTCGGAACTGTCGCGGGAAATCATTCTGCTGAAAGACATTCAAGAGCTGAGCCTGGAAGAAATCGCCACCATGCTCGATGTCCCGATCGGCACGGTCAAGTCACGATCGAACCGCGCCCGCATCGAATTGGCGCGCAAGGTACTGGCACTGTCGGGCGGCACATTGCCCGAAGCCGCGGCACCGCAATCGGAGACGCAGTCGTGAACTGTGAACGCTTCGAAGACCGGCTCACCGACTACCTGGAGCACCAGCTCTCGGATGTCGAGCAGCGTGCTGCCGAGTCGCACCTGGCGGGCTGCGCGCAGTGCGCCGCGCTCGTCGGCGCGCTGCACGAAGCGCTCGGTGTTCTGCCGGCAGCGGACGCAGAGGCACGAACACAGGCCGCGCCGCGTGAGCTGGCGGGTGCCATCCTCGAGCGCACGAGCGGCTCGGGATGCGAACGTGCCGTGGGACTCTTGCCCGAGTTCGTGGATCACGCCTTGGAGCCGCTCTTGGCCGAGCTCGTGCAGTCGCATGTCGAGCACTGCGAGCGTTGCACGGCGCTGCACGGCGCTCTCGTCGTTCTGACACTGGAATTGCCGCAAATGGCGGCCCTCGACCCAGGCGCGGAATTCACCCGCGCCGTCGTCGAAGCCACGTCGGGGGCGCGCCAGACGGCAGAACCCGGTTGGCGCGATACGGTCGAAACGTGGTGGCGCCGCATGGTCGTGCGGCCGCGTTTCGCCTGGGAAGCAGCCTACGTCGCCCTGCTCTTGATCGTTGCTCTGTGCGGCACGTCGGCGTCGCCGTTTCGCAATGTGCCGGCGCGCGCCCTCGCCCTCGTGCAAGTCGATCCGCGCGCCGCGGCGCGTGACGCCGGCGCCCAGCTTCGGGCCTTGCACAGCGGCGTCGGGGCGCTCGGGCAACGCGCCTGGGACGAAACCGCGGGACGCGTCGCCGGCGGCGGCCGCGACCAAGCGAGTTCATTCGCCGACCATCACCCGGGGATGCACGAAGCGTATGGCAGCTTCCAGATCCATTGGGGAGTTCTGCAGCAATCCCTCGGCGATCACAACTTCGCCGGCACCACCTTGGCCTTGCATGGCATCGGCAGCGATGTGCGCGCCCTGTGGAGCAGTTGGACGGGCGTCGAGACATCGAACCCTGCTCCGCCGCCGTAAGCGGGGCACCGGGCAACGGAACCCGGCACGCACTCGGTGCGTGTCCACTGCGAGCGAAGGACGCTCGCGCGACGCGAGTCCGCTGAAGATCACTGGGAGAGAAGCTCATGACGTCTCAAGAGGAAGCGCACTCCATGGGGACGGACGCTCCCCAAGGTGCACCAGGCACCGCAGGATTCGGCGCGCCGGGCGCCGTGCCGCCGGCCTGGGATCCACGCTGGGTGAACTCGCGCCGCAAGAGTCCGCTCTTGGCCGCGCTGTTGTCGTTCATGCCCGGGCTCGGGCAGATTTACATCGGTTACTACCAGCGTGGTTTCGTGCATGCGGGAATTTTCGCGTGCACCATTGCCGCCCTCGCGAATGGCCGGCATGGCCGCGGGCTCGAACCGTTGCTGGGCGTCGGTCTCGGTTTCTTCTTCTTCTACCAATTGATCGACGCGGCGCGGCGCGCCTCGCTCTACAACCAGGCACTCGCGGGCTTGAGCCCGGCGCCGATGCCGGAAGACTTCAAGCTGCCGTCGGGCCGCAGTTCGCTCGTCGGCGGTATCGTCATCACGGTGCTCGGCATCATGATCCTGCTCAACACGCGCTTCGACGTCGACTTCCGTCTCGATTGGCTGGAGGACTGGTGGCCGGCGTTCATCGTCCTCATCGGCGTCAACATGGTGTACCGGTCGTGGAAGGCGAAGCAGGTGAAGTAGCCTGGAGCAGTTGCGAGCCGCAAGCGACCAGCGAACGGATGGAAAGCGCGACGCGCCGGGTGCGAGCCGGCGCGTCGTCGTTTCGAGGCTCTATTGCGGTGCTGTCAGGTGGTCGGCACGTCGCAGAGGCGCACCACGGATGCAACCTGCGCGCGCGGCAGCTGCACCCGGTCGTGCTTCTTCCACACGCCGTACAAAGCGGCTTGCTTGACCCAGTCCGTCTTCGAGTGGCCGCCTTCGCCATCCTGGTGCATAGCGGCATCGAGCAGGATGACCGATTCCGCGTCGATGTCGTCGCAGCGGCCGACCCACACTTCGGGGCCGCTCGTGTCGACGACGACGGTGATGCCGTGCAGCTCGTGACGGTCGTGATGGAAAGTGCGATGGCTCACTTGGCCCCAGCCGGTACGCAATGCTTCTGGAAGGCTTCGACCAAATGGTTCGCGACGCCGACCGCATCGCGGCCTTCGATGACATGCCGCGGCACGAAGTGCACGACCTGGCCGTCCTTGAAGAGCGCCATCGAGGGGCTGCTCGGCGGGAACTGGCCGAAGTAGCCACGCACCTTCGCCACGGCGTCGAGATCCTGCCCGGCGAACACCGTCGCAACGCGATCCGGCTTGACGTCACTTTCGAGCGCCAGGCGCACACCCGGGCGCGCCGTGCCCGCGGCGCAACCGCAAACGGAATTGACGACGATGAGGGTGGTGCCGGTCTTTTGGCCCATGAAGGCGTCGACATCGGCCGGGGTCAGTAGTTCCTGAACGCCGATGCGAGTCAGTTCCTCGCGCATGGGCTGCACCATTTTGGGATCGTAAGGCATTGGGACGGACCTCCGTGGGCGGCTCGAACGAACGACGGACGCGGGCAGTGAGCCGCGGATTGCGACCCGGTCTCGAATCTCGTCCTCGACTATAGGAATGCCCAGGGCAGGACGCAAGAGCCGCCGCCCCGACGCGCAGCTCGCCGCGACGCGACGCCACCCCGCGCCCCCGCTCCAATCGGGTATGGTGCGGGCATGTCGAACGTTACGGCCCCGCTCCTGATGCTCGTCGATGGGCACTCGGTGGCATTCCGCGCCTACTACGCCATTCCCGACACGGTGCGCTTCGCCACCGGCGAGCCGGCGCATTCGTTCTACGGCTTCATGAATATTCTCGTGCGAGTGGTCCAGGACCGCCAGCCGACCCACGTCGCGGTGACGTTCGACCTGGGCGAGCCGTTTCGCACCGCGCTCTTCCCCGCCTACAAAGCCTCGCGCACCGCGGGACCCGAGGACTTGGAACCGCAAGTGGCGCGTTTGCGCACGCTTCTCGCACGCCTCGGCGTGCCGGTCTTCGAACGCGACGGCTTCGAGGCCGACGATTTACTCGCGACGTTGACGCGCCAAGGCCAAGCGCACGGCTGCAACGTCGATGTCCTGAGCGGCGACTTCGACGTCCTGCAACTCGTCGCCCCAGGCGTCCGTATCGTCACCCCTGGCAAGACATTTGCGGAGCCCGTCGTCTACGACGAAGCCGCTGTCGTAGCGCGCTACGGCGTGCCGCCCACCAAGATCCGCGATTGGAAAGCACTCGTCGGCGACGCCTCGGACGAAATTCCCGGCGTCGCGGGCATCGGCAAGAAAACTGCGACCGAGTTGCTGCAGCGCTACGAATCGTTGGACGCGATCTACACGCACCTCGATCAGATCACCAACACTCGAGCCCGCAATGCGCTCGCCGACGGCCGCGAATCGGCCGACTTGTCACGCCGGTTGGTCACGTTGCGCACCGACGCACCCGTCACGCTCGACCTCGAAGCCGCCCGCTTCCCGGCCTTCACCCCCGAAACGGCACAGCACGCCATCCAAGAGTTCGGCTTCCGAAGCCTCGGCGACCGCATCGCCCGACTCGCAGAAACCGCCCGGTAAATCTGTGCACCGTGGAGTGCGGCGGCCCGGCGCCGCGGCAGCGAGCCTCGCAACGGAAAACGTCTGCGCTGCGGCACTCCGTCGACACGGGACGGATAACGTCGGGACAGTGCTCCTGGCTCCGGTTGGCGTGCACCGCCACCCCGTCCAAGGTCGTCGGATTGAAAACGTCTGCGCTGCGGCATTCGGCGACAGGGGACGGATAACGTCGAGACAGTGCTCCTGGCTCCGCTTGGCGTGCACCGCCACCCCGTCCAAGGCCGTCGGATGGAAAACGTCTGCGCTCCGCACGATCGGCGAGGCGCACAGGTTGAAACAGGGATCCTCCGAGGGCCCGACTCGTGTCGCAACCCTCAGAGGCCCCGTTGCAAAACGTCTGTGCCCCCGGGCGTTTTGTTTTTTCAAACAACACCGCGGCGCTCGACGGCGCCGGGGGTTCGACGGTCGAGACTGCTTTCGCAAACCATGGGCCACCGCGGAGTTTGGTGAATAACCGCTCTACTCCGGTGTTTTTCGGGCGGCGTGCCGGGGGCATTCGTCGACGGGAATGACGGACGTCTGTCGCGGGAGTTGACACCGGGCGCCGGCTGCGCCGACCTCGCGGCGGTCCGGGGCTACGCTGCAGCCTCTTGCTCCGGAGAACGCACGACCGGCACGGGCACCACCGGGACGACCGGCATGGCGCCAAGAGCCGGAGCGCCCTCGGCCCGGCTCCGGCTGGTCGAGAATTGCACGAAGTCCTTCGCAAAGAAGAGATCGAGGGTCCAGTCGAGCGCCACGCGCAGTTTCTTTTCGAAACGCGGCAACTTCGAGAGATAGATCGTGCGCCACATCCACCAGGCGAGGAAGCCGGAGAACTGCACTCCGAAGACCTGTGCGACGCCCGTGCGCCGGCCAATCGCCGCGAGCTGGCCGATGGTGCGAAATCGAAACGGCTCGAGCGGCTCGTGGCGCACGGTTGCCAGGAGATTGCGCGCCAGCACCTTGCCTTGGCGCACGGCGTGCTGCGCCGTCGGCGGATAGTAGCCGCCGTTCTTCGCATCGGGCACGAGGGCGCAATCGCCGAGCGCCCAGACGCCCGGCGTCCCTTCGACCTGCAAGAACGAATCGACACGCAACCGGCCACGCTCCTTGGCACAGGGGATTTCCTGCAGGAGCGGATGCGCCGACGTGCCGGCCGTCCACACGACCGTGTGTGCTGCCATCTGCGTGCCATCCGTCAGAGTCACCAAACCGTCCTCGACTCCCGCCACCTTGGTCTTCAAACGGATTTCGACGCCACGCGCCGCGAGCTTGCCTTGTGCATAGGCGCCGAGCTTGGGCCCGAGTTCCGGCAGAATCACTTCGCCGGGATGGACGAGCACCATGCGGAGTTGGTCTGCATGTAGGTTGGGATAGTGAGGCAGCGCTTCGCGCACGAAATCATTGATGCCAGCCAGCGTCTCGACGCCCGCAAAACCACCGCCCGCAACGACCACCGTCAAGAGTTCCTGCCGGCGCGTCGAGCAGCATTCGAGGTCGGCTTCCTCCAAGCAAGCGATGAGCCGGTTGCGCATGTGAATGGCGTCGCCAAGCGACTTCATGGTGAGCGCTGTGGACTCGAGTCCCGGGATGCCGAAGAAATTCGTCACCGACCCCAGTCCGAGCACCAAGTTGTCGTACGGCAACGCATGTTGGTGGATGTCCGAGCCATGCGACACGACGACCTCGTGCGCCGCGAGGTCGACGCTCCGGATGTCACCTTCGAAGAACTTGACCCGCCGCAACAGCTTCCGCACCGGGTTCACGATGTGCGTGACATCAAGATCACTCGCCGCCACCTCGTGCAGCATGGGCGTGAACAGAAAGAAATTCTCGCGGTTGACGAGCGTCACCTCGAGGTCGCGATTGCGTTCCTCGCGAAGCAGCTTCTCCAGCTCGAGCGCCGCATAGATGCCGCCGAAGCCTCCACCCAAGATCACGATGCGCGTCGGGACTCGATCACTCATGCCACACCTCCGTCCCCGCAATGCGAACCGGGGTGTGAAGGTTCCCGGCCCGATCGCCGCCTCCGCTCGCTCTTGGTGCGAATCCGAGCTGGGGCCCTGGATGGATAGTAGGGTCTTGGCCGGCCAAGCCAAAGTAGCTACAATGTAGGCACACTTCTGGAGGTGCAGATTGAAGAGCAGGATCGTCCGAATCGGTAACTCCCAGGGAATTCGCATCCCGAAGCCACTGATCGAGCAAACCGGCTTGAGCGGTGAGGTCGAGCTCGACGTCGAGGGCAATTGCCTGATCATTCGCCCGACGGAGCGCCCACGATCGGACTGGGCCGACGCCTTCGAGCGCATGGGGGCCTGCGGGGATGACGCGCTAGTCGATGGGAATCGACCATCGCTGACTCAATGGGAAAAGGACGAGTGGGAGTGGTAGTCAATCGATTCGAGGTCTATCTCGTCAATCTCGATCCAACGGTCGGTTCACAGATCAAGAAAGCTCGACCGTGTCTCGTCATATCTCCCGACGAGATGAATCACCATATCCACACGATCATAGTCGCTCCAATGACGACCAAGGGGCGCCCGTATCCAACGCGAATCCATTGCAAATTCAAGGGCCGAGTTGGACAAATCGTTCTCGACCAAATTCGCAACGTCGACATGTCGCGTTTGGTCAAGAAGGTCGGCCGTCTCGACCAAAAGACGGCCGAGCAGGTCTTGACCATCCTTGGTGAAATGTTCGCAGCGTAGTGATCCGGTTCGTAGATTTCCGCGGCCGGCGTTCTACCCCTCGAGCCGCGCCACGTAGGCCGACGACGAACGGGTCTTCTCGTCGCCGACGAAGAGCATTCTGCCGCCGCGCTCGAGGAAGCGCGCCGTCCCGGGCACGGTTTGATTGGCGTAGTCGGTGCCCTTGGCGTAGTAGTGCGGTTGAATTTCGGCGAGTAAATTCTCGGCGGTTTCCTCCGGAAACACGACGACGTAGTCCACGAACGCGAACTCGGAGAGAATTTCGGCGCGTTCCCGCTCGCCGATGATCGGCCGCCCCTGGCCCTTGAGGGCCTGGACCGAGCGGTCGGAGTTGAGGGCGACGATCAGCACATCGCCGTGGGCGCGTGCGGCGCGCAAGTAACGAATGTGGCCGACGTGCAAGAGATCGAAGCAACCGCCCGCCAGAACGATCGTCTTGCCTTGTTCCCGCAAACGTGTTGCCACCATGCCCATTTCGCCGCGCGACTTGTACTTCGTCGCCACTTGGCCGGTTTCCGGCGCGCGTCCCGAGCTGCGGGCGTGGTGGTAGATGGCTTCGTGCGCCCGCACGATGGGCTCCCACGAAAAGATCTCGTCGAAGAGCTTGCGGCCGCCGGACCGCACCCGTTCGCGCAGTTCCGGATCGCCATGCAACTCGCGCACGGCGCGCGCCAGGGCCTTGCCGGTGGGTTCCGGTTCGCCGACCGGCACCAAGTACGCATTGCCGCCATGACGCAGCGCCGCCGGCAGGTGCGGTCCGCGTGTCGACAGAACCGGCACGTCGTGGCTCAGGACCGAGAGAAACGACGACCGCTTGGTGGTGAGCCCGTCGCGAAACGGCAGCACCGCCAGGTCGAGCGCTACCAAGTGCTGCGACGCGGCATCGGCTTCCAAGTAACCGGTCGCGGTCACGGCATCGCGCAGGCCCAGGTCGTCGATCGCCCGCAACAGCGTTTCGTGGTACGGCGAAACCTGCGCCTCGCGGTCCGAGTGCAAGCCGCCGACGAGCAGCAAATGGGCCGGGAAACCGCTCGCCCGCAAGTCACGCAGCGCGAACAGCACCGACTCCAGCCCCTTCTCCTCGTTGATGAAGCCGAAATAGCCGAGGAGGTAGGTGTCGTCGCCGATCTCCAGCCGGTCGCGCAATGCCCGCCGCAATTCGCCGCGCTGGGCGCGGATTCCCGCCGGACACGGCAACCCGCCGGCCGCCGGCACCACCGAATACTTGTGTGCATGCTCCGGATGCTCGGCCAGCAGGACCTCGCGATCCGCCTCGTTGGTAATCACGAGCCAGTCCGAAAACCGCATGAATACGCTCATGGTGAGGCGCGGCGCAAACGTGAACGACCGAATGTTGTGCAGCGTCGATACGACGAGCGTTTCAGGCAGCGTCTCGCGCAGGCAGAGCGGCACAGCCGAGATCATTTCGACCGAGTCGTAGTCCTCGTTGTGATACTGAATGTGAACCACATCGGGCCGCACTTCGAGCGCCACATCCAGCACCGTTTTCATGTCCGGGAAGTGCCAATTGGCGATGAGCGGCCGGAAATCGAACGGCACCGGCACGGACGGCGGCGCCTGCCGCTGGGTACTCAGCAGCACGACGCGATGCCCGACCTGATGCAGGTGCAGCGCCAGTTGGTAGGTGTAGTCCCCGACGCCGCATTGGTCGGGCGGAAACGTCGGCACCACGAGCAGGATCACGAGCCGGTCGCCCGGGCGTCGTTCCAGATGGGCGCTCATCGGTCTCCTCGGCGTCGTCCGGTTGGCTGGGGATGCAACTCGGGCGATGCTACTGCGGAAACACGCCCCGCGGCCACCCCTGGCTGCCGGCGTCGAGTCTCCGGATGCGCTGCCGCCGCCAAGGCTGCGAACGCGGCGCGCATCGCCGCATACGAGTAGTGCGCGTTGCGGCCGCTCGGGTTCGGCAAAACGAAAACCCGCGCCTCATGCATGGAGACGGACTGCAAGCCAAGTTCGACCCGCCCGGTGCGCAAGAGCGGATGCACGGCGCGCGCCACCGTGACTCCCACGAGCGCCACGATGCGCGGCCGCAGGCGGCGCACTTTGCGGAGCAACACGAGGCGCCCGGCCGCGAACTCCGCCGGCTCGAGGTCCGCGACGCCCGGCGTGGTGCGCGCGACGAGATTCGTAATCCCGAGGCCCAAAGACGGCAATTGTTCGTCGGCCGCGAATCCGAACTCCGGCGGCACCAGCCCGACATCGCGCAGCAAGACCCAGAATCGATTCGAATGGCCGGCGAAGTGATGCCCGAGTTCGGCGGATCGCACCCCCGGGTTGATGCCCACGAACAACACGTCGAGCCCGGGCCCAACGCGATCGGGAAGGGTCGGGTGGCAGGTGGTCATTCGACGCGCACGATGCGCTGCGTACGCACGGTGCCGGCGGATTGGGCGCGGATGAAGTAGGTGCCGGCCGCAACGCGGCCACCCGCGGCGTCGAGACCGTCCCATCGCATGGGGTGTGAGCCGCGTCCAAGTGCACCGGTCCGCAACACGCGCACGGCGCGCCCCCGCACATCATAAATGGCGACTTGCACATCGGCTGCGGCAGGCAGATCGAGGGCGAGTTGCGTTTCGCCACGGCTCGGATTCGGCACCGGTCGCGACAGTTCGAACCCGCCTATCGCATCCCCGGCGACATCGGTCGGCAGGCCGGTGACATTGAGTTTCCACTGACCGCGCCCATGTGTCGCCGCCACCAAGGTGCGGGACGGTGAATGCAGTGTCAGATCGAAAATCGTCTGCACCGGCATCCCGGTGCCGAGAGCGAACCAGCTCCCACCACGGTTCCGCGACGCGTACACGCCGACGTCGGTGGCCAAGTACAGGGTGTACGTGTCGGTGGGATCGACCACGATGTCGTTGGCCGGCACATCCGGCAGATTGCTGTCGATGGCCGTCCAGGTATCGCCACGGTTCGTGCTGCGATAGACATGCGACGCGTGCTCATCGAGCATGAATCCCGATAGCGTCAAATAGACGACGAAGCCGTCGCTGGGGTCGGCGGTGATTCGCGTCACCCAACGTACCGGCAACCCCGCATCGATGCGTGACCAGGAACTGCCCGCATCGATCGACCGCCACACCCGCCCATCGTCGGTGCCGGCGTAATACAGGTTGGCATTCTTGGGCGAAATGTCGAGCGTCGTGACGGTGCCGTAGACGAGCGGCGAAATGGGATTGGTCGTGAGATCGGGACTGACCGGATCGTAGTTCTGGCCATTGTCGGTGCTCTTGTAGACCCGCTGGCTTGCCGCCAAGAGAACGTTGTGATCGAGCGAACTCATGACGATCGGCGCGTTCCAGTTGTACCGGTCGCCCGAACTGAACCCCGATGCCGCGAAGAACGTCGACCCGCCGTCGGTCGAACGGAACGGACCCTGGCCGCTGCAGGCATTCTGATACTCGGCGAACACCACCAAAGGGTCGAGCGGGTCCACGAGACATTGGAATCCGTCACCGCCCAGAATCGGAGTCCAGCTGCTGGGCGACCCGGCGGTCAGAAGCGTATTGTTGTCCTGCGTCCCACCCAAGAGCCGGGCCGGATTCGACGGGTCGATCGCGCCTGCATAGAATTGAGTGATCGGCAGGTCGACGGACTTGAACCACGCGGATCCGGTCGTCGTCGTCGAGAAGAATCCGCCGTCGTTGCCGAGATACACGTGCGCCGGGTTGGCGGGGTCGATCCACACCGCGTGATTGTCGACATGCGCGTTGGAGGTGATGCTCGAGAAGCTCTGGCCGCCGTTCGTCGAACGGCGGATCGTGAGTCCCAGCGCGTAGACGACGTTCGGATTGGTGGGATCGACGGCACAGTCGCCGAAATACCAGCTGAAGCCGCCGAACATCGAAGTGAACGAGTTGCCGGCATCGCGCCGCGCCCAGGTGGTGCCGCCGTCCGTCGAGCGGTACATGCCGCGCCCGACATAGCCCATGTTGGTGCCACTGGTGATTTGCGCATAGATCCACGCCGGCCGCGATGGTGCAATCGCGAGTCCGATGCGCCCGATGCTGTCCGACGGCGCCGGCAGGCCCGTTTGCAACCGCGCCCAGGTGTGGCCCGCATTGACGCTCCGCCAGATTCCGCAGCCGGCGCCGTAGGCGCGCCGGTAGCTCGGTTTGCGCAGGCGTTCCCAGGAGGCCGCGAACACGGTATCCGGATGCGCCGCGTTGATGGCGACGTCGCAAACACCCGTGCTGTCGTTCACGAATAGGACGCGGTTCCACGACGAACCGCCGTTCTCGCTCAAATACAGACCGCGGTCGGGCCCGGTCGAGAATTGCGTGCCCATTGCCGCGACGAAAATGCGATTGGCGTTGGTGGGATCCACCGCGACCCGCGCGATGCGCCGGGTGGCTTCGAGCCCCAGGAATTGCCACGACGTGCCGCCGTCGCTGGTGCGGAAGAGTCCGGCGCCATCGTAGGAGTCGACGGAGCCATTCGCCTCGCCGGTGCCCACGTACAACACATTCGAAGTGCCCGGCTGCAGCGTCAGCGCGCCGATGGAGAACACCGCGAAATTGTCGAAGAGAGGCGTCCAGTTCACGCCGCTATTCACCGACTTGAAGACCCCGCCGTTCGCCGCCCCCAGGTAGATGGTGCTGCCGCCGGGCGCCACGGCCAACGCCGTGACCCGCCCGCCGATATTGAAGGGGCCGGCGTTCTGCCAGGCAAGTGCTGCGGTTTGGGCGCCGGGCTTGGAGAGCGCCAATGCGCGGTCGAATTGCGCTTGCGCGACGGCGGCGTCGAGAGCGCCCGCCGGGATCGCCGTGTTGGGGAATTCGCGCTGGCGCACGAACCAATCGCTCGGGAAGGTGCCTGCCTCGCGCTCTTCGGACTCGGACTCGCCCTCGACCGCCCTCCGGTGCAGACCGGCGCCCACCGACACCAGGAGGCCAAGCAGCAGGAAAATCAGAACCGCAAACCGGAAACGACCCATACGGAGTCTCCCAAGGCGGGGCGAGGTGGCAGAGACAAGTGTAAGGTCTCGCCGCATCGCGCGCAACTCACCTCGAGAAGGGGCGCGGGCTATTTTTTCACGGGTTTCTTGTCATCCGCCTTGTCGTCGGACTTGTCGTCCGAGCGGTCGTAGTTCTTGCCGTGCATGTTCATCCTCAGGCTATCCAATTGATCGATGTGGATCGTGCGGCTCAGGCGGCCGATTTGTTCCGGATCGATCTCACCGACGATGTTCACGAACGTCGCCTCGTCGTGCGGATCGATATTCATTACAGTCATGCCCTGGGACTTGCCATTCACCAGCTTCATGTACACGTACGTTTGACTGCCGCCCTTGCGATCGCGCACCTTGATGAGCGGACCCCAGCCCTGGCCCTCCAGCTTCTGCGCCGCGTCCGCCACCGTCTTCTCGACCGCATCGACCTTGTCCGAATCCATTTGGAATGATTGGACGCGAATCTGCAGCAGCTTGGCGCATAGCGCTGCCATCTCCGGATCGCCGCTGGCCATTTTGCCGATGAACTGCAGCATCGCCGGCTCCAGAAAGACTTCGACGTTCGTCTCCTGCTTCCCGAAGAGTTTCACAATGTTGTCGAAGTCGACGTAACCAGGGTGCTTGGTGAGGTCATCGGTGGCAAAGGCGCGTCCTGCGCCGGCCAGCGTCGCCACCAAAGCCACCGTCATCCATGCCTGCTTGATCTGCATCGTTTTCTCTCCGTTCCCACGTGGCGCCCGAATGGCGCTTGGTTGATCGTGTCGGCGACACGCGTGTCACTGTCGAATGTTGTCCTCGAGCACACCGCTCACGGCGCGCGCGGCTGGATCCGCCACCCGTTTCTCGAGCACGTCGGTGCGCACTTTGTTGCCGGCGTGCTGGCTGATCTGTCCAATGCGCGCCATGACCCAGCGCACCTGACCTTCGGCGCGTTGCATATCCTGCGGCGTCACTTGGATCTCGGTCGGCCGGTGCACGAACGCATACACACCCACGACCAGAACCGCCGCCGCCGCAAGGCCCACGGCCGGCTTCCACACGCTGGACCGCGGCACCAACCATTCTTGGAGCCGCCGCGTCCACTCTTGCGCCGCCGCCGCACGTACCGCCGCCGGCTTGCGGTTGCCGCCGCTCGCCGGCGCATCCGCCGCCGCAAGGCGCGTGCGTACTGTTTCCAACACCACATCCGAGCAGGCCCGCCAGGGCAGCGCCCGCAACGCCGTCCGCACCTGCAATGCTTGCGCGACCTCGGCGCGGCACGCCTCGCAGCCCACCAGATGTGCATCGACGCGCGCCCGGCGCGGACCGGCCAGTGACTCGTCGAGGTACGCCTCGACCAGCACCTTGACGCGCCCACAACTCAAGGGTGTATCAGCTCGTCGCATCACTCACCATCTCCCGAAGCCGGTCGCGCAACTTGCGCCTTCCGCGGTGCAAGTACACCTTGACGGTGTTGAGCGGCACCTCGAGCGCGGCCGCAATCTCTTCGTACTTGAAGTCCTGGATCTCGCGCAGGATGACGATGCTGCGATACGGTTCCGGCACCTGGCGGAGCGCCCGTTCGACACGCGCTCCCATCTCTGCCGCTTCCACCCGCGCCCCAGGACTGGGGGCGTCGCTCGCCACTTGGTTCATCACGAGACCCTCTGGATCGTCCTTTATCACGCCGCGATGCGTCTTTCGCCGCCGCATCGTGTCGATGCACAGGTTGCGTGTGACGTGGATGAGCCACGGCACGACCTTGGGTTCTTCCAGCAGAGCCCAGTGGCGCCACAGGCGGACCAGCACCTCTTGGGTCACGTCTTCGGCATCGTCGCGATCGCCGAGGCAGTACCACGCGTAGGTGAAGATCCGGTCGCGGTGCCGGGCTGCCATCTGCTCGAAGACTTGCTGCATCGGCTACTCCAAGAACGCGCCGGGGTCTGCCGATGTTACGCCCGCCCCTGGCGCCGGGCGCCGCAGCCCGTATCTTTGGGGCCACATCACCCGGGGTCCCATCCCACCCTGACCGCGGGTTTTGGCGTCGTCTCGAACGCCGGAACCGCAACGATCGCAAAGGGGTGGAACGATGCGCCTCGCTTCCTCGCGCCGGTCCCTTGCGGCCCTCGCCGCGTTACTCTTCGTCCTGACATCGGGCCTGGCCCGCGGTGCCCCGCTCCCCACGGGCACCATCACGGGCCAGGTTCTGGACCAAACGACCGGCCGGCCGCTGCGTTATGCCGGGGTGTTCCTGGCGGGCACGACGTCGGGCAGCATGACCGACGCGAACGGCGAATTCCGTATCGCCGGACTGCGGCCGGGAACGTACGAGGTCCGCGCCTCCATCGTTGGACACGCCCCGCGGTCGACGCTGGGCGTGCGTGTCGAAGCGGGAGAAACGGCGCGCCTGCGTATCGTGCTGGCCCAATCGCTCGACCAGCGCGTCAACCCCGTCGTCGTGCACGGCCCGAGATCCGACTACGACGTGCACGACTCGGAGATCAAACACTCCAAGACCCACGAGCAGATCAGCCGCCTGCCGGTCGAAAACGTGGTCGACGCGGTGGGTATGGAAGCCGGGGTTGTGGTCACGGATGGCGTGTTGCATGTGGAGGGATCCTACGGCCACCAGACATCGACCATGACGAACGGCGTGGCCTCGACCGACCCGTTGACGGGCGCGGGACTGGATCTCTCGACGCTTTCAGTGGCCGACTATCAACTGATCAATGGCGGGCTGGATGCCGAGTACGGCAACGCGTCGTCGGTTCTCACCTACAACACGCGGGCCGGCGGCAGACGCTTCGAGGGTATTCTGAACTACCGGACCGACGACTACGGGCGCGCCGACAAGACGTTCACCAACTTCGACCAAGTTGCGCTCGGGCTCGGCGGGCCGACGCAATTCGAGAACCTGGCGTTTTACGCCTCCGGCGAAGCAACGTTCCAGGACGGCGAGCATCCGCCGGGGCGAACCTACCGCCAGCACCAGTACCTGGGTGGGTTCGTGACGACGCGCGATCGCGCCGCGGCGCAATACCGCGGCCAGGTCCGTCTCGACTGGAAGCTCGGCAGCACCATCAAGATGACCGGCGAGTGGACGCTCGATCGCGGCCACTCGGATCCGTATGTGCAAACTTGGAATGTGCCGGGTGCGACGACACGCATCGTCGGATTTCCAGAACTCCAGGTGAACCCGCGCAACCCCGCATTCTGGTTCGTGACCGGCAATCGCATCACGACGTACGACGGACCCTGGCGGGCGCGTGCGGCCCAAGCAACCTATTACGACATTCGGGACGCGCGCGACTGCGTGTACTGCCTTCTGCCCCTCTCCGACAACTCGACCTTGCGCGCGGTGCGAGTCGATGACGCCTTGGGACGCAGTGGCCGCCCGGCGTACGTTTTGGCGGATTACCCGTTGTTCGAGGGGTACCAGCGCCCGTTGTCGACGTGGGGCCCGGAAGCCACGAGCGCGCCCGGCGATTCGAGCAAGCGCGCCTACAATGCCGCCGATCATCTGGCGCGCACCGACAGCCGCAGCCAGCAGCTCAAATGGTCGTTCACACAGGCGCTGTCGACGAAGACCTACTACGAGGTGAAGTTGTCGCGCCTCGCCTTCGATGTCACGACGGCGGTCGCGAATCAAACCCCCGAACAGTACGAGACGGCCGGCAAATTCCTGTGGATTCCAGGGCGCGGCCCCGTTGCAATCGGCAACCCCGACTTCTACACCGATTCGGAGTACCCGCTGTTCGCGACCGCCTACGATTTTCCGTTCTGGTCACAGCGCCAAACCGCGACGTATCTGCTCCGCAGCGACCTCTCGACGCTGCGGTTTGCGAACCACAAGGTGAAGAGCGGCTTCCAACTGCAGTACGCCGATCTCGACCAGGTATCCATCGATTCGCCCGGGCGGCAACGGGTGTTCCATGGGCCATTCGGGTTGTTCCGCGACAACTTCCACTCCTTTGCACCGGAAGGTTCGATCTACTTGCAAGACCGCTGGGAACACGAAGGCATGGTGGTGAATGGCGGGGTGCGCTACGACTTCTTCTCGCCGGGTTCCGGCGTCAGCATCGACGTCCGGAACAAAGAGATCGCCCGCGAGCTCGATCGTTGGCAAACGCAGTGGAGCCCGCGTTTGGGCCTCGCCTTCCCGATCACCGATCGCGACGTTTTCCACTTCCACTATGGACGTTTCATTCAGTTTCCGCCCAAGGCGTACCTGTTCGATTCCCAGGATCCGACCTGGGGCGGCACGCTCGGCAACCCGAACCTGCAGCCGGAGACCTCGATTGCCTTTCAGGCCGGCATCAAGCACCAGTGGTCACGCGATTTGTCGACGCAGTTCGCGCTCTTCAACAAGGATGTGTATGGGCTCGTGTCATCGACCGAGATCACGGACGATTCGACCGGCATCCAGAACTTGCGGTACGTCAACAAGACCTATGCGAGCTCGCGCGGCGTCGAGTTGGCGTTCAACAAGGCCTTGAGCCGGGGCTTCGCGTTCGACCTCGCCTACACCTGGGGGTTCGCGGATGGAGTGAGTTCCGACGCGGATTTCGGCCGCCAGGCGCAAGGCCTGTCGCATCTGCCGACCGGCGAGCTGCCGCTCGACTGGGACCAGCGGCACACCTTCAACGCCGCGGTCACCCTGGCGCGGGCCGGAGATTGGGCGGCAACGACGGTATTCCAGTACGGCAGCGGTTTCCCCTGGACCCCGGCGTTCCGATTCGAGCGCCGCGCCGATCCCACCCTCGAGAACTCGCGGCGCCGCCCCTCGACCCACACCGTCGATTTTCGCGGCCAGAAGTACTTTCAGCTGCACGGACACGACTTGCGGCTCATTTTCGACGGCAAGAACCTTCTCGACGAAGCGCAGGTCGTGAGCGTCGCGCCGGGCGCCGGCCCGGCCCCACCCGATGCGCGCGCCGCTTACCGGGAGTACGCCACCGAGACCGGTCAATTCGGCGGCGCGTTCCTGCATGACAGCGACGGTGACGGGTTCGACGAGTTCATTCCGGTGCATGATCCCAATGTATACGGCCCGCGGCGCTTGTTTCGTGTTGGGATCGGCATCGAATTTTGAGCCTGCTACGATGCGGCGTTCGCCGCCGTGTTACTCTCCCCGCCCGGGCCCGGCGCCGCTGTAGCTCGAGCTGCGGCGCGGCTCTAGTGCGACAATGCGGGAGAGACTGCGAATGCGATTGCGATCGAAACTGGGCGCGCCGGTGGCGTTGATTGCGCTCCTCTTGATGGGTACCAGCGGCGCGGCTACGGCGACGCCGATCGAGGAAGCAGCGAAACAAATCGTCGCCCAACTCGTGGCGCAGGATTTCGCCGGCCCGGTGGCACGGTTCGACGACAAGATGCGGGAAGCGCTGCCGGCGGAGCGCTTGAGTTCGGTGTGGCAGCAGATCGGGGCGCAGGCGGGGGCGTTTCGCAGTATCACCGGCGCACGCACCGAAGCGAGGGGCGAGTACCGCATCGTCATTCTGACCTGCGCCTTCGAGAATCTGCCGCTCGACATCAAGATCGTGTTCAACGCCGGCGACCTGGTCGCGGGCTTTTTCTTCTCGCCGGCTGCGAGCGCGGCACCACCGGGCGGCACGCCGGACAACCGGCCGCCTTGGACACCGCCGGCATACGCCCAGCCCGAACGTTTCGCCGAAACCGCAATCACCGTCGAGAGTGGTACATGGAAGTTGCCGGGCACGCTGACCATGCCCAAGGGCACCGGACCTTTCCCGGCGGTCGTGCTCGTGCACGGGTCGGGGCCGCACGACCGTGACGAAACGATCGAAGCGGTGAAGCCGTTTCGGGATCTGGCTTGGGGGCTCGCGAGCCGCGGCATCGCTGTACTGCGCTACGACAAGCGCACGCTGCTCTTGTCGCAACAGCAGAATCCATCCATTGCCGGACTGACGGTCTGGGGCGAAACCATCGACGACGCACGCACCGCAGTCGCATTGCTCGGCCATACGCCCGGCGTGGATGCAAAACGCATCTGGGTGCTGGGGCACAGTTTGGGCGCCAATCTCGGACCGCGCATTGCGGCCGGACAGTCGAACATCGCCGGCCTGGCATTGCTCGCCGGCAACGTGCGGCCGCTCGAGGATCTCTTGGTCGAGCAGCTGACATTCCTCGCCAATGTCGACAGCTCGGTCTCCAACTACGAAAAAACCCAACTCGAAGCCGCCGAACGCTTGCGCGTCCAGGTGCGCAGTGCGGCACTCACCGACACCTCGGTCGTGACCGTGCTCGGAGCGCCGCTACCGGGTTCGTACTGGCTCGACTTGCGCAGTTATGACCCGGCCAAGACGGCGCGCGGGCTGGCGATCCCGATCCGCGTTCTGCAGGGCGGGCATGACTACCAGGTGGGACGAACCGATTTCGACCTGTGGCAGAAGGCACTCGCCGGGCGGACGAACGCGCGGTGCACGTGGTATCCGGCCCTCAATCACCTATTCGTGGCAAGCACGGCAGCCCCCGGGCAGGGCGAATACGCCCAGCCTGGGCATGTCGATGCACAGGTGATCAAGGATCTAGCAGCGGCCATCGGCGGCCCTGGCGCTGGGCGCTGAGTTCAGAGCTTTTCGCCCAACAGGACTCCGGCGCCGATCCCAGCCACGAGACCGGCCGTCTTTTCGAACCAGCCGCGCCGCGAGCGCGCCGCAATGGGCGCGCCGTCCACCGTGAAGCGATGCAAGAGCGGCACGGCGATGCCCGACGCGAGACCGATCGCGCTACCCGCCGTCACGTCGGTCGGAAAGTGCTGCCCTCCTTCGGTCCGCAGCACACCCGTTGCGGTCGCAATCGTCGACCCGATAAATGCAACTGCGGCGCGGCGTTTCCACGTCGCGTCCGGCGCGTCGAGCCATGGATCCGCGAGCGTCACGCCGACCGCACACCAGGCCGTCGACGCGTGGCCTGAAGGCATCGACTGAAACGCGCGGTCCTTGGTCACGTCAAAGATCGAAGCCGCCGGGCGGTCCGCGGCGGCCAGGTATGTGTAGGGCCGCGGCCGCGACACGCTCTTCTTCAGGATGTCGACGACGCCCTGTGAAATCGCGGCCGCCTCGACGTGCAGTGCGATGCGGTCGACGCTGGCGCGCAGCCGATTGCCGGGCGCGGCCGTGAAGGCACCCAAGACGAGCGGCAGGGCGAGCGCGAAATCACGCGTCGTGTTGCTGTGCCGGTCGGCAACTGAATCCACCTCGTGTACGACACGCCGGTCGACGCCCCAATGCACGTCATCTCGATTGAAGCCGCCCGGCGGGACTGCCCGGGTATCGGTATTCAGTTGCGCGGCGATCAAGAGCGCGGCGACGCCGGTGCCGACCACGGAGCCATCGACGCCCCAGGAGTACTCCAATCGCGCCTTCGAACGCGCGGGTGCCGCGTCGGCGGCGCGGGGCACGGCAGTGAGCGCCGCCGCGGACACCGCCGCGAGCATCAAGGCACGAAGAAATTGCATGGGTCCTCACGAGGAAGGGATGAGACGCCGCCTCGAGCGCAACGCCAGGGCGCGATTCGAACCGGATAGTACGCCAGAGCGGCCGCCGGCGCCGACAGCGGAATCGAGCCCCCCGAGCCCGAACGACGTGGGTCACGCCCCCCCAACGGACCGACCGTTGGCCTGGACCGACCCCGCACCGACGGTCGCGTCGGTGATCGGGCGTCGGTACCGACTGGAATCCTGAGTTTGGCTTCGTCAACGCGTAACTCCCCGGCGGCCAAGGGGGTGGGGCCACGCCCGCCTCCTTCTGCACTTGACGTGTCGCCTCACAGACGGTTCTTATGGGTTGTGCGAAGATGTCGTTCGGACTGAGTAAACGAGACGGAGACAGGATGACAGGCCACCTCGAGGCAGCGGTCCAGGAGGATCTGGAGGAAATCCGCCGCCAGGTCGTCGAAATGGGCGAGATGGCGAAGACCGCGGTCCGCGGCAGTATTCGCGCCGTACTTGAGAAGGACCGTCAGCTCGCGTTCGCCGTCATCCTCCGCGACAGCTATATCGACGCGGCGGAGAAGCAGCTCGATCAGCTCTGTCTGCGCTTTCTCGTCCGCCACCAGCCGGCGGCTCGGCTCCTGCGCTTCGCGTACTCGAGCATCAAGATCAACCTGGAACTGGAGCGGGTCGGCGACTACGCGGAGGCGATCGCCCGGGAAGCGCTCCGCCTGAGCCAGATCGACGCCCAGCTGCCGCTCGACCGCTTACAACAGATCGGCGGCCTCGCAGAACACATGCTCGACGACGCGATCCAGTCGTTCGTCGATCAGGATTCGGCTCTCGCCAGCAAGACCATCGAATCCGACGAGGCGGTGGATTTGTTGCGCGACAAGCTGACCACGGATGTCATGGAGGCTTTCCGTCACGGGAGTCTGCCCTTCGAAGCGGTGTACCCGTTGATCATGGTGATCCGGCGCCTCGAGCGGGTCTCCGATCAGGCGCGCAACATCAGCATGGAGACGCTGTACCTCTGTACCGGCGAGATCGCGAAGCACCCGCACGCGGCCGTCATGGACGTGCTCTTCATCGACGAGCGAAGCTCCTGCCGGAGCGTGATGGCCGAGGCCATTGGTGCGTCGCTCAATGAGCCGGGTTTCGTGTTTGCGAGCGCTGGGCTCGACCCGATACCGGTCGAACCGGCGACGACGGCCTTTATGCAGTCCAAGGGCCTCGACGTGTCGCGGGCCGTGCCCAAGGCGGTCACCGACGTCGAGAACCTCGAACACCAGGACGTCATCGTCCTCCTGGCCCCCGAGGCCAAGCGGGCCTTCCCGCGCCGACCGCGCAAGGCGGTCCTCCTCGAGTGGCCGGTCGAAGACCCGAGCCGCGCCACCGGCAGCGAAGCCGAGGTGCGTGAGGCGTACGAGAAGACCTACACGTTCATCGAGAGCCAGCTTCGCGACCTCGTCGCGGCGATCCGCGACCGCGCCAAACGTTGACCAACCGCAGAGGCTCTCGCCATCGATAGAAAACAGAAATATGTTCCGCGTTCGTGAACCAGCTGTGTGGGAGAGGGAGGTAGGAGCGGATGAGAACGTTACGGTTCGCGAAGTTGCTCGGCGCCAGCCTGGCAATCGGTGGGGCCTGCGTCCTCGGGGCGTGCGGCAACAAACAGGACTCCGGTTCCGCCACGACGTCCATCCAGGTGAAGGGCTCGGACACCATGGTGAACGTCGCCCAGGCTTGGGCCGAGGAGTACAAGAAGGTCGCCCCGAAAGTCGACGTCGAGATCTCGGGTGGAGGCTCCGGCGTGGGGATCGCAGCGCTCGAGAAGGGCACGATCGACATCGCCAATTCGAGCCGCGACATGAAGCCCGAGGAGATGGAGCAGGCGCGGCGCAACTCGGGCAAGGACCCGAAAGAGTTCATCGTCGGCTACGACGCGCTTGCCGTCTACGTCCACAAGGACAACCCGTTGAACGAGATCACGATGGAGCAGCTCGCCCAGATTTTCGCCGAAGACGGCACGTTCACCAAGTGGTCGCAGCTCGGTGTGACGTTGCCCGGTACGTCCAACGATGAGATCGTCCGTGTCAGCCGCCAGTCGAGCTCCGGTACCTACGAGTTCTTCCGCGAGCATGTGCTCCGCAAGAAGGACTTCAAGCTTGGCTCGCGCGACATGAACGGCTCCAAGGAAGTGGTCGAGCTCGTCGCCAACACGACAACCGCGATCGGATACAGCGGCATGGGCTACGCGACGCCGTCGGTCAAGATGCTCAGGCTGGCTTCCAAGGCCGGCGAGACGGCGTTCGAACCGTCGGTCGCCAACACCTTGAACAAGACCTATCCACTGGCACGCTCGCTCCAGGTGTACACGCTTGGCGAGCCGCAGGGCGAGGTCAAGACCTACATCGACTGGATGCTGTCCCCTGCCGGCCAGAAGATCCTCGAGGACAGCGGCTACGTGCCGGTGCCCGCCGGTCCGCATGGCAACTGATGAGTCGACGATGGCCCATCCCCAGGGATCGACGCCGCGAACGGCCGCCGCCGGGATGAGCGACGCGATTGCGGCCGCCCGCCCGCAGCGCTCGGCGCTCGCCGTGTTCGGCGAACAGGCGCTCGAAGGGGTCATCCGCCTCGCCGGGATCAGCGCCATCCTGTTCGTGCTGGCGATCTTCTTCTTCATTTTTCGCGAAGCGGCGCCGGTCCTCTTCTCGAAAAATTTCCACATTCTGGAGTTCCTGTTCAGCACCGAGTGGTACCCGACCTCGGTGTCGAACGTCCGCTACGGAACTTTGGCGCTGACGGTGGGCTCGCTGAGCGTGACGGCGATCGCGATTGCGCTGGCGGTTCCGTTCGGTCTCGGGGCAGCCATCTTCATCTCGGAATTCTGCGGTCCGAGGCTGAAGGAGACACTCAAGATCGTCATCGAGTTGCTGGCCGCGATCCCCAGCGTCGTCTGGGGATTCATTGGCCTGACCGTGATGAGCCGGCTGACCACCGCGATTACCGGCGCCCCGGTCGGCGTGAACCTCTTGAACGCCGGCGTGATCCTCGCCTTGATGAGCGTGCCGATCATCGTCTCGATCGGCGAGGACGCCCTCAAAGCCGTGCCCGACTCCTATCGGGAGGCTTCCCTGGCGCTCGGATCCACCAAGTGGCAGACGGTGTATCGCGTGCTCGTGCCGGCGGCCCGCAACGGGCTTTTGGCTGCCGTCTTGCTGGGCGTTGGGCGTGCAGTCGGCGAGACCATGGCCGTGCTGATGGCAACGGGGCACGCCGTGCAGATACCGCACAGCCTGCTCGATTCCGTCCGGACGCTGACCGCGAATATCGCCGCGGAGCTCGGCGAGGCGCCGGCTGGATCGGACCACTACCGGGTGCTCTTCTTGACCGGCACGCTGCTGTTCATTATCACCTTCGCCGTCAATCTCACCGCCGACCTGGTGATCCGCGGCGTGCGCAGGAAGTGAGGGGCCATGTCGGAAGTTCCAGTCGTTACTGCGCTGTTCACCAAGACCCCACACGTCTTCCGCAAGGAACGCAGCGAGTCGGTCGCCAAATGGATCTTCTTCACGATGTCCGTGTCGATGATCGTGCCGCTCGTGGCGATCATCGCCTATTTGCTCGTCCAAGCCGCGCCGTCGCTTTCCTGGGAGTTTCTCGTCGAGGTACCGAAAAAAGGCATGCGCGAAGGCGGCATCTGGCCCGCCTTCGTAGGCACGCTCTACCTCGTCGGCCTGTCCCTTGCCGTCGCCGCGCCAATCGGCGTTCTCGCGGCCATCTACCTGCACGAGTACGCCAAGGACAACTGGTTCAACCGGATCATCAACCTGGCGGTCATCAACCTGGCCGGCGTGCCGAGCATCGTGCACGCGCTCTTCGGACTTGGCGCGTTCGTTTACGCGGCGCGTTTCGGTTACTCGGTCATCTCCGCGGCGCTGACGTTGGCCATCATGACGCTGCCCGTCATCATCGCCAGCACGCGCGAGGCCCTGTCATCGGTGCCGATGGCATTCCGCACCGCGTGCTGGAACGTCGGCGCCACGCGCTGGCAGACGATCCGGGCGGTCGTGCTTCCCAACTCGATCAGCGGCATTCTGACCGGCGTCATCCTGCAGGTGAGCCGGGCCGCCGGCGAAACGGCGCCGATCATGTTCACGGGGGCAGTTTTCTTCAAAGCAGTGGAGCGGGGCGACCTGTTCCCGTACAAACTCGACGGTCAATGCATGGCGTTGTCGATGCACCTCTACACCGTCGCCACCCAAGTGCCGAACGTCAAAGCGTCGATCCCGTACGCCACTGCGATCGTGCTCCTGGGCTCGGTGCTGATGGTCAACGCCACCGCCATCACCCTGCGGGTTTGGCTGCGCAACCGCAAGAAATGGTAGGCCCGTGAACGACCGATCGAAGACCATCGAAGTCGAGGACCTGCGCCTGACGTATTCCGGCAAGGAAGTGCTGCACGGAATCAGCTTCGACGTCCGGCGCAACGAAGTCCTCGGCATCATCGGCCCGGCGCAGTCGGGGAAGACCTCGCTCCTGCGCTGTATCAACCGCACCATCGATTTTGTTGCCGAAGCCAAGGTTTCGGGTACGATCCGGCTGGACGGCGAAGATATCCGGCGCGTCAAGGACGTCTTTGGCCTGCGCCGCAAGATCGGCATGGTAGCGCCACTGCCGGTCGGCCTGCCGCTTTCGATCTACGACAACGTCGCCTTCGCGCCGCGTGCGGCGGGGCTGAAGCGCAAGGATGACCTCGACAACATCGTTGAGCGGTGCCTGCGGCAGTCGGCGCTGTGGGACGAGGTCAAGGACCGGCTGGCGAGCCTCGGCACCGCGCTCTCGGGTGGCCAGCAGCAGCGCCTGACCATCGCGCGGGCCTTGTCGCACCAACCGGACATCCTCTGCCTCGACGAGTTTTCGATCGCCATCGACCCCGTGACAACGATGCGGATCGAGGACGTTCTGAAGGAGCTCCGCCTGGAAATCACCATCATTCTCGTCACCAACCTCGTGCAGCAAGCGCGACGGCTGGCCGATCGCACCATGTTCCTGTGGAAGGGTGAGATCGTCGAGATCGATCGCACCGAGGTGATCTTCTCGGACGAGCCTGCCGAGCGCCGCACGTTCGAGTACGTGAGGGGGATCTTCGGATGAGCGAGCCGGGCGCATATTCGATCGCCACTCGCGGTCTCAACCTCTGGTACGGCACGTTCCAGGCGCTCTTCGACGTGTCGCTGCTGATCCGTCCACGGATCATCACGTCGCTCATTGGGCCTTCAGGATGCGGCAAGACGACGCTCTTACGGTGCTTCAACCGGGTCAACGAGCGCTACGGCTACGTCCGGACCGCGGGCGAGATCGACATCCTGGGACAGAACATCTATGCGCCGGAGATCTCGCTCATCGAGCTCCGCAAGGCCGTCGGCATGGTGTTTCAACGCCCCAATCCGCTGCCGCTGTCGGTGTACGAGAACGTCGTGTTCGGCCTGCGGATCCACTCGGGGCGCTCCGAGCTGCGGCGCTCGGTGCTCGACGACGCGGTCGAGAAAGCGCTCACCGAGGTGGGGTTGTGGAAGGACCTCAAGGACCGGCTCCGCCACCGAGCCACCGAGTTGCAGCTCGAGCAGCAACAGAAGCTGTGCATTGCGCGGCTCATCCCCTTGAAGCCCGAAGTGATCCTCATGGACGAACCGTGTTCCGCACTCGACGTCGAGGGCACTCGGGCGATCGAGGAACTCATGTTCACCCTGAAGGAGCACTACACGATCGTCATCGTGACGCACAACATGGCGCAGGCGCGCCGGGCGAGCGACGAGTGCATCTTCATGCTGCTGGGCAAGCTGATCGAACACGACAACACCGCGGATCTGTTCCTGAGCCCGAAAAACCACAAGACCGCCGAGTATGTCGAAGGCCGGTACGGATGATGCCCGGTCGCGCACCAGACCAATCGACCGCCGTCCAACCTCCCGATTGGCCTTCTTGAAATAGATAAATCTGCAGACTAAACTTCTCCCATGAGCATCGAAAAGGGAACGATCGACGCAACCGACCTCGAGATCCTCCGCCTTCTCCAGACGGACGCGCGGATTTCGAATGCTGAGATCGCGCGCCAGGTCGAGATGGCGCCGTCCGCCGTGTTCGAACGCCTCCGCAAGCTCGAGAGCCGCGGCGTCATCCGCGGCTACGAACCGCGCCTGGATCCCGTGGCGCTCGGGGTAGGACTTGCCGCGTTCGTGCTCGTGCGTGCCGATGAGCGCGTCGGCTCTGGCGCCGTCGGCGAGCGGCTGGCCGGGGTGCCGCAGGTTCAGGAAGTCCATCACATCGCCGGCGAGGACTGCTATCTCGTCAAAGTGCGCGTCGAAAACACCGAGGCCCTGGGGCGGCTCTTGCGGGACGGCTTCGGGGCCATTCCGGAGGTCCGTTCGACCCGCACCACGATCGTCCTCACTACTATTAAAGAGACCGGCTGCTTGCCGCTCGGCGCACCTGCCGAGCGCCTGAACGGCGACACCGTGGAGGCCCTCGATGACTGAGCACGCCCCGCGGCGGTCGCTGCTGCTCATGGCCTTTCTCGCGGTGTATTTCATCTGGGGATCGACGTACCTCGCGATCCGCATCGCGATCGAGACGATCCCGCCCCTTCTCATGGCCGGGATACGGTTCCTGATCGCCGGCTCGATCCTTTTCGCGATCGGGTACTGGCGGGAGCGCGAACGCCCGACGCGCGCCCAGTGGCGGAATGCGGCCACGATCGGCGCCTTCTTGCTGCTGGGCGGCAATGGCTGCGTCGTGTGGGCCGAACAACGCGTCCCCTCCGGATTGACCGCGCTCGTCATCGCAACCGTGCCTCTCTGGATGGCGCTCCTCGAATGGTGGCGCGGCGAATCGGCGCGCCCCTCGGGTCGCGTGGCGATTGGGCTGTGCTTGGGGCTCGCCGGCGTCGCCTGGCTCATGCGCGCTCGCGATGCGACCGGCGGCCACGCCGTCGATCCGCTCGGCGCCATCGTTCTGGTGCTGGGTTCGGCCTCTTGGGCCTGGGGCTCGTTGCTGGCGCGCCGCGCCGATCTGCCCCGGTCGCGATTCCTGTCGACCGCCATGGAGATGCTGACGGGTGGCGCGTGGCTGGTGCTTGCCGGGGCGCTCCGCGGTGAGATCGCGGCCTTCGATCCAAACGCGGTTTCGACGCGCTCGCTCGTTGCAACCGGCTACCTGGTGGTGTTCGGAGCGATCGTCGCCTTCAGTGCATACGTGTACTTGTTGAGCGCCACCACACCGACACGGGCTACGACCTATGCGTTCGTCAATCCGCTGGTTGCCGTCGCGCTCGGCTGGCTCGTGGCCGGCGAACGAATTCCGCCGAGTGGCGTCCTGGCAGCGGCGCTCATCGTGACCGGCGTCGTGCTGCTCGTCACGGCGTCGCGCCGGCCGGCGCGCCCGGCCGCATCGCTTCCGGAGGTCGCCGCGGCCGGGCCGGAAGGCCTTCGCGCGTCGCATCCGGCCCGAAGCGGGATTGCGGAGCGATTGGCACCACCGGCGCCCACAAGCCCCGTAGACCGCGCCTCGTCTCCCGAGATATACTGATGCCGTGAAGCCAACGCCCCGCGGCGTCCTCGCCGCATGCACCATCCTCGCGGTGTCGCTCGCGGCTCTGCCGGCGCGGCCCGCGCCTGCCGTTGCTCGCCCCGACGTGGCGGTCGCACTGGCTGTCTCCCTCGTTCAGGTCGATCTCGCTGACGGCGCGGCGCGCGACCGGTTCTTGGCGTTGGGGCTCGATCTCATCGGTCAGAAGCAAGGCGCCTGGGCGCAAATCCTGGCTTGGCCGGGTGACCTGGAGACGTTGCGCGCGGCCGGATTCGCGGCGCGCGTTTTGGATCAAGACGTAGGCGCGACCTACGCTCGCCGCAGCGGCCTGGCGCCCAAAGCAACGCCTGGCGCACCGACCGCCGCCGTACCGCCTTTCGGCAGCGGCTCGTTCGCCGGTTTCTACAATTACAATGAAGTGAACGCCTATCTCGACAGCATCGCCGGGAATGATCCCAACGGCATCGTGTCGAGTGTCGTGACCATCGGGACGTCGCGGCAAGGGCGCGCCGTTCGCGCCGTGCGTATCGCCAACGAGTCCCAACCGGATCATTCGCGGCCCCGCGTCCTCTTCACGGGTCTCACGCATGCCCGCGAGCCGGAAGGCATGCAGGTCCTGATCTACTTCATAAACAAGCTGCTGCAAGGCTACGGGGTCGATCCGAATCTGACCTACCTGGTCAACAATCGCGAGATCTGGTTCGTGCCGCTCATGAATCCCGACGGCTATTTGATCAACCAAACGACTTGGACCAACACCGGCACCCCCGGGCTGTGGCGCAAGAACGCCCGCGACAACGACGCCAACGGCATTATCAACACCCAAGACGGCGTCGATTTGAACCGCAACTACGGGTTCCAGTGGGGCTTCGACAGCTCCGGGTCGTCGCCGTCGCCGGCGAGTACCACGTATCGGGGTCCGTCCGCTTTCAGCGAACCGGAAACGCAGGGACTGCGCGACTTCGCCATCTTGCACGGGTTCCGAACTTCGAACAACTACCACACGTACTTCGAGGGCACGTTGTATCCGTGGGCCTACAACGGCGCCAACTCGCCGGATTCGGGCGTCTTCATCGCGCTCGCCGACGACATGGCGCGTGACGCGTTCTACGCCTACGGAATTCCGGTCGACCTGCTGTACCCGGTGAATGGCGATTCGAACGATTGGCTGTACGGGGACCAGGTATCGAAGCCGAAGGTGATCGCAGTCACGACCGAGTGCGGCAATCAGGACGATGGTTTTTGGCCGGCGGCATCGCGCATCGTGCCGCTCGCCCACTCGCAGTTCCGGTCCAACGTTGTCCTGTCGTACGCGGCGGGACCCTACGTGCGGAGCGACGGGACCACACTCGTTTCGACCGATGGCTGGTTGCACCCGAACGGGTCGGCGGAAGTCGATGTGACGCTCAAGAACCTGGGGTTGGATGCGACGAATGGCGCCGTGACCGTGACCGCATCGACGGCGGCGGCCGGCATCACCATCACCGACGCGACGGCGACGTACGCTGCACTCGCTCCAGGCGCGGCCGGGGCGTCCGCCGGCGACCGCCTGGGCATCAGTGCCGCGGCAAGCGTACCGGCGGGCACCGTTGTGCCCATCTATCTGCAGATCACCGACCAAGGCACCTACACGCTGCGAGATACGACAACAATCACCGTTGGACAGCCGGTCGTGGTGTTCCAGGACAACGCGTCGGGCGGCCTCGCGAACTGGACCGTGACCGCGGGTGCCACGAGCTGGGGGATTCAAACGGTCGCCGCCAACCCGCAGTTCTCGGACTCGCCGTTCGGCAACTACGCCGATAACGTCGACACGCGCTTGACGTTGACCCCGCTGCTCAATTTGAGCGGTGGCGCGAAGGCGTTTCTGACCTTCAATACGCAGTGGTCGTACGAGGGTGGCTACGACTTTGGACGCGTCGAGGTATCGACGAACGGCAGCACCTGGACGGCAGTCGCAGGCCGCAATACGCGTCCCGGCCACGGCACGACCGGCAACTACACCGGCGGCACCCAAACGCTCGGCGTACCGGGCTACGACATGACGCAACTCTTCATGACGCCGGAAGTCATCGATCTCTCGGCGTACGCCGGCCTATCGAACCTGCGCCTGCGTTTCCGCTCGACGAGCGACACGGGTACGGTGGCCGACGGCTGGCATGTCGACGATATCAAGGTGCTCGTGTATCCCAACGACACGACCGATGCGGGGCCGCTTGCCGGCCACCAACCGGCGGTCGAATTCGCGGCATCGGGGGCGAATCCGTTCGTCGGCACGACGTCATTCCGCGCTTCGTTCCGGGTCCCGACGGTGTTCCGGGCGGCGGTGTACGGCGTCGATGGCCGGCTCGTGCGCGTTCTCGCGACGGGCATCGGCCAAGGCACGCAGGAGATCGCCTGGGATGGACGCGACTCGGCCGGCCGCAGTGTCGCCGCCGGCGCCTACCTCGTGCGCCTCGACTCCGACGCCGGCAACGTCACCCGTCGCGTCATCCACGTCCACTGAACTTCGTTCCGCCTACTTCGTGCCGCTCTTCTGCAGGCCGGCGATGGCTTGCTCGGTTGCATCGCGCTTATCGGACTTCGGGAACTCGTCCAGGAGCTTCCGGAATGTTGCCATGGCCTGCTGCGAGTCGCGCTTGGTGTTGAGCAGATTCGACTGCACGAGCCCCAGGTGATAGAGCGCGTTGGCGCGCCGCTCCGGTCCCGCATCCAAATGCTGATAGACGGCTTCGAAGCGCCCCGCGGCGGTCGCGTATTCGCCGACCGAGGCCGCCTTGCGGCCTTGCTCGAGCAACACGTCGTCCTTGTTCGTGTGCAGCGTCGCCGCAGTCGTCGTGCGCTGCGACGACAAGTCGTCGCCCTGGCTCGTCGTCCGGACCTCTCCCGAGCAGCCACTCACGGCGAGCCCTGCTGCAGTGACCCAAATCCACGCTTTCATGCGGCGAACCTCCTTGGGGCGATGGTGCGAGGGCTCGATGGCGATCCGCGCCCACGCTAACCTTGGCGCCGCGGCGGGCGCAAGGCGGGCGCAGGGCGGGCGCAGGGCCGCTCGGGCGTGTGATATCTTTTCCACATGACTACGCCTCTACGGTTCGTCTTGAACGACGCGGATGTGGCGACGGACGCGAGCCCGGGGATGACGGTGCTCGATTTCGTGCGCGGCGCTCGGCGGATGTGCGGCACCAAGATCGGCTGCCGCGAAGGCGACTGCGGCGCCTGCACGGTGCTCGTCGGAACTCTGGATGGCGCGGATGTCGTCTACCGCGCGATGACCTCGTGCCTGTTGCCGCTCGCCAACGTCCAGGCCAAGCACGTCGTGACGATCGAAGGCCTGAACCTCCCCGATGCGTTGTCGCCGGTGCAGCAGGCCATGGCCGACGAAGGCGCGACGCAGTGCGGGTTCTGTACGGTGGGGTTCGTGGTCTCGCTCGCGGGCTACTGCCTCGATGCACGGCAACCGTCGGACGGCGCCGCCCGGGCCGCGATCGATGGCAACATCTGCCGCTGCACGGGTTACAAGAGTATTGAACGGGCGGCGGCGCGCTTGACGCGCGCGCTCGCCGATCGCCCGGGTGCAAACCGCCTCGAATGGCTCGTGACGCAGGGGTACGTGCCGCAATCGTTCCGCAGCATCCCGCGCCGGCTGGCGCAGTTCATCCCGGCGGCGGCCGCGGCCCCCGGACCACTACCGGCCGCGACCGGCAAGGCGACCGTCAATCATGCACCGGTCGCCGTCGGCGGCGGCACGGATCTCTATGTCCAACGGCCTGAAGCCATGGAGCACTCGGCACTCCACCCGACGTTCGACCATGCCGCGTGGCGCGGCGTGCGTCTGCGCGACGGCCGCTGCGAAGTCGGCGCCGCGACGACGTTCAGCGAATTCGTCGAATCGCCCGACATACAGCGCCTGGTACCACGCGTTGGCCTCTTCTTGGAATGGGTCGCTTCGTCGCCGATCCGCAACATGGCGACCGTGGGCGGCAACTTGTCGAACGCCTCGCCCATCGGCGACATGACCATCTTGCTCCTGGGACTCGGGGCCGAAGTCCATCTGGCCGGGCCCGCGGGGACCCGGACACTGCCATTGCGGCGCTTCTACAAGAGCTACAAGACGCTCGACCGTGAGGGCGACGAGTTCATCGCGGCCGTTTCATTCGCCTGCCCGGACGCCCGCACCGCATTCAACTTCGAAAAGGTGTGCAAGCGCACCCATCTCGACATCGCGAGCGTCAATACGGCGGCGCGATTCGAAACGGACGGGAGCGTCATCACCGGCGCGGCCTTGTCCGCCGGCGGCGTCGCGCCAGTGCCATTCTTCCTCGCCAAGACGAGCGCCTTCCTGGCGGGGCGGCGCGTGGATGCAGCAACCGCCGGTGAGGCTGCGGCGCTCGCGGTCAGCGAGATCGCGCCCATCTCCGACGCCCGAGGCTCCGCCGAATACAAGGCGCTCCTCCTGCAGCAGCTCGTCTACGCCCACTTCTTGACGCTCTTCCCGGAACGCGTTCGCTGGGAGGAACTGGCGTGAAGAACATCGATTCCTGGGGCCACTTGCGCGGCGAGTCCATCTACCTGGACGACGTCCCGGAACTCACCGGCACGTTGCACGGTGCGGTCTTTGCCTCACCTGTCGCCCACGGCGTTTTGCGCCGCATCGATCCGAGCGGCGCCATCGCGGTCCCCGGTGTCATTGCGGTACTGACCGCGGCCGACATTCCGGGCGCCAATCAGATCGGCGGCATCGTGCCTGACGAGCCGTTGCTGGCCGACGGCCAAGTCCACTTCTGCGGCCAGCCCATTGCGCTCGTGCTGGCATCCTCCGACGCGGCCGCACGCGCCGGCGCGGCCGCCATGCAGGCTGCGATCGATCCGTTGCCGGCCATCCTCGATCCGCGCGAGGCGGCACGACAGGGAGAACTGCTCGTCCCGCCGAAGAGCTTTCGCTTGGGTGACGTCGATGCGGCGTGGCGCGACTGCGTGCACGTCTTCGAGGGCCGGGCCGATACCGGCGGCCAGGAGCATCTCTATATCGAGACCCAAGGCGCCTACGCCTGGTGTACGGAAGCCGGCGGCATTCGCATTCACTCTTCGACCCAGGGGCCGACGGCGGTGCAAAGGACCGCGGCCCGCGTCCTGGGCGTTCCGATGCATCGCATCGAGGTCGACGTGACGCGCTTGGGCGGCGGGTTCGGCGGCAAGGAGGACCAGGCGACGACGTGGGCGGTCTTGGCGGCGCTTGGGGCGCTCCATACCAAGCGCCCGGTCAAGATCGCGCTGCATCGCATGGACGACATGCGCATGACCGGCAAGCGCCATCCGTATACCTCCGACTATAAGATCGGACTTGCGGCGGACCTGCGGATCCTGGCCTACGAGGTCACGTTCTATCAGGATGGTGGTGCGGCGGCCGACCTGTCACCGGCGGTCCTCGAACGCACCCTCTTCCATCATACCAACACCTACTTCGTGCCGAATGCGCATGCCACGGCCTATAGCTGCCGCACCAACGTCGTGCCGCATACCGCTTTTCGCGGCTTCGGCGGCCCGCAGGGCATGTTCGTCATCGAAGCGGCGATCGCGCATGCGGCCGAGGCGCTCGGCATCGACCGCGCCGACATCCAGCGGCGGAACCTCCTGCAAGAGGGCGACGAATTCCCTTATGGCCAGCGGGCCACCGGCTGCAATGCGCGGCCGACCTGGGATGGGCTCGAGCGCGCCGGAGACCTCGGGCAGCTCCGCACCGACGTTCAGGCATTCAACGCGTCGCACACGGTCGAGAAAAAGGGCCTGGCGCTGATGCCAATCTGCTTCGGCATCTCGTTCACCAAGACTTTAATGAATCAGGCGAACGCTCTCGTGCATGTCTATCAGGATGGCAGTGTTGGGGTTTCGACGGGTGCCGTCGAGATGGGCCAGGGGGTCAACACTAAGATCACGCAGACGGCGGCCATCACCCTCGGCATCGACACCGGGCGAGTGCGGGTCGAGACGACGAATACGACGCGGGCCGCCAACACGTCCCCGTCGGCGGCGAGCGCCAGTGCCGACTTGAACGGCAAGGCGGTCGAAGAGGCTTGTGAGGCCATAGGCGCGCGGCTCTTGGAATTCGCCGCCCGGCGTTTGGGACGGCCCACCGCCGCCGGTTTGGTTCTGCGGGCCGAGCGCGTGCATGATGGCGCCACTGCCACGGCCCTCGAATGGGTAGAGCTTGTCCGGGAAGCCTATTTTGCCCGGATCGCGCTCTCCGAACACGCCCACTACGCGACACCGGGTGTGCACTTCGACTGGACGACCGGCAAGGGCGCCCCGTTCTCGTACCACGTCTATGGTACGGCCGCGATCGTCGCGCGCTTGGACGTCGTCCGCGGCCGGTACGAGATCGAAACCGTCATCGCCATGCATGATTTCGGCCGCAGCATGAACGAAATCGTCGACCGCGGGCAAACCGAGGGCGGCATCGTGCAAGGCATCGGCTGGATGACCATGGAAGAGCTGCTCTTCGACACCGAAGGCCGGCTCCGCACCAATGCTCTTTCAACCTATAAGGTGCCCGATGTGTATGCCGCCCCCGCGCGGCTCGAGATCCATGCCCTCGACACCGAGGGACCGCCTACCGCCCTCTTCGGATCGAAGGCCGTCGGCGAACCACCGCTTCTCTATGGCATCGGCGCCTACTTCGCGGTCCGCGACGCCGTCCTCCAGGCAAATCCAGCGGCACGTTTCGCCTTCTCAGCACCGATCACGCCGGAAAAAGTGCTCATGGCCCTCCATGGCGAACGTTTCCGCACGGCCCGCTCCACCGCCGGGCACGCCGTGGCCGGCGACTAGATCAGCGCGAACCGCATCGTCGGGTCCTCTATCGCTATCAGAACTCTATCGCGATGGTTCGATCGGTCCACAAAATGATCTTTTGAACACTTTCCCCCTATGCAATCGGCGCCGACTTGTTATATATGGAAGCATGAAACGTCAAACTCAGTTGATCGAGGCAGTCACGAAGCCCAGTGTCGGCGTGGTCCGAGTGGAGGGCGAATACCGTCTGGTCACAGCTCGCGCCTTCGATGCGGGCGAGCGGTTGTTCCGGATGGAGGGCGAGCCCTCGCCTGACCCGACGCGCTACACCGTCCAGATCGGCGAAGACCAGCACTTGGAAGTGAGCCCCGGACTGACCGCCGAGCAGATTCTCGACCGCTACTTCTGGCGGTTCATGAACCACAGCTGCGATCCCAACGCCTTCATCCAAGGGATGGACGTCATCGCGCTCCGTGACTTCGCGCCTTGGGAAGGCGTGACGTTCAACTACAACACGACCGAATACGACATGGCGGAGCCCTTCGACTGCCGGTGCGGGAGTGTGCATTGCCTCGGGCCCATCCGCGGTTTCAAGCATCTCTCCGAGACCGAGCGCCAGCGGCTCGAGCCGTTTCTGGCGGACCATCTTCGCCCATACCTGCGAGGCACAGGCCACGCAGCGAGCGGCAGCCTCCGGGAACCGGCCCGATCGCGACGGTTGGGATGGCCTGATGCCGTGAGTGGAAACGCTCGGAGATCCCGTCGAGCTTGACGATCGGCTCCCAACTCCATGTCGACCGCGAGCCCTGTCCGTCGTACAGGTTCACCTCTTCTTATAGTGGCCGTGCTCGTGCTGCTGCTGGCCACCGCGCCTGGGGCAGCGCTGGCCGCTAGTGACGCGGGCTCGGCGCGCGGGCGAATCGATCGCCGCCCACACTGCGGCACGCAAGTGGGCGGCCGACCTTGGGTTGAGCGGGGATGCCGCCGTCCCACAGGCATCGCCGCAGCGGTTGGGGCCGGCACCCATCGCCCCCGATTCGCTCGTCGTCCAGACGTTGCGCCTGCATCGCGATGGCGAAGCGGCATTCACCGCGAAGAAATGGGCCGAGGCCGCCGCCGCCTACCGCCAACTGACCACGCTCAACCCGTATGACCCCGATGCGTGGGACTTCCTCGCCCTGTCGTTGCACCACAACGGTGACGACCGGGCTGCCATCGCGGTCTTCGAGCGCTCGGCGGAGTCCGGGGCCGGCTTCCCCTTCGACCCGCCGTACAACATTGCCTGCTGCTATGCGCGCTTGGGGGACAAGGTGGCGGCAATGCGCTGGCTGGAGCGTGCCTTCGCGCTGGGCTACCGCTGCATCGAGGACGTGCGCAAGGACGAGGACCTGGCGCCGCTCCAAGTCACACTGACGCTGCTCGACGCGCACCGGATCCTCTGGAGGGTTTCTTCGGGCGAATGTTTGCGTGTGTCGATTCCGCCAGCGTCGACCGGCTGATCGTCGACTTACGGCGCAATGTCGGCGGCAACAACTTCCTGAACCCGACATCTATATCGCGCCGACGTGGGCCGATTTCCGCGCCGGCACCGACCCGGCGCTTGCGGCGGCCGTGGGTTGGCCCCGCGACTGAGGCCCTCATGACCCGTCGGCGGCGAGCGCATCGCGCGCTTCGAGGTGCGCGATCTCGCCGCGCGCGCGCCTCGCCAGCCAGGCGGCCTGCGCGCCGTTCCCGAGCGTGAAGGCGGCGGCGGCAAAGAGAATGCCCGGCGCGGCATGGAAAGCCACGCCGGCCCCCAATGGAAGCAAGGTCGCCGCGAGCAACACCACCACCGACTCGGTCACTCCGCGCGTGCGCCGCGAATGCACGAGCGTCCCTTGCCACCAACTTTGCCACACCGCGAGCGCCGGCAGCGGCACCATGATCCAAAGCGCGCTCGCCGCGAGACCAGCGAGAGCGGACGGCAATGCCGACACGCGGCCAAACCACAGCCAGCCGAGCGGCGTGGCGGCGGCGAGGAGCAGCACGCCGGAAGACGCTGCCGACAACACGAACGCGAATCGCCGCAATGTCCGCACCGCAAACTGATGATCGAGTTGCGACACGACGACTTCGTTGAACGCGAACCCCAGGCTGCGCAGGGTGAAGGTCACCCCGGTAAGCACCGGCCAGATGGCCAGGCTCTCCAGCGCGAGCGGCATGCGGCTCATCCCCGCCGCGGAGAGCGGCATGGCGAGGAAGCCGATGAGCGGCGTCGCCGAAAGCGGCAGATAGAAGTGCAGAAAAGCGCGCAACGTCAGTGGCGGACCGGCTCCGATGGCCGGCATCTCGCGCCCGACGATCGGGCGCACGGCCCAACCGGCGTAAATCGCCTCCGCGACGACGCCACAAGCCACCGCCCCAGCTCCTACCGCGATACCGGACAGCCCGCCGTGCCGGGCGCCGATCCCGAGTACAGCGGCGTTCGTGCCGAGCCGAATTGCAGTCCCGATGGTCACCGCGTGTGGCCGATGGAAGCGGATGAGCACGCCCTGTTGCGTCCGCCGGTAAGCGATGCTGAGCGTCCAAGGAAGCATCAAGCGCAGTCCAAGCCGCGCTGGTTCGCGGGTCTCGGGTGGCACGCCTAAAATGGTTCCGGCGACGACGTCGAAGAGCGGCGTGAACGCCACGAGCGCGTGCAGCAACGTCAGTGATCCCCCGGCGACGAACATGAACCGTTGCACGAGCGCGTACGCCTGCCGATCCCGGCATACCGCCGTCGAGGCCGCCAGCAACATGATGATCGGCGATTCGATAAGCAGTGCGCAGGGAAAGACGACGCCACCATAAGCCGCGAGATTCACGGTCGCCTGCGGGAGTCGCGCCATGACTGCGCTGATGAGCGGTAACTCGAGACCCATGAGCAACCAGCTGGCGGCCAGCGGCAGCCAGGTGGCGAACACGGTGCGTGAATCGAGGGGCCGATCCACATCGGCGCGGTGCCGCGTTTCGGCGGCAAGTGCTCCCATTCCCGGTCCGCCCTTGGAGAAGACGATAAGATGAGCCTGGAGAGGCAGTATACTGGCCGCTCCGAGATTCTTGTCGCCCCCATCTGGGCACCGGCGGTTTACGGCTTGATCGCAACCTTGAGCACACCGTCGCGTTGGTGTGCGAAGAGGTCATAGGCCGCTTCGATCTGGTCGAGCGCAAAACGATGGGTGACGAGCGGTCGCAAATCGGTACGCCCCGAGGCGAGCACGTTCATGAGGCGCCGCATGCGGTTCTTGCCACCAGGACACAGCGTCGTGACGACTCGGTGATCTCCGAGACCCGCCGCGAAGGCATCGAGCGGCAGCGTCAGCTTGCCGGAATAGACGCCGAGGCTCGAGAGGGTGCCCCCCGGACGAAGAACTCGCAGGCAATTCTCGAATGTCACTTGCGTGCCGAGCGCCTCGATCGCGACGTCGACGCCGCGCCCGCCGGTGGCTTCGCGGATGCGCTGTACCGGATCCTCGCGCTCGAAGTTGATCGTCACGTCCGCCCCGAGCTGCCGGGACATCGCCAGCCGTTCCGGCACGCGGTCGACGGCGAAGATGGTCGTGGCGCCTGAAAGCTTGGCGCCAATCACCGCGCACAGGCCGATGGGGCCGACCGCGAACACCGCCACGGTGTCGCCGATTCGAATGCGGCCACTCTCGGCACCGCTGAAGCCGGTGCTCATGATATCCGGGCACATCAGCACCTGCTCGTCGGTCAGTTCATCCGGCACCGCTGCAAGGTTGGCCGTTGCATCAGGGATGAGGACGTACTCGGCCTGGCAACCGTCGATCGTGTTCCCGAGGCGCCATCCGCCCAGCGGTTTGCCACCGCATTGGGACAGGCAACCTTCGAGGCAGGCGTCGCACTGACCGCACGGTGTGATCGCCCCGGCAATCACCCGTTGACCGACTGCGTAGCCGGTGACTGCACTGCCGAGCTCCTCGATCACTCCAACCGGCTCATGGCCGACGGTGAGCCGCGGTGCAACCGGATACTCGCCCTTCAGGATATGCACGTCGGTACCGCAGATCGTGGTCGTGGTGACCCGCAACAACGCATCGCGCGGACCGGGCTTCGGGATCGGCTTCTCTTGGAGCGCAATACGCCCCGGCTCGATGAACACCGCCGCTTTCACAGGGATCTCCTTCGTGGACTACTGCATCCGTCGCTGCTCGTTCAAGCCAACTCGGTGCGCAGATAACACGCCACATCCGCAATGAACGTATGCACCGAGGCTTCAGCAATTCGGTGGCCCAAGATCGAATCGATGGCGCCACCAACCACACCCAGTGGCGGCTCGTAGCGACCGCGGAAGTCCAATTGCGTTTCTGTCGCGGTGAGCGGATAGACGGACAGAACGGCGCTCGTCGAGGGAAACAAGTGTGGTTGATGGGCGGCTTTCCACTCGATCGGAATCCGCGTCACCGGACCCGGACCTGATGCGGATTCCTCGATCTCGCCGATCGACGTCGAGATCTCGGCACCGACCTTCAGCCCGCCGATGTCAGCGCGCAACTTTGCCGCCACCGACCTCGCCCTCGACGCCGCCTCCGAGGTTGCCGCCTGCAACACTTCCTTGGGATACGTACTCAGCACGTCACGAACGAGCGCGTAGGGATGATTGACGTAGTCGTAGGCGCGAATGTCGCGGTTCATCTTGGCCGTGCCTCCAGTCGTGCGGGCATCCCACATCCAAGGCTACGAACAGCCTCCGTCACCCAAGACGCGCATGTACGAGTTGTGAAATGATCTCGGCCAGGGACTGCGGCGCGCTGTCGCGCGGCAGTGCCGCGGCGCAGCCGCTGTCGAGAAGCGAGTCGGCATCTTCAGGATGGTCGCCGAGCGCAATGATCGGGACGCCATGCGTTTCACGACAGACGATGGCCCGGCGTACGATCTGGTCCGCTTCCATTTCCTGAAATCGAAGGTCGACGACGATGGCTGCTGGTGCGTCCCAAGCCAGACGCTGGACGGCTTCGACAGGATCGGTCGCCAGGGTGCTGTCCATGCCGACGCGCTCGAGCGCCCAGCGGATGCCTTCGGAGAGCGCCGGGTCGGCGCTGACGATCAACACGGACCCGTTTCGGGAAGTGAAGTGCTTCACTTGGGTCCTCCTTCGGCCGATCTCGCCCGGCCGCCTTCTTCGAGAAGCGCCGCGGATGCGCCAATCAGCAGATACAACCTGTCTGTGCACCCAACGTGCCCATACACCTGGCAAGCTCATTCCTTGTCGATACGATCGTTACACGGGATTCCTTCGACTGGGGTCATGTCCCAAGCTGTGTCCAAAGGGAGCAATGGCGCGGACGGCAGCATCGGAGAAGGCAAGGACGGGCCATTCTGCGCGTAAGCCGATGCCGGCACAAAGGAGGCTTCGGCACCTTCCATTGCGCCATTCAGAGCCGCGGGATCCCCGAAGGTGCGCCGGGTTTGGGCATGTCGCGCTGCGCCGGTTCCGGGGTGAAGTCTTCGCCCGGATTGATGAACCGGTCGGTCTCGAACCGGTATTGCTTGTCGTACAACTGCCGGTAGCGGCCGTCCAACGCCAACAGCTCGGCGTGCGTACCACTTTCGACGATCTCACCGTGTTCGAGAACTAGGATGCGGTCGGCGCTGCGAATTGTCGACAGGCGGTGCGCGATCACGAACGTCGTCCGGCCTTGGCGCAGCGCCCGCAGGCCATTTTGGATGAGTTCTTCGCTCTCGCTGTCGAGGCTCGACGTCGCTTCGTCCAGGATCAAGATGCGCGGATCGGCCAGGATGGCGCGTGCGATGGCGATGCGCTGCCGTTGGCCGCCCGACAGCTTGATGCCACGTTCACCGATGACCGTGTCGTACTTGTCGGGGAAGCCGTCGATGAATTCCTCGCAATGCGCGATACGGCTCACATTGCGAACCTCGTCTATTGTCGCGTGCGGGCGCGCGTAACGGATGTTTTCGGCGACCGTGCCGTCAAAAAGGAAGTTGTCTTGGAGCACGACTCCCAGATGGCGACGGTAGTCGTGCAAACGGATGGTGGCGAGATCGCGCCCGTCCACCATCACCCGGCCCTCGAGCGGCCGGTGAAAGGCCATCACGAGCCCGATCAGCGTGCTCTTGCCCGAACCGCTCGATCCCACGAGTGCCGTCGTCGAGCCGGCGGGCGCCTGAAACGAGATGTGTTGCAGGACACGGGTGCCAGGCACGTACTCGAAGCTGACGTCTTCGAACGTGACGTCACCGCGCACGGCGCGGACCGGCTCTTGATTCGCCGTCGCCGCGTCCTCGGTCGCCATGTCGCGAATCTCGCGAATGCGGTCGAGCCCCGCGAAGGCTTCCGTGATCTGGGTGCCGATGGCGGCAATCTGCACCAGCGGTGTCGCCACCAGCCCGGTGAAGAAGATGTACATGAAGAAATCGCCGAGCGTCATCTGACCGGCCAGGATCGCGCGCCCACCCACCAACAGCATGACGACGCCGATGACGCCGATGACGACACCCGAGAACGCCGTCACCGCCGAGACACCGGTGATCGACTTGGCAACATTGCGGAACAGCCGGTGCGCGCCATGCGCGAAGACCAAGCGTTCGCGCCGTTCCGCCGTGTACGCCTTGACGATCCGCACCCCGCCCAGCGATTCAGCCAGGCGGCCGGTGATCTCGGCATTGATCTGGCCACGCTCGCGGAAGAGCGGCCGCAACCGTGCAAAAGCCACCGACATGGCGCCACCGAATGCCGCCAACACCACAAGCGTCAGGCTCGTCAAACGCCAATTGAGCCAGAAGAGCACCGAGAGAGCGATGATGGCGGTCACGACACCGCCAACCAACTGCACGAGGCCGTTGCCGACCAGATTCCGGATGCCTTCCGCGTCGTTCATGATGCGCGAAATCAATACACCGCTCTTCGTCGAGTCGAAGTAGCCGACCGGCAGCCGCATGACGTGCGAATCGACTGCCTTGCGCATATCGGTGATGGCGCGCTGCGCCGCGACGCCCAACACCTGCGACAACGTGAACGAGGTGATGGCCTGCACCAGTGTCGCGCTGCCGGCCGCCAACGCCAACACCCCGAGCAAGTCGGCGCGCTGCTTGGCAATCACTTCGTCGACGAGATACTTCGATGTCGCCGGCAGAACGAGTCCCGCGAGCCGGTTCACCAGCATCAACCCGAGCCCCAAGGTCAGCCGCTTGCGGTGCACCCAAATGAGGTCGCGTGATTCACGCCATACGGCTTTGGCGTTCGGCTTCGGACGCTTGCCTTCCGCCGGCTTGGTGCCGGCGCGGGATTCTCGCCGCATCGTTTTGCGCGCCATCGATCCGCGGCCGTCCAGTCGACTCCAGCTCAAGTTGTTCCTTCCGATTGAATCGCACGGCGCATGCGGACGAGCGGCAGTGCCACCCCGTCGGGGAGCACCGCATCGGTCCGTTCCAGGGCAACGAACCCCTCTGCTTCGTACATGGGAACACCCGGCAGAGTCGCCATGAGTTCCAAGGCGCTGAAGTTCATCACGCGCGCCGCAGCGGTGCAAGCCCCGAGAATTTGCCGCCCGATCCCACGCCGCGCCCACTCCGGGTCCACGAAGAAGGCCCGAATCCGCGCCGGCTCGAGGGCCGGATCCAGGAACGAGTCGTCGACGCGTGGCACCTGGTCGCCACCATACAGCGTCCGCCGGCGGCTCCAGCCGCCGCAACCGACGATGCGGCCCCCGTCGACCACGGCGAAGTAGGTGCCGTCCTCGATGAGGCGTGTGTCGGTTCCAAAGACGTGGGTGATGGCGCTCTCGATCTGGGCCGCGGTGTAGTACGCGGGGCTCAGGCCGCGCGCCGACCGGCTGATGAGCTGCCGCAGCTCGGGCACATCCTCTAGAGTCGCAAGTCGCAGTTGGAACATCATGCGCGCCAGGGTAGCATGGCGCCTCGGACCCCGATGGGACCTTGGCCGGAACGGAGCCGCGATGACGACCGAGTGGCTACACCTCGTCCTGCGCTGGACGCATGTCTTAGCGGCGATTTCGTGGATCGGCAACTCGTTCTACTTCATGTGGCTCGATCGGACGCTGGAGCCGCCCGTGCCAGCCGACGAGCGCGTCACGGGGACGCTTTGGATGGTGCATAGCGGCGGCTTCTATCGGATCGAGAAGCGCCTCTTGGGGGCCGGTGAAGTGCCGCCCGTTCTGCACTGGTTCAAGTGGGAAGCATTCATCACGGCGACATCGGGCCTGGCACTCCTCGTCCTCGTCTACCACTGGGGCGGGCTCGTGCTCGATTCCGGCGAAACGACGCTCGGACCCTGGTCGGCGTTCGGGTTGGCGATCGGAGTTCTGGCGGCCGGCTGGTTCGCATACGACGCGCTTTGGCTCTCGCCGCTCGCCAAGAACCCGGCCGTGGGCATCACGTTGTCGTATCTGCTCGTGGTCGGCGCCACGTGGGCCTTGGGACACGTGTACAGCGGGCGCGCCACGTTCCTGCATATCGGCGCCATGCTGGGCACGATCATGGTGACGAATGTCTGGGCGCGCATCCTGCCCGCGCAGCGCGAAATGATCGCCGCCGCACAGGCCGGCCGGGCGCGCGACATGACGCTCGCCAAACGCGCTAAGCAGCGCTCGGTGCAGAACAGCTACATGACGTTGCCGGTCGTCTTTCTGATGCTGAGTCCGCATTTTCCGACCACGTACGGACACCGCCACGCATGGCTCATCCTCGCCGTCGCCGGGCTCGCGGGCGGCGCGTTCCGCCACTACATGATCGTTCCCAACCGGCGCACGATTTGGCTCGCGGTGGGCGCGGTCGCGGCACTGGCCGCGCTCGCGGTGTGGACGGCGCAAGGCTGACGGGAGCCCCCAGTGGACAACGGTTCGTTCGCCATTCGCAGCCGGCGCGTCGTGCTCTATGCCGATCATGAACCCGTGCCGGCGACGATCGCCGTGCGGGATGGACGCATTGCGTCGGTCATGGCTGGTGACGCCGCGTTCGAAGGCCGCGTGGTCGATACCGGCGACTTGGTGCTCATGCCGGGCCTCGTCGACACCCACGTGCATGTCAACGAACCCGGGCGCACCGAATGGGAGGGCTTCGAATCGGCGACGCGCGCCGCGGCGGCGGGCGGCATCACGACGCTGGTCGACATGCCGCTCAATTCGATTCCACCGACAACCACCGTCGTGGCGCTCGCCGCGAAGGCAGAGGCGGCAGCCGGCCGCTGCACCGTCGACTACGGTTTCTGGGGCGGACTCGTGCGCGGCAATACGGCCGACTTGCTGCCGCTGGTCGAGGCCGGAGTCCTCGGGTTCAAGGCTTTCATGATCGACTCGGGCGTCGAGGAGTTTGCGTGGGCTGATGCCGACACCCTGCGGGCCGGCATGCGGATTCTCGCCGCAACGGGCGTTCCGGTGTTGGCGCATGCCGAAGTCGAGAGCGGTACCACAACCCCGCCCGGCGGCGATGTCCAGAGCTATGCACACTGGTTGCATGCTCGCCCGGCACAGTGGGAGACGAATGCGGCGCGGCTCCTGGTGCGCCTCGTCCGCGAGACTGGATGCCAGGCGCACGTCGTGCATCTCTCGGCGGCCGCGGCACTCGCCGAACTCACCGCCGCGCGTGCCGAGGGCCTTTCCGTCAGCGTCGAGACCTGCCCGCATTACTTGACGTTCACGGCCGAAGAGATTCCGAATGGTGCGACGCATTTCAAGTGCGCGCCACCGATTCGCGAGCGCGCCAATCGGGAGCGCCTGTGGCGCGGACTCGTAGCCGGCGAAATCGATTGCATCGTCTCCGACCACTCGCCCTGCACCCCGGCCTTGAAACGCCTTGAGGCCGGCGACTTCGACGCCGCTTGGGGCGGCATCGCCGGGCTGCAATTCGGCTTGAGCGTCGTGTGGACGGCGATGCGCGAGCGCGGGCGCAGCTTTGCCGACCTGGTGCGCTGGATGTGCCACGGCCCCGCCCAACTGGCTGGCCTGGGGACGCGCAAGGGTGCCATCGCCCCGGGTTTCGACGCTGATTTCGTGGTCTGGGACCCCGATGCGCGTTTCGTCCTCGCCGCCGAAAACGTCCACCACCGGCATGCGGTCACGCCCTATGTCGGCCGGGCGTTGCAAGGCAGCGTGCAGTCGACGTACGTTCGGGGCGTCTGCGTATACGAGAACGGGCGCTTTACGGGGCCGCGGCCCGGCGAACGCCTCTTTCGGAACGAAACGCCCGAGGTGCAACGCGTGAAATCGCCAACTTCCAAACCTAACGTGACGCTGCGCGTGCCGTTCACCGAGTTGGTGGACTTGGCGTCGGCGCGCTTGGGCGGCGAGGCGCTGCACGCAACCGATGACTTCTTCGCGCCCAAGGAAAACCTGCTCAAGCCGGGTGCGGCGATTTTCCTGCCGCACGAATACACCGACCGCGGCAAGTGGATGGATGGCTGGGAAAGCCGCCGCAAGCGGGTCACGGGCCACGATTGGTGTGTGGTGCGGCTTGGTGCACCGGGCGTCATCTACGGCATCAATGTCGACACGGCGCACTTCCTCGGTAATTTTCCGCCCTTTTGCTGGCTCGAAGCCACTGACCAGACGCCCGATGCCTTGGGCGAAGGGGTCGAGTGGTACGAGATCGTGCCGCGTTCGCGCTTGCGCGGTGGCGCCGAGAACCTGTTCCCCGTCACCGACGGGCGGCGCTTCACGCACGTGCGCTTGCACATCGAGCCCGATGGCGGCGTGGCGCGCTTGCGCGTCCATGGCATCGTCAAGCCGGATTGGTCGACGCACCAGCAAACGGGTGGGCGCGTCGATCTGGCCGCCGTTCTGCACGGCGGCACGGTCGTGGCCTGCAACGACATGTTTTTCGGGCCGAAGGACAACCTGATCATGCCGGGACGCGGCGAATCGATGGCCGACGGCTGGGAAACTCGCCGGCGCCGTGAGCCGGGCAACGATTGGATCGTGCTGCGGCTCGGGCTCCCGGGACGCATTCGCACCGTCGAGATCGACACCGCGCACTTCAAGGGCAACTTCCCGGAAAGCTGTTCGCTCGAAGCCTGCCGCGGACCGCTCGCCGTGGCACACATGGACCGCGCTGCCTGGGAAATGATTCTGCCACGGACTCCGTTGCAAGCCGACCACATTCACAAGTTCGACTCGGAATTGGTGCGCGACGTGGCGACACGCGTGTACGATCACGTGCGCTTGAGCATCTACCCCGACGGCGGCGTGAGCCGTTTGCGGTTGTGGTGCGACCCTGCTTGGGACGAGGCCTGACGTGCCGAGCTTGGACGAACTGAACGGGCTCGACCACGCGGTGGCGGGTGCCGCATTGCAGCGCTGCTGCGGCGCGACGCGCTGGGTCGAAGGGATGCTCGAAGCGCGCCCGTTCGCGAGTCGCACGGCGCTTCTCGAAACCGCCGGCCGGGTTTGGGAGCGGCTGGGACCCGAGGACTGGCGCCAAGCCTTCGCAGCGCATCCGCGCATCGGGGCCAAGAGTGCGTCTGCCTGGTCGAGCCTGGAGCAGAAGGGCGTCGAAGGGGCGTCTCGCGATGTGCTCGAGTCCCTGGCGCGTGGCAACGAAGAGTATGCCGAGCGCTTCGGCTGGGTGTTCTTGATTTGCGCTACGGGCAAGAGCGCGGCCGAGATGTTGGCGGCGCTCCGCTTGCGGCTCGCGAACGATCCGGCAACCGAACTGCGCATTGCGGCGACGGAGCACGCGAAGATCACACGCATCCGGCTCGAGAAGCTCCTCGAGTCCTGATGCCCGAAGGGTTCGTCCATCAACGGGGAGATCGAACGGATGCCTCATCGCGGCCACATTACGACTCACGTGCTCGACGTCCAGCGCGGCCGTCCGGCTGCGGACCTCGGCGTAACGCTCGACATCCGCATCGCCGGGCGCTGGACGGACCTGGCACGGAGCAGCACGAATGCCGAAGGACGCGTCGAAGGCCTGCTGCCGCCGGACGCACACCTCGAGCCGGGCACGTATCGCCTGCAGTTCGAAACCGGTCCTTGGTTCGCCAAGACCGGCACGCCCGGGTTTTATCCTTTCGTCACGATCGTCTTCGAAGTCACGCATTCGGAAGAGCACTACCATGTGCCATTGCTCCTGAGTGCGCATGGCTACACCACGTACCGGGGGAGCTGATGAAAACCTCGTTGACCTCGACTTCGATGGCGGCCGTTGCCGAGAAACTCCACGGCGCCAACCGCGCTTTCGTGAAGACGCATCCCGGTGAATCCGGCGCGCGGCAGCCCGTGCACACCGTGTATGGCGGCGCGCATCTTTTCACGGCTGGGATCGC
>JANLSU010000095.1:0-9129 GCA_031362565.1 bacterium | reverse complement strand
CTGGTGTCCATCCGCCGCGCTAGCTCCGCCTTGGACAGCTGCTGCTGCCGCTTGAGCTCGGCGATCTGGCCGGAGAGACAGTGAGTTAGTGACACTCACTATGGAATGCGTCCCGGTTGGCGTTGACGGGACGGCGACCTGGGCATACGATGCACTCAGTTATGGAGGATCGCCGACGCAAGGGATGGGACTAGGGTGACCCTACAGAAGAACTCCGAAACGCCGGGCACCACCGCCGCCAACGTCGGCTACGAGGCCCAGCTGTGGCAGATGGCCGACGCGCTGCGCGGCAGCATGGACGCTGCCGAGTACAAGCACGTATGCCTCGGCCTGCTCTTCCTCAAGTACATCTCCGACGCGTTCGAGGAGCGCCATGCCGCGCTGCTCGCCGAGAAGGCGAAGGGCGCCGACCCCGAAGACCCCGACGAGTACCGCGCCCAGAGCATCTTCTGGGTGCCACCCGAGGCCCGCTGGACGCACCTGAAGGCGCAGGCCCGCCAGGCCACCGTCGGCCAACTCGTGGACGACGCCATGGCCGGCATCGAGCGCGACAACCCCGCGCTCAAGGGCGTGCTGCCGAAGGACTACGCCCGCCCGGCGCTCGACAAGCAGCGGCTCGGCCAGATCATCAACCTGGTCAGCGACATTTCTTTTCTCCCCTCGCCCTCTGGGAGAGGGGTCGGGGGTGAGGGAGACCGCACGAAAGACACTTTGGGTCGCGTCTACGAATACTTCCTCTCGCGCTTCGCCAGCGCCGAGGGCAAGAGCGGCGGGCAGTTCTACACCCCCTCGCACGTGGTGCGCGTGCTGGTCGAGATGCTCGCGCCCTACAAGGGCCGGGTGTACGACCCCTGCTGCGGCTCAGGCGGCATGTTCGTCAGCAGCGAGAAATTCATTGAGGCCCACAGCGGCAAGCTCGGCGATATCTCCATCTACGGCCAGGAGTCCAACTACACCACCTGGCGGCTGGCCAAGATGAACCTCGCCATCCGCGGCATCGACGCGCAGATTGCCCACGGCGACACCTTTCACAACCACGGCCACCCCGACCTCAAGGCCGACTACGTGCTCGCCAACCCGCCCTTCAACGACAGCGACTGGCGCGGCGAACTGCTGAAGGACGACAAGCGCTGGGTCTACGGCGTGCCGCCCGCGGGCAACGCCAACTACGCCTGGGTGCAACACTTCATCCATCACCTCGCGCCCACCGGGCTCGCCGGCTTCGTGCTCGCCAACGGCTCGATGTCGTCCAACCAGTCAGGGGAGGGTGAGATACGAAAGGCCATCATCGAGGCTGACCTCGTGGACTGCATGGTCGCGCTTCCGGGTCAGCTCTTCTACTCGACGCAGATCCCGGTCTGCCTCTGGTTCCTCGCCCGCAACAAGCGCAATGGTCACCCCTCGCCCTCCGGGACAAGGGAACACTTGGAGCGAAGCAGAGGGGCAGGGGGTGAGGGAAGCAGGGGTGGGGGCGCAGGGCAATTCCGCGACCGGCGCGGCGAGACGCTGTTCATAGACGCCCGCAAGCTGGGCTCGATGGCGGACCGCACGCACCGGGAACTAACCGACGATGATCTCGCGAAGATTGCTGGCACCTACCACGCATGGCGCGGCGATCCTGCACTCCCCTCTACCTTCGGGAGAGGGGCAGGGGGTGAGGGAAAGCTCTACGAAGACATTCCCGGCTTCTGCAAGCGCGCTACGCTGGAGGACATTCGCAAGCACGGCCACGTGCTCACGCCCGGCCGCTACGTCGGCGCGGAGGCCGCTGAGGACGACGGCGAGCCGTTCGAAGAGAAGATGAAGCGGCTCAGTGCGACGCTACGCGAGCAGCAGGCCGACGCCGCGAAGCTGGACGCTGCCATCGCCGCCAATCTGAAGGGGCTTGGGTATGGCGGGTGAGCGGCGCGAAACGATCTATGGCGAGGTTGCTGCCGACTTTTCCGAGGATCGACTGCGGAATCTCTGCGACTCCGAAGTTGGGATTCAGACGGGACCGTTTGGAAGCCAACTTCACCAAGAGGACTACGTTGCGGTAGGTACGCCTATCATCACAGTTGAGCACCTCGGCGAGAATCGCATACTTCACGAGGGAATACCCCGGGTCTCTGAGGCAGATCGGGACCGGCTATCCCGGTACTGGCTCCGTGCGGGCGACATTGTCTTCAGCCGTGTTGGCTCCGTGGATCGACGCGCGCTCGTGCGAAGCGCCGAAGATGGTTGGATGTTCTCTGGCCGTTGTTTGCGCGTTAGGCCGAACCCCAAGAAGATCGACTCGGCGTATCTCTCCTATTTCTTCGGGCTTCCCGCATTCAAGGAGCACATTCGCGCCATTGCGGTTGGCGCGACCATGCCATCGCTGAACACGTCCATTCTCAGCGATGTCGTCGTCCCGCATCCTGCCGACATTGCCGAACAACGCGCCATCGCTCACATTCTTGGCACACTGGACGACAAGATCGAGTTGAACCGGCGGATGAACGAGACGCTGGAGGCGATGGCGCGGGCGCTCTTCAAATCGTGGTTCGTGGACTTCGACCCCGTTCGAGCGAAGGCTGAAGGCCGCGATCCGGGGCTGCCCAAGCACATCGCCGATCTATTTCCGGATTCCTTCGAGGACTCGGAGTTGGGGGAGATTCCGACGGGGTGGCGACTTGCGCCGCTACCCGAAGTCATTGATGTCAACCCGACCCGAGCACTCCGCAAGGGCGTCGCAGCTCCCTACCTCGACATGGCGAACATGCCAACGCGGGGGCACTCGCCTGACGAGGTGATAGAACGCGCGTTCGGATCGGGTATGCGATTCGTAAATGGAGACACGCTGGTTGCACGTATCACGCCGTGCTTGGAAAATGGCAAGACGGCCTTCGTGGATTTTCTGAAAGCTGGACAGGTCGGATGGGGATCGACCGAGTACATCGTGTTACGCCCCAAGCCGCCTCTCCCGGAAGAGTTCGCGTACTGCCTCGCGCGTGGCACGGAGTTCCGAGACTTCGCCATCCAGAGCATGACCGGGTCCAGTGGGCGGCAGAGAGTGCCTGCCGAGTCGCTCTCTCACTTCCGCGTGGCCGCTCCGACAAAGCCTGTTGCGGAGCTGTTCGGCCAATTTATCAAGCTGCTCTTTACGAGAGCCAGTACGGCGACCAAGGAAGGTCGCGCCGTCGCCGCCCTGCGCGACACGCTGCTACCCAAGCTCATCTCCGGTGAGCTGCGGGTGCCACACCTCACATACATTGCCGGGAGCCATAAGCCATGAAGAGCGCAAAGCGGAAATACCAAATGACCGTCGCCGGGCAACTCTTCAAGCACCTCGGCTTGCAGATGTACTCCGGCGCGGTTCCGGCCATTTCCGAACTGATTTCCAACGCCTACGACGCGATGGCGAAGAACGTGTGGATTACGCTTCCCACGAGCCGCCCAATACAGCAGACGGATGAGATCATCGTCAAAGACGACGGACATGGGATGAGCTTCGAAGAATGCAACTCGCATTATTTGTCCGTCGGAAGGAATCGCCGATCAGGCGAAAGTGAGTGGACCAAAGCGTACAACGGCCTTAAGCCCCGGAAGGTTCAAGGGCGAAAGGGCATTGGCAAACTTGCAGGATTCGGAATTGCTGAGCGAATTGACATCCGCACCCTAAAGGACAAACAAATTGCCCACTTCGCATTGGATTTCATTGCCCTAACGAAGAGCCCGAACTTCGCCGATGCGCGAGGATACGTGCCGGAAACACTGTCTGGAGACGGCACAAGAACTGGGGGGAAGCCTGGTACGACTGTGGGACTAACGCAGTTGAAAATCAGCCGTGCGATCGACGAGGAGGAGTTCAAGCGTGGCCTGGCGCGCAGGCTCCTCATCTTGGATAAGAATTTCACGGTCCATCTGAACGGAAAGGCAATCTCGCGACAGGAGATCCCCTTTCAGTTTCGAGTCCCCAACAGGCCCGGGACATGGGAGACGATGGATCTCGGCAACGGTCAGCAGATTTCGTGGTGGGCGGGCTTTTGCAAGGATACGATTCCTGATGAGGAACAACGCGGCTTCGTGGTTTACGTGCGCGGCAAGCTGGCGCAGACGCCTTGGTTTTTCGACCTGAGCGGCGGCGTTTGGGGCCAACACGGGATGCAGTATCTAACGGGTGAAGTAAAGGCGGATTTCCTCGACGAAAGTGTTGACCTCATCGCCACCGACAGGGGCACCATCCGGTGGGAAGACCCCACGGCCGTTCCTCTCAAGGATTGGGGGCGCAAAAAAATACGGGAGCTACTGGAATCGTGGACGGACAAGCGACGTGAGGCAAAGGCCAAGAGCCCGAAGATCGTCCAGTATCTCGAGCTAGCGGAGAAGCTGCCCGAGAAGGAACGAAAAATATTCCAGGTGGTCGTTGACCGAATCTGTGCCATTCCTCAACTGGACAAGGACAAGGAAGGCAAGGACATCGCCGACGAACTGGTCGAGTTTGCCTACAACGCGCTGACGAACCGAAGTTTCCTCGACGCCATACGGCGATTGAACACCGCTTCCACTGACGACGTCGCTCAGTTCTCGGAGGTCCTATCCGAGTGGGACATCATCGAGGCGGTGAACACCGCGCACCTCGTCAAGGGTCGCGTCGAGATCATCCGAAAGTTTGCGCAGATGATTAAGGACAAAGTCCCTGAAAAACCCAACATGCAGGACTACGTCAGGGACCATCCATGGTTGATTGATCCGAAGTGGACGATGCTCGTTCACGAGCAGTCCCTGGATGGGCTCATCCGAGACAAGTTCAGAATCCAGCCTTCAGGAAAGGACGAGGGGGCTAGACGCCTTGACTTTTTCTGCCTCGGAGATCGCTATCAGACGGCTCACGTGGTCGAAGTGAAACGCCCTGGCGACCTCATAGGACGGAAGGAATTCGATCAGCTGCGTGACTACGTGCTGTTTCTGCGGCGAAAACTGCAAGAGGAATCCACGGATCCCGCTCACAAAAGGGCCTTGGTGAAAGGTTTGCTGATCGCGGACCGGGTTCGGCAGGGAGACGAGGGACACGGCAAAGCTGGCCAGGATGCAGGAGTGTTCGACATTCGCACTTGGGGGAACCTGCTGACAACGACTGAAGCGATGCACAAAGAATTCCTGGATGTCGTGAAAATGCGCGCTCCTTCCGATGACCCGAGAATGAAAGGACTGTCCGCCGATGATGCCGCAACCGACTTACCTTCGGTCAGTGGCCGGACGCGCAAGACCAGCAAGACAGTAACGCGCAAGAAAAAGGTGAGGATGAAAAAGTGATGACCGAAAAACCCATAGCTATAGACCTGTTCGCCGGGTGCGGCGGCCTTACCAAGGGCCTTCGTGACGCAGGATTCCATGTCGCAGCAGCGGTAGAGATCGACCCCATCTCTGCACGGACGTACAGATGGAATAACCGTGGCACCCGATTGATCGAAAAAGACATCCGTGAGGTGTCCGCCAAAGAGATCCTACGGGTTGCCGGTAGCAAGCACATCTCTCTCTTGGCTGGATGCGCCCCCTGCCAGGGGTTCTGTTCCCTGACGGCCAAAAACAAGCGGGAAGACCCGCGCAACGAGCTTCTGCTCGTGATGGCCGAACTCATCGAGGAGATTCGGCCCGAGGCGATCATGATGGAGAACGTTCCCGGCCTTGTTAATCGGGGGAAGCCCATCTTCGAGAAGTTTCTGACAATCCTGCGGCGGCTTGGATATCAAGACGAATGGCGCGTCGAGCAGATGGCGAATTTTGGGATTCCGCAATCAAGGCGGCGCCTGGTTCTTCTCGCCGGACACGGCTTTAGCGTCACCTTTCCCCAGCCGTCACACGCTCGATCACCGAAGCGTGGGTCCGGCCTGAACCCGTGGACGTCAGTGAGAGAAACCATCGGCCACATGCGAGCGCCGGCCACGCTGAAGACCGCGCTCGACAACGGCGGTCCGCAGTCACACAACTGGCATGTGGTCCGAGACCTTCAGCCGCAAACAAAGGTGCGCCTCAAAGCGGCGGAACCCGGACAGACGTGGCTGAAGGTTGACGAGTCGGTGCGACCCCAGTGCCATCGGAACGGATACGACGGCTTCACGAACGTGTACGGCAGGATGGTGTGGGACCAAGCGTCACCCACCATCACGGGTGGATGCACGACCCCGGCCAAGGGGAGATTTGGGCACCCGGACAAACGCCGCTACACCATTTCCGTCCGCGAAGCGGCCCTCATCCAGACGTTCCCCGAGAACTATCGCTTCATCACCGACCAGATGGACGCCGTGTGCGGCCTGATTGGTAACGCAGTTCCGCCGTTGTACGCGAAGCTGGCCGCCAAGGAGATCCTATCCGCCATCAAGAGACGCGGCCATCGGAAGGATGACGCCTAGCGATGAGCAGATGGCCGGGCAACGCTCAGGAAGAGCGCACGACGTTTGGCGGATTACGCCGTGGTCAACTAATGTCCCGCGTGTGCAGCACCGGCAATCAGACGACGGAGATGCGCCTCGCGTCATTGCTCCGCGAGTCTGGCCTGACCGGATGGCGCAGGCACCAGTCTCTCCCCGGATGCCCGGACTTCGTGTGGCCCAAGATCAAAGTCGCCGTGTTTGTTGACGGTTGTTTCTGGCACGGCCATGACTGCGGTAGAAATCTCACGCCACGAACGAACGCGAAGGCGTGGCGCACGAAGATCGAAGGGAACCAAGCACGGGACCGAAGAACGTCGCGTTTTCTACGGCAGGAAGGATGGAACGTGATTCGCGTTTGGGAGTGTCAGCTCGCGAGGACGCCTGCGTTGTGTCTATCAAGGATTGCAAAGGCCCTCGGGAGATCGGACGAACTACGGCGGAACGGGAAGCTCCGCGACGACACCGCATGACAGCGCGCAGTTTCACCGAATCCGTCGTCGAGCAAGCCGCCCTCGCCTGGCTCGAAAGCCTCGGTTGGTTCGTTCGCCGCGGCTTCAGAATGAGAATCGCGTCCGGAGAGCTGGGCGCGAAGCGGTTTATTGCAGACCTGCGCGCATGATCTACAACGCTATTCGTGCCCTCGAACTCCTACGCATCGGTACTGGTAGGTCAGACGCTAGTTTTCGCGAAGGCCAGGCGGAAGCGATCCGTCACATCGTGGAAGGCCGCGGACGACTGCTGGTGGTGCAGAAAACCGGCTGGGGCAAGAGTTTCGTCTATTTCATCGCCACCAAGCTGCTGCGGGAAGCGGTTGAAGGGCCGGCCCTGCTGATCTCGCCACTTCTGTCGCTAATGCGCAATCAGATCGCTGCGGCTGAGCGGATGGGAGTGCGGGCCGTTACCATCAATTCCGACAACCAGGAGGAATGGGCGAACATCGAGGCGACGATTCAGCGAAGCGAGGTGGACATTCTATTGATCTCGCCCGAGCGGCTGGCCAACGAACGCTTCCGCGCGGAGGTACTCGCGCGCGTCGCGGGGCGGATCGCGTTGCTGGTGATCGACGAAGCTCACTGCATCTCCGATTGGGGGCACGATTTCCGCCCGCACTATCGGCTGCTGGAGCGCATCGTGCGCACTCTGCCGCAAAATCTGCGGTTGCTGGCAACAACGGCAACCGCGAATAACCGGGTGATGGACGACTTGACGGCCGTGCTCGGTCCAAACATCGGTCTTTCGCGCGGCGACCTAAATCGGCCGTCGCTCACGCTCCAGACGATGCGTTTGCATAGTCAGGCAGAACGCCTCGCCTGGCTTGCGGCGCAGGTGCCGGCTTTGCCCGGGAACGGAATCATTTACGCGCTCACGGTGCGCGATGCGGTTCAGGTGGCGGATTGGCTCCGATCGCGCGGCTTGAACGTGGAGTCCTACACGGGCGAAACGGGTGAGCGCCGGCCCGAATTGGAGCAGGCGTTGCTGAATAACCGGGTGAAGGCGCTGGTGGCTACGACAGCATTGGGGATGGGTTTCGACAAGCCGGATCTGGCCTTCGTAATCCATTACCAGACGCCGGGATCGGTTGTGGCTTATTACCAGCAGGTCGGTCGGGCGGGTCGCGCGCTAGCCGCGGCTTACGGGGTGCTGCTCAGCGGCGAGGAAGAAACAGACATCACCGACTACTTCATCGAAAGCGCTTTCCCGACGCGGGACGAGGTTCAGGATGTGCTGAACGCGCTGCAAGCGGCGCCGAACGGGCTATCCGTCCCGGAGTTGCTAGGTCGCCTCAATCTCAGCAAGGGACGTATTCAGAAGACTATCGACTTGCTCTCGCTCGAATCCGCCGCGCCCATCGCCAAGCAGGGCACCAAGTGGCAACTGACGGCGGCGAATCTGAGCGAGGCGTTCTGGGAGCGGGCGGATCGGCTGACGGCACTGCGGCGGGACGAACAGCGTCAGATGCAGGAATATGTAAGCTTGCGCTCTGGGCATATGGAGTTTCTTATCCGGGCACTCGATGGTGACCCGGGCACCGACCATGTGCCCACATTGCCGTCGCTGCCGACGACCACCGACCCGGCGCTGGTTCGAGAAGCAGTAGCCTATTTGCGCCGCACCAGCCTGCCCATCGAGCCGCGCAAGCAGTGGCCGGCGGGCGGGATGCCGCAGTACCACCTCACTGGACGAATTGCCGCCGAGCTTCAGGCACAGCCCGGAAAGGCGCTCTGCATCTGGGGTGACGCCGGATGGGGCAGTCTGGTTCGACAAGGCAAGTACCACGACGGGCATTTCGCGGATGAACTGGTCGAAGCCTGTGCGGTCCTGGTGCGCGAATGGAACCCGCAGCCGGCGCCTGTCTGGGTAACCTGTATCCCGTCGCTTCGACACCCCGATCTGGTGCCGGACTTCGCACGGCGGCTGGCGGCAGCCTTGAGTCTGCCGTTCGACGCGGTACTGAAGAAGACGGACAATCGCCCAGAGCAGAAGACGATGGCAAACAGCACTCAACAGGCGCGCAACATCGACGGTTCTCTGGCAATCATTGCGCAAGGGCTACGCGCTGGGCCAGTGCTGCTCGTGGATGATATGGTGGATTCGCGGTGGACCTTGACCGTGGCCGCCTGGTTGTTGCGCTCTCACGGTAGCGGCGAAGTGTTGCCTCTGGCCCTGGCACTCGCGGGGCACGACGAATGAGAAATTCACTCTCACCTAATAGCCAGGCAATCTTGTTGCTGAC
>JANLSU010000044.1:0-9166 GCA_031362565.1 bacterium | reverse complement strand
GAGTCGTCGTGCCCAACGAGCAGACAGAGAACAATGGATTGGAACGGACAAGGTCCCGCGCAAAGGGACTGAGGGAGCCTTGCCGCTCAATCCAGTGTTGAGCGTGCTGTGAGGTAGACGGAATAGCTGGGGGCGCTGATGAAACGGGATCGTTGGTTGGGGCCGGGGCAGTGCTGGGAAGTCAGCCATGTGTGGCACCCTTGATCCCCCAATTTCGCGTCCCTCTTGGGGCTCCACCGTCATCCTTGTGGCTCCCATCAGGTCAGGCCGATTCAGGGGTCGGCAAGCGGTAAGGTAGCCCTATGCGAGGCGTTGCATGCAACAAGAAGACGCCCAACAATGGGTTGGAGCAGACAGGGTCCGCCCTCAGTGGACTGAGCGGCCCCTGCAGCTCAACCCAGTGTTATCCGGGCAGAGAGGTGTGGCAGGCTTGAACGGAGGGATCATGGACAAAGCCATCGAACTCCTCGTCGAGATGAATGAATTTGTCTGGGCGAGGTTTAAGAAGGATCTCGAAGAGCTGACCGTGGAGGAAGCGAATTGGCGGCCGGTACCAGAGGCGAATACGATCAACCACATCCTCAGACATCTCTGCATCGACGCCCCGTGGCATCTCGCCAGCTTGGGAGGGGCTCAGCAAACCCCTGGCGCCTCGGTCACTCAGTCGACAGCGGATTCGGTCCCGCTGGATTTTGAGCGGAACGTGAAGGAGTTGGACGCGATATGCACGCGGCTCATCGCCGGGCTACGGGCGATGACGCTGCCCGACCTACAGCAGCACAGCACCCGGGCATACGTCGGCTATCCACAGGGCTCAGCCCCCGATCGTCTCCTGGGTTTCCACCTGGCTCTCCATCTGACTGCGCATGAAGGACAGATAAGGAGCCTTCGCAATCTTTACCGCAAGACTCGAGGAGAACCGGCGAGGTTCTTTCCAAACAATCCGACCTTCCCGGCACAATAGGCATGCCGGATAACAAAGAATTGGAACCGGCCGCGAGGTGTGCCCCCTTCGCCTTCCGCTCACGGGGGCAGTCGTTGAGGGCGGCCTTTGCAGCTGAGCGCGGATGTTGAACGGCTATGAGGCCGACGAACGAACCAACGGTGGCGCGTCTTCCAATGTCGCCGTCGGAGTGCGAAGCATTGTTGGGATCTCAGCCTGGACACCTTCAAGTGCGAAGGGACCTGGGAGTTCAGCCATGCGTGGCGTTTCCAACGCCTCGAACCAACAGCGTTGTGGTGGCTTCACCACCATCTCTGAGCCAGGGCTTAACCCTGGCGGCGCGTTGTGACGAGCCGGGGCATACTTGGTTACCCGGGCGTTGAGGTGAGAGTCGCTCCCCGATCCTTTGAGGATCAAGGATCTCCTTCTGTCACCGCTTCAAAGAGCTTCGATCAAGTGGTGCCCCAGCTTGCCGACGCGCTTGGTCCGGCAAGTCGATCAAGCCTTGGATCCAGGCCGCGACGTATAGGTTCGTCAGAGCAGAATAGTGGATGCCGTCTCTTCCAGCCAGCACGTTTCTCCATTCCCAGTTTTTCTTTTCCGCCATGTGGTTGACCGAGCGAGAGATTTCTTTGGGGAGCGGGGGCATGCGACGGCTCCTGAGGCCCGCGTGCAGTTCCTCCAAGAGATCTTGGTCGTCGTGCCATTCGACGCCCCGCTGCGTCAGGATTGCCTTAAGGATCGAGATGTTGCCATCTCGATACACTTTCCAGTCATCCGTCCCCCAAAAGTTGACGAAGTCTTCGTTGGGCTCGCGAAGGAAGAGGAAGATAAGGCGCGCTGCCCCGGCAGTCGTGGAGGCTGCCAAGTCTTGAATGGCGAGGTCGGCGTGAGGCCACCTCAGTGCCTCTGCCATCTCGAACTCCCTGCCATACACCTGACGGTGCAACAGAATGCTGAGACCGACGAAGAGACGACTCTCCCGGAGGAGCGGCCATCGCCAAGCCTGTTCACTGAGACGCTGGTTGGTAGTGCGAATAGTTAACGCGTCAGTAATGGAAGGGCTAGACCAATTCCCTATGTCGGAAATGTCGTTGTCCGGAAACACCGCGTATATCACCGTGCGAGCCCCCAGATGGGAGAGGACCCGCCGGTAATGGAGAGCCGCGCCATCGAATGAGAATCCACCCGTATATCCAGCGTTCACTACCGTCAGGGCACGATCAGCGTAAAGAGAACCCAGTGCCGCCGGCCAAGTTTCTGTGTCATCCAACAAGTAGCCGAAGGTAAAGGAGTCACCCATGCACAGGACATCCGCTCTCGCGACCACATGGGTTCGAAGGACGGGCGTGGTACGAAACCCCTGAGGGTTCGTGGTGATCGTACTGCGAACGTCTGCTGACCACCTTCCCTGATAGGATTTTCGCGTGGTGTAGGGGCTGTTTTCACCCGTTTCAAGGTACGGCTCGCCGTCTATGTTGGAATCGGCGAGTCGCTCCCTGTACGGTCGAGCGAGTTCCTCGTAGCGCGGGGACTTGGCAAGGAAGATTTCGCCGACCGTAATCGAAAACACCAGTGAAATCGAAACGAGGGCGACCCTTACTGCCAACTCCCGAAGCTTCATTCTCTTAAGGATATTCGCTCCTGCCATCTAGCGTCGTTGCCTCACGCTTGGATTTGGTAACGCGCGCGAGTGGGCGCGCCCTGAAATTCCGGCGAGAGCGTAAGTGAAACAAGAACGGTTTGCCAGTCGATTCGCATGATCGCGTACAGGCCGTGGCGGCCTTGGGGCCCACTCCAGGGGGAAGGTGGGCGCGTCCAGCGCCACCTCCGGGGGGCGTCGGACGCGCCAAATCCTCTCGGTGCCCGAGCCTCGGCGCCCCGGCGGTGCAACCCGCGCTTTCCGCCGCCGCTTCTTACGCTGCCTCGTCGCCTCTGCCGTCACCTCTGCCACCGAGCGCCTGTCGCCGCAGCACTTGGCTCTTCCAGTAGGGCACGCAGTGTTGAACGGCTGTGAGGCCGACGAACGAACTACTGTCGACCTGGCCTCTAAGTCGACAGTCGAAGCGCGCCGCGTTTTCGGGAGCTCAGCCTGACCCGGTCGAAGTGCGACGTGAGTCGGGAGCTCAGCCACGGGTGGCGTTTCCAATGCCCCGAACCGGCTGTTCGTTGTGGCTTCACGGCCGTCACTGGGCATCCCGGCTTCCTCGCCTAAACCAGCAGTGGGGCAAGCGGTAAGGTTGGCGCATGCAGAGTTCTGTATGCAACAGCGAGCCGTCCAACAACGGGTTGCAACTGACAAGGGAACCGCGCCAACGGACTCATGGCCCTTGCCGCTCAATGCGGTGTTGGGCATAGCATCGCTGCCCGGGGAGGCCCTTCGATGAACTCAAGCTTGAGAGCCGCCTCTTTTCCACTCACGGCCTGGCCCGTGGTAGCGCTCGTCGTGGCATGTGGCGCCGGGAAGCCCCAACAACCCGATCTTCAAGCGCAGGCTGATCGCTGGGTGTCCACCGTTGTGCTCGACGCCGAGAGCGTCGCCAAGTATGTAGGGAAGACAAAGGACCATGTCGTCACCTCCTCCTCAGAGGTTCGCACCGTAGACGGTCTAAAGACCATCAGCGTCGGCGACGAGATATGTCTATATCAGCCCAGTTCGGCTGCCGTGAGGCGAGTGCGCATCGGGCCGTGCGCAGCGACTACTTGAAGCAGCGGTTTCGTTTCGATGTGCGAGAGATCGGGCAAAACAACCGCATGCCCAACAAGGGCTTGCAACGGACAAAGGCCGCAAGGTGTGCCCCCTTTGCCTTCCGCTCATGGGGGCAGTCGTTGAGGGCGGCCTTTGCAGCTGAAGCCCGGTGTTCGACAGAGCTTTGGCGGCGGGGGCATAATGGCCCTGAGGAGTTTCAACATGCGAAATGAGTTCACCGCGGTAGTGGAACGAGACGAGCAGTGGTTCATCGCCTATTGCCCGGAGGTCCCCGGGGCGAATGGGCAGGGCATGACGAAGGCCGCTGCAATAGAGAGCCTGTCCGCAGCCATCGCCCTCATCCTGCAGGATCGCCGTGAGGATGGCCTCCGGGCATTGCCGGAGGGCGCCGTACAGGAGTTGGTCACCGTCGGGTGAAGCTTGGCGACCTGCTCCGTCATCTTCGGCATCATGGTTGCTTCCTAAAGCGCGAAGGTGCTGGCCACGCTCTCTGGTTCAGTCCGGCGAATGGCAAAGTCGAGGCTGTTCCCCGGCACACGGAGATCTCGAACAACTTGGCTCGAAAAATATGTCGCGGCCTTGGTGTCCCGGAGATCGGCAAATAGCACCGGCCTGTCGAACAACGGGTTGCAACTGACAAAGGCCGCAAGGCGTGCCCCCTTTGCCTTCCGCTCATGGGGGCAGTCGTTGAGGGCGGCCTTTGCAGCTGATCCTGGGTGTTCTACGGGCGGGATGGGCAACGGGGCCCTTTTGATGGAGCGTCGAGCTCGCCTCGACGAAAGAGTAGCTCTTGACGAGTGCGCAGGTTGCTCGCGGGTCAGCAGTAGCGTTCAAACCCGGCGCGTCACGGCACACCCTCAGACGCCAGGCCGAGAACAACGCCTTGAGCGGACGAGGCGCTGCCAGAATCGGAGCCTCGCGGCTTAACGCAGTGTCGGCAGCCGGAAACAGGAGAGGTCAGCGATGTACAGAACTCTTCGATTCGTGGCCACAGCGGTCGTGATGAGCTGCATTGGCTTGATGCCCAGAAGTCAGGCCGGATCGTTGCCCGATCCTGCGCAGGAACTGATCGGGATGGAGCACCGATGGATCGACGCAACGATCAAGGGTGATGCTGACGCGTTTGCCTCGTTCATGGCTTACCAGTATGTCGCCGTTGTTTCGAACGCACGGATCCGGGACAAGACCACATGGGTCGAGGGCGTCCGGTCGGGCAGCCGCAAGTATGAGTCCGTCGAGCTCAGTAATCTGAAGGTGCGGCTGTACGGCGACACAGCAGTTGTCACGGGCGAGTACACGCAGAAGGCGACCTCGACCGGTCAGGACTACAGCGCCAGAGGCGCGTATGTCACCACATGGTTGAAGAGGAACGGTCGCTGGCGGGCGATTGCCAGCGGCTTCAGCCGGGCAACCACACCCTGATGGGCGCTTCGACTTTCAGCCTTGCGCCCTCCAGGACGCACTACAAAGAGTGAGCGGCCGTAGAACAATGCGATGAAGCGGACGGTCTGCGCGTCCCCCTTTCCCTGAGCGCGCACCCCGCCGCTTATCGCAGGCCTACGGACCCTGCATGAAGCCCGGTAGTCTGGCTATAATCTAGCCAGAGTGCGTTTTGAGATCATCCTCGCCCCCTCGGCGGTCATCGAACTACGCGCATTGTCCTCGCATGCGCGGGCCGAGGTTCGAGATGCGATCGAAACCCACCTTCGATTCGAGCCCCAGAAGCTCAGTCGGAGTCGAATCAAGCGTCTTCGGGGCCTGGATCGGCCCCAGTTCCGACTCAGGGTCGGTGAAATCAGGGTGTTCTATGACGTCACAGAGAGTGCAGTTGAGATCCTCGCCATCGTCCGCAAAGCCAAAGCGGACGCTTGGCTCCGGGAGAAGGGGACGTCAATCCCAATCGGTGGCCCTGGCGAAAGTGAAAGATGATCTCTCCCGCTACCTTCGGCTTGCCGCAAACCAAGAAATTGTGATCACTCGTCATGGCCGCCCGGCTGGCATCCTGATCGGATTCGATTCGGAGGAGGCCTGGTTTGAATACAGGCTTGAGCATCACCCGGAGTTCTTGGCTCGCATTCGGGCCGCCCGTGGCGCTATTCGTCGCGGCGAGGGAGTTCGGCTTGAGGACATCCCGGCGTAGGGCCCCGGGCCGTAGAACAATGCAATGAACCTGACGAAGTCCTCGCAGACGGCCGTGGGCCTTCGCAGGTTATTTCAGGGCGGACTGGTGAGGAAGCGTTTTTGAGAACACGCAAAGGCGCGCATAGTTCGGCACCGCAGAGCGAGGCCAAAGCTCTGATTGTGCGGTGGTACCAAGAGATGTGGAACCAGTGGCGTTTCGATCTGGCCGACGAGATCGTAGCCCCGGGGCTTGTCTTTCGCGGATCGCTGGGTGTGCATCTCGAGGGGCGAGAAGCGCTCAAGAGCTACATGCACCTGGTGCGCGCAGCCTTCCCTGATTCTCACAATCGGATCGATCAGTTGGTCTCTGAAGTGGACACCGTTGTAGCAAGGCTGACGTACTCTGGCACTCATGCTGGTGCTTTTCAGGGGATCCCACCAACGCAGCGCCGGATCGAGTATGCGGGGGTGGCCATCTTTCGGGTGGAAAGCAGCCTGATTCATAGCGGCTGGGTACTCGGGGACCCGTATGGACTGCGCCGCCAACTCGGTGCGGAGTGAAGTGCTGGGGACATGTGAGCCGCCCAACAATCGGATGAACCTGACAAGGTCCGCGCCGCAGACGCACCGCCGCGGCCCTGTTAAACGGCCCTTGCAGGTTATCTGCGGGCGTGTTAGCCCGACATCCCCGTCACCTGGGATCCCAGAAAGGCCAGGTCAAGGCCGAGCAGAATCAGTATTGGGAGAGGCCAAGCAGATGAGAAAGAAATACGACTTCTCGGGAGCGCGAAGGAACCCTTGCGCGGGGAAGCTCAAGAAGCAGATCACCCTTCGTATTGATCAGCCCACGATCCAGTTCTTTAGGGAGAGCTCTGAGTCGTCGGGCATTCCATATCAGACCCTGATCAACCTGTACGTTCGGGACTGTGCTCAACAGGGCAGGAAGCCCTCGATCGAGTGGCGGGCATCTGCGCAAGGGGCGTAGAACAACGCGATGCAACTGACAAAGCGCGCGAGGAGCGGCCGTCGTGTTTCGCTACCGGCCGGTCGTTGAGGGCGCGCTCCGCAGCCCAACGCGTGTCATGCGGGCAGCAGCGAGAGGGTACGGCGCGGTGCGTGATGCCGTTGGGCGATCGGCTGCAATGAGCCCCATCCTCCGCACCGAGGCCTGCCGGAACATCAAGGCGTGCCTCCGTCAGGAAGGGATCTGCCCTTGATATTCACCAAACGGCTACGGGAGGGAGTACGACAGGGACAGATCACCTGCAGTGTCCGCATCTGGCAACGGCCACGCGTCTCGGTTGGCAAGCGGTACCGAATGGAAGAGGGTCAAATCGAGGTCGAGGCCCTACTCCCGATCAGCCTGGACGACATCACTCCAGCGCTCGCTCGCGCGTCGGGCTTCAAGGGGGTCGTTGACCTCCTCAAAGTTGCCAAACATGGCCCAGGTGAGAATGTGTATCTGGTGCGCTTTCATTTTGTGCCTGAGCGATGAGAGGCACGGAGGAGGTCGCTCGGAAGGTGGAGGGGATGTGGCCGGATCCCGCCCTGCAGGCACGCGTGATGGCGAAGCTGGAAGGATATGGCGAGAACGGGTACGAGCGCGAGGCATCGCGAGTTCGGCTGGCGATTCTGAAGCTGTGCGAGTCCCGAGAGGACCGGCTCGAAGAGCTTGTCACCGCTGCGAAGCGCGACTACCGGGATGTGCTGATGTGGGCGGAATACCCGTCAGAAGGCCGAGCCGTTTGGACGGTCGGTGGTGACCTGTCGGCCGAGGAGCGACGCCGGCTTGAAGACATTCGCGAGGAAGACCGGAGGCAGTATCAGGACTGGCTCAAGAAATGACGTCCCCAGGCGCCTAGTGTGATCTGAAGACGATCACTCCATCCACGATGGTGGCGACGGGCCAGCCGGTCAGGGTCATGGCCACGAACGGCGAGTTGCGGCTCTTGCCCCGGAACGACTCCGGCTTCACGGTTCGGACCTCCGCCGGATCGACGATGGTGATGTCCGCGGGCTGGCCCTTGGCCAGGGTTCCGCCGGGGAGGCCGAGGGCGCGGGCGGGGCCCGCGGTCAGCAACTGCACGAGCCGGGTGAGATCGAGGACGCCCGGTTTCACCAGGCCGTCGTGGCATAGCGCGAACGCGGTTTCGAGGCCCACGATGCCGAAGGCGGCGCAGTCGAATTCGCAGATCTTCTCTTCGGTGGTGTGGGGCGCGTGGTCGGTGGCGATGGCGTCGATGGTGCCGTCGAGGAGTCCCGCGATCACCGCCTGACGATCCTCTTCGGAGCGGAGCGGGGGATTCATCTTGGTCACCGGGTCGTAGTCGTGGGCGCGCACCGCTTCGTCGGTCAGGACAAGATGGTGGGGGGTCGCCTCCGCGGTGACCCGGACGCCCCGCGCCTTGCCTCGTCGCACCGCGTCCACCGAGCCCGCGGTGCTGATGTGGGCGATGTGGACGTGCGATCCGGTGAACTCGGCGAGCAGAACATCGCGCTCGACCATGATCGTCTCGGACACATGGGGGGCGCTGGGGATTCCCATGGCCACCGATACCGCGCCTTCGTTCATCGCTCCGCCCTTGGAGAGATCGAGGTCTTCGCAGTGATCGATCACGGGCAGGCCGAAGGTGCGGGCGTACTCGAGAGCGCGCCGCATCACCCGGGCGTTCTGGACCGGGCGGCCGTCATCCGATACGGCGATGCAGCCCGCGGCCTTCAAGTCGCCGTACTCCGAAAGCTCTTCGCCCTTCGAGCCCTGGGTGATGGCGCCGATGGGATAGACGCGGACGATGGCCTCCCGCTTCGCCGTCTCGATGATGAACCGGGTGGTGGAGGCCGAGTCGTTCACCGGAACCGTGTTGGGCATGGCGCAGACCGCGGTGAAACCGCCCGCGGCCGCGGCCAGGGCGCCGGTGGCGATGGTCTCCTTGTCTTCGCGTCCCGGTTCGCGCAGGTGGGTGTGGAGATCGATGAAGCCGGGGGTCACCACGCAGCCGGCGGCATCGAAGACCTCCGCTCCTTTCGCCTTCAGGCCCTCGCCGACCTGGGCGATCCGGCCGTTTTCGACGAGCACGTCCACGCGAGCGTCGAGGCGCGCGGATGGATCGATGACCCGGCCGCCGCGGATCAGAAGAGCTTGAGGCATGAGACTCCTTGATTGAGGCCGCTACTCGCGGCCGCCTCCGAGCAGGAGGTAAAGCACAGCCATGCGCACGGCCACGCCGTTGGTCACCTGATCGAGGATGAGTGAGGACTTCGAGTCGGCCACCTCGCTCGCGATTTCCACTCCCCGATTCATGGGCCCGGGATGAAGCACCACCACGTCGCTCTTCGCCTTCTTGAGCCGCGTCATGGTCAGGCCGTATTGAGCGTGATACTCGCGCGCGGTG
>JANLSU010000040.1:0-6983 GCA_031362565.1 bacterium | reverse complement strand
CCCCCCCCCCCCCCCCCCACCCCCCCTCGGTTTTCAGGTTCTTTTTGTTGTTGTCGCCACCCAGGGTTTTGGGCGGCGGGGCCCCCCCCCCCCCCCCCCCCGCTTCGGCGTTGGACGCTGAGCGCGCCGCCGCTTGCCGGGCCGGGCGAGCGACAGCCTTGCGTGCCGGCCGCGCCGCCGTCTTCCGAACCGCCCGCTTCGAGCCCGCCTTGGCCTTCATTCCAATCCCGCCTCCGCGGCTTCGATCGCCGTGACGAGAACCTGAGCCTTGTCGCGCGTTTCTTCCCATTCGAGGCGTGGATTCGAGTTGGCGACGATTCCGGCGCCGACGCCGATGGAAGCCCGGCCGCCCCGGCAGACCACGGTTCGAATCGCGATGCACATGTCCATGTTGCCCGAGAAGCCAAAGTAACCGACGCCGCCCGCGTAGACGTTGCGCCGGCGGCCCTCGAGTTCCTGGATGATCTGCATGGCCCGCACCTTGGGCGCCCCGCTCACCGTACCGGCCGGGAAACAGGCGCGCAATGCATCGAACCCGTCGACGCCGTGCCGCGCCACGCCACGCACCCCCGAGACCAAATGCATGACGTGCGAGTAGCGTTCCACGACCATGAGTTCCTCGGTCGCAACGCTGCCGTATTGGCAGACACGGCCCAGGTCGTTGCGTCCCAGATCGACGAGCATGACGTGCTCGGCCTGATCCTTGTCGCTGGTGCGCAGTTCTTCCTCGAACCGCAAATCCTCGACGCGCGTCGCACCGCGCGCCCGGGTGCCGGCGATCGGCCGCAACTCGACGACGTCGTCTTCCTTGCGCACCAACACCTCGGGACTCGCACCCGCAATCGCATCGGCCCCAAAACGCAGAAAATACATGTAAGGGCTCGGATTGATCCGGCGGAGCGCGCGGTAGATTTCGAACGGATCGCAGGCGATGGGCGTCGACAGCTCGTGGGACAGCACGATCTGGAACGCGTCGCCGGCGAAAATTGCTTCCTGAGCGCGCCGCACGTCGCGCTCGAAATCGGCGCGCGTCGTCGTGCTGGTGAACACCGGGCGGCGCCTGGGACGCCGCTTGGCCGCGGCTGCCGGCGCCGGCGCTCGCAACTTGTCGACCAGCGCATCGATGCGGCGCACGGCCTGGCGATAGGCGGCGTCGGGGTCGCGGCCTACATCGGCATTGGCGACGACCTTGATCGTGTGAGTCAAGTTGTCGAAGACGAGCAGCGTGCCGGTCACCAGGAATTGTGCATCCGGAAGTTCACCGGGCCGCCACTCCGGAAGCCGGACCTTCTCTTCCAGGAACCGCACGCTGTCGTAGCCCACATAACCCACCGCGCCGCCCACGAAACGCGGCAGTCCCGCGACCTCGACCGGCCGGTAGGATGCGAGCGCGGCGTGCAGTCCGGTGATTGGATCCGGGACGTCGACGCTGCGCCGCCGGCCACCGGATTCGATCGTCATCCGCCGGCCCTCGATGCGAATGACCGCACTGGGATCGGCGCCCAGGAACGAGTAACGGCCCCACTTCTCGCCGCCCTCGACACTCTCGAAGAGGAACGCGTGCTTGCCGTCGTCGATCTTGCGAAACGCCGACACCGGTGTCTCGAGATCACCGAGAATCTCACGGTAGACCGGCACCAAATTGCCGGACCGCGCCTTGTGCCGGAATTCATCGAGCGTCGGGACGTACGTCGACACGCAGCAATGACCCCCTGCGGACACCGCGGAACCAAGGATACCGCCCGGAGCATACACGATCGAACCAATGGCGCGGCCACGATCCAGATCGTTCAGCCGCCGCTGCGCCCGCGATGGCCCCAACCGAGCTTCGTGCAGAGGGTGTCGTAGAAAGTGCGTTCGCGCGTCACCACGAGTGCCAGATCGCGCGGTGCACGGCCGACGACGAGGCGATCGCCGACGTTCATATCGACCACCGGTTGGCCGTCTACGGTGAGCTCGGCGCGCTCGGACGCGGTGCGCTGCAGCACGATCTCGATCTCCTCGTCGGCACTCACCACGAGCGGCCGCTGCGACAAGGTGTGCGGGCTGATCGGTGTGAAGACCAGCGCCGCGAGCGCCGGCGACACCACCGGGCCGCCGGCCGACAGACTGTAGGCGGTGCTCCCCGAGGGCGTCGCCACGATGACCCCATCGGCGAGCGTGCGTCCGAGACTGGCGCCGCCGATCCGCACATCGACTTCGAGAACACGGGCGCGCGGTCCGTGCACGACGACGTCGTTCAGCCCCACGACGCGTATCGGCACGCCGCCCGGCGTTTCGCAGCGCGCCTCGAGCAACATGCGCCGGTCGAGCCGATAGCTGCCGTCGAGCAGGTGCCCGAGTGCCGTGTCGAGCAGGTCTTCCGGAGTATCGGTGAGAAATCCAAGGCTGCCGAGATTGATGCCGAGCAGCGGCAGGTCGGCACCCTGTATCAGCCGCACCGCTTGCAAGAGCGTGCCGTCACCGCCCATCGCGACCACCGCATCGGCGTCCCGCACGTCGTCGCTGCGGGCCCAGCCGTCGGCCTCGCCGGCGTAGTCCTGGCGCCCGCACAGGGCGTCGAGCGCCGGCGCCCACAACCGCACGCTGTGACGCGTGCCCGCCGTGAGACGGCCCACCTGCGCGACCGCGCGCAGCGAGGACGGTTTGAACGGATGAACGACAAATGCAAGATTCACGCGCGCTCCCCGAACCGGAGGGACCGAACGGCGCGCCGGGCTTGCCGTTGTGGCGCTGAAACGCCCTACGCCCGCGGCGCCGCGACGTGCACGACGGGGCGAACCGCGCCGGTTGCGACTCCCATCCATTCGCGCACGGTTCGGGCGATGTTCTCGGGCGTGAGCCCGACGCTCTCCAACTGCCGCGCCCGTGACGCTTGGTCGATGAACCGGTCCGGAATGCCAAGGCGGCGAATTTCGACGTTGCGAACGCGGGCATCGGACGCGAATTCCAGCACCGCCGATCCGAAACCACCGGCGAGGGCGTGTTCCTCGACGACGAGGACGCGGCGATGACGTTCGAGCACACGCCCGAGCAGTTCGGTGTCGAGCGGCTTGGCGAAGCGGGCGTTCACCACCGTCGGCACGATCCCGGCTTCACCGAGTAAATCGGCGGCCCGCAGACACCATTCGACCCCGGTGCCATAACCGATGAGCGCCACATCCTCGCCGTCGCGCAGCGTGACGCCGCGCCCGATAGGGATCTGCTGCAGCGGCCCCGTCGTCGGAACTCCCAGCGCATTGCCACGCGGATAGCGGAACGCGATCGGTCCGCCTTCGTAACCCACGGCCGTGAACAGCATTTGCCGCAGTTCCTCTTCGTTCGCCGGGGCCATCAGCACGACATTGGGAACGGTGCGGAAGTAGGCGACATCGAACAGCCCATGATGCGTCGGGCCGTCCTCGCCGACGAGGCCGGCACGGTCGAGCGCGAAAACCACCGGCAGCGATTGGAGCGCCGCGTCGTGCACGATCTGATCGTAGGCACGTTGCAGGAACGTCGAATAGATCGCGACCACCGGCTTGATGCCGCGGGTCGCGAGTCCGCACGCCAGCAACACCGCTGCCTGTTCCGCGATACCGACATCGAAGAAGCGGTCCGGGAAGCGCTCGGCGAACGCCTGCGTTCCGGTGCCATTCGGCATCGCCGCCGTGATCGCGACGACGCGCGGATCGCGCTCCGCCACCTCGAGAAGCGCCTGGCCGAACACTTTCGTCCATTGCGGCGGCCCCGGCTGCGCCGGCTTGGGCACCCCGGTAACGCGATCGAAGCTGCCGAGCCCGTGATACGTTTCCTGTTTTGCCTCGGCGAACGCGTACCCCTTGCCCTTCGTGGTGACCACATGCACGAGAACCGGCCCCTTGAGGTTGCGCACGTGCCGCAGCACGTCCACCAGAAGCGGCAGGTCGTGGCCGTCGAAGGGGCCGAAGTAACGCAGCCCGAGTTCCTCGAACAGCATGCCGGGCGCGACCATGTTCTTGACGCCTTCCTTGACGCGGCTCGCCAAGACGCGGGCCTTGTCGCCCAGCGGCATCTTGCCGAGCAGGTCCCAAACTTCGGACTCGAACTTGTTGTAGACGTCCGTCGTGGTGACGCGCGTCAAATACTTGGAAATGGCGCCGACGTTGGGCGAAATGGACATCTCGTTGTCGTTCAAGATGACGAGCATGTCGCGAGTTTGATGCCCCAAGTTGTTGATGGCTTCGAACGCGACGCCGCCGGTCATGGCGCCGTCACCGACGACCGCCACGACGCGGTGATCCTCGCCGCGCAAATCGCGTGCGATCGCCATCCCGAGAGCGGCGCCGATGGCGGTCGACGCATGCGCCACGCCGAACGTGTCGTACTCGCTCTCGCGCCGCACCGGGAACCCCGAGATCCCGCCCTCTTGGCGGAGCGTGCTGAACCGGTCGCGGCGGCCGGTGAGCAGCTTGTGCCCATATGCCTGGTGCCCGACGTCCCACACCAGCAGATCGCGCGGGGCTTCGAAAACGGCGTGCATCGCGACGGTGAGTTCGACAGCGCCGAGGCTGGCACCGAGGTGGCCGCCGGTCTGGCTCACGACACTCAGAATCTCGTGACGGATCTCGCCGGCCAACTGCTCGAGTTGTCCGAGCGACAGGGTCTTGAGGTCGGCTGGGGAGTCGATCGAGTCGAGCAGCCGTGTTGCAGCCAAAACGTTTCCTTTGTTGCCGGCGTGCGGGCCGAAGGTTGCGGGTCGAATTCGAGACGCGGCTTGAAACGAACCGCACAAACCGCAAAAATCGAACGAGTTATACCGACGACACCGGCGACTCCGGGGTCGGAGAATTATCGTCCGCGTGCCGGACAGGGTCAAGAAATGCTTCGCGCGCTGGGGGGGCCACCGCCCCGCCCGCAGCGCCTGGCACCCGCCTACCCCGGCCACGGCACCCCGACCGCAATCCCGAGCGCGATCCCGGCGAGCACCTGGGCCGGCGTTTCCCCCAACAATTCCCGCAGGTGGCGGCCCGCCGCCTCGGGCTGGTGCAGTTCGAGGTCGCGGGCAATGGCGTTCAGAAGCCGCGCCTGGCGCCCCGCCGAACGCCGCAGCTTGAGCGCGTCGTACAGCACCAGACAGGAGAACGCCGTGCAGACCGCCAAGAGCGATGAGTCCAAGCCTGCATGCCGCCACAAGAGGGTGCAGAGCGCCGCACAGATCGCCGCCCACGTGCTCGGCATGCCGGGCAAGTTCAGCAGCGCGCGCCACCCGAGCGTCTTGGGCCGCGCCAGCGCCCAGACGAGCTTGATGGTCTGCGCCACCGCCCCGGCGGCGAGGGCTGCGACCCACGGCGCATTCCACATGAGTTGCGATTCCTCTCTCAGGAGACGCGATCCACACAGAAGAGCGCGAGCGCTTGCAAGGGCTCGCTCGCCGGCCAGGCCGCCAAGGCGTCGGACGCGGCGCGGGCGTGCTGCCGCGCGAGAACTCTCGATCGCTCGACCCCATACAGGGATGGAAATGTCACCTTGGCGGCGCTCGCGTCCTTCCCCGGACTCTTGCCGAGCTCGGCCGTTCCACCGACGACATCCAATACGTCGTCGGCGATCTGGAAAGCGAGCCCCAGGTCGTCGCCGATGCCCGCCAGGCGCGTGATGTCGGCGTCCGCGGCGCCGGCCGCAAGTCCGCCGGCGACGAGCGCGGCGCGAATCATGGCTCCGGTCTTGGCGCGATGGATCCGGTCGAGCCCGTCGGCGGTGGGCGTCACGCCTTCGGATTCCAGATCCAGAACCTGGCCGCCGAGCAGTTCTCGATGGCTGGCGGCGGCGGCAATCGTGCGCGCCACCGCGACCCCGCGCTCCGGCGCCGGCCAGTCGGCGCCGAGCAACGTCTCGTAAGCCAGGTTGAGCAGCGCATCGCCCGCCAAGACCGCGATTGCCTCGCCGAAACGCACGTGCACCGTGGCGCGGCCGCGCCGCAAGTCATCATCATCCATGCACGGCAAGTCGTCGTGCACCAACGAATACGTGTGCACGAGTTCGAGCCCACAGGCGGCATCGAGTGCGGCGCGCGGCGCGCGGCCATCCAACATCTCGTGCGTCCACAAACACAGGATCGGCCGGAAACGCTTGCCGCCGCCCAGCACTGCATAGCGCATGGCTTCGAGCAACGACGGCACGCCGCCCACCAAGAGATCGGCCAAGCGCGCGTCGACGCGGCTCCGCGTCGCGGTCATTGCAGTACCCAGGTCGAAGCTCACGCGTTCGGCTCGAAGGGTTGGGTTTCGATGCTGCCGTCGGCACGCTCGAGAAGCTTTTCGACCCGCGCCTGGGCGGCCTCCAGCAGGCCACGGCACGTACGGCCGACCTGCAGGCCTTCCTCGAAGAGCCCCATGGCGCGATCGAGCGGGACCTGGCCCGTCTCGAGTTCCTGAACGATCTGATCGAGCCGCTGCAGGCTGGTTTCGAAATCGGGCCGCGCCTCGGTCGTCATGTGGTTTCTCCCTTCACATCGGGGCTGCCGGATGGGGCAAGAATTCGCGCCCGCTGGGTGCCGTCGGCGAACTGGACGCGCAATTCCTGGCCGGCTTCGGCCGCTGCGGCGCGCCCGACGAGGGCGCCGGTCGCGACGTCGACACAATACGTGTAGCCGCGTTCCAAAACCCGCTGTGGACCCAGTGCCGCCAGGTGCGCCAGAGCGGCGCGCAAACGATCGTTACGGCGTTCGAACTGCAGCCGCACACCACGCTCGAGCCGGTCGAGGCGGCCGTCGAGCGTCTGCAGATGTTCCGGCACCAGACTGCGCATGCGGCGAAACGCATAGCGCCCCAGTAGCGATTCCAGCCGTTGCTTCGGCAACTCGAGCCGGCGCCGCAAGGCGCGCGCCGTCCGCTGCTCGGTTTGCGCGAGCCAGCGCCGCATCTCGTCGCGATGGGGCACGGCCGCCGCGGCGGCCGCGGTCGGCGTCGCCGCCCGAAGATCGGCAACGAAATCAGCGATCGTGAAGTCGACCTCGTGGCCGATGC
>JANLSU010000033.1:0-45262 GCA_031362565.1 bacterium | reverse complement strand
CGAAGTCTCGGACCGAGGGTGGGAGCAGCATGACCTGCTCGATGTTCCAGGGGCGGAAGGTTTTCGACATGCTGCATAAAAACCGCAATTCAGCCGGTCTGTCTACCCTGAAATCGGGGATTACTCGGACAGGCTCCTAGGCGAAATACTGGCGGAAGCGACATTGCCGCGGCTTCGGGAGGGGAAGACCGATTTGGCCGATGCACCGCGGCGGGCGTTTGTCGTCACCCTGCAACTCGCCATCGCCCTCCTCGTCGGCCTGCCGCTTCTGGCCGTGACCCAACCGTTCGTGAGCGTCCTGCAGGGGGCGATCGCGCTGCTCGTGTTGCTGACGATTTTGGGTGTTGCGTTTTGGCGCAGTGCGACGAATCTCCACGGCCACGTAAAGGCCGGCGCCGCGATGATCGTCGACGTGCTCACCTCCCAGGCGCGCACGCACTCGAATCGCTCGACGGACGACGCCCTGGCGCGGGTCGCCGAATTCCTGCCTGGTTTGGGCGCCCCCGCGATGCTGCGCCTCGAATCGGACCACGCGGCCGTCGGCAAGACTCTGGCCCAGCTCAATGTGCGCGGCTTGACCGGCGCCACCGTCCTGGCCATCACGCGTGGTGACCTGGGTGTGGTTCCAACCGCCCGTGAGGTGTTGCAAACGGGAGACATTCTGGCTCTTACCGGGACCCGCGACGCGGTCAGTGCCGCAACCGCGCTGTTGCGCGGCGCGCAGCCGGAGCCCGCAAGCCAGTGACCGTTGCCGGGCCCGCTTGGGGCTTGCGGCCGGACCCCGGTGTGCGTCACGCTCAATCACTCGCACGAAAGGAGCCGGCAATGGCCGTCCAACCCATTCCCGAGGGGTACCACACGGTCACCCCGTTCATCGTCGCAGAAGGCACCGCAAAGCTCATCGACTTCATCAAGCAAGCCTTCGGTGCCGAGGAGATCGAGCGCCTGGCGGCGCCCGACGGCACGGTCATGCACGCCGAAATCCGCATCGGGGACTCGATCCTCATGTTGGGCGAATCGCAGGGCGAGTGGAAGCCGATGCCGGCGGCGCTCTACGTGTACGTGACCGACGCCGACGCGACATACGCCCGCGCGCTCGGCGCCGGGGCCACGTCGTTGAAGGAAGTCGCCGACCAGTTCTACGGCGATCGCAACGGCAGCGTTCGGGACGCTTGGGGCAACGTCTGGTCCATTGGAACGCATATCGAGGACGTGTCACCGGACGAGATGCGCCGCCGCGCCCAGGCGGCGGCAAAAAAGCGAGGCTAGGATGCGGATTTTACGCGCGACGTTGTTGGTGGTCGTGGCTCTCGCGCTTGGCGCGCCGGCCTGCCACGCCGCAAATCGCTATTTGCGCCCGAGCCAAGTCGGCTACGGCACGAGCGATGTCAAGGTCGCGCGCGTCCTCTCGAAGACCAATCTCAACGGCCAAACGTTTCGGGTTCTGCGCGTACCGGCGGGAACGATCGCTTTCACGGGTACGGTGCCGGCCTCACTCGGGGCATGGGGCACCTTCGGCTTTACGCACGCCCTCGACTTCAGCGGCCTGACCGAGACCGGCCAGTTCCGGCTGACGTTGGTCACGACGGGCGAGAATTCCTTGCCCTTCGCAATCGGCAGTCCCACCTGGGTCGCGCCCGGCTACAAGGCGCTGGCGAAGACCGCGCTCAGCTTCTTCGCGGTGGAACGCTGCGGACCGACGAAACCCGCCGACCATGGCGTCTGCCATTTGCTGGATGCACACAACATCGTCGGTGGGCCCAACAATGGCCTGGCGGTGAACGTGCAGGGCGGCTGGCACGATGCCGGCGATTACATCAAGTTCGCAAGCACGGTCGCGTACAGCACGCATCTGCTTCTGTGGGCCAATGAATTGCGACCCAATCTGGCCGGTGACACGAACGGCAACGGCGTTTCGGATTTACTCGACGAAGCCAAGATTGGCGTGCGCTTCCTGCTGAAGCTGCGCTATCAGGCGGGCCGTTTCCTCTGGCAGGTCTCGGACGACGCCGATCACAATGAGGGTTTCCGTTTGCCGGAGAACGATGCACTCACGGCGCTGCGGCCGGCGTACTACGGACCCGGGAAGAATCACTACGGCCGGTACATCGCCGCATTAGCCCGCGCCGCGCGCGCCTACGCGGTCACTGCGCCGGGACTGGCGGATTCCTGCCGCATAGCGGCCCTGGATGCGTATGCGGCCATGGGATCGGCACCTAACATCGTCCACAGTTCGTTCTATGACGACAACACCTATCGCGACAAGGTTGCACTGGGCGCCATCGAGATGTACCTCACGACCGGCCAGGTGTCGTATCTCAACGACGCCAAGTCGCAGTCCGATCTCGCCGGCCCCGGCTACTGGTCGGGATGGGGCACGATGAATGGATTGGCCGACGCACTGATCGCGCCCTACCATGCTCCGGCACTCGCCAATCTCCTTACCGATGTGAGCCAGTTTCGCGACGATTCGATCGCCCATCCCTTCGGCATGGCCGGCACCGAACTTTGGGGCATCAATCTGGTGATCACGCAGATGGCGGCCGAGGCCTTGCTGTATGAGCGATTGACTGGGCAGACGACTTACAACGGCATGGCATTCGCCCAGCGCGATTTCCTGATGGGCACGAATCCGTGGGGTGTGTGCTTTATCGGCGGCGTCGGTGCGGTTTCGACCCAGGACTTCCATCATCAGGTGGCCGCCATCAAGCACAACGGTGCCATGCCGGGGGCCGTTGCGGAAGGGCCGGCGACCGCGCAGGAAATTCAGGACCAGGGGATCGTGCTCAACCACCCCGACGAATACGCGGAATTCCAAGCCTCACGCGGTACGTATCAGGACGATGGCGCGAACTATGTGACGAACGAGCCTGGGATCGCGAGCAATGCGCCGACGATCTTCATGCTGGCGCTGTTTGCGAGCCGCGGTGCGCCGACGGCGGTGGAGGAGGGCGGTCCGCCACCGGCGGTGAGTGTGCGGACGATTGCCGCGTATCCGAATCCGTTCGGGGAGTCGACGCGGATTGTGTTGCGTGGAGGCGAGCCGGCGGTGGGAGTGGCGTCGGCGGCGGCAGCGGTGCCGGAGTGGCTCGATATTCATGATGTGCATGGGCGGCTTTGCAGGCGGCTCCGGCTGCCGGGGGGCGACGCGGCGGCACGCGAAGTGACCTGGGATGGATTGGATCGCACCGGGCGGCAGGCGCCCAACGGGATTTATTTTCTTTCGACGCGCGGCGAGACGCGCGGCAGGATTGTGCGCTTGCGCTAGTCGCGCGGCGCGAAGCGCCGTGCAATCCGGTCCGAACGTCCGGCTACCGCCCCTGGCGCCGCGCAGGTCGCCGCGGACCCGCGACAACTGGACCCCACCTCCGCCGGTCGAGATCATGCCGGTCGCATCCGCATCCGTAACGCGGATTTCGCCCCCGCCGGTTTGGAGCCGCACCTCACCCATACGCCATGCAAGGGTGCAGTTCCACCCTTTGAGGAAGCGGGTGGTCCCTTTTTCGGGAACCTTCGCTTCCGGACGACCGTACTAGAATGTGTTTTAGCCAACCTCGCCCAAATGCCTTGTCACCCGTTCCGGATGGGATTTCCATGAATCGTCTTGGATCCCGCCGCTCCCGTCGCGTCCGTGGCTTGGTCACGGGGCTCGCGGCCGGGCTCGGCGTCGCGTTTCTATTCGGTGCCGTCCTAACGGGTTGCGGCAAAAAGGCAGATGGCAAGACACCACCGGCGGGTGGCGCCCACGCCGCGGCTCCGGGCGGTAAGCCGGGCGAGGGCGGACCACCGGCGGAGCCGCCGATCAACGTGGCGGTGGATCCCGCGGCGCGTGGCACCGCCCAGCAGCGCTATACGACGACGGCTACTTTGGAGGCCGAGAACCGGGCGCAGCTTCTGGCGCGGACGAGTGGCGTCGTAGCCAAGCTGCTGGTCGACGAGGGCACTGCGGTGCGCACCGGGCAAGCGTTGCTGCAGCTCGACGATTCGGAACTGAAACTGCGCGTCCGCCAGGCCGAGGTCACGGTCGCCAAGATGAAGAGCATCCACGACCGGCAGAAGTCGAGCCTCGACCAACAGGTCATCTCGCAGGCCGACTATGATGTGGCCAGGACCAACCTCGATGCCGCCCAGGCAGACCTCGATCTTGCCCAGCATCAACTTTCCTACACGGTGGTGCCGGCGCCGTTCTCCGGCACCATCGTCAGCCGGACCGTCAACATCGGCCAGACGGTGAACGTCGGCACACCGCTCTTCGAGATCGCCAACTTCCGGCCGCTTCTGGCGCATATTTTCGTTCCGGCCAAGGAACTCGGCACCCTGCAGAACGGCCAGGAGGCCGACTTGACGCTCGACAGCAATGGCGCCGCACTCCGCGGTGTGGTGCGCCTGGTGAGCCCCGTTGCCGATCCCAATACCGGCACCGTCAAGGTGACGGTGGACGTCAAGGACTACCCGCCCGGCACGCGTCCCGGCGACTTCGCGCACGTGAGCGTCGTTACGGCACGGCACGACAACGTCGTTCGCGTTCCGAACCTGGCGGTGTTCGAGGATCGCGGCGAGCGCGTCGTCTACGTGGCGCGCGACACGGTCGCAACGCGCAAACCGGTGCAGGTGGGATTCATGGACGACACGCACACCGAGATCCTCCAAGGACTCGACGCGGGTGAGCGGGTCGTCGTGAAGGGCCAGCGTTCGCTGAAGGACGGCGCCAAGATCAAAATCCTGGACACCACAGCCGACGCCAACCCCGCGGCGGTGGCTGACCGGCGGGGTTCGTGATGCTGCGCGCCCTCGTCCAATTCGCCGTTCACCGGCGGGTCACCATCCTCATGCTGTCGATGGCCGTCATCGCGTTCGGGGCGGTGGGCTACAGCCGCCTCGCCGTCGACCTTTTGCCTGATATTCACTACCCATCGCTGACGGTGCAAACCGAGCTTCCAGACGCAGCACCCGCCGAAGTCGAGAACTTGGTCACGCGGCCGGTCGAGGAAGCGGTCGGCGTCTTGCGCGGCCTCAAGTCGATTCATTCGGTGTCGCGGAGCGGTACTTCGGAAGTGACGCTCGAATTCGACTGGGATTCGAACATGGACGCCCTGTCCATGGATGTGCGCGAACGCCTCGACCGGCTCGTCCTGCCACAGGGCGCCGAAAGCCCCCTCGTTCTGCGCTTCGACCCCTCGCTCGACCCCATCATCCGGGTGGCACTCTATGGCACCGGGGATCTCGTGCAGTTGCGGCACATCGCCGACAAGCGCTTGAAGCAAGAGTTCGAGACCGTCAAAGGCGTGGCGTCGGCACAGGTGCAGGGTGGACTCGAGGAAGAGATCCAGATTGATGTCGATCAGGGCAAGCTGGCGGCACTCGGGATCCCCATGGAGAGCATCGTCACTCTGGTGCAAGCCTCCAATGTGAATCAGCCGGGTGGCGCGCTCCGCGATCGGGACACGCAGTATCTGGTGCGGACATTGAACGAGTACGAGAACGTCGCCGACATCGGCGGGCTCGTCGTCGGCACGAATCGCGACATCCCGGTCTACCTGCGCGATGTCGCAACCGTGCAGCGCGGGTTCCGTGAGCGCACCGAGATCGCTCGTGTCCGTGGCACCGAATGCGTCGAGATCGAGATTCACAAAGAGGGTGACGCCAATACGGTCGCGGTCGCCAAGGCCGTGCGCGCCAAACTCGCCGAGCTGCAGGCAGCCCTGCCGCGCGACACCAACCTGACCGTGCTCTTCGACCAGTCGGCATTCATTCAACAATCCATCGATGACGTGCGGACGGCGGCGCTCGAAGGGGGGTTGCTGGCGATCGCGGTGCTGGTATTCTTCCTACGCGATTTCCGCAGCGCCATGATCGTGGCCCTGGCGATTCCGCTGTCGGTTGTCGCGACGTTCATCTTCATGTACCGCATGGGCGTGTCGCTGAATGTCATGTCGATGGGCGGCCTGACGCTGGGCGTCGGGATGTTGGTCGACGACTCGATCGTGGTGCTGGAAGCCATTCACCGCAAGCGCCACCAAGGCATGACCATGATCCGCGCCGCGATCGACGGCACGACCGAAGTCGGCGCCGCGGTCATTGCTTCGACGCTGACGACGGCGGCGGTGTTCCTACCCATTCTTTTCGTCGAGGGTGTGGCGGGGCAGCTCTTCAAGGATCAGGCGCTCGCGGTCAGCATCAGCCGGCTCGCGTCGCTGGTCGTGTCGCTCACCCTGACCCCGATGCTGGCGGCCATGGGCCGCAAACGCTTCCTCAAGGTGACGCAGCCATCCACGAGTGGTTCGCCGGAGATGACGCTGGGTTGGTTCTCGCGTCTCTATGATCGTGTCGTGCGTGCCGCGCTCCGCCGCCCGTGGACCACGGTGGGACTCGGCACGGCGGTATTCGCGGCCTCGATGGCCTTGGTGCCGCGCTTGCAGACCGAACTCATCCCGGCGCTCGATCACGGCGAGTACTTCTTCGAAGTGACGATGCCGGAAGGGACGGCGGTTACGGCGACGGACCGCGTGCTGCAGCAGATGGAGGCCGCGGCGGCCGCTGAGCCGCTGCTCATTCGCTATGACGCGAGTGTCGGCAGCCGGCCGTCGTCAGGAGGCATGTCGCTTCGGACCCGTGACGAGAACTTGGGACAGCTGAATGTCGTCTTCAAGCCGGGTACGAACCTCGAGCAACGCCAGGCATCGCTCGGCAATCTGCGCCGCAAATTCGAAGCCATTCCGGATCTGCACTCGAAGCTCGGAGCGCCGTCCTACTTCACACTCAAGACGCCCATCGAGGTGGATCTCTACGGCGAGAGCTTGGAGCCGCTCCGCGAGTATTCCGACAAGATCGTCGGCAAGTTGCGCGAGCTGCCCGGCTTCGTGGACTTGCGGACGTCACTCGAGGCCGGCAACCCGGAGCTGCGCGTTGTCTTCGATCGCGAGCGCCTGGCGGCACTGGGGCTCGACATGGCGCAGATGTCGGCCATCCTGCGCGACCGGGTGCAGGGCGCCGTACCGACCCACTTCAAGGAAGAGGACCGGCAGATCGATATCCGGGTGCGGAACCGCGTCGACGACCGCAAGACCCAGGAAGACGTGCGCAATTTGGTCATCACCCAGCGCAACGGCGTGCCGGTGCGTTTGACGTCGGTTGCCACCGTGGAACTGGCACGCGGTCCGGCGGAGATCCACCGGCTCGAGCAACAGCGCGCCGCGGTCATCACCGGCAACTTGGCGGCGCGCGGCCTGGGTGAAGCGGTGCAAGACATCCAGCGGCTCTTGCGCGAGAATCCGCCGCCGCGCGGCGTATCGGCCGAGATCGGCGGCCAGAACGAGGAAATGCAGGTCTCGTTCCGGAGCCTCAAGTTCGCGCTCTTGCTGGCGGTGTTCCTCGTCTATCTCGTCATGGCGGCAACGTTCGAATCGCTCATCCATCCGCTCATCATTCTCTTTACGATCCCGATGGCGATGGTGGGCGTCGTGCTCGGCCTGTTCATCACCGGCTGGCCGATCAGCGTCATCGTGTTCATGGGCGTCATTCTGCTGGCCGGAATTGTCGTCAACAATGCCATCGTGCTCATCGACTGCGTGAATCAGCAGCGGCGGGCGGGACTCGGCAAGGCCGAAGCGGTGCTGCTCGGCGGGCACATTCGGCTGCGGCCGATTGTCATGACGACGCTGACGAGCGTCCTCGGCCTCGTGCCCATGGCGATTGCGACGGGGGAGGGCGCAGAATTGCGCGCGCCGCTCGCCATCACGGTCGCCTTCGGGTTGACGATCTCGACGCTCTTGACGCTGGTCATCATTCCGGCGGTGTACCTGCTCGTACCATCTCGCATTGAAGTGGAATCCACGGTCGAAGAGGCAATGCCCGCGGGAGCGGCGCTGCCCGAACCGGCCTGAGGAGGCGAACGTCGTGACGCTGCCAGAGTTTTCGATCCGGCGGCCGGTGGCCACTCTGATGCTGTTGGTGTCGGTCGCCGTTGTAGGCGCCATCGCCGTGTGGAAGATGCCGGTCGCCTTCCTGCCGGAAGTCCAGCAACCGGTACTGTTCGTCCGCGTGCCGTATCCCAACTCGACGCCTGAGCAGATCGAGCGCGCCATCGTGCGCCCGCTCGAAGAGTCGCTGGGATCCGTCAAAGGCCTGCGCTCGATGTGGTCGAACTGCGACGCCGAGGGCGGCATGGTGCAGTTGCAGTTCGACTGGGCTGCGGACATGAGCCTGACGCGCGTCGAGGTGCGCGACAAGGTCGACCGCGTCAAACGCGACTTGCCGGATGACATCGGTGATGTCTCCGTTTCGAGCGGTTGGGATGCGCGCGAGAACGCCGAGACGGTGCTCGAGGGCCGGGTGGCGTCGCCCAAGGACCTGAGCCACAGTTATGAATTGCTGGACCGCAAGTTCAAGCGGCCGCTGGAACGCATTCCGGGCGTGGCTTCGGTCCGCTTGGACGGAGTCAATCCGCCCGAGGTGCGGGTCAATCTGCGTCTGGCGGCGCTCCAACTGCACCACATCGACGTGCGTGACGTCGTCCGCATGCTGCAGTCCAACAACTTCGAGCAGTCGCTGGGCCTGCTGCGGAATACCGACACCCGCTACACTCTCCGCACCGTCGGCACGTTTCGCTCGGTCGCCGAGATCAGCGCTCTGCCGATCGGGCCGGGCGGCCTGCACCTAAGCGATGTCGCCGATGTCACGTACACGGAACCGCCGCTCGAATACGGCCGGCATTTGGACGGCCAGTTCGCGATCGGTATCAGCGTCAACAAGGAAGCGAGCGCCAACACCGTCGCCATCTGCGACGAAGTCGTGAAGCGTGTCGATGCCATGCACGATGACCCGGAATTGCAGGGGATCAATTTTCTGGTCTGGGACAATCAGGGCCGCGAGATCCGGCGCACGCTGCATGATCTGCGCGATACGGGCATCATCGGGGCGCTCTTGGCGTCCCTCGTTTTGTTCGCGTTCCTGCGCCGGGTCAGCACGACACTGGTGGCGGTCGTGTGCATCCCGTTCTCGCTCGTCGCAACGTGTGCGGTCATCTTCCTGCAGGGCAAGAGCCTGAATACCTTGTCGCTTTTAGCGCTCATCGTCGGCATCGGCATGCTGGTGGACAATGCCGTCGTCATGATGGAGAACATCTTCCGCTGGCAGAGCAAGGGTGTTGGAGCGCGGGAAGCAGCCCGCCGCGGCGCTTCCGAAGTGTCGCTCGCGGTTACGGCGGCGACCTGTACTTCGGTCATCGTCTTCCTGCCGCTCATTTTCAATAAGCCGAGCGAGATGAATATCTTCCTGAAGGAGCTCGGGCTCACGGTGTGTGTGACGCTCGTGGCCTCGCTCCTGGTGACGCAGACGTTCATTCCGCTCGCGACCGCGCGCCTCATCAAGGCCAAGGCCGTCGAGCCAGGCCGCGTGATGCGCGCCACCGAACGGGCCTATGTCGCCATGCTGGCGTTCTTCCTGCGCCGCCGCTGGCTGACGCCGGTCGTCGGGCTGGTCATCACGGCTTCGGCCGTGTGGCCGTTCATGAAGATCGACAAGAACTTCGACACCAACCAGAGCGAAATGTTCGTGCAGGTCAACTACAACGCCAGCGAGGAACAGAGCCTGGAGCGCAAGGGACAACTGGTGGCCCAGGTCGAGGCGGCACTCGAACCGCTCCGCAAGGAATTCGATCTGCGTTCGATCTACAGTTTCTGGAGCGATCAGTTCTCGATGACGCGTCTCTATCCCAAGGAAGGCAAAGCCACCGAGGGCGAAATGAACCGTATTCGCGGCGGGCTTCGCAAGGCGCTGCCGCAAGTGGCCGGCGTCAGGTTGGAGGTCATGGATCGCGGCGGATTCCAACGGCCGGATCGCGGCAAGCAGATCGCCTTCCAATTGAGCGGCGAGGACTCCGACGTGCTGGCGCGCCTGGCACAGGATGCGCGCGACCGGCTGGACAACATCAAGGGCCTGCATGACTCGTTCTCGAGCAACGAGCAGGGATCGCAAGAGGTGCACGTCAGCATCGACCGCAGCCTGGCGCATCGCTACGGAATCCCCGTCGAACAAGCCGGCCAGGTCGTCGGTCTGACATTCCGCGGCCGCCGCTTGCGCAAATTCCGCACCGACTCCGGTGAAGTGGAAATGCGGCTGACATTGGACGAGCGCCAGGGCGAAAGCCTGGCGCAATTGCACAACCTGCCGATGCAGCTTCCGAATGGCACCACCATTCCGCTCGCCAGCATCGCGCGGTTCCGGGTCGTCAAAGGCGCCGAGCGGATTCAGCGCGACAACCGCATGACGAGCGTCTGGGTGGGCGGACGCTACGAAGAAGGCAACCGCCAAGACTGGGTCAAGAAGGTGACCGACTCGATGCAGGGGATGGACCTGCCGTACGGGTACTCCTGTAGCTTCGGGCAGTTCGAACGCGGCCGCAAGGAGAGCGCCAACGAATTCCTGATCAATCTCGGGCTGGCTCTCATGCTGGTGTTCATGCTGATGGCGAGCATCTTCGAGTCGGTGCGGCAGGCGATCGCACTGACGATTGCCTTGCCGTTCGCACTGGCGGGTGCCGCCTGGACGCTTTACTTGTCGCATTGCGACTTCGACCAGCCGGCGGCAGTTGGATTGCTGCTCCTCATCGGCATTGTCGTCAACAACGGCATCGTCATGATCGCCCACATCAACAATTACCGGCGCGCCGGTATGCCGCGCCACGAGGCGCTCATGCAAGGTGGCCGCGAGCGCTTGCGCCCCATCGTCATGACGGCGCTCACGACGCTCCTGTCGCTGGTACCGATCGTGGTGCAAAAACCGACGTTGGCGGGCGTTTACTACTACTCGATGGCGCTCGTCATGATGGGTGGACTGGCGTTGTCGACGTTCCTGACGCTGGTACTCCTGCCGAGTGCCGTGACCATCGTCGAGGACTCGAGTGTCGCGATGGCGCGCGCCGCCGGCTGGCTCGGGCGCTTCGTGACATCGCCTGTACGGCGCATCGCATGGCGGCCACGCCGCGAACCCGCCGTGGACCCAGCCGAGGCCTGACATCCATTGTCCGCGGGCGCGGTGGTCATTGGCGCCGCGCCCGCCCGACCCCCAAATCGAACTCTCGAACCGTGATACCCTGGCGCCTTCACGAAGGCGCGAAGTCGGGGCGTCCCCGAGTCGCCGGGAGGGGGATGGCTTGCGTACGGCCAAGATCGGCATTCCTTGGATTCTGGCGCTCGCCGTGATGATTGTGGTCGCGTATCTCCCCGCACTTCAGGCCGGATATCTCTGGGACGATCAGGACTACGTCGTCGGGAATACGAACCTGGTACGCCCCGATGGCTTGCAGCGTATCTGGTTCGAGCCCCACAAGACGGTGCAATACTATCCGCTCGTGCATACGGCGCTGTGGCTCGAGTACCGCCTGTGGCAGCTGCGTCCGTACGGCTATCACTTGGTGAACGTCCTGCTGCATGCGGCGAACGCCATTCTGCTCTGGATGGTTCTCCTGCGCCTCGCCGTGCCAGGAGCGTGGCTCATTGCGGCGATTTTCGGCCTCCACCCACTGCAGGTGGAGTCGGTGGCGTGGATCACCGAGATCAAGAATCTGCTTTCCGCCTTCTTCTATCTCTTGTCGGTCGGGGCGTATTTGCGGTTTCAGGAAGCGCGTGCAGGTGAAGTGGCCACCGCGGCGCGCCGATCGCGCGACGCGCAACGTTCGGACGGCGTGGGGCAGCCGCGATTGTTCTATGCGCTTTCACTTGCTCTTTTCGTTTTGGCGCTTCTCAGCAAGACGACCGCCGTCACGTTGCCGGTCGTGTTGTTGTTGCTGACGTGGTGGAAATCCGCCGCGCTCCGGCGGCGAGATCTCCTGCCACTCGTGCCGATGTTTCTGTTGGCCGCCGTGTCCGGGGCCTGCACCTGGTGGCTCGAGACATACCATGTGGGGTCCGAGAACGTATTGACGCTCTCCGTCTGGGAACGGCTCCTGCTGCCTTGCAGGGTCGCAGTGTTCTATGCCGCCAAACTCTTGGTGCCGTTCGGCCTCAACTTCATCTATCCGCGCTGGAGCGTCGACCCGCGGAGCTGGTGGCAGCTCCTTTACCCAGTCATCGTCGTCTACAACGTTGTCAGGTTGTGGCGCGGGCGCCAACGCCTCGGCAAGGGTCCGCTGGTTGCGGTGCTCTTCTTTGTTGTAACGTTGGCGCCGGTGTCGGGCGTCCTGCGCTTCTATTTTCAGCTCTTCTCCTTTGTCGGCGATCATTTCCAGTACTTCGCCTGCATTGGCCTCATCGCACTGGCGGTCGGGCCGGCGGCGTTGTGGGCGCGGCGCCAGGGAATTGGCACCGTGCAACTCGTTCTGACGCGCGTTGCGCCGGCGGTCGTGCTTCTGGCCCTCGGCGCACTGACCTGGAGCCGCGCGCACGCCTACCGCACCGAGGAAACACTGTGGCAGGACACCGTGACGAAGAATCCCGCCGCCTGGATCGCGCACAACAATCTGGGTGTGGTCTTCATGCGGCAAGGGCGCAAGGCGGAGGCCGCTCTGGCGTTCCTGGAGGCGTTGAAATACAACTCGAAGATTCCGGAGGCGCACGCCAACCTGGGTGCCCTCTACCAGCAGAAGGGTGAGAGCGAGCGCGCGATCGAGGCGTATCGCCAGGCGGTCGCCCTCAAACCTTCGATGGTCGATTCGCAATACGACCTCGCCGTGCTCCTCACGCAGCGTGGCGAGATCGAGGCAGCCGCCCAACATATCACTGCCGCTCTCGCCTGGCGGCCAAAGTTCGCCGAAGCCCACATGAAGCTTGGCGACATTCTGTTCTCACAGGGACATCCGGATGAGGCGGTCGAGAAGTACCGCCTGGCGCTCTCCCTGCAGCCGTCTCTGGCGGGGGCCCACTACCGGCTCGGTTCGGTGCTGGCATCCCGCAATGCGTTTCCCGAGGCGCGCGAACACCTCGTTCAAGCGGTGCAATTGACGCCCAACGACGCGCGTTCACACGCGCTTCTGGGTTTGGTGTTGGAGAACCTCGCTGACCAACCGGGCGCTCGTCTGCACTACCAACGGGCGCTCGAGTTGAATCCCCAGGTCGAACTCGCGACCGAGGGACTGGCACGAATCAAGAGTGCGCCAGGGCACGACTCGGCGAGATGAGGAATACTGCCGTCCCAACCCAGTGCGCCGGGCGCGGCGGCGCGCGGCGAGAAGTGCGACGACGAGCAGCAGCGGGCCCACACCCGCGTACCGCAGCCCGTAATAACTCCCCGTACGCCGGAATTCCGCGTCGGTGGGGGCTTGGTGGAGTCGCACTGACCCACGTGGTGGGTCCGATCCGTAGACAACGTATTGCAGCCGGGTCAGAAAGCGGCCGGGTGCGAGGAACGTCGCGAGGCCGGGATAGAGGCGCTGCATGGCGCTGAACTCCGCGGCGCTCAATCGATTCGCGTATTCGGTCGTGAAACCATCCAACGTCATGCGATGATCGTCGATGGCAAATACCGCGATGGGAGCTTGGTATCCGGTCTCGATGGTCAACAAATCGAGCGGCACCTCGAACGTATCGGCCGCATAGGTCAACACGATAGGCTGGATCTGCGCATTCCAGCCTTCGGGCGGCATCTGCCCCGACGCCGTCGTCGTATCGGGCTGCATCGCGGTGAAGAACCAATGACGACTGACGTACGGCGCAAAACGCGCCGCATCACCGGGCGGCAGGCCGTAGCCGTTGGCGCCGAGCCAATCGACGAGACTCTGCGGATCACCCGAAGAAATGACCGTTGTTCGGAGTCCACCAATATTCTGCTGTGCATGGATCGTGACACCGCCGGCCGGTATCGGGGATGAGATCCCAACCTGCTGGTTGCAGCCAAAGTTCGTGGAGTTGGTCGAGACCGGACTCGTCGCGTTCAGGACTTCGGTCCACACCGTCGGCGGAGCCAATGAAAATGCCGGTAGCGCCGGAGTCGGAATGACGAGCGCAAAGTCGCGCGACTGGCCTCTGAACTGGATGTTTGGCACCAAGCGCATTCGACCCGCGGCGTGGTCCAGGACCGCGAGCGTGAATTGCGAATCCCATCGCAGGTCGCAACCGTAGCATGGCACGGGAGCGAGGGCAGCGGCAGGAGACGCGGCGCCGAGGACGATCGCCAACACCAGCCAAAGTTGCATCTTCACGGTGCGCTCCGATCTGCGAGAGGATCCGGACGCACCGTGCCACCGCGTCCGAACCAGGTCCCCAGGCGCAACTCGGCGCGCGAATGATTGACGCTCCCCACTGCGTCGCCGTAACTCGTTGGTGCGAGCAGCATCACGCGGGCCCGGAGCCAAACGCCCCAGCGTTCATTGACCGCCCATCCCGGGCCGGCGTCGAATGCGAACCCCCACGTGCTTTCGGAGTGGTTCGTGCCGAAGACATCGTCCCAGTGTGTGAGTGCGATGACCGCCGCCATTCCAAGGTCGAACCGGCTGATTCCCGGGCGGTTCGGGGCCTCCAGGTTGGCGCGAAATCCGCACAGCACCGGCATGATCCAGTAACGGGTGGGGCCGAAATCGAACGTCGGATCGCGGTAGTGATCGGTGGATGCGGTGGCAAAACCGGCCTCCACGAAGCCCGTCAAGACTTGGAACCGGCCCCGCGCGCCAATCGACCCGGACAACCCAAAGTCGCGCGGGTAGGCCTGTTGGACTTCATTTTCGGAGAACGCTCCTAAAGCGGCGCCAATTTCGTAGAGGGGATCTGCCGCCGCAGCGGCCACGGGGCTGGCAAGCAGCAAGGAGACGATCCAAGCCTGTCGCATCAAAAAGGGCTTCCGGGTTCCGGCTGGCTGGCCGAAGAATACTCGCCGGCGCGCGTTGACGCAAGTCGCGTCGACCGTCGGCGGGGCAAGGTTGGGGTTGCTCGCGGCGCGGCGGCCGCGCTACGCTCGTGGCGGCGTGCAGGACGCCTCCGGTCCGCGGACAGGACTGAGTCCACCTGATCTGCAGACAAGTCGCAGGGTTCACACGAACCTCCTTTGCGCCCGACGCGAGCGGACCGCGGGCACCCGACGAAGGAGGTCCGTCATGGCCGATCGTCACTTTCCTGTCCGGCCCGATTTGGAACAGCTCAAGCACCAAGCGAAAGAGCTCCTCCGCGCGCTGCAGAGCCAGGATGCGACCGCCATTGCGGCGCTCGCCAAGCATCATCCGGCACGAATCGAGGCCAGCCAGGCGAAGCTTGCCGACGCGCAGCTCGTCTTGGCGCGTTTGTACGGCATCACAACGTGGCCGCGTCTCGTGCTGGCGTGCCGCATGACCGACGCCCTCTGGCGCGACGACCTGCAGGCGGTGCGCGATCTCGTAGTGAAGCACCCGCAGCTGCTGCACGAGGACGCGCGTGGTTGTCCGAGCAACTGGGGTCCGCCGATGTCGTACGCGGCGAACCTCGGGCGGGATCGCATCATCGCCATGCTCCGCGAGCGGGGTGCAACTGATCTGCAGCCAGCGTTCGACCGGGCGTGTTTGCAGGGCCAGCTCGAGACGGCACGCTCTCTGTACGCCATGGGCGCGCGGCCCGGGCCGGATGCCGCTATGGGTCCATGCGAGACACAGAATTCTGCCGGACTGGCGCTTGTTCTCGAACTCGGCGCCGAATTGCGTGATGCCGAGGGCAGCCGGGTGGCTCCGGTGGCGATGCTTCTTGAAACATACAGCCGCGATCCACAGGGCAAACATGAGTGTCTCGAACTGTGCGACGCCAACGGCATCGCGCTCCCGGACACGCCACCCATGGCCGTCCACCGCGGGCGCATCGATCTTCTCGAGGCCCATCTGCGCCGTGATCCGGCGCTCCTCGGCCGCACGTTTTCGCATCACGACATCTTCCCGCCGGAACTCGGCTGTCATGCCGACGAGTCCTTGGCCTTGCACGGAACGCCGGTTGCGGGCGGGACCTTGCTGCACCTGTGCGCTGACTACGAGGAGATCGAAATCGCGCGCTGGCTGATGGCGCGCGGCGCCGACGTGAATGCCAAGGGCGCCGTGGATGCGGATGGGTTTGGCGGCCACACACCGCTATTCGGGTGCGTGGTCTCGCAGACCTACCGGACGGCGTTGCGGACGGATGATGGCTTCGCACGGATCTTCTTGGACCACGGCGCCGATCCGAACGCGCGTGCCTCGTTGCGCAAGCGCCTGCGCTTCGTCGCGGACGAGTCGGTGCACGAATATCCCGAGGTCACCCCGGTCATGTGGGGCCAAAGCTTCCACGACCGCGAATGGGTGAACGAAGCGGCGCTGGGGTTGATCGTCGAACGCGGCGGCCACGCTTGAGCGCGGGCGGCCAGCCATCGACATCGGCCGGAGCCTGTCAGGCCCGTCCAAGAAAGAGCCGTGGGGCTCCCCGACGCGCATCATCGCCATGTCCACTGAGGGTCTCTTTGGGGTAGTCGTTCGTGGGGCCGCAGGCTATACTGGGTCGAAGGTGGCGCCACCGATCATCGCCGCGTGGTTTCGAGGAATATCCCGACGCTCGGAGAAGCAGGCCGGAATGATGAAGGTCCTCGCCATACTCTTCCTGGCCCTTTTCGCCACCCAAGTCCTGGGCATCCAGGGGTTCGCCTGTGGCGACGATTGCGCTCAGGAATGCGCCTCGACGGATTCCGGTCTCATGCCACCGCCGTGCGCTTCGTGCCATTGCTGCTTTGCGTCGCAGGTGTTCATGCCGGCGGCCGTAACGAGCCTCGATTCCCCCCGCTTCGCCGTCCCGGTGTTTGTGTCTCGCGACACGGATCGCACGCTGCCCACATCGTTCGACATCTTCCACGTTCCACGATCTTCGATCGCATAACTCCGATTCGGCCTAGCGCACGCGCTCCCTTGGGCACATCGCTCTCGGGAGGAAGTGCGTCTGTCAACGTCGTCCGGTGGTACCGGACGTCGCGACTCATGCGTGAGAGGAATGTGATCATGCGAACGAAGTATGGAAGCCGGTTGGTGTTCGTGACACTGGCCGTCCTGATCGGATGCGGTGGGGAGCGCTCGGAGCCGGGGAAGAAGACCCCGCCTGAGGCCTCGGACGCGGTCCCGGCGCCCGCCAAGGGCGACGCGATTCATGCCGACGCCAGCGTCACACCTGGATCGTACGAGGATTGGTGCGCAAAGCACGGGGTCCAGGAGTCGCTTTGCACGCGCTGTAATCCGACGCTCGTCGCGGCTTTCAAGGCAACCGGCGATTGGTGCGGCGAGCACGGACTGCCGGAGAGTCAGTGCCTGCAGTGCAATCCGGACCTGAAGATCGTACGGCCGGCGAAGGCGGAGGTGAAGTAGGGATGCGCTGGACTCATCTCTTCGCCGTCGCGGCTTTGACGCTCGTTACGTCTTGCGGGCAGCGCCATGCGGATGCGAAGGCGCCTGTCGCCAGCGGGACGGCGCCGTTGGCGATGGCGGCCGCCGATGCTGCCGGCATTTGCAGCGAGCACCACATTCTCGAAGCGGTTTGCACGAAATGCAATCCGAAGCTCGTCCCGGTGTTTCAAGCCAAGGGTGACTGGTGCGCGGCACACGGGTTCCCAGAGTCCTTCTGCCCCATCTGCCATCCGGATCGCGGCGGCAAACCATCGGCCGACGTCACGGACGATGGCGCGCCCACGAACGGCACGAAGATCCGCTTCAAGACCAAGGAAACGGCGCGACGCGCTGGGATCGAGACTGTCGCAGCCGTGGAGCGGCCGAACCAGACCGGGGTCGTAGCGGTTGTCCGGATCGCCTACGACGGGACCCGCGTTGCGCACGTCAACGCGCGGGCCTCCGGTGTTGTCCGGGCCATGTACGTCGATGTCGGAACCAAGGTGCGGCGCGGGAGGCCGCTGGTCGAGATCGAGAGTGCCAGCGTGGGCGCCGACCAATCGAAACTTCTCGCTGCCCATGCGCGACGCGAGGTCGCCGACGCAAACTACCGCCGCACGAAAGATCTTCTCGAGAAGGGGATCGTGCCCGCGAAGGATGCGATGCTGTCGCAGCAGGAACTCGAAGCCGCCAAAGCCGAGGAGGAAGGGACGCTCAAGGCGCTTCGAATCGTTGGTACGACCGGCGGAGACGGGGCGTATACCCTCTTGGCTCCCCTCGACGGCATCATCACCCAGCGCAACAGCAGCATCGGGACGTTGGTCGATGTCGAGGAAACGCTGTTCGAGATCGTCGATCCTTCGTCCATGTGGGCCGAGATCGACCTTCCCGAGGCCGAGCTGTCTGCAGTCCAGGTCGGCCAGGCGGTCGTCGTGAGCGTCGATGGATTGGGCGAGCGCGAATTCACCGGAAAGATCGACTACATCGCGCCGGCAATCGATCCCAAAACTCGCACGGCACTGGCACGCGCTCGTCTCAAGAACCCCGACGGCGTACTCCGGGCAAACATGTATGGCCGGGCCATGATCGCGGTCGGCGAAACCCGCACCTCGGTTGCGATCCCCAGGAGCGCCTTACAGCGAGCCAAGGGGATTTCGCTGGTCTTCGTTCAACTGGCGAGTGACGTATATGAAACACGCCGGGTCCAAGTGAGCCCGGGGAGCGGGGATTTGATCGAACTGGCCCAAGGCATTCGACCTGGGGAACTCGTCGTGACGGAAGGCAGCTTCTTGCTCAAGACCGAGACGCTCAAGGAAAGCATCGGTGCCGGCTGCTGCGATGTCGAGACGAAGAAATAGACGATGCTGAACCGCATCATCACGTGGTCGCTCGAGCACCGGCTCGTCGTGCTCGTCGCCTGGGGCGGGATCATTCTGGCCGGGCTCGTCGCCTTCAAACGGTTGCCGCTCGACGCCTTCCCCGATACGACGCCGGTGCAGGTGCAAATCAATACCGTCGCACCCGCACTCTCACCGCTCGAGATCGAGCGGCAAATTACCTCGCCAGTCGAGCAGGCGATTTCCGGCTTGCCGTACTTACACGAGGTTCGTTCGATCTCGAAGTTTGGGCTGTCACAGGTGACCGTCCTCTTCGACGATGGCACGGACATCTACTTCGCGCGCCAAGTCGCCATGGAACGTTTGCAAACGGTGCAACTCGCGGCCGGGATCGAGCGGCCGCAGTTGGGCCCGGTCGCGACCGGCCTCGGAGAGATCTTTCATTACCTCGTCACAGGTAAGGACAAGTCGCTCGCGGAATTGCGCACGGTCCAGGATTGGATCATCAAGCCACAGCTCCGCACGGTCCCCGGGGTGGCGGAGGTCAACACCTGGGGCGGCGACGAGCGGCAGATTCAGGTTGTTCTCGATCCGCTCGAACTCCAGAAGCACGACCTGAGCTTCTCAGAGGTCATCGAGGCGCTGGAACAGAACAACGCCAACGTCGGCGGTGGCACCCTCGATCAAGCCGGCGAATCGAGCCTCATCCAGGGGATCGGCATCGTGACCCGGCCCGAGGACGTGGGGCAAATCGTGATCACGGCGCGTCAGGGCGTCCCGATCCACATCCATGACATTGGCAAGATCGTCGAGGGACGCGAGATCCGGCGTGGCGCGGTGACGGCCGATGGTAAGGGCGAGGTCGTCCTCGGGCTTGGTTTCATGCTCATGGGTGAAAACAGCCACAAGGTTGCGAACCAGCTCCGGGTGCGTCTCGACGAGATCAAGAAGAGCCTCCCGGTGGGCATCGAGGTGACGAACGTTTACGACCGCACGGCGCTGGTCGACCGCGTCCTTCACACCGTGAAGAAGAACCTCTTCGAAGGTGCATTGCTCGTCATTGCGGTGTTGTTCGTGTTTCTGGGCAACCTGCGCGCTGGGCTCATTGTGGCTGCGGCCATTCCGCTCTCAATGCTCTTCGCCTTCGACCTCATGCTGCGGGCCGGCATTGCCGGCAGTCTCATGAGCTTGGGAGCGCTCGACTTCGGCCTCGTGGTCGACAGTTCGGTCATCCAGGTCGAGAACGCGGTGCGGCGACTAGCAGAGGATCGAAGTTCGCGCCGCCGGATCGATGTCGTCCGGGATGCGGTGATCGAAGTGCGCAAGCCGACCATGTTCGGCGAACTCATCATCATGATCGTCTATTTGCCGATTCTCGCGCTGGAAGGCGTCGAGGGCAAACTCTTCCGGCCCATGGCAATGACGGTTATTTTCGCGCTGCTCGGCTCGATGGCGCTCTCGCTCACCCTCATGCCCGTTCTCACGAGCCTGATTCTGCCGCGCCACATGAAGGAAGGCGAGAACGCGATCGTCCGGGCGCTGAAGCGCGTCTATCGTCCGATGCTGCGGTTTGCGATGCGCCGGCGTGGCTTGGTCCTCGGGATCGTGGCCATCATTGTCGCGAATGCTGCCTTTCTCGCGACCCGCCTCGGGTCGGAATTCGTCCCCCGCCTCCGCGAGGGCTCGATCGTCATCAATACGATCCGGCTGGCAGGCGTTTCCGTCGACGAGTCGGTACGCTATGGTTCCCGCATCGAACAAGTTCTACTAGACGAGTTCCCCCATGAAATCGAGCGCGTTTGGACCCGCACGGGCACGGCCGAAGTCGCGACCGACCCGATGGGGTTGGAACTCTCGGACGTCTTCATCACGCTGACGCCTACAAAGCAGTGGAAGCGCGCCAAGACTCAGGACGAGCTCGTGCTTGAAATGGAAGCAGAACTCGCCTCGATGCCGGGGATGAGGATGGTTTTTACACAGCCTATCGAAATGCGGGTCAACGAGATGGTTGCCGGAATCCGTTCCGACGTCGGGGTCAAGCTCTTCGGCGACGACTTCGACATCTTGAAGGCCAAGGCGAAGGAAATCGAGGCGGCGCTGAAGATCATTCCTGGTGCCGCCGACGTAGTGACGGAACAGTTGACCGGGCAGCCGACGATCCAGGTCGAGATCGATCGCGACGCCATCGCACGCTACGGCATTCCGGCGCGTGAGGTGCTCGCCGTGGTCGAAGCACTCGGAACTCGCGAGGTCGGGCAGATGCAAGAAGGTAACCGGCGCTTCCCGATTGCTGTCCGGCTCGATGATCGGTATCGGGAGGACCCCGTGGCGATGGGCCAAGTCCTCGTCGCGTCCGCCAGCGGCGACCGGCTGCCGCTCGCGGCGCTCACCCACATCCGCACCGTCGAAGGGCCGTCGACGATCAGCCGCGAGTGGGCGAAGCGGCGGGTGGTAGTGCAAGTCAACGTGCGCGACCGCGATGTGGGCGGTTATGTCGCTGACGCGAAGCGCGCGATCGACCGGCAAGTTCAACTCCCAGCAGGGTACTTTGTGCGATTCGGGGGCCAGTTCGAGCATCTGGAGCGCGGCAAGCAGCGTCTGATGTTGGTGGTGCCGATGGCCCTGATCCTGATCTTTGCGTTGCTCTATTTCACCTACGGACGGTTGCTGGATGCGGTGCGTCTTTTCGCCGCCGTGCCCTTCGCCGCTGTCGGCGGCATCGTAGCGCTTTGGCTGCGCCACATCCCGTTCAGCATTTCAGCCGGAGTCGGGTTCATCGCACTGTCCGGGGTCGCCGTTCTGAATGGGCTGGTGATGGTGACTCTGTTTCAGCACTTGCAGGCGGAAGGGTCGACGGTCGAGGACGCAGTCGAGCAGGGCAGCCTGGCGCGCCTGCGTCCCGTCCTGATGACGGCCCTCGTGGCGAGTCTCGGGTTCGTGCCGATGGCACTCAACACCGGGGTCGGTGCTGAGGTGCAGCGTCCCCTGGCGACCGTGGTCATCGGCGGTGTGGTGTCGTCGACGCTGCTGACATTGCTGGTTCTGCCGGTGCTCTACACGCTGGGCCGGACGGGGCCGCGGGGCCGCCACATGGAGCGCGGATCCGCTGGAGTCGGGGGGCTCGGTTGAGACGTAAGCGACTTGTGCGAGTCGGAGCGGTTGTGGGCCTACTGGTCGTGGGTCAAGCACTCGTGTTGCTTGCGTACCGATACGTCGACGCGCGACGGCGCAGTGTGGGCCCGGCACTGCCGTCCTACGAGGAACTCCAAAGCGGTGCCGAAGCACCGGACCTGGAACTCGAGAAGCCCGACGGTTCGGTCGTTCGGCTTGCGGAACTTCGCGGCACTCCGGTGTTGCTGCACTTCTGGGCCACATGGTGTCCGCCGTGCCGCACCGAGCTGCCGACGCTGCTGGCGTGTGTACGCGATGTCGCTCGTGTCCGCAAGGTCGAGGTCTTGGCGGTGAGCGTCGATCCGGACTGGGCGCCGGTGCGCGAGTTTTTTTGTGGCGAGGTGCCACCCGGGGTTGTCAGAGATCGAACCATGAACGGCTACCGAAAGTACGAAGTATCGCTCCTGCCCGACACGTATCTCGTGAGCGCAACCGGGCAACTAAGGGTTCGCTTCGGCGGCGCACGGGACTGGCGGAGTCGCGAATCTCGCGAACTGTTGGCGCGCCTGTTCTAGCGATGTGGAGGATTGTGGTGGCACGACGTCGATTGGAGAGCGGAGAAGTGAGGTTGCACGCCTGGAAAATAAAGGTCGCGCTCGGTGTCGTTTTTTGCATCCTCGAGATTCCGATCGCGGCGGCGGCGGATCCACAAACGTTGCGTCAAGCGCTCGTCTATGCACGCGAGCATGCGGCGCGAGCCGAGGCCCGCGGGGCCGAGCGTGACCGAGTGCGGGCGGAGGCTCGCGTACGCGGCTTCTGGCTGCCCGAGTCGCCTTCGCTGAGTGTCGAATGGGCGACGCGGCAACGGCCGGGTGAGGGGAAGCATCAGGACCGAGTCGTTGAAGGCACGGTTGCGGTCGAGCCGTTCGGCGCTGGTGTGTTCCGGGCGCGAGCTGCGAGCGCGGCGCGCCGCACCGGTCTTTCGGAAGTTGATGTGCAGGCGCGAGCCTGGGCCGCCGAGGTTGGATGGAGCTATTGCGAGCGGCTGCGCCGGTTGTGGATCCACGACCGCACCGTGCGCCAGTCGAACATCGCCCAGCGGCTCGCGGATGTCGTTCGGAAGCGGTTCGAGTCCGGGGACGCGAGCCAGCTCGAGATGGATCTGGCGCGTGTCGAGGCGGCCGAGGCGCGCCGGCGTGTTCTCGAATCCGAACGTGACATGCGCGAGGCACACGAAGTGTTGGCGGCGGAGATCGGCTGGCCGACCCAGACGTCGCTTCCGGAGCCCGACAGCCTCGAGCTCGTGCCGGCGTTTCCGGACACCGTGGCGCTCCTCGATCGCGCCCAGGTGCACCGTCCACAGTTGCTCGCTGTGCGAGCCACGCTCGATCAGGCGAGGGCGGAGGCGCGACTCGCAAACGCCGAGCTTCTACCGCGGGCCGCGGTGTCCGCATTTAGTGGCCAAGAGGAGGGGGGCGATGTGAGCGGTCTACGCCTCGGGCTCTCGGTGCCTTTTCTGGGACCCCCGCTCGCGGAACGTGCGGCGGTCTCGGCACAAAAGCGTCGCGTCGAAGCCAATCTGGACGCGGCAAACCGGGACGCGTATGCGGCGGTCAAAGTCACGCAGATCAGTGCAACCCTCGCGTTCCAGCAAGTCTCGCTGTTCTTGCACGAGATCCTTCCGGAGATCCAGGAGGCCCGGCAGAGGTATCAGGGGGCCTATGCAGCCGGCCAGATCGACCTAACGACCGTGCTGCTCTCCGAACAACGTTACCGCGATGCGGAGAGGTCCTTCGGCGCCGCACTCGGTGCCTACATCGACGCCCTTCAGCAACTCGAGGTCGCAACGGGCCTGCCGGTGCTTTCCGGCTACTCGTTGGATGACGAGCCGAACCGATGACATGTGACCGTTCGCTGCACGCACGTCGCGCGTTCAGGGTTCCGGGGTCGCCTCCTGCTGGCGATGCGCCAATCGATACAATGCGGGAAGAACGACCAACGTCAAGAAGGTGGATGACAGGATGCCGCCGATGACGACCGTCGCGAGAGGACGTTGGACCTCCGCACCGGTGCCGGTCGCGATGGCCATCGGTACGAATCCGAGCGAAGCCACAAACGCGGTCATGAGGATCGGGCGCAGCCGGGTGTCGCAGCCTTGCAGGATCGCGGTGTCGAGATCCTTGCCGGACTCCCGCAAGCTCCGGATGAAAGACACCATGACGACGCCGTTCAACACGGCGACACCGGAAAGCGCAATGAAGCCGACTCCGGCTGTGATCGAGAACGGCATCCCGCGCATGGCGAGCGCGAGCACCCCGCCAGTCAGCGCGAGTGGCACGCCGCTGAACACCAAAAGTGCATCCTTGGCGGAGCCGAACGCTACGAGCAGCAGGACGAAGATGAGGAGCAGGGCCAGCGGAACGACGATCGCCAGGCGGGTCCGGGCTGCAATCAGGTTTTCGAACTGCCCTCCCCAGGTCACCCAACAACCGGGCGGAATGTCCACCGATTCGAGCAGCCGTTTTTCCGCCTCCTGAACGAACCCGCCCAGATCGCGCCCCCGCACATTCGCCTGCACCACCACACGCCGTTTGCCGTTTTCTCGAGTCACCTGATTCGGCCCCTCCGAGAGGGTAATCGTGGCAATTGCACCGAGCGGAACGAACTCGGTGCGCTCGTCGTCGTGGAGGGTCGGGAGCGCTGCGGGTAACGCCGAACGCGGCTTTGCAAGGACCGGGATCGGCAACAGCTCCAATGCTTGGAGATCGTTGCGGACATCGTCCGGGAGCCGTACCGTGATATCGAAACGGCGGTCGCCCTCGAAAATCTGGCCGGCGACACTGCCGGCGAGAGCAGTTCGAATCACGGCCTGCACGTCGGCGATGCTGAGCCCATACCGGGAAACCGCGGTGCGATCGATGTCGATTGCAAGGACGGGCAACCCGCTGACTTGTTCGGCCTTGACGTCCGCCGATCCCGGTACGGACTCGAGCACCTCCGCAATCTCGCTCGCGGTGGCGCGGAGCGCATCGAGGTCGTCGCCGAACACCTTCACGGCCACATCGCTCCGCACTCCGGCGATCAGCTCGTTGAATCGCATCTGAATGGGTTGGGTGTACTCGTACATGTTGCCGGGGATCGTCCCCAGTTTGTCGGCCATGGATTGCACGACGGCCGCCTTCGGGCGCTTCGGGTCCGGCCACTCGGAGCGCGGCTTCATGATCACGATGACATCGGCCACACTCGGCGGCATCGGGTCCGTCGCGATCTCGGCCGTGCCGATCTTCGCATAGACGTACGCGACCTCGGGGAAGCTCTCGATGGTGTTCTCCACCTGGCGTTGCATTTCGACCGCCTGCTCGAGGCTGGTGCCGGGAATGCGGAGCGCATGCACGGCAATGTCGCGCTCGTCCAGGGTTGGGACGAATTCGCTGCCGAGGCGGGACGCGGGGAGGAGGCACGCGACGAGCCCGGCCAATGCCGCCATCACCACCATGCGGCGACGCCGCAGGCTAAAGCGAAGCATCGGCAGGTACACGTGGCGGGCCGCTTTGAGCACCGGGCTCTGGGTTTCGGACACCGGCCGGCGCAGTAGGATCGCAACGAGGGCCGGGACGATGGTAAACGCGAAAATCAACGACCCGAGTAGGGCGAGCAATACCACCTGAGCCATGGGCCGGAACATCTTCCCCTCGATCCCGGACAGGGTGAGGATCGGGAGGTAGACGATCATGATGATGGCGACGCCAAAAAGCGTTGGGCGCGCGACTTCGGAAGCCGCGAGGTAGGCTTCCTGGAGCCGCTCGTGCACGTTGAGCCGGCGGCCCAGCGAGCCCTGGCGATGGGCGAACCGGCGGACGATGTTTTCCGCCATCACGACCGCGCCATCGACGATGATCCCGAAATCGATGGCGCCAAGGCTGAGGAGATTGGCGCTGATTTTCCCTTGAACCATGCCGCTCACCGCGAAGAGCATGGAGAGAGGGATGATCAACGCCACGATGAGGGCCGCGACGAAGTTCCCGAGCAGCAAAAAGAGAACGGCGATGACCAGCACGGCGCCTTCGAGCAGGTTGTTCCGCACGGTCTCGAGCGTCGCATCGACCAGCTTGGTCCGGTCATAGACCGTCTTCGCAACGATGCCGGCGGGTAGGTTGCGGTTGACTTCCTCCATCTTCTGGGCGACGGCCTTCGCGACGGTGCGGCTGTTCTGTCCGACGAGCATGAAGGCGGTACCCAGAACCACCTCTTCGCCATTTTCCGTCGCGGCTCCGGTGCGAAGTTCCTTGCCAATGCCAACGCTGGCGACATCGTGAACGTGGATTGGAACTCCACGCCGCGCCGCGATCACGACTTCGCCAATCTCCTCTATGTTCTTGAGGCGGCCCGTGGTTTGAACGAGGTACTGCTCACCCTTGTGGGCGATGAACCCGCCACCGACTGTGCTGTTATTGTTTTCCAGAGCTTGAAGAATGTCCTTCAGCGTCAGCCCATAGGCCATCAGACGCGCCGGGTCCGGAGTCACTAGATACTCTTTCCGATAACCGCCGATGGCGTTGACCTCGGTGACACCGGGTACGGTCCGCACCTGCGGCTTGATGACCCAGTCCTGAATCTCCCGGAGATCCATCGGGGTATACGGCGTTCCGTCGGGCTTACGCGCCCCAGGCCGCGATTCGACCGTCCACATGAAAATCTCGCCGAGTCCGGTGGCGATTGGCCCCATCGAAGGCTCACCACTATTCGGTGGCAAGGACGCACGCACTTCTTGGACCCGCTCGTTCACGAGCTGGCGAGCGAAATAGATGTCGGTGCCGTCCTCGAATGCGACCGTGACCTGGGACAGTGCATAACGCGACAGGGAGCGGGTGTAGTCGAGCCGCGGGAGCCCCGCCATGGCGGTCTCGATCGGGAACGTGATGCGCTGTTCGACCTCGATCGGCGACAAACCCTCGGCTTCGGTGTTGATCTGCACTTGAACGTTCGTGATGTCGGGCACGGCATCGATCGGCAGACGCGTGAAGTTGAATATTCCGAGAGCGGCGATGGCAGACGCCGCGATCACTACGAGCCAGCGCTGCCGAACGGCGAAACGAATGATCCGTTCGAGCAGGGTACCGCCGCCGGTGCTTGCCTGGTCAGTGATCATGTGTCGCCTCCGACTTGCCAAGTTCCGCCTTCAAGAGGAACGCGTTCTCGATGACGATCTCCGATCCAGGCTCGAGACCCGCAAGCACTTCGGTAAAGAGGCCATCGGAGCGGCCCGGCTGGATCGGCTGGATCTCGAAGGTCGAACCGGAAGCGCGAAAGACTGCTGGCCCGAACTTCGAGCGCACGATGGCGACTTCGGGGACGGCGACCGGAACCTGTGCAGCGTCCACGGTGATGGATGCCGTGACGTAAACACCCGGTTGCCACCGGCCATCGCCGTTTTGGAGGACGACCCTGCCGTACGAGACGCGAGTGTCTTGCTCGAGCAATGGCCCGACGTAGCTCACGGTGCCGGACGCGTTCAGTTCGGGGCCCGACCGGGAGCGCAGGTGTACGGCCTGTCCGCGCTTGACTCGGCCGATATGCTGTGGATAGATCGCAAAGTCGATCCATACCGACCGCAAGTCTGCAATCGTAAAGAGGACGTCTTGGCGATCGACCGACGCACCGGGCGCGACATCGCGGGCGACGATGGTGCCCGCCATCGCGGCGCGGATCTCATAATCGCTCAGGCTTTCATTGCTCTGAATGACGCCAAGCAGGTCGCCGACGGCGACGCCATCCCCCAGCCGCTTCTCGAGCCGCGCCACGACCCCGGGAAAGCGCGGACGGACCTGAAGGACGCGCTCGCCGTTCAGGTGCACCTCACCGGGAGCGTTCACCTTTACGGCGATCGTTCGTGCCGACGCCAGTCCCGTGGTGATGCCCGCCGCTTGCATCGCATCCGGTGTCAACGCGACGCGGAACTCGGCCTGCTCATGATTCCACTGGTATGTTCGTCCATCACGCTGCAGCGTGATGGCGACGGTGAATGAATGGGGCTCCGCTACCTCCGCAGTGCTTCGGAAGTGGTCGCCCTCGGTGGTGAACCGAATGGATTCGTGCCGTCCCCCGAACCGCTCCAGCGCGACGGATAGTGTGCTCGCGCCCACGGGAAGGCTCTTGCCGGCGGTGTCGTACACGCGGCCGACAAACTCCGGCGGGCCGGTTGCTTCTTCGATGTCCAGTTCGAACCGGATGCCATCCGTCTCGAAGAGCCAACCGCCGTTCGGTCCCCGGGGTGCCTTCGCCTCGTGTGCTTGGTCAGCGGCACTGCCCTCGACCCCATGGCCAGCGCCGGGAGCGCCATGTTCGGGTTCCTTCGAGCAGCCGGTGACTAGGATGAGCACCGCCGCGGCGACTCCGTCACGTAGGTGTGTGAGCCGAAGGATCATTCTTGCTCCTTGGTGTTCGACGCGGAGACAGGCGAACCCGTCAGGCGCTCGATCTCGAACTCCGCAGTGTGGTATCGAACGAGGGCATCGACGGTGCGCATCCGCACGTCGAAAAAAGCCCGCTGTACGTCAAGTACATCGGTCAGGCGAAGCAGGCCGGTGCGATAGGCAGAATGTGCGGCCTCGTGAGCGCTCCGTGCCTTCGGAAGGAGGAAGTCTTCCAGCTGGCGGTACTCGGCGAGCCCCGATGCCATTTCCTCGTGCGCGATGCCGAGTCGCACGGCTGTTTCCACTCGCGCCGACTGGCGCCGCGTGGTGACGCTCTGAATCCGACGCTCGGCAGCAATCACCGCGTCCTGGCCCCGGTCGAAGATCGGCACCGGGATTCCTGCCCCGATGAGGAATCCGGTCTCGTTGGTGGCGCTCAGCCTTCGAACGCCGGCGTCCAAGGTGACATTGGGTACTCGCAACCCGCGTGCCGCGGCCCGGGTGGTCTCACGCTGTGAAATCTCGGCGGCCCATCGGGCGACATCTGGATTGCGATCGATCTTCGCGAGGAGCGAGTCGGTTGGCATTGGAACGGTGACCAACGCAAGATTGCCGGCGACCGCACTGAATCGTGGTGTGTCGTTGCCCCAAGCGCCGGCGAGAAGCCGGCAAGCGATCGCGTGCTCCCGTTCCATCGACGCGAGCTCGACGCGGGCCGTCTCGAGCGCCAAATCCGCGCGAGTTTCTTCTACCGACGAGGCGCCGCCGGCACGCACGCGGGCCGAAACGGCCGCAAAGCTTTCCTGTGCGACCCGAGCGATCTCTCGGTGAATGGCAACACGCTCTTGAGCGGCGAGCGCCTCGACGAACCGCTGTGCGGTGAACGTGATGACGTCCGCCCGGGCGGCTTCAAACTCCCAAGCCGCTACAGCGTGCTCGGCTCGAGCCAGCGCCACGCGCCGGGCTCGTTTGCCCCCGAGTTCCACGAGCTGCGAGATCTGGAGGGTGCTCTCGAGAGCGTCGGTGGCAATGTTCTCGACCAAGGCTTCAGCCTGTGGATTCGGCCGGCGCGAGGCTTGCCGTGAATCCGCTTCCAGGGCCCGAAGTTCCCAGGGCCAGGACAGAAGCGACGGATTACCTGCCAAGGCGAGTGCGAGAGCGACTCGAAGGGTCGGACGCTCCGGCTCTGCGATGGGGTTTGCCATTGCTTCGGATGGTGATTGCGCGTACGCAAGGATCCCGGTTCCGGCCGATGTTCCGGCCACCAGCAGCACGCAAAACAGTTGCTGAAATCGTCGCGCCATCGATTCGTTCCTTGTCTAGAAAGGAAATACGCTGCCTGGCTCGCATGGCGAAAGCCAACGAGACCGAGGGCAACTGCGAATGTGGTACTAGGAAATCAGACGAGGAGAACGATCGTCGCCGCTTCGACGTCGCGACGGACGAGGTCGAAGCGATCGGCGCGCTGGTTCACGAGGTGAGCCGGGCGGGCCATGGCTTGTGGGGCAAAGAACAGTGGCATCCGCGCAACAACCGGCGCGGGCGTCTGGGGAGCCGCGCGGAAACTCACAGTCGCAGGCCATCCGCATGGATCTTCGGAGCACGCGGCCTCGTGACCGCAATCCGACACGCCGGCAGTACAAGCGCAATCGTGCGCCAGCACGCCGCTCTGGCAGAGGGCCGGCGCCATCATCAGCGCCACGAGGACCATGAGGAACCAAAGGACACGGCTCATGGGCAGAAGACTACCTCCGGAACACGGGCAGGGCAAGAGATATGCCGCCGCACCGCTTTGGCGCGAACCCGCGCGTCTCCCGCCAACCGGCCGGATCGCTTCGCCGGAGATGGCGCGTCAAATATTTGACACACTGTATCGCGCGAATTGTGGCGCAAAACCGGCGGATAGCCGGTAGTCGATTCCACTCCCGCGAGAATCTTCGAAGTGGCGCATTACGATTGCGTAGTCAACGCCTTCGCTTTACTTTCGACCAAGGCTGAAGGGCTTGCCGAACCTTCCGCCGCGATTGCTGCGCCGTCGAGCGGTACCCCGATCAAACCGCTTCACCTTGGTGACGGGCGCGGTCTTTTCGACCTGATTTCATCGAGAGGGAGGCGACTCCGTGAGGCGAGTCATCGTCGTAGCCGTGGCTGCGCTGGCGTATTGCGGTTGCGACCGTTTGACTGGTGTGCCGGAGCAAGTAGTCGAAGGCTCCACGCTCCGATTGGAAGCGCACGCCGGGAAACCGGCGGCTTCAAAAGGTATTTGGATCTCACCCGATGAACTCGCGGCCCTGCCGATGTCCGGCCCTGCTTGGAAGCGGTTGAAGCAGCACGCCGATGCCCCGGCGGGGGTTCCGAATCTCAAAGACCAGGACCAGGAGAACAACGTCAACGTGTTGGCGAAGGCACTGGTTTACGCTCGTACTGGGCAGGCGGGATATCGCGACGAAGTGCGCGCCCAGTGCATGGCGGCGATCGGCACGGAAGTCGGGGGCCGCACCTTGGCGCTCGGGCGTGAACTTGCCGCCTATGTGATCGCTGCCGATCTTGTGGGCCTGGAGCCCAGCGAGGATCAGATCTTCCGCACTTGGCTGCGCGCATGCCTGAGCGAGAATCTGGACGGCGCGTCGTTGCGATCGACACACGAAAAGCGCCCCAACAATTGGGGGACGCATGCCGGCGCCAGCCGCGCCGCCGTCGCTGCGTACTTGGGAGATCGTGTGGAGTTAGAGCGCACCGCTAAAATATTCCACGGCTGGCTCGGCGACCGCGCGTCGTATGCGGGTTTTCAATACGCAAGTGTGTCTTGGCAAAGCGACGGCGCGCACCCGGTTGGAATCAATCCGAGCGGTGCATCGAAGTTCGGGCACCCCATCGACGGCGTCCTTCCCGACGATCAGCGGCGTTCGGGCGACTTCCTCTGGCCGCCGCCAAAAGAGAACTACGTCTACGAGGCGCTCCAAGGCGCCACCGTCCAAGCCGTGATCTTGTCGCGCGCCGGTTACGACGTGTGGAACTGGTCCGACAAGGCGCTGCTTCGTGCGTTTGGTTGGCTGTACGCCATGGCGGACTACCCGGCGGGTGGGGACGACACATGGATGGTGCCGCTCATCGACCACGTCTATCACACGTCGCTTTGGAACGGCGGTCGCGTCAGCTCGGGCAAGAATATGGCGTGGACGGACTGGACGCACGGCTAGGCTGGTACGAGCGGCGGGCGCGACGCGTTCTCCTGTCAGGGCTTTGGAGCGTCCAAGACCAAGAAGCCGTGCGCGACGAAGGCCTGGCGTGCGGCGTCCGAGGCGAGAAACGCGAGGAATCGCCGCGCCGCGTCCGGTTGCTTGGCGGCAGTCGGAATCGCGATCGGATACGAGATGCTCGGACCCTGTTCGCGCGGCACTTCGAAGGCGATTTGCACCCGCTTCGAGATCAGGGCGTCGGTCCGGTAGACGATGCCGGCTTCGCAGCTTCCCGACTCGACGGCCGCCAGTGCCGCGCGGACATTCTCGGTGGGTACAACCTTGTCGATCACGGCGTTCCAGAGCCCCGCGTCCTTCAGATACTGCTTGGCGTAGACCCCGGCCGGTACGGTCGTGGGCTCCGCAATCGCCAGGTGCCGGATTCCGGGACGCGCGAGGTCCTGTGTGGCCTGCAGCTCGAGAGCGCTCCCGGCTTCGACGACGACTGCTAGCGTGTTGGAGAGCACACTGCGCCGAGTTCCCGGCCGCAGCAGGCCCTTCTTCTCGAGCTTGTCCATCGTCGCCTCATCGGCCGAAAAGAAGACATCGGCCGGCGCGCCCGCCTGAATCTGCAGTCCCAGCATGCTCGAGGCACCCAAGTTGAAAATGATTTGGTCGCCGGTGGCCTTGGTGTAAGCGGCGGCATTCTCGCGCAACGCTTCGGTCAAGCTGACGGCGCCGTAGACCATGATTTCGACCGCGTGTGAGACGGACACGCAAGCCCACGTCGTGGCCAGCGCGACGTGGAGCCCGATCAAAAAGCGGTGCTTCATCATCGACCCCTCCGGATTCGATCGAAGCCCAAATGCGCTGCTCGCACCATAGCGCATGCGCCGGCTCCAAGCGACCAAGGCGCCGCGCGGTGTCCTCGTTTGAAAAGAGACCGTCGGGCGCCGATTGCGATCGTCGCCCAGCGTCCGCGGCCCTATTTGAGCAGCACCAACCGGCACTGGGCGCGGGCGTTGCCAGCAAACAAGACAGCGAAATACGCCCCGGACGGCGCCGCGATGCCACCATCCGTCAGCCCGTGCCAGCGCACGCGGTGCTGTCCGCGGGCGCGCTCCGCATCGAGCAGCGTCGCCACGCGCCGGCCGCGGGCGTCGTACACGACGATTCGCGCGTGTGCCGGAGCCGGTAGGTCGAACACCAGGGTCGTCATCGGATTGAACGGGTTGGGCGACGCTGCGAGCCCGAAGTCGGGGGTCAACGGCGCGATTGCGGTGTCGGTCGGTTGCACTTGGATGCACTGCGGCGCCGTCCTGGCGCTTTCGCGCCCCAGGGTGTCGACCGTCGCAACGCTGTAGCAGGGTGCGCTGTTGGGAGGCGTCGAGTCGGTGAACAGCGCGTTGGCGACGAGCGCATTGTTCAAAAGAACCGGTGAACTGCCGTTGACCTGCCGGTAGACGTTGTATCCCGCGACAATCGCGCCCGGGGCCGGCGTCCAAGTAAGGTCCACGCGGTGGCCGGATGGCGCGTCGAACGATTGCGGTGGCGAGAACTCACCCGAGTACAGAGCGGCAGGCGCAACTCGCACGAGATCGATCGAGCCGCCGAAGTGCTGTGTGTAGCCACCCGCAGTCTGTAGCCACCCGCAGTCTGTAGCGCGCCGATCACGAGCGGCGCAGCGTCGGTCGCCGGCACGCCACTATCCGGTGCCGAACCGACGAGCGCTCCACCGATATAGACGCGGCTTTCGTGCGCCACGGCATCGTGAACTGCCGCGATGTGGTGCCAGTCACCGGTTGGAACGGTGGACGCGGACGTGGTGCCATGTTCGGCGCCATCCGGCTCATGCCAGCGTAGTCGCAACACGCCGCTCGCCTCCACCACGAGCGCGTAGTTGAGCGATCCCTCGAGTCCCTTGGCCACGATGCATCGGGTCCCGTTCGCAACATCCCGGGCGATCCACGCCTCCAGAGTGAAACTCGCCACGAAGCGCAGGTCCGCTGCATCGGGAACCGAGGCGCGCGTGCCGATGGGGTCGAAGCGCAGGCACGTGCCGAAGAGTCCCGCCGCCCAATGAGGGTCGAGTGGGTCGACGCTTGCGGAAATTCCGAGCTGGCCTGTGTGAGTGTTGCCGAGGACGTCGGCGATCGACTGGCCCGAGCCGGCGTCGCAAGTATACGCCGCCGCACCTGGCAGCGGCGCACCAGGGACTGCGACGAGCTGCGCCACGAGCCCCTGCGGTGGCGCCGGGATCGGCGGCAGCACGGTCACGCAAGCCGTTGCCGACGGCGCGCCTTTCAGTCCTTGAACGTTGATCGCCGTCACCTGGTAACAATACGAACCTGTTGCTAACACGGCACCCGTGAAGGCCGAAAGCGACAATGGAGCAGATGTCGTCGGCGTTGACGCCGGTTTGCAGGACGACCGGAGTCGTCGTCCAAGTGAGGTGGTCGGCGCTCGTCGAATAGTACACGTTGATGTTGCCGCCACCCTCGGCGGTGGTCCACAGGCGTCCCGTCGAGTCTTGCTCCAACACCATGGTCTCGGAATTGGTCGGATTCGGGACGGTCACCGGGAAGCCCGCAATCAGGACCCAGGCGCGGGTGGCGGGGTTATAGCTGTACTTGAAGAGTCGGGGCGGGTTCGCGTAGTTCAGCACGAAGAGATTCGTGCCGTTCCACTTCACGTCGGCATTGCCGGTGGACGCCAGGATCGCGTTGGCGAACGTCTTGAGCTGCCAGGTGCTAGCGACCTTCTCGTAGAACGCGACGCCGCTCGGCCCCTGCAGAATCGCCCAATAGGATCCGTCGTGGTACCAGAGCTTCGACTGGGGCTTTTCTCCCGTGCTCGCTGGGACGGTCGCGAACATCTGGCTGCCGACCGCAGCCGCCGGCCCAGTCCCGAGCGCGAGGATTGAGAGGAGAACCAGACTGGACCCGCGCGACGCCAGGGGTGGCCGGTGACGCCGACCCCGCCGAAGCGACTCGATGATGCCGAACACATTGTTCTCCAGTGGAGCAACATGACGATAACACTCGGGCCCATTCGCCGGCAACCTCGCCGTGCGATCGCACCGCCCTACCGGGGCGGGATCGCGTACCGCTCGCGCACTTGGGCCAGGGAAAGCCACGGCCGCGAGCCGAGTTAACGTGACAGCCTCTTGCTCGCGCTCAAGACGTTCTCGATGACCTCGTTGTAGTACGGCTTTTCCTTGAGGCTCGCGTATGCGCCCGGGAAGAGCACGACGGTCAGATCGGCCGATTGATCGGAGAAGTTGTTGAGAACGACCGCACAGCGCTGGCCGCGCACCAGCCGGACGTTGTCGATCATCGGGAAGTCGAAGTAGCTGACCACAAAGGTCGCGACCTTGGTCTGCCGGCCCTGTTCGGGGTCCGGGGTTTCGATATTGAGCGCCAGCTTGATCTCGCGGTTGGCGCGGTCCACCTGCAAGACGTCGATCCCGAACGTGGTTTGCACCGAATCGAGCGTCATTGTCGCGGCATCGAGCGAGGTGCCTTCAGGGTCGCCGCTCAGATCGACGGTGCGGTCGAACTTTCTCCCCACGCCTTCGAGAACGATCATCTGTTTGCGGGTGATCTCGCGCGACACCCGCTCGAGCCGCGCCAGGTAGTCTTGATCCTCGGTGCGTGTCTCGGGCGTTTTCGCGGTCGCAATGTCCTTGCTGATCCGCCGCTTGAGGTCCAGGAAAAGCGGCTTCAAGTTGAGCGACTCATGAAAGTTGTAGGCGAGCAATTCGAGATTGAGCACGTCGGAGTTCAGGTCCGAGCCGCCGTGATTCAAGAACGAGCTGATGATCGAGACGAACATGTCCTTGCGCAGGGCGCTCTCTGATTCCTCCCGCCGGCTCATCAGCTCCGAGTACAGCCGGGTATTGTTTTCGAGCGTCTGCCGCTGATCGAGTTTGCTCGACGTCACGAAGCCGAAGATGGCGATCGCCCCGGCCGTCAGTAAGCCGCCGAGCGGTTGCAGGACAATCTGCAGCCGGTCCCAAGAATCCTTCCGATGGGCGGGCTCCACGTCACTTCCGCCGCAACGTCAGTTTGTCGGCTTTCTTCTCGAGAATCAGGTCGTAGCGGGTTGCCTCCGCGTACGAGAACACTTCGAGCGACACCGGCTTCTTCTCGTACACGAGGGTGAGTTTGCACTTGCCCTCGTCCTTGACCGTCACTTTGTACGACCCCACCTTGTCGGTGACCGTCGAGTCGGTCGGCCCGGGGGTGGCCTCGAGCTTGTTTTTCGCGTCGCCTGCGGGCGGCGCTACGACCCGCGTCACCATGATCAGCAGGCCTTCAGGAACCGGTTTCCCGTCCAGGCGGATATCGCCGAAGATTCGGGCGGCGCAAGCACTGGAAGCGGGCAGGCAACCGGCAACTACTGCTGCAATCAGAAATCTTCGCACAGGTGCTCCTTCCGAGAAATCGACCTGCGCGCCGTAGCGCCGCGCGCCGGGCGCACAGTATAGCGATGGGCTCGGGCGGTGAGCAAACAGAGTTGCGATCCGCGGTCAGGCGCGGGGAACGGGCATTCGCGGCCGCTTGGTCCGCTCGCGCGACGCGCAAGCTGACTCTTGGGCGCTGAACATCCCGCGCTGTTCGTGGTATGATGGACTCCGGTTCGGGCGCGGCATCTGCGTGCGCCGGGCCGGTCGGCGCCCCCCCACATCCTTTTCTTGGAGAAGCGCGATGCTGTTCGCGTCGAATTCCATTGCTCGTTTGGGGCGCCGTCTCCGCAGTGCCAGTTTGATCCCAGCACTCGCGGTCTCAGTCCCGCTGTCCTACGAAACCACTGTCCCACCGGGCGGCCACGGTGACCTGGACTCGCCGGCGGTTTGGATCGCGCCGAATCCGCAGTCCACCTACCTGCTCGTGACGGACAAGACGCAGAACTTCATCGAGATTCACGATGCGATCAACAACGTGTACCTGGGACGCCTGGGTGGGACTGGTTCCACTCCAGGATACCTCGCCCGGCCGAACGCCGTGTCGGTAGCCTACGGAGTACAGACCGGCGGCGGGCTCAAGGACGTTGCGTTCGTCGTCGAACGCGACAATCACCGCGTGTCGGTCTTCGCAATGCCGTTCGGCTTCTATCTCGGATCCATCGGTAGCGCTGTCTTGGATAAGCCGATGGGCATCGCGTTGCAGTGGGACGGCCCGCAACTGCGGATTTGGATCACCGACACGGGTCCCGCAATACAAAAGGTCTATGTGTTCGACGTCGGCCCCGGTCCGCAGGGCGTCGTTGGCACCCAGTCTCTCACGTTTGCGGTTCCGGCGGGCGCGATCTTGGAAACGATCATGGTAGACGCCGTCAACGCGCGGGCTCTTGTCTGCGACGAGAACGCCTCGGACGTCATGGTGTTCAATCTCCAAGGGACGTTGATCAATCGCTTCGGCGCCGGGCATTTCGTCGAAGACACCGAAGGCATGGCGATCTACGACACCGGCAACGGCACCGGGTATGTGATCGTAACCGACCAAATGGCGTCGCCGGTCGAATGGGAAGTGTTCGATCGCCAAGACTTCCATTTCCTGAGGAATTTCTCAGGGTCAGCGGAAGCCACCGACGGGATTGTGCTCGTGCAAACGCCGTTGCCGAATTTCCCACAGGGAGTCCTGTTCGCGGCGCACGACGATCGTGCCGTACACGCGTACGACTGGCGCAACATCGCCACCAAGACCGGACTGTGCACCGGAGCTCCCTGCATGCCGGTGGATGTCCCCGACGCCGCGGCCTCGTCGGCGTGGGTGACGCCGCTGCGCACACCGCTACGCGGTACCAGTACGCTGCAGTACCGCCTCGAGACGCCGTCCAACGTGGATATTTCCGTGTACGACTTGCGCGGGCTGGTTGTGGCGCGCCTCGCGCAGGCAATGCGTCCGGCGGGTGCGCACGGGGTCACCTGGGATGGACGGGGCGACAACGGCCGGCGGCTGCCGTCGGGCGTCTACTTCCTGCGGGCGCAGGCGGGGACGCGCTCATTTGCGCAGAAGGTCACGTTGATTCGTTGACTGTACACCCCGCGAAGCGCGGGTCCGCCTCCAGCCTGAAAACGGCGGCAAACGCCGGCCATGGCGTGGCGCCGTACTTCGAACTTGGCAACCTGGCGCCAGTTGACACACTCTTGCCGCACGCTGCAAACTATCGTCCTCGAGAGACTGCCATCGCGCTCCAGGGGGGCCGCACGCCTTGCGTGCCGTCGACTGGGCGCTGGAGTTTTCATCTGGAGGATTCACATGCTCTCACACACTCGAAGGCTCGTCGTCGCGACGTTCGGTCTGGTGCTCTCGAGCTTGGCGATGGCTCCACGCACGCTGCGGGCGGATCATCTCGAGGAAGTCATCATCTACGACACGACGCGCAACCAGGACAATCAGGACGAGGGGCTCGCCCGCCAAAGGCTTGGGCTCCTCGACGCTTTCGGGAATCCCGATCCGGGTGCGACCAACGTGCTACCGCCGCTCGTGTCAGCGGACGGCCTCAAGCGGGCAGTCGATATCGGTGCCGGCGACACCTTCGCCGGCGGCTTCGATCTCTTGAAGGCCGATGGTGGAGTGCTCGTCGTCCTGTTGCACGGGCGTACGGGCGTCATCGCGATCGGCGCAACGAAGTACAAGGGATTCGGGACCGGCACTGGCGTCACGGACGCTTGTATCCCCGACGCCTACCCGCTCGACGGCGAGCCCGCCAAGACGAACATGACGATCCATCTCGTTGTCTGTCAGGCCGGCGCATCCGGCGGCGGAGTCACATCTGTAGCGACGACGCTGCGCGACGCAATCGTCGCCCTCGGTGGTTCGGTCTCGACGATCAACTCGACGAACGTCAACGCCGTGACCATCGCGCGTCGCGCCTGGCGCAAGCGCGCCGGCGCCACGATGAGCGCCGCCGACTCCGCGGCGGCGAGCGCGGCGATCGGGACGACGCTTGTCGGTACGGACTTCAAGAACAAATGGAAGACTCTCCAACAACGGCTCGACGCCGCCGTTGCGCCGGATGGCACCGGCAGCCGGGCAATCGCCAAGATGCTGTATATCGGCAAGATGGGCGCGACCGAGATCCAGAAGACGGCCGACGAACCAGGCCCCTTCTATGACGACGAGAGCAGCGCATGCACGGAGGATTGCCCGCTCGGCGTGACGGCGACGTCGTGGGGAGTTCTCAAGACGCTGTTCCGTTGATCCTCATCGAGCTGCCCTGACGGTCACGGCCGGCGTGCCACGCTGCAGCCAACAAATTGTTACGGCGCCGGTACACTCCCAGGACCCAGGAATGACATCCGCCGTGGTCCACCCCGCTAGAATGACAAGGAACGAACGAGCAGAGTGACGCGGCCTTGGTGTCCGCGCCGCGGGTCGGAACACCGACCCTGCTCGCCTCGATTCTGTCGCCGGTGGAAGTGGGACTGTCATGAAAATGAAGGCAAGTCTTTCCAGTGTGCTCGGTGTTCTTTCCCTCATGACTGTCTGCTGTGCACCGGGTCCACCTGTGGTGCTCGAGCCTGTCGGACCCACGCCGCAGGGCAAGGCGACCGCGAACGGCATTCTGAAGATCTATACGCCCACCGAAGAACTCGGAAATGAGGGGCCGGTGTGCTTCACGGGCTACCGCATCTATTCAAGTGATGGCAGCCTGTTCAAGAACGTCAGGACGAATGGCCGCATCAGTATCGCGAGCGAGGAGCCAACGGCGGTCATGCTGCCGGAGGGGACGTATCTCGTGGAAGCGAGAGCGGAGAAGTTTCCCGTGGTGAAGGTGCCCGTGGTCATCGAGGACGGCCGTCTGACCGTGGTTCATCTCCAGTGGCAATCGAGTCGATCCCTTCCACGGAGCGATGAGAGTCACTGGGTGAAGTTGCCCGACGGCCAGGTTGTTGGCTGGCGCGCGCATCTCGGCTCCAGGCGACCGCTCGAGTGATTGGGGTCCGTGGCAGGGGTCGGCCTCCCGTACGGGTCGATGCCTCCAAGGCACAGGACGCACTTCTGTCCACGGACTCCTCATTGCGCCTTTGCGAGGAATGACAATGAAAAAGGCGAAGATACTGGTCCCCGCTGTCGTACTCCCGCTACTCGTAGCCGCATTCGGTGCGGCGTGTGGACTCAGAACTCTCCATCGCCCATCCCCAAGCCATACTTCCATCCATCGAGCCCTTGGCTTGCTCCAGTATGTTGGCGGCGACTATTCGCGCGCAGTGAGTGGGAGCGGCACGGTTCTCAATGCGGATGAATACGCGGAACAGCTCGGGTTCGTCGACGACGTTCACGCTGCCCTCACCGTGGACAACGATGCGTCACCTCCGGATTCGCTCGTGGTGCAACTCCGTGAACTTGAACGCCTTGTCACCGAGCAGGCGCCACCGCAGGCGGTGGTCACGATCGTGCACGCACTACAGCGCGAGCTGGTGCAGGTCCATGATTTGCAATTGTGGCCCGATGAGGCACCGGACCTCGTTCGCGGCCGGCAATTCTACATGGAGGCATGTGCCGCGTGTCACGCAGGCGACGGACGTGCGCAGCGCATTGCTGTTCGTCTTGCATCACCGCCACCCGATCTGACGGCGGAGGAACTCGACACAACCTTGTCGCCCTATCAGGTGTTCAATCGAATGACGTTTGGAGTGCCTGGTACTGCGATGCCGGCATTCGACACCTTGTCGCCAGCGGAGCGGTGGGATATCGCTTTCTATGTGCTCGCCATGCGGCACAGCGGCCATGGCGACCAAATGCCTTGTCAGGCAGACGCGTCCCTGGGATCGCGTCTCGAATCGCCGACTCTTCAGGACCTGGCGCGCCTTACCGACCAAGAACTCGGATGGAAGGTTGCCGGCCGTGGCGTACCGCGCGAATGCCTGCGGGTCCTCGTCGGCCATTTGCGCGCGAGCGGCGCGAGCAGTCCAGGCGCCACAGGCCGGATCCGCCCAGCGGCCAACCAACAGCCCCACTGACTCCAGGCGTGACCCGCGAATCGGCGTCCGATCACGGTGGGCGATTTCGAGTGACTTGGGCGAGTCCGAGCTGCAGTCGAATCCCCAGCCGCTTTGCGTGCGCATGGGATGGCGGCAGCGGTTGGGGACGCGGTGAGTGGCCCTCGCCAGCGCGTTTCAATCCTGAAAGCTACAGCAACGCGGGATTTGCCACAGCCTTGACATTAATTCACATAATGATGTAATTGTAAACGGGCCGCGGCGCAACGATGCCGCGGTCTCTTGGCGGCCCCGACCTCGCCCGGCTTCGCCTCGTCCACCAGACCTGTCCAGTCCGGTCCGATCCGAAAATCGGACCGGCGTCGTCGTGCGCATGAAGGACGGAAACCACAGGAGTGATCCGATGAATCCTTTCAGGAGACGCTACGAACTGCTTGTGCTCGTTGCCATGGTCGCAGCCGGAGCCGGAATTGGTGCCGGCGCGATGGCTGCCGCGGCCCATGCGGCGGAGGTCCCGCTCATCCCCCGCACCGTGCTCTTTGGCAGCCCCGACCGCGCCGCTCCCCGCATCTCACCCGACGGGACACAGCTCGCCTACCTCGCACCGATGGACGGCGTGCTCAACATCTGGGTCGGCCCGGCCACCGATCCTTTGGCTGCGAAAGCGATTACCGCCGACAAAGGCAGCGGGGTTCTCCAGTACTTCTGGGCGTACGACAACCGCCACATCCTCTATCTCAAGGACAAGGACGGCGATGAGAACCATCATCTCTACCGCATCGATCTCGCGAGCCGGGAGATCAAGGACCTCACCCCCTACGACGGAGTCAGGGCGGAGGTCATGGGGGTGAGTTCGCGACTGCCAAACGTGGTTCTCGTCGGCTTGAACAATCGGGACAAACATCTCTACGACACGTATCGGATCGACCTCACGACCGGCAAGGACACGCTGGTCGAAGAAAACCCGGGTTACTTGGGCTACCTCGTGGACGATGACTACAACCTCCGGTTCGCTACCACGGCCAATCCAGATGGGAGCCAGGAAGTGCTCCGCAGAGGTGACGACGGGAAGTACGTGAACTACACCCACATCTCGGCGACGGACAATTTCAACACCGGTCCCATCGGGCTCGATGCCGACGGCAGGATCCTCTACATGTTCGATAGCCGGGAGCGGAACACCTCGGTTGTCACCGCGATCGATCTCGCGAGCGGCAAGAGGGTGGTCCTCGCGGAGGACCCGCGTGCCGATGCCGAGAACATCTTCACGCAACCCACGACGGGGCGGGTGCGGGCGGTCAGTTTCAACTACGACCGCCGGAGCTGGAAGGTCGTCGATGCGGCGATCACCGGCGATCTCGACTATCTGAAGACCGTGGCCGCTGGGGAAGTGCCGGTCCTCTCGACGTCGCTCGACGACAAGCGGTGGGTGGTCGGCTATTCGATGGACGACGGCCCGTATCGCTTCTACCTCTACGATCGGCCGTCGAAGCGCGCCTCGCTCCTGTTCACGAACCGCAAGGCGCTCCAGTCGCTCCAGCTCGCGAAGATGCATTCACCCATCCTGAAGACCCGCGACGGCCTCGACATGGTCTGCTACTTGACGCTGCCGGTCGGGAGCGACGCGAACGGCGATGGCATCCCCGATCAACCTCTTCCCATGGTCCTCATGCCACACGGTGGTCCGTGGTACCGCGACAACTGGGGCTCAGTGCGTGGCACCAATGGGCTGCAAACCGTGGCTACGCGGTGCTGATGCCCGAGTTCCGGGGCTCGACCGGCTTCGGCAAGGCTTTCATTAACGCCTCGAACGGACAGTGGGGCGGGACAATGCACGACGACCTGATGGATGCGGTCGCTTGGGCCGTGAAGTCGGGCATCGCCCAGCAGGATAAGATCGCGATCATGGGCGGGAGTTACGGCGGCTACGCAACCCTCTGGGGGCTGGCGCGCACGCCGGACACCTTCGCATGCGGCGTCGACATCTTCGGGGTCTCGAGCTTGGTGACGATGTTGGCGTCGTTCCCCGCATATTGGGGTCCGGCGATGGACATCATGTACCAGCGGATCGGCGACCCACGCACGTCGGAGGGGAAGAAGTTCCTGTTGAGCCGCTCACCGATCACCTACGTCGAGAACATCAAGAAGCCGCTCTTGATCGTCCACGGGGCGAACGACGTTCGCGTCACGTTGCCTGAGTGGGAGCAACTCGTTGCGAAGATGAAGGAACGGAAAATCCCGGTGACGTTCATGGTCTACCCGGACGAGGGGCACCTGACCTTCTTCCATCCGCAGAACAACATCTCGTGCTACGCGGTGGTCGAGCAGTTCTTGAAGGATCACCTGGGCGGGAGAGCGGAGCCGATTGGTGATGCCTCAAGGGGGCGAGCCTCGAGGTGCGCGAGGGGGCGGAGCAGATCCGGGCGTTGCAGCAGGCGCTGGCGGTGCGGTAGGAGGACGGGCGCTCGCCGCCACGCGGCGGGTCGTGGAGTGTCGGCGGAGGCGGTCCTCTTCTCCGCGAGGAGGGCCGCCTTCAGTGCCGTGATCCCGCGGAGGAAGCAATCCACACATCGGCGGCGAACCGGTTTCGCGATCGTCCTATGTGCGGTCGACCACGGTCGCAGGCTCCGAATTTCGAGCGCTCGAAGCGCGTGCCCGAATGCGGTATCCTCCGGACCTCGAATCGTCCTCATGGGAGCGCGAGAGAACGGAAGGGTGTGCGTTTCCGCGCTGAATCGGTAGCAAGACGGTAGCAGCCGTTTTCACCGCGCCGGTTTGTACCGGCTTGCGAGGTTATCGCAAACATGCTATATTGAGAACATGGAATGCCGCGGACTGCGCTGTATTTCTACAAGGCTGCCAACGGCGAGGTACCGGTGCTTACCTGGCTTCGCGACCTCCGGAGAACCAACCGGAGAGCCTACACACGGTGCGTCGCCGCGGTCCAAGAGCTCGGCGCTCAAGGGCACGAACTTCGCCGTCCCTTGGCCGACTACCTGCAGGATGGGGTGTATGAGCTTCGCGCGAGAGTGGGGCGCGAGAACTATCGAGTCTTGTACTTCTTCCACGGACGAAACATCGCGATTCTCACTCACGCCTTGACCAAGGAAGCCGCTATCCCAAAGAGCGATTTGACACGTGCGCTGGACCGGAAAGTGACTTTCGAGGCGGATCCTGCGGCGCACACCTACGAGGAGGAGTTGCTAAATGGCTAGAACGAAGGATGCGCTCAAAATCCTCGACGGGGTGACGGGTCGCGATTCATCTCTCCGCGATACGATTGCGCGGGATCGTCTCAACTTCCGCATGGCTCAGATGATCCATGAGAAGCGCTGCGCGGCGGGACTAACGCAAGCCCAACTCGCGAAGCTTGTTGGTACGACCCAGTCCGTGATCGCGAGGCTCGAGGACGCCGATTACGAAGGTCATTCGCTACGGATGTTGCAACGTATTGCCGCAGCTCTGGACGGTCATCTGGAGGTCACAATCGTTTCGCGAGCCAAGCGCAAGGCTGGCGCGAGAAGCTGATCCGGCATACCCTGGGTCACGCAAACGAGCGCGATTGCGCGTGTTGGTCCCGACGTCCCGATCGCTATAGGCGCGGCTGTAGCTCAGTTGGATAGAGCAGCGGACTTCTAACTCGGTCGAGCACTTTTCACATGGATTAGCGCCGAGCCACCGAAGTGATGTCGCGAGAACGAAGTACGAGATCGGTCAACGAGTTGCGTGCGAATCGATGGTCGCGTCAGAGGGAACAGCAGGGAGCACTTGGGAGCGCATTTCCGCGCTGAAACGGTAGCAAAACGGTAGCAGGCGGCGGAATCCGTGTGATCCGTGCAACGTGAGGCTCGAGTCGAGGCAGGCGGACGAATGACCACGGCCGAGAAGCTGTTCCTCGATTATCTCGCGAAAGGGTTCCCGATCGCCCTTGAGCGGGGTCAGGGCAAAGACGTCCCTATGCGGTCGCAGTACGTCGTGCGGTGGGATGGCAACGGAGGATACGCAGAAGACGCCGTACGGGTAGTCAATTGGACGCTGGTCCTGAAGAGTGCAATGCGTGACCTGGCGGCCCTTCCTGAGACGCAAGCGTTGACGCAGCATCTCCAAGAAACTTTCAACAACGGACTTCACGGATACCTCGACACGCCGGAGAACGTGCTGTTCTTCTACCTCTTCGGGCCATTGGAGTGTCTGCTCGCCGCGCCGGAGCCTCCGACCTGGGACGAGGAGAAAGCCCTCAAGTGCGCCACTCCAATCCTTGAGTACTTGACCGCTGATCATGCGGTTTGGCAAGTGAGCACGCTCCTTGCGAACGTGTCCTACTCAGGTGAACCGATCGCCCTTATGCCGGACATGACCCTGGGCGCGGTCGGGCCCGGGGCTGCTCATATTCAATGGGAACTATTGCCTTACGGCCGATCCGTCGGAATGCCGGTCCGACCGACCGATGTCTATTTGAGCGTGAAGCACTCGGTTCCGAAGGATGTGCCTCCGAATGCGGGGGACCTCTATGCGAGAACGATGGCAGCGATCCACATCCTGCTGATGGCATTCGAGCAGCCAATCGTGATTCGTAGTTGGTCGTATAACGCGATTACCTGGATGCCCTTCACCGGGAGCCCGTCAATACCGCATCCCCTCGCCGCTGGTCACGAAGGCTACTGGGAACTGGATGACTGGGGGCTCAATCCGAACGCTGAGCCATTTCTGAGGTCTCTCTTCGCCGAGTACTTTGAATTCTTCCTGAACGCACCCCGTGACATTCAACTGGCGATGCGGCGCTATTTGCGCGCTCACGAAGAGCGCACCGCGGACGACCAGCTGCTTGAACTCATGATGGCGCTGGAGGCCCTCCTTGGCGAGAGAGAGGAACTGCGCCATCGAATCTCACAGCGCCTCGCGATACTGCTCGGTCGCAATGCGACCGAGCGAGAATCCATCTACCATCGAACCAGGGCCTGTTATGATCTTCGCAGCACCGTTGTTCA
>JANLSU010000130.1:0-60963 GCA_031362565.1 bacterium | reverse complement strand
CGCTCAAACCAGGGCGTGAGCTGCGTCGCAAGACGTTTCGTGACATCTCGCCACCGCGACAACCGCAAGCAGATCACCGATTCCCGGTCGCGACCGGCGGGAAACGCCTGCCCACTCGCCGTTACTGGGACAGGCTCCTAGCCGGCGGGTGATGCGAAACAAGCCGGCGACCAAGGGAATCCCCAGCACCGCGGCGCCGGCGACGACGAGCCCTTGCGACAGCCGCGGACCGAATCCGAGCCCGCCTTGGAGGAACTCGACGACGGTGCCGGCGGAAAGCGCCGCACCAATGATGAGTGCTGCGAGGACCAGCAGATCCACGGCGAGCAACCGCACGAGGCGGCGGATAGCCGAAGTTTCGGTTTTCTGCCGCGTGGCGCTCCGCAAGCCCTCGATCCAGGTGCCGTACAAGGCGCCGAACGTTTGCAGCGCCCGCGGCAACTTGCGGTCGACGAACGATGCCGTTGGACCCGAGGCGCGGATGAGCCAGGGGGTGGTGAGTGTCGTCAGTGCCGACACCGCCACCGCCACCGGATAGAGAAACGAGCGCGTCGCGCCGAGTGCCACGCCCAGGCTCGCGATGATGAAAGAGAACTCACCGATTTGCGCCAGGCTCATGCCGGTCTGTACCGAGGTCCGGGTGCCGCTGCCGGTGAGAAATGCACCCACCGCAACCGCGATCACTTTGCCGGCGATGACCACGAACGTCAGCACTGCCACGGCTTGCCAGTGCTCGGCAATCAAGTGCGGATCGATCAACATGCCCACCGAGACGAAGAAAATCGCCGCGAACATGTCACGCACCGGATGGATGAGCGGCTCGATCGCCTTCTCGGCGCCGGACTCGGCCACCAGCGATCCGGCGATGAAGGCTCCGAGCGCCACCGAGTAGCCGAACTTCAACGCCAGGAGCGCACCCGCGAAGCACACCCCGATGCTGGCGACGAGCGTCGTCTCGGCGCGTTGCAGACGCTGAATAGCGCGGATCGTCGGTGGCACGACAAGGAGGCCGATGGCGCCGAACGCCACCAGGAAGATGAGCAGCCGCGCGCTGGAACGCACCAGCGTCCCGACTCCCAGTCCGTCGCCGGCGGACAGGGCGGTCAAAGCGGTCATGAGGAGAACGGCGATCAGATCCTCGACGATGAGGACGCCGATGACGCGCTCGCGCAGCTTGCCCAGGATGCCTTGTTCGTCGAATGCCTTTGCAATGACCGTCGTGCTCGAGATCGCGATGATCGAGCCCGCGAAGAAACACTCACGCGTCGTCCATCCGAAGCCCCGGCCGACCAAGAAGCCAAGCCAAACCATGACACTGCATTCGATCAACGCCGTGATACTCGGGCCCGGGCCCATCTGAAACAGCTTCCGCAGGCGGAACTCGAGTCCGAGCGAAAACAAGAGCAGGATGACGCCAACCTCGGAAAGCGTCTGCACGATCTCCGGGTCCGCGATCAATGGAATGGGCACGTGCGGCCCGACGATGACACCCGCGAGGATGTAGCCAAGGACCACCGGCTGGCGCAGCCGTTGGAAGAGCACGGTCGTGATGCCGGCCGTGCAAAGCACGATCGTCAAGGCTTCGAGAAACGCGTCGCCGTGCATTGGGCTCTCCCTTTGGTCCGGCGGAGATCCTAACGGATCAGCGCCGTCCTGGGCGCAGCGTGGGCCAGCAAGAGTTTTTCACGATCGACCGTAATAAACTCGCTTGTAATTCACGATCCACCGGAATAGGCTCTCGGAATGAAACGCTACCTCGAAAAGCAAGTCCGGGCCGATCTCGGCCGCAAAATGGTTCTCTTGGGGGGTCCTCGCCAGGTTGGCAAAACCTTCCTTGCGAAGGCGATCCTGGGGCGCTCGACGGCTGGATACCTGAACTGGGACATCCCAGCACAGCGTCAGCACATTTTGAAGCGCGAGCTGCCGTCCACCAAGCTGCTCGTCTTCGACGAGATCCACAAGTATCGTGGCTGGCGAAACTACATCAAAGGCGTCTTTGATGAGTTTCACACGCAGAAGCGCATCCTGGTGACCGGAAGTGCACGGCTCGACCTGTACCGCTTCGGTGGCGACTCGCTGCAGGGACGGTATCATTTCCTGCGCCTGCATCCGTTCTCGGTGGCGGAACTGGGTACTACGGCCGCAGACTTCACGGCGCTGCTGACACTCGGCGGGTTCCCGGAACCGTTCCTGAGTGGGTCCGCGATCCAAGCCAAGCGCTGGTCGATCGACTATCGAGAGCGGCTCGTCCGCGAAGAGATCGCCGCAGTCGAGAACATTCAGAACCTGGGCGCGCTCGAGCTCTTGGTGTTGCGCCTGCCGGAACTCGTCGGCAGCCCGTTGTCGGTCAACGCGCTGCGCGAGGACCTACAGTTGAATCACCAGACGGTGTCTCGCTGGCTCGATGTGCTCGAGCGGATGTACGGGATCTTCCGAGTCGCGCCGTTCGGTGCGCCGAAGACCCGGGCCGTCAAGAAGGAACGAAAGCACTACCATTTTGATTGGTCCGTTGTGCCCGACAAGGCGTTCCGTTTCGAGAACTTGGTCGGGTCACATCTTCTCAAGTGGGTGGACTTCCAGCGCGATGCGGCCGGCCGGTCGATTGAGTTACGCTACTTCCGCGATGTCGACGGTCGCGAGGTCGATTTCGTCGTGGTCGAGGACCGCAAGCCGATCATGCTTGTCGAGTGCAAGTTCAGCGACCGAGAGGTGGCGCCGTCGTTGCGATATCTCTCGGACCGATTTCCAAACACGCCGGCGTATCAGCTCTCCGCAACCGGCAGCAAGGACGTGCAAGTCTCCCGCAGTATTCGCCTGATGCCGGCGCGCACGTTTCTGGCGGACCTCGTCTAAGGAAGCGCCAATCAGTGCGAGCCGTGGCCGAGCGGTTGCAGAGGGCCGCGCTTGGACTTGGTCTTGGATCGATCCACGAAATGCGCCCCCACGAGCCAGCAAGCACAGACCGCGATCATCAGCGGCGAGAACCATTTGCCGTAAAGGCCCACCGGCGAGAACGGCTCGGTCGCGACGTGCAGGGCTTCGCTGTTCGGGAACACACCCGCCTCGGTGAACTCGTGGAACGTGTAGATCGCAACCTGCACCATGAAGAGCATGAGGAAGATGGCGGTAACCTGGAAGAAACGCTTCAGATTGACGAGTTGGCCGAACTTCGACCACGCCCACGCCATGAGTGCGGCAGCTCCAACCCCGAACAGCGCGCCATACACCCATTGCCGGTCGTGAACTTGCAACAGCAGGAGCGCCGTCTCCATGCCTTCGCGGGTGATCATCAAGACGGTGAACAGGAAAATGCCACCCAGCGCCAGGAAACGCGACGACCGCGATGCGGCGACGTCAAGGCGCTGCTCCATGTCGCGTTTGGCGCTCGGGCCGGTTCTCCACATATGGATCACCAACGTGCCGACGAAGAGAATCGTCACCACGCCAAGGACTGCCTCACGCCACGACTCGATGTTGAAGAAGCGGGTTGCCGATGCGGCAAGACGTGCCCCGATGACTTTCTGCAGCAGCGCTTCGTCGACACCGTTCTTCAGCAGGTAGCCGAGCCCGACGCTGGCCACCACCGAAGCGACCAGGCCCCAGTACACCGCCGGGATCGACCATGTGCGCCCGGTCCGTCGCAAGTAGGCCAACACGATCGCCACGAGCAGAAATGCCTCGAAGCCTTCGCGCAGAATGATGATGAATGCCTGCAGCATCCGCGAACTCCCTCGGTTGCCATGGCGCCGACCCGTTGCGCGTCGATCGATCCTCGAGCGACAGCGCCGTGGTTCCGTCGGCAGACCCCTTGCGATTGAGACTCAGTCTCAACAAGATCACTGTAGCGATTACGTACCGGACCGTCAAGCTGGTGTTTTTGTGCATATCCAATGCCTGGAACCTCTGCCCCCGGAGACCCGGCCGAGCGCGGCGCCCCGTCGAATGCTGAGCGGGCGGCGCGCCCTGCAACACCTGCCGCGCATTCTTGATACACTCTGGGCATCGCCGGGCCCCAAGTCGGGAGAATCGCAAGATGCCCCCGAATGGAAGGTTGCAGTGTCGACGCGGACCATGAGCCGGCCCGAGGAGGAGTTGCCGTCGACGTCGAGACGTTGGTTCATTGCGTCCGGCGCCACCCACCTGCTCATCGGGTTCCTGGTCTTTTTCTCGCCGCGCCTCAACCTGTTCCATTCCATGCCACGGACGATTCCCGAGCCGCCGCTCTTCCTCGGGTATCTGGGGCCAACGCACTACTCCGACCACATCGACGAACTACAGGCGAATGCAATGCGCTCTTACTTGTTCAGAGCGCCGCAGAACGGTGTACAGAGCACCCGGCACCGGGTGCAAGCCGAGCAGCCGGCGCAATCGCGCGGTGCGCCGGCACAGCAGCTCGATCGCGCCCACGCCACAAAGACGCGATCCACACCGAGCCCCGACGGCGCGCGTCCCATGTCACGCGTGGATGGCGCGGCCGGCACGCACGGTGAAGGCGGCGTGTCGACCGACAACCAAGAGGCGGATCCGCCCATCCAAGAACCGGGATTGCAACCCGATGTGCCGTTTTCGGAACAGTTCGTCATTCTGAAACTCGTCAAGCCGACGTATCCGGAGTACGAGTTGCAGCACCGCATTTCGGGGCGAGTCATCGTCGCGTTGCGAATCACGGCGGAGGGCGAAGTCGGCGAGGCCCGGGTTCAAGAGGCAACCGCCGACCCCGCGATCGCATCGACCCGCAGTTTCGAGCTGACCGCGATCGAAGCGCTTCAACAATGGCGTCTGCAGCTTCCCAAGCAATACCAACTTGCGGAAGGTTACTGGATCCGGGTGCCGGTGGAGTTCGAACTCGACGATCCCGGATTCAGCAAGCCGGTGCGGCTCTCGACCCCGTGACATTCACGCTGCTGCCGGCACGTGGGCTTTCCACCACGCGGCCGCCCGTTCGGGACTCCACACGTCCGTGGGCGTGCATTGCATCAACTGTTGCGCCAGCGCATCGGCACTCTGGGGCCGGCGATCGGGATCCTTCTCGAGGCACGCGAGAACGATCGCGTCGAGGCCTGGTGGAATCGCGCCGAACGCCCACTGGGATGGCGGGCCCGGCGCCGCTTGCACGTGCTGCAGGAGAATTCGGTTCGGGTTCTCACCGTCGAACACTTTGCGGCCGGTCAACAGCCAATACGCGAGACACCCCACCGAGTACAGGTCGGCGCGTGCGTCGAGCGAGCTGCCAAGGACTTGTTCGGGTGACATGTACCCGAGCGTGCCCACCGCAACCGTTGTGCCGTCCATGGTTTCTGTCGCGTCCGCACCGGCCCGGCTCTCCACCAACCCGAAGTCCAGCAACTTCACGAAATCGAATTCGCGGCCGTAGCGGCAGACGTAGACGTTCGCCGGCTTGATGTCGCGATGGATGAGATCCTTGCCGTGAGCCTCGGCAAGCGAGTGGCAGACTTGAGCCAGCAGATGGATGGTGCGTTCCGGCGGCAGCGGCCCATGGCGTTCGACGAGCGCTTGCAGATCGAGCCCGTCCAGAAGTTCCATCGCGTAGTAGAAGAAACCCTGCTCGGTCACGCCGTAATCGTACAGTTGCACGGTATGTGGCGAACGCATCGCGGCCGTCGCCTGTGCCTCGCGCTCGAAACGCTCCAGAATGATCTTGCGGTTGCCGGGCTGTGAGTTGACGAGCCAGTCGACGCGGATCAACTTGATTGCCGCCGGGCGCGCCAGCAGGCGGTGGCTGGCACGCCACACCTCTCCCATCCCGCCACGACCGAGGAGCGATTCGAGATGGTAGCTGCCCATTTCGCGCGCCCGGGCGACGTCCATGCTGATCCCATAGATGACGCGCGACCCAAAGTAGGCCAGTGCAACGCACATGAGCGGCCGCACCGCGACGTCGATGTAGTCGCCGGGCCGCACCGGAATGGCATGCATTGCGGCCAGGATTCCGAGCCCCAAAGGCGCGGTGGCCGCACCGGCCAAAGCCGTGATCAGCGTCCGTCGCGGCCGGCTCGGGATGACGAGCGGAAAAAGCACGATGAGGACCGCCGTCCACGTGAGCGGCGGCAAGTGTCCGGTCTCCAGCCAGGATACCCAAACGCTGCCGACCGAGATGTTGAGGCAAAGCAACACCTCGTACACCATGCCGAGATCGCGGACCCGCGCATTGCCCAAGCGCCGGCTGCGCACCGCCAAGTACACTGCGGCCGAGATCACACAAAACATCAGGTCGCCGGCGCGGCCCACCGGCGACGGCGGGCCGTTGCCCGGTGAAAAGAACGACAGGATGGTCGTCACCACACTCAGCAGCGTGAGTACGAGCGCGAGCCGTTGAATGCGGTGGCTGGTGCGCGCCTGCAGATCGGACGGCAGGTCCAGGCTCGCCACCCCGCCAGCGGGTGCGACACTGGAACGCAAGGGATAGAAGGCCGTTCGCCCGTTCAACTTGACCTCGAGGCCCGGACGGCAACGCCCGTCATCCGGGATTCGCGCCGCATCACGCCACTTCGCCGCGGTCGTGACTGCCGACGATCTTGTTGAGCGGCCGGCCGATCAGGAACATCGCGATCCCGGATGTGACGCCGAGCACGGTCAGCATCAGGAAGAATTCCTGGCGCGGCATCTTTTCCCAGAAGGTGCCCAAATAGCCGCTGAGATAGTTGCCGGCGAAATTCGCCAGATACCAGACGCCCATCAGCATGGAGACCATGCGCGGCGGCGCGATCTTGGTGACGAACGACAGCCCGACGGGCGACAAGTACAGCTCACCAATCGTCAAGATGAAGGTCGTGCCGGTGAGCCACAGCAAGCTGCGCTTGGCGTCGGGAGTGAATCCCTGGGCGGCGAGGATCATGATGATGAACGACATCCCCAGCAGGAAACAGCCGATCGCCATCTTCATGATGCTGGAGGGCTCTTGCTTGCGCCGCGATTGCCACGCCCAGAAGAAGTTCAAGAGCGGCGCGAAGATGAAGATCATAATGGGATTGAACGACTGGAACCACGTCGACGGCACCGTCCACCCAAAGAAAGTCCAATTCGTGTTCTGGTCCGCCCACAACTGCATGGTGTTGCCCTGCTGCTCGTAGCACGCCCAAAAGACAACGTTGAGGGCGCAGATCAGCACCAAGGACATGACGCGCAACCATTCGGCGCGGGTCATCTTGACCTTGACCGCGGCCGCAGCGCGGCTCTGCGTCAAGACATCGGGCGCCAGGTATTTCTGCCCCGACAGGTACAGGATGAGACCCAAGATCATGCCGACGCCCGCCGCACCGAAGCCATAGTGCCAGCCGACTTTCTGGCCCAGAGTCCCGCACACGAGCGGCGACAGAAAGGCGCCGAGGTTCACACCCATGTAGAAGATCGTGTACGCACCGTCGCGGCGCGGATCACCTTGCTTGTACAAGAGCCCGACCTGCGTCGAGATATTCGGTTTGAAAGCGCCATTGCCGAGAATCAGACAGAAGAGCGCCGGAAAGAACAACGCCTCGCTCGCCATCAAGAAATGGCCGATCGCCATGAGGATGGCGCCCAGCACGACGGTGCGGCGCTGGCCGAGGACCCGGTCGGCGAGCATCCCGCCGAAGAACGGCGTCAGGTACACAAGTGCCGTGTAGATGCCGTAGATCTGCGACGAGAGAGGCTGGACCGCGAGCGGCCCGAACGCCGACTCGAGCGCTCCCTTGAGGGCGTTGAACCCGAGAACGCGCTGGCCGACGTCGGGATTGATAAACAGGTGGTTCACCATGTACAGCACGAGCAACGACCGCATGCCGTAATAGGAGAACCGCTCCCACATCTCGGTCAGGAACAAAACGTAGAGTCCGCGCGGGTGTCCGAAGAGGGTGCGTTCGTCCGATGGCCCCGTGATGGGTGCGTACGTCGCGTCCGACACGTCACGCCTCCGCGGTTGGGTGTGATTCAGGCGCGTCTTTGAGCCCAAGATGCCGCCCCTGTCCCCAAGGGGCGGCGCGCCGCATCGTACTAGCCGGGGCCGCGCACCGCCAGTGCCGTTGCGAGCCGGGCCGCGGCCCGCTCGGCACCCATGCCGCGCGCCAGGTCGAGAGCGCTCGCGCCGGCGGCGTCCGGGCGATCAGCGACAGCCCCGTGTGCGAGCAGGATCTCGATGACTTCGATGCGATCGAACATCGCGGCGAAGAAAAGCGGCGTTTTGCCATCCGGTGCCGCGCCGTCCGCCGGTGCACCATGCTCGAGCAGGAGCCGCACGACGGCGGTGTCCCCCTTGAACGCCGCGCCCGCGAGGACTGTCTGGCCGCGATCATTGCGCAATCCAGCGTCGGCGCCACGTTCGAGGAGCAAACGCGCCGCATCGAGATGGCCGTTGTAACTCGCGAGCATGAGAAGGCTATCGCCCTTCTCGTTGCGCGCGTCCACCGGCAGCCCGAGGTCGAGAAGGCCGCGTAGCGCGGCCGCGTCGCCGGCCCGGGCGTGCTGAAAGGCGGCGCGAGCGATGGCCAGCGCCTCTTCATCCGGCGCGCCGGCTCCGTCCGGCGCCAGACTCGAACCCAGGGGGCTCATTTCGAACTCCTTGCACGACGCAGGACCGCGACCGTGTCCGCGAGCTTCTTGCCGAACTCCGCGTCCGCTGCCCGGAAGTGGCCGATCGATCGTTCAACGACATCGTCGCGCCCCACTTGCGCCATACTGCCGGCGATGTTCGCAACGAGCCGCTCGCGCTCGTCGGCCTTCATCACCCGGTAGAGCGCGCCTGCCTGCACGAAGTCGTTGTCCTCGACATGGCTGAACGGCACGGCCGGTCCGGTCGCGCCGCTGACGTTGAAGCCGGTCTCGTGCCGCTCACCGGTTTGCATTGGGCCGTCGAAGGAATTGGGTTCGTAATTCTTGGTGCGGCCGCCGTTGGCGTCGAAACGCATCGCGCCATCACGGCCGTAGTTGCTGGCGCCACCTGCAACCTCCTTGGGCGCATTCACCGGCAGCCGGGTGTGATTGATGCCGAGCCGGTAGCGATGCGCGTCGCCGTAGGCGAAGAGCCGTGCCTGCAACATGCGATCCGGTGACGGGCCGATGCCCGGCACCATGTTGGCCGGATCGAATGCCGCTTGCTCGACTTCCGCAAAGTAGTTCTCGGGCAAGCGGTCGAGCACCATCTTGCCAACCGGAATCAGCGGGTAGTCGGCGTACGGCCACACCTTGGTGAGATCGAAGGGGTTGAAACGGTACGTGGCGGCCGCCGCCTCGGGCATGACCTGCACTTTGAGCGTCCACGACGGATATTCGCCGCGTTCGATGGCGTCGTAGAGATCCTTGTGGGTGGCCGATGGGTCCTTGCCGGCGCGCGCCGCCGCCTCGTCGGACGTCAGGCAGTGGATGCCTTGATCGGTTTTGAAATGGAACTTCACCCAGAAGCGCTCGCCCTTGGCATTCACCCACTGGAAAGTGTGCGAGCCGAAGCCATCCATCTGCCGCAGCGACGCCGGAAGGCCGCGATCACCGAACAACCACACGAATTGGTGGGTTGCTTCCGGTGAGTGCGAAAAGAAATCCCAGACGTTGTCGGGTTCCTGGCGGTTCGTATACGGATCGAGCTTCTGCGAGTGGATGAAGTCGGGGAACTTGATGCCGTCGCGCAAGAAGAACACCGGCGTATTGTTGCCGACGAGGTCCCAGTTGCCGTCCTCGGTGTAGAACTTCACCGCGAAGCCGCGCGGATCACGCGCCGTGTCGGCGGCGCCTCGCCCGCCCGCGACCGTCGAGAAGCGAATGAAGAGCGGCGTCCGCTTGCCGGCCGGCGAGAACACCTTCATCTTCGTCCATTGCGACACTTGGGCGTTCGTCACTTCGAGATACCCGTACGCGCCGCTGCCGACAGCGTGCACGATGCGCTCCGGAATCCGCTCGCGATTGAATCTTGCCAGCTTCTCGATCAGATGGTGGTCCTGCAGCAGCGCCGGCCCCGCGGGCCCGGCGGTTTCCGAGTGCTGGTTGTCGAGGACGGGCTTCCCAGCCTCAGTGGTTAGTTTGGGTCGCTTCGACATGTGCGTCTCCTTGGTCGTTCAAAGCTGGACTTCGCCACGAGCGTACGCCGCGAAGAATGCGGCGCGCGCCGCCATGGGGTCCAAGACAATGTGCCGATGGAAGTGATAGGCTCCGGCTATGGAGCATTCCTCGCATCCTTTCTCGCTGCGCCAGATGCAGTACGCCGTCGCGGTCGCCGACCTGTTGAGCTTCCGCAAGGCGGCCGAGCGCTGCGGGGTCTCGCAGCCATCGCTCAGCGCCCAGATTGCGGCGCTCGAGACCGCACTCGGCGTCCGTCTGTTCGAGCGTAATCAACGGCGCGTCCTCCCAACAGCCGCGGGACGTGAGCTGATTGAACGCGCCCGCCGGATCCTGCGCGACACCGACGGCCTCGCCGATGCCGCCAAGCGCGCCGAGGATCCGTTGGCGAGCACGCTTCGGATCGGGGTCATCCCGACGATTTCGCCCTATCTGTTGCCGGCCCTCACACCGGCGCTGCGCGCCGCGCACCCGCATCTGACGATCGTTTGGGTCGAAGACAAGACCGATGTGCTGCTGCGGAGCCTCGAGGCCGGTGAATCCGAAGCGGCACTCTTGGCCCTCGAAGCCAACGTCGGCGACGTCGAGCGCGAGGTCGTCGCGCGTGACATGTTCGTCCTCGCGGCGCCGCTCGGCAACCGGGTGTGCAAACGGAAGACGCCGGCGCGTCCGGCCGAACTCGCGGATCTGGACGTCTTGCTCTTGGATGATGGGCATTGTTTTCGCGACCAGGCCCTGGCGTTTTGTGCCGATGCCAAAGCTCACGAGCTGGCGTTTCGCGCCACCAGCCTTTCGACCCTGGCGCAGATGGTGGCCGGTGGCGCCGGGGTGACTCTTCTGCCGCAACTCGCGGTCCCGATCGAAACCCAGCGCGCCAACCTACGGGTGCGGGCGTTTGCCAAGCCGGCGCCGTTCCGCACGATTGCGCTCGTGTGGCGGAAGCGTTCGCCACTCGCGCCGGCGCTGCGGCGCGTCGCGGCGACGACGCGGAACGCATACCCCGCCGGCAAGACCTGATTGAACGCGCTTAGCGTGGCGTGAAATCGACGGCCTCGGTATTGCCACCGCAGACGACGATCCCCACCCGCTCGCCCGGGGCCGGGACATATAGGCCCGAAAGCAGTGCCGCGAGCGCCGCGGCGCCACCCGGTTCGGCCACGACGCGCACCTTTTCCCAGAGTGTTTTTTGCGCCTCGACGATCGCCGCATCGGTGACCAGCACGACTTGGCGCACGGCTTCGACCGCAATCGGGAACATGAGCGCGCCGACCCGCTTGGGTGCGAGTGAATCGGCCGCGATGCCGCCCGCCGGCGCGTCGACGGGATGGCCGGCGCGCAAGGCGTGCTCGAGCGTCGGCGCGGCTTCGGGCTCGACGCCGATGAGATTCAGTCGGCGGCCATACCAGGCGGCGACGCCACCGATCAAACCACCGCCACCGACCGCCACCAAGAGTGTGTCGAGACCGGGGTCCTGGGCTTCGAGTTCCAGTCCCAACGTCCCCTGGCCGACCAGGGTTTCCTGTTGGTCGTAGGCATGGATGGCGAGCGCGCCCGATTCCGCGACCCACGCTTCGCTGGCCGCGAGCGCATCAGCATAACGCTCACCGCCGACCACGAGTTCCGCACCATACGAACGAATCCGCGCCATCTTGGCGGGCGACGCCACGGTCGGCACGAAGATACGCGCCGGCACGCCGAGCTTCATCGCCGCGTAGGCGACCGCCGCACCATGATTGCCACCGGAAGCGGCCACGACCCCGGAGGCCGGAATCGCGCGCAACAGCATGTTCGTGAACGCGCCGCGCGTCTTGAAAGAGCCGGTGTGCTGAAAAAGCTCGAGCTTGAGAACGGCGCGGCCCGCATCGAGACCGAAGTCGGCGCGCTCGAGTTCCAAAATGGGCGTGCACCGCACATGCGGCCGAATGAGCTTTGCCGCGGCGCGAATCGCGTCGCGATCGATCGGGCTGTTGTCCGCCATCGTCCCGTCGCAATCGCTGCAGAAGTTCGAATCGTTGCAGAAGTTCGAATCGTTGCGAGCCGCCGGCCGCCGCAAGAGGTGCTTGCCGGTCCCGGCAAAGGCATCATACCTTGGGGGCACAACTTCCGCGATGCGTCCACAATCCCGCGAGGTGCAGCGCCGGTGGCCGATCCAAAGCACACGCCTGCGACAGGTTCGACGCTCGATGCGCCCACTGCCGCCGGCGCATCCGGCAACGGACTCGTGCGGCGCTTGGGACCGTTCGATGCCACGATGATCGTCATGGGCGGCATCATCGGTTCCGGCATCTTCATGAATCCGTATGTCGTGGCGAAGCAGGTTCACACGCCGTTTCTGATCCTTGGCGTGTGGATCGCGGGCGGCGTCATTGCCCTGGCCGGGGCGTTCATCTATGCGGAACTCGCGGCACGCCGCCCGGCGGTGGGCGGCCAGTATGCCTACATTCGCGAGGCGTATCACCCACTGCTGGCGTTCATCTATGGATGGGGGCTGTTGCTCGTGACCCAAACGGGCGGCATGGCGGCGGTCGGTGTGACGTTCGCGCGTTACGTCATCGACCTGACAGGCTCGCCGCTCGCGGAAGGCACTGTCACGGCACTCGCCCTCGGCGCACTCACCGTGGTCAACTGCTTCGGCGTCCGGAGCGGCAGCACGGTGCAGAACGTTCTCATGGTGCTCAAGGTCATCGCGATCTTAGCCCTCATCGCCTGTGGTTTGTGGGTGGCCGAGGGTGCTGCACCGACTCTCGGAACGCCCGGAGCGGGCCGCTGGCTCGACCGTCCGCCGTCTTTCGATCTCGTGACGGCGGTCGGCGCCGCCATGGTTCCGGTACTCTTCGCGTACGGCGGCTGGCAAACGGCGTCCTTTATCGCCGCCGAAGTGCGCGAGCCGCGCAAGAACTTGCCGCGTGGCTTGATCATCGGTGTCTGTGGCGTCGTCGCGCTCTACGTGACGGTGAACTTCGTCTGTATCCGGGTGCTCGGCACCGCCGGACTCGCGGCCACGGTCACCCCCGCGTCCGACGTCATGCGGGCGGCGCTCGGCACGACGGGAGCGCGGCTGATCGCCGCCGGCATCGCCATCTCCACCCTCGGTTTCCTCGGCCAGAGCATGTTGACCGCACCGCGCGTGTACTACGCCATGGCGCAAGATGGATTGTTTCTGCGGCGCGTGGCGTGGCTGCATCCCCGGACGCGCGTTCCGGTCGTCGCCATCGCACTGCAAGGAGTTCTGGCCATCGTGATCGCATTGTCGGGGCGCTACGAGCAAATCTTGAACTACGTCGTATCGGTGGATTGGATCTTTTTCGGACTCGCGGCGAGCTGTGTCTTCGTGCTGCGGCGCCGCGATGCCGCCAACGGCAGTGCCGGCCCGGTCGCCTACCAGATTCCCGGCCATCCGGTGACGACCACGCTCTTCATCGTCGCGAGCGCTGTCATGGTGATTAATACCGTCTACAAGTACCCCGCCAACAGCGCCATCGGCCTGGGGATCCTGCTGTCGGGCGTTCCCGTCTATTGGCTCTGGAAACGCCGCGGCACCGGCGCTTAGAAACGGCGCCCCGCTTCCACGAACACGTCACGCCCACCGGCTTGCGAGCGCCACTCCCCACTTCCCGACAGCCACGTGCCGCCGCCGAGTTGCAGGTCGGCGCCGAGCCGGAGCCAATTGCGGCGTGGATCCCCGGTTCCCGGCACGACTCCGGTCGAGCCGCCGCGCGACCGGTACGAGCCGGCCGCCACGTCGCAGCGCCACATCGATGTTACGGCGTAGGAGAGGCTCGCATCGGTGATCTCGCCGCGCTCGAACGGTGAATCGTGCAGGCTCACGTGAAGGATGCCCGTCACTTGCCGGAGCTGCGGTGGCGTCGCCGCGACGCTCGCGTCCCATGAACGTGTGGCGCGGCTGCCATCGCTGCGGGTGCGAACGTCACCTCGCACCCGGAATGAACTCCACAGCGACGGACGCAGCGCGAGACCCGCATTGATGCCGTTGGTGCGTTCGGAAACCGGCGCCGGCACGATCGGGACGCTGCCGATTTGGGGCAACACCTCGTCGCGGCGCGAATCCACCCCGACCGTCGCTTCCAGATTGTGCGGCAACGACACGTCGGTCCCCGCGCCCCAGGATGTCAGTGTCACGTGCGGTTCTCCGAGCCGCCGTTTCCACGCCGGATTGACGTCGACTTCGAACAAGTCATACGCACGAACGCGCGCTCCTAGCCGCGCGTCGGTGCGCAGGAAACCGAACTGCCGCTGGATCACCGACGCATCTTGCAAACGCACGCCACCGGCCACGACACGCCACCGGACCGGGCCCTGTGGACGCGCGTCATTGGCTTCGAGGAATCCACCCCAGCGCTGCCCGAGGTTCGACGGTTCCCCCCACTCGAGGCGCGCCGCACGCCCACCGGCAAATCCCAAGCGTAGTCCGGCAAGCGGCCGCACCGCGGCCGCGGCACCATCGATCGAACCCATCCATTCCAAGCGCTCCGGGACGAAGCGCCCACCGTCGATCCCGAACCGGTCGCGCGCCGCGCGATAGCGCAACGCCGCGTCATAGAGACGCGACACACCGTTCGAAGTCGCCGCACCCAGATCGAGCGCTTGGTGGGTGGCGTAGACGCGCACTTCGAGTCTTTGCCGCTCGTCGCCTTCCCAGCGCACGTTGGCACGCACGGCCGGTGTCCTGGAGGTGGCGTCGTCGGCTGAGTACTCTCGGTAGACGAAGGCCAGGCTGCCGCGCACAGCGCTGCCGCCGGAGGCGCGTTTTGAGTTTCGATCGCGCGCTGTCGACGGACCCGGTGGCGGTTGCGGCCCGGTCGGAGAAGTGGTGCCGGGAGCGCGCGCGGCCGGCGCTTCGAACACACATAAATCGCCGCCCGCAAGCGCAGCGGTCGCCGAAAGCACCTTGCAGGCCGCCGAGTTCTCCGCGACAAACTCCACGACGAGTTCGCCTACGACCTGGCCTTGGCGCTCGACGCGCAGATGCGCGCCTTCGGCGAGGCCTGCAGCGCGGCCCGCATCGAGGTAGACGCTGCCGCTCGAAACATATTGGATGCGTGCCGTCGCAGCCTCTGCCGGGCGCGCGCCGGCGGCGGCGAGAGCCGCAACCAGCGCGATCCAGCGCCAAGCACCCCGCACGAATCCGTGACCCACCGCGTCACGACCGGCGGTGACAGGAGTAACAGGCGTTGCTGTCATAGCGATACCCCGACACGTTGCTGTGATGAGGATCCGTCGCCGACTGCGAATGACACTGCAAGCACGTAAACACGGCGAAATTGCTCGGGCTCGTATGGCAGGTCGCACAACTCGTCCAGCGGCCGCGATGGGTGCCCGAATAGATGCGGAAGAACTGCGCGTCGTGGTCCCAGGTCGAAGGCTGCCATGCGGTGGTTGTATGGCACGTGGTACAGGTCGTGCCAAAGCCGCTGGCGGCGTGCGGTGGATTCAGCGCCGCCTCGTAGTTCGTGCGGTGGCATGCGTAGCAATCGGTCGGCGTGCCCGTGAACCGGCCGTTCGGGTGGCAGGAGGCGCACGCAACCGAAGCATGTCCCCCCGTAAGCGCAAAGCCCGTCGCCGCATGATTGAACGCCGCCGGACGCCAGGCATTCGTCGAGTGACACGTGACACACGCCGTCGCGAACCCGCCGGCAACATGATTCGGATTGGTGGTGGCCTCGAAATTCGTCCGGTGGCACGCGTAACAATCGGTCGGCGTGCCGGCAAACCGGTTGTTAGGGTGGCACGACGCGCACCCAACCAAGCCGTGAGCACCCGTCAGCGCAAACCCGGTCGCGGCATGATTGAAGCCGGAGCCGGTCCACGTGGTGCGCGCCGCGTCGTGACAGTCTTGGCATTGGGTCGAGTAACCGAGCGCCTTGTGGTCGGGGTTGCGCGCCGCGGCATAGTCGCTCGCGTGGCACGACGCGCAGGCCGTGGACGCGCGCGTCAAGTGTCCTTCGTCCGAGCCGCCGTGGCAGCGGGCGCATTCCACGAGGGCGTGCGCGCCGCGCAGCGGGAAGCCGGTGCTGGCGTGCCGCCGCACCGCGTCCGAGCGATCCACCCACCGGCTCGCGGTGTGACATTCCTGGCACCGGAGGCCTTTGCGACCCTCGTGGACATCACGGTGACAGTCGACGCAACTGGTCGCGACGCGGGAAAACCCGAGCGAGCCGTGACAAGCGCGGCATTCCGCCGATGCGTGGCGCCCGTCGAGCGGAAAGCCCGTTGACGCGTGTTGGAAGCGCGTCGGCCGGCGCATCTTGGTCCAGCTCTCGGCGGTGTGACACTCTTCGCAGGCCGCTTTGATGTTGCCGTGCGGGTTCTCGACCGCCAGGGCCTTGCCTGGCGCCGGCGCCGACACTGGCGCCGGCGCCTCATTCATGGCCAACACCACCACGGGCCCGAGCCCCGGTGCGGGCGCGGGGCGCGCACCCCAGACGGGCGCGGCGGCGGCCGCGGATCGGGCTACGATCAGCGCCGCAAGCAGCACGCACACGGCGGTGGGGCATCGCTTGGCGCGGCGCTGGATGGCTCGATTCAGCATGATCTCACGTCCCTTTGACGCGCTTCGCGCGCGGCGGATCCGAGTGACACGAGCGGCAAGCGGTGTCGAGGGGCCGGTACCGCACTACGGACTGGCCCGCGAGCAATTGGGAACGGTGACACGCCGCGCAGGCAGCGCGCGAGTGCGCGCCGTCGAGCGGGAACCGGGTCGCCGCATGATCGAAATAGGACAAGCGCCACATGGATGCGGTGTGGCAGCGGGCGCAATCGGTCGCGCCACCGGTTTTGGCGGCGAATTGTCCAGCGTGCGGATCGGCGTGGCACGCCGCGCAGTGCTCATCTGCAAACTTGAAGTGAAACACCGCTTTCGCCCCCAGTGCGTCCTTCGGAGCGTGACACGTGACGCACGCCACCGCCCGGTGCGCGTCGGCGAGCGGGAACTGAGTTTTCGCGTGTGCTTCGGCATCGAAGTGCGCCGGCGTGAAGCCATCGACTGTGTGGCAGGATTCGCATGCACCGCGGTCGGCCCGGGTCGCGAGTTCGCCGCGGTGCGCATCGGCGTGACAGACCGTACAGCGGTCGAAGGCCAATGCTTGCTTGAAGTCGCGCCCCTTGTGGCACTTTTCACAGGCGACCGGGATGTGGCGGCCGCGGAGCGGAAAGCGTGTCTTGTCGTGATCGATGCCGCCGGCCGTGATGTCTTTCCAGCCAACCGTGGCGTGGCAACGCGCGCAGTCCATTCCATAGCGCTTCTGGTGCGGATCCGCATGGCAGGTCGTACAGGCCTCGAAGGCGATCGGCCGATAGTGGCGTTTGGCGCCGGCCGTATTCTCAACCACCCGCGCGCCGGCGGCGTTGTCGAGCCAATGGCAGCGTTCACAGGCGACCGTGGCGTGGCGCCCGGTGAGTGGATAGCGGGTCCGTTCGTGATCGAAGCGTCCGGCGACCACTCGATGCCAGCTCTCCGCCGAGTGACACTGGGCGCAGTCGTTGCCGAAGCGATTGGCGTGCGGGTCGGGGTGACACTCCGCACAAGCGGCCTTGCCCAACGGCCGGTAACGGACCATCGCCCCGGGTGTCGCGGCGGCGACCCGCGCCCCGGCTGCAGCCTCGGAGTAGTGGCACTTGGCGCAGGCCACGCGCGCGTGGCTGCCGGCGAGCGGAAACCGCGCGGTGGCGTGGTCGAACGTCACCCTTTTCCACGCTGCGGTGACGTGGCATGCGGCGCAGTCGTCGCGCGTCACGCGCGACGCGAACTGGCCGGCGTGCGGATCCTTGTGGCACTCGACACAGCGGGTCGAGAGTCCGAGGTGGGTGGTCGCCAGTTGCAGGTTCTTCGCTTCTTCGACGTCCGCGGCGCGAATCAAATCCGGCTTGTGGCACGCATCGCACTGCGTCGAGATGTGCTTCCCGGTGAGCGCAAAGCCCGTAAGACCGTGGTCGAACGCCTCGCGACGTCCACCCGGCCAGACGATGAGCACTGTCTTGGTTCCACCGTGGTCGGCATGACAAGTGCCACATTGTCGGCGCTTGTCCGCGGGCAGATGCCCATGAAAGCCGGAACCGGCCGCGAGGCGCGCGCCGACCTCCCGATGGCAGTTGAGGCAACGGCCGGCGGTCGTCGACTTGCGCGGCTCGTGGCATTGGAAACATTGCGTCGGCCCGTCGATGGACGCGTGCGCGTGTGCCAGGTGTCCAGGCGAGAACTGTGCGCGCCCGGTCGCCGGGTGCAGAAGAGTCGCTAGTCCCGCCGCCATTCCCATCCAAACACCGCCCGCCCGCATCGCACCACCCATGGCCGTTACCACACCCACGCGTATCCGAGCCACACTGCGATCGCGATGTGCACCGTCATCATCACGTACAACACGATCGCGAACGGTTTGTGGATCGTGTGCCAATACCCGAAGAGGGCTTCGGACTGGCGCAGGAAGGCTCGCCGCCGCTCGACGAGAATGCGGCTCCGTACGAGCCCGCGCAGGCGCGCCGCCTCGGCGCGCGGATAGCGGCGCCGGCCGAGCCCGCCATAACGCCACATCCCGAGCGCAAAGCGCAGATCCTGGCCAATCAAGAAACCCAGGCTCCCGAGGGCGCCAAGCTGCGCCGCGCGTTCGACGCCGGCGGCGCGCCGCAGCGCTTCGATCTCCTTGGCGTCGAGCCCGAAATGCTCGCGTAGTTCTTGATCGAGCGCGTCGGTTTCAACCCGCAGGAGTTCCGATTGATCGGTTTGGCCGGCAATGAGTTTCGGCAATTGCCGGTACAAGTAGTATCCGACGAAGCCGCTCGCCATGACGCCGATCATCGCCCAGTACCCAATCGCGATGGCGCCGTGAATGCGAAACCCCGCATGCAACGTGATGAAGCCCGGGCCCAGAAGGCCGAACGTGATGTGGACATCGAGCCAGCGGCGCAGCGCACCGAGTTGCCGGAGCCGCCGCCACCGCTTCCGCAACGAATACCCGAGCAAGAGCAGAATGAACGCCGTGCCCAAGTACCCATACGCGAGCCCGACCACGCCGGACGGCTTGAGCAGCGCGTGCCACGCATGATGCAAGCGCGCTTCCGGAGCCAATCGGTAGTAGCTACTGCCGAGCAGCGCCAGAGCGAACCAACCCGCAATCAAGACGGCGTCGATGAGAAACGGCGTGCGCTGGCGTCGCACTGGGCGCGACCGGCGCATGTTGGGCCGCGGGGCGGGATGCACGCCCGACGGCGCCGGACGCGCACCGGCCGGCGTGCCGGCCGGTGAATGGGGCGCAGCGACATTGGGGCGTTCGATCATACGGTTGCCCTCCGCGGCGGTGCCGCCGGCCGCGGCGCGCGCTCGCCGTGGTGCCACTGCATGCGCACCCCGATGTGCTGCAGGAAGGCATCCGGCAACTGGCCACCCGCGAACACGAAAACTTGATCGTTCTGCAAGACCCGCTCACCCTGCGGGGTCGTGAGCCACACGTGTTCCGCCGCGATGCGGAGCACTTGGGTTTCGAAGGCAATCTCGAGTTGATGGCGGCGCGCGGCCGCCAAACGTGTTTGGTTGGCTTCGGCAACGCGATTGAAGGCTGCGCCACGATAACTGAGCGTCACCGCAGCGCCGCCTTCCGCAAGCGCCGCCGCGGCTTCGACGGCACTGTTGCCACCCCCGACGACGAGCACGTGCTGGCCGGCCCAGCGCTCTGGCTCGAGCAAGCGGTACGCGACTTTGGACGAGTCCTCGCCCGGCACGCCAAGCTTGCGCGGCGTGCCGCGCCTGCCGATGGCCAGCACGACGCGCCGCGCTCTGATCGTGCGCCGGTCAGTCGTGATCATGAAGCCCGCATCGTCACGCCGCACGGTCTCGACGCGCTCCGGGGCGCACACTTCGATCTGCGCTTGCCGTGCGACCTCGGTCCAATAGGTGATGAGGCCCTCCTTGTCGATCGCGCGGAAATGCATCGTGCCGACGATTGGCAGTTCGACCGGTGCCGTCATAACGAGCTTGCGACGCGGATAGTGGTTGACGCTGCCGCCCAATCCCTCCTGGTCGAAGAGAACGTGCGTCAGCCCGCGCTCGCGACAGGCGAGTGCTGCCGCCATCCCGGCCGGACCGGCGCCGACGATGCAAACGTCCAACAAGCTGGTGTCACGCTTCTGCGGCAGTGCGGCAGCAATGTGGGTGACGGCCTGCAGGCCCTGGCCGATGGCGTTGCGAATGAGCCCCATGCCGCCCAACTCGCCGACGATGTAGACACCCGGCACGTTCGACTGATAGTCGGGCGCGACTTCGGGGATCTGCACCCCCCGTGTCGCCGTGCCGAACACGAGTTCGATGGCGTCATTCGGGCAGGCCTCTTTGCACGCCCCGTGTCCGACACAGTGTGAACCGTGCACCAGCCGGGCGCGTCCCTCGATGAGCATGAGAATGTCGCCTTCGGGACACGCGGTGACGCAGCCGCCGCAGCCGAGGCACGCCGAAGGATCGATGACTGGGTGCAGCGACATCGGTTCGTGGGCACCCGTATCTTGGGCGCGTGCGAGGGCGATGCGAGCGCGACGTTGCTTCTGCCGTTCGCGGCGAACCGAGAAGGCAGCGAGAGGCGCCAAAGTCGCGAGTACGCCGAGCGTCGTGATGACGAGTGCCATGAAGAGTCTCCCGCGGTCGATGGAGCAAGACCCTCGCCAGACGCGTGGACGACACCTCACAAATCGATCCCGGCTCGGGGGCGCAGGGATCACGGGGACAAACTGCGCTCCCTTCGGCTCCCGGCGGGGGGTTCTGCTTGGGTGTCCGCCGGGTGACGTTCAGCGAAATATCCGGCGCTCGCGGCATTGCAGGACACATCCTGTTGCAAATCGGCACCGCGCCGCCCACCAGTCAAGCCGTAACGCGTTCCACGCAGCCGTGAGCCCGGACATCAAGCATCAAAACAGTCCGTTGAGAGCAACATCGTACGTGGCGATGTCGGCGACATTGCCGGACTTTTCCTTGATGATGATGTTGCTCGGGCCGTTGAAAGACGCCCATCGTTTGCCGCCCCTCACCGATGTCCTTGATCGGGAACATCTCTTGTCCGCCAACTATTACAGTGGCGTGAACCGCTCTGGCGGCGCCGGCAGCGAAAAGCGGCACCGGCGGGCATTTTTTCATCCGAGCGCCGGTTCTTCCCTGTAGAGGGGCTTGGGCATCAGAGGATGGGCCTCACCCCCCAACTTGCGGCGACGCACCGGCGCCTCGACCGCTGACTCGACGAACAGGAGTGTCCGGATCATGAAATCCAAGTCCCGCGTTGGCCTCGTCTGCGCGGCGCTCGTTCTGGCGGCGGTGGCCGGAATCGCCGCCAACAAGCCCGCCGCGAAGACAGCGCCCATGGCTACGCCCGCGGCCGTCACGGCCGATCCCAACACCCCCGATCGCATCGTCAAGACGAACGCCGAATGGCAGCAATTGCTGACCGGCGAGCAGTACAACGTCATGCGCGAAAAAGGCACCGAGCGGGCCTTCACGGGCAAGTACTGGGATGAACATGCGGCCGGAACCTATCGCTGCTCGGCATGCGGCTACGATCTCTACAGCTCCAAGACCAAGTTCGACTCCGGAACCGGCTGGCCGAGCTTCTGGGAACCGTTGAATCCCCAGCACGTCAAGATCGGCAAGGACAAGATGCTGGGGATGGAGCGCGATGAAGTGACCTGCGCTCGCTGCGACGGACACCTCGGGCATGTCTTCGACGATGGCCCGGCGCCGACTCATTTGCGGTACTGCATGAATTCGGTGGCGCTCGTCTTCATTCCCGACCACAAATAGAGAGCCCGCCCCCCCCTGCGTGGGGGGCGGGCCATCTTTTCCAGACAGATCGCCCTGCGGACCGCTGCCCTCAGCCGGGCCCGAGGGGCGGAACGTCGCGATCCATCACCGTCTTGCGGCCGTCCTTCTTGGCGTTCTCGATCGCCTGATCGCACATGCCGCGCAAGTGGTCGGACAACACTTGCGCCACGCCGGCGGAAGAATTCATTCCAGACTTATCGCGAATATAATTCTTCAGCTTCGAAACGACGATGAGAATCTCCTGCTCCTCGCTCACGCGGTGCCTCCTTCTGAAAATGCCATCACGAACACCTACTGCCGAGTGCCGGGCAGGCGTGGAATCACGCCGCGGCCGATCGCGAACTGTACGAGTTCGGCTTGGTTCTTGAGTCCCACCTTGTGCATCATCCGGAACCGGTGGGACTCCACCGTGCGCCGGCTGATGTCGAGCTGCCCGCCAATCTCGTCGTTCGTGTACCCCTGAGCTGCCAACTGACACACTTCCCGCTCACGCGTCGTGAGCGTCTCGTACAGGTCGAGCTTGCCGCCCTCCATCTGCCTCGCCACCGTATCGATGTCGGCTTGATTCAGGGGCGGACTCACGTAGCTCAATCCCTGCATCGCGGCGCGGACCGCCTTGACGATCTCGTCCCCAGGCCCCGCCTTGAGCACGTAGGCCAGGGCACCGCCCCGCTGCGCCTCGACAACGTAGGCGAGATCCTGGTGCATCGACAAGACCACAACGCGCGTGCGCTGTGCCTGCTCGCGCACCTGCCGCAGGACCTCCAAGCCCTGGACACCGCGCAAAACGAGGTCGAGCACGAGCACATCCGGCTTGAGCTCGACCGTTTTGCGAACCGCGTCGAGGCCGTCCTCGGCCTCTCCGACGAGAGTAAAATCCGCCTGTGCCTGCAGGATGGAACGAACCCCTGCGCGCACCACCGAGTGGTCATCGACCAGCAAGATGCGGGTCGGTCGGGTCGGAACGGTCGACATCATTTTGGGCACCCTCCCAGGCTGGGGCGGGCGCTCGGGGCCCGTCCGCCATCGCGCTCCTCGGATCCTATCGCCAGTCCACGAAATCCACGAGTGGCAGTTCCACGTGCACCCGGCACCCCAGGCCCGGGGCGGTCTCGATCAAGACTTGCCCCCCGAGAAGTGCGGCGCGTTCCCGCAGCCCACCCAAACCACGGGTCGCACCGTCGACCTCGGCAAGCGCCGCATCGAAGCCGACCCCTTGATCCTCCACGAGCACCGCCAGGTGCCCGGCCTCGGCCCAGGCTCGCACCCGCACGGCGCGCACCTGCGCATGCCGGGCAACATTCGTAAGCGCCTCCTGAACGATGCGATACGCGGCCGTCTCTACGTCGGGGGCAAAGCGCCGCCGCTCGATGCCGCGGTGTTCGAACTCGACCTGGATCTTCGTCTGCCGCTCGTAGCTTCGCACATGCGAGACGAGCGCCGGCAGCAGGCCCAGGTCGTCGAGCGCCGCCGGCCGCAGGCGCTGCGACAGCTCACGCACTCGCTGCGTCGCCTCATCGACCAGCCGTTCCGCGTCGCCGACGCGTGCGAGCAACTCGGGACCCGGGCTCGCCAGCGCCGCATTGAGCATCATCTTGAGCCCGGTCAGAACCTGGCCAATGTCGTCGTGCAGCTCGAGGCCGAGACGCCGCCGCTCCGCCTCCTGCACCGCCACGAGATCCGCGGACAACGCCTGCAAGCGCTTGCGTCCACGGCGTTCCGTTTCGCGTTCCGTCACGTCCAACATGACACCTTGCAGCAGCGATGCGTTGCCTTGCAGGTCGTGCAACACGACCGCTTCGTCGTGAAACCATACGACATCGCCGGCGCGGGTGATCATGCGGTATTCGGACACGAACCGCTGGTGCGATTCCCAGGCGTGGCGGACTTCCGCGACGACGCGATCGCTATCTTCCGGGTGCAGGTGTCCGAGCCAGAGATTCGGATTCGCGACCCACTCGGCGGGAGCGACCCCAAGCACCGTTTCGATTTGCGGGCTCACGTACAGAATGGTGCCCATGGGTTCGGCGGATGCCGTGTACGTGATGACCGGCAACTGTTCGACCAAGGCGCGATACTTGGCCTCGGCACGCTCGAGCTTTTCGATCGTGTGCCGAAGGTCGGTCGTGTCGTGAAAGACGACCACGCCGCCGTGCATCTGACCATCGTCATCGACGAGCGGCCGCCCGGTGACACGGAGCCAAGCGCCGTCGGGCCGAGAGCGGTTGCGCAGATACATGTCGACCCCGTCGGTGGACTCGCCGCGGAGCGCGCGTGCCAGCGGCAAATCACCGGCTGCGAAAGGTGTCGTCCGATCCGGTAGAAAGATGCCATACGCGTCCCCCCACGCCGCGGGTGGCGCATCGGTGGGCCCGACGCCGGTGATGCGGATTCCGGCCGGATTGAAAATAACGAACTCGCCTTTGGGGTTGGCGACGGCGACGCCATCCCCCATGCACTCCAGAATCAGTTCGAGCAGGCGAGTTTGTTCTTGCAACGCATTGCGCGCCGCGACGTCACCGGTGCGATCCAGAGCCGTACCGATGATCGCCGGACGGCCGTCGAATGTCGCGATCGTGCCCAGAACTTCGATGTCGCGAATCTCGCCCTGCACGGTGCGAATGCGGAACGTGTAGCGGGCGCTCGAGATCTCACCCGCCAAGCGGCGGCGGATATTTTCTTCGACCAACGGCGCGGTCTCCGGCAGCATGAAAGGCGTGAAGTCCTGGCCGATGAGATCTTGCGGTTCCGCACCAAAGAGCGCCGCCGCCGGCTTGTTGACATAGGCGAATTTGTGGTCCTGCAACACGTACACGCCGGCCAGCGAGTCTTCGGCCAGGATGCGATAGCGCGCTTGTGATTCCTGGAGTTTCGTCTCGCGCTCGCGCGCCGCCACGAGTTCGGCTTCGAGCCTGCGGAGCCGCGCGCGGAGTTCCGCGGCCTCGGGCTCCGTCGACGACGCTTCGGAGGGCATCATGATCGCCGCCCGGCCGGCTTGCCGCGCTCGGAATCCCGAGCCCCGGCGAGGACGAATGGTCGGGGCGGTCGGATTTGAACCGACGACTCCCTGCTCCCAAAGCAGGTGCGCTACCAGGCTGCGCTACGCCCCGAGGATCCTGACTACGCTAGCCTGGCGCCTCCCGGGCGTCAAGCGCCGCCGGTCGCCGGCCCGGACGGTGGCGAGCCGTATGCGGCGAGCGCCGCGAGCAGCGCCGGACGCGCGGCAGCGAGGGCCCGCGCCCGATGGCTGATCTCGTTCTTCTCGGCAATCGACAACTCGGCGAGCGTGCGCTGCTTTTCCGGCACGAAGAACACCGGATCGTAGCCGAACCCATTCGTACCGCGGAGCTTGCTGACAATTCTCCCGAAGACCCGTCCCTCGTAGAGCGTCACGCTGCAGTTCTCCACCCGCGCCGCGAACTCGCCGGCGTCGCCCTGCGGCACCGCGACCGCGATCACGCAACGGAATCGCGCCGTGCGCTGCTTCTCGGGCAGATCGGAGAGTTCGTGCAACAATTTCTTGTTGTTGTCGGCGAAGCTGCACTCCGGCCCCGCCCAACGCGCCGAGTACACCCCCGGTTCGCCGCCCAAGGCATCGACCTCGAGTCCGGTGTCATCGGCGAGCGCGACGCAGCCGGCGGCTGCCGCCACCCAGCGCGCCTTTTTCTCGGCGTTGCCTTCGAGGGTCGTCGCGTCCTCTTCGACTTCCGGTACACCGGGCACTTCGGCGGCGCTCACGAGTTCCACGTCGAGATCCGCGAGCAAGGCCCGCAGTTCCTCGAGCTTGTGGACGTTGCGCGTTGCGACGCACAGCCGTGGCCGGCTCATGTCGTCATCCCCAGGGCAGTGCGCTGCAGGGCGAAGAGTTCGGCGAGTCCGCTCCGCGCTTGGGTCAGCATGGCATGCAGTTCGGCGTCGCTGAAGGGCTCTTTTTCGGCCGTGCCCTGCACTTCGATGAGACCGCCGAAAGCCGTCATGACGACGTTCATGTCGGTGCTGGCGCTCGAATCTTCGCGATAGTCGAGGTCGAGAACCGGCTCCCCGGCGCAGATGCCGACGCTCACGGCGGCGACGAGCTGGCGCATCGGGTGCCGCACCAGGCCGAGCGTCGTCAGTGCGTCGTGCAGCGCGACGCAGGCCCCGGTGATGGAAGCCGTGCGCGTTCCACCGTCGGCCTCGATGACATCGCAATCGAGCACCACTGTGCGCTCCCCGAGGGCGGGCAGGTCGATGACGGTCCGCAGGCTGCGGCCGATCAAGCGCATGATCTCGTGGGTGCGGCCACCGATCCGGCCACTCACCGATTCGCGCCGCACGCGTTGCTTCGAACTGCGCGGCAACATGCTGTACTCGGCGGTGACCCAACCCTTGCCGGTGCCCTTGAGGTGCTCCGGCACGGACGACTCCACCGTCGCGGCACACAAGACGCGCGTATTCCCGACCGCAATCAGGGCCGAGCCTTCGGCATGGCGCAGATATCCGCGCTCGATCTGCACTGGTCGCATCTGATTCGGCGCACGGCCATCCGGCCTCATGCGGTCTCCTGTCTCGAAAGGTTGATCCTGCGGTGGGGTCCAACAGCAGTCATTGCCACGCGGCCACCTCCAGCGGACGCGATGTGTCGAAGTGCCCGGCGAGGGTCTCGAGCGGGTCGCCGTCCACCATGATCTGCAGGCGGGCGATCTCCGGAAAATTGCTGCCGATCGTCCGCACCAGCGTCGCGAGAGTCGCCCATTCCGCTGCCGATCCGCCCGGGTGGCGCGTGACGAGTGCCGGATCGAAGTCGAGGAACAGCGTTCCCGACTCGTCGTCGTGGAACACGCGCCGCAGACGCGTCTCGGGCGGCAGACAACGTACCATCTCCGGCGATTCGGGTCCGTCGATGAGTGCCGCGACGACCAACCCGAGGCGCGTTTCGAGTGGACCTTGCGCCGGCAACAGCCGCTGCTCGGTGACGATCGAGCGGCCATCGCGATCGCCAAAAAACAGCATGATCGAAGCGGTCACCGCCGCACCGGGCTCGCCCGCAAGGGTGGGCATGACCTCCGGCGGCTCGATGGCGCGCGGCCAAAAGAGCAGCCACGCGCCGCCCGCCAAAATGAGCGCCGCAACGAACCAGAGCGCCATGCGCACCGGCGAGCGGCGCGCCGGATCTTCCCGATGCACCGGGCTCATCGCGCGCCTCCAACCGCAGTCGAATCCGGCCCCGACACCGGCTCCGAACGGAACTGCCGCAACGCCGCCACGAGCCCCTGCGCCAAGTGCGCCGCGAACTCCGGATCGCCCAACCGGCGCGCGTCATCGGGGTTGGTGAGGAAGCCCACCTCGACCAGGATGCCGGGCATGGCGGCGCCCTCGAGCACTTCGAGTTCCGCCGCCCGCGCGCCGCGATTCGGACGGTCGAGTGCGGCTCCGAGTGCCGTTGCGACCAGGTCCGCGAGCCGGTGGCTGCGTTGCACGTACGGCAAATGCGCACTCGACCACGGCGTGAAATCGGTCACGCCGCGCCGCGCCGAAGCCAGGGTGACTTCCGCCGTCGTCGAATGTTCGAGTGGCGCGTAGTCGACTTCGATGCCACCGGCCGCGGCGTCGTACCACGCGTTGCAGTGCAGGCTGATAAAAACGTCAGCGCCGCAACGGTTGGCCACTTCGGCACGGCTTTCCGCCGCCAGGGTTTCATCGCCCGATCGCACCACGACGACGCGCACCCCCAGTTCGTGCTCGAGTACCGGCTGGATGGCTTGCGCCAGTTGCAGCGTGACGTTCTTTTCTTCCATTCCCCCGCCCTTGGCACCGTGGTCGAAACCGCCATGGCCGGGATCGAGAACGATCACATCGAAGCTGTCGCTGTCACTCGAGGTGTTCACCAAATCACGCAGAACGGGCTGGCGGGCCGTCACCGGCGCCACGGCCGTGGCGGCACCGCGTTGCAATTCCAAGACCGCGGTGCGGCCATCATCCTCCTTCTGGGACGTGAATCCCGCCAGAGGCCCATCCAATTCGAAGTACAGGACCGCATCGCGCCCGCGCTGTTCGGCGCGCAGGCGTTTGACGAGCGGCGCCGGCCGGTCGGTGGCGAGCCCGACGGGATCGATGCGGGCGTCCTGAATTTGCACCCGCAGCATTTGCGGCGACGTCGTCTCGGCCTTGATGTCGCGGCCACGCGCCAAGCGGATGCGGATGACCGATCCCGAGGCGGTGGCGGCGCCGTCGACGCCCAGAACGTCCAGATCATTGGGTCCTAGGCGCAGTTCGCGGCCGGCGCGATCGAACTTGGCGCTCGGCCCCAGACGCGGCACGACGACGCGTTCCAAGAACTCGAGCGGCAGCATGACGCTGCCACGGCGAAAAAGAACCGGGTTGCCGAGGGTGATTTGCGCCTCGCCATCGAGGACGACGCGTGAGTCGACCGTGGCCTGCAAGCGGTGGTCACCGACGAGCAGCGCCAAAGTCCGCGTCGCCGCGTTCCAGGAGCGTTTGAGGTTCAGGGCGTCCGCGAGTTCGCTGCCCGCCAAGTACTCGTCCGGGTCGTTCTTCTGGCGCTCGAGCGTCACCGTACCCGCCACCCGGCCACCGGGCGCGAGCACCCGCAACTGCGAATTGGCAGCCAAAGCCGCCGCGCTCCACAGCAGGAACAAGCCCACCGCACCCGCCACCGCCACCGCTCTCACCGGTGCCGTCCTTCCTTGAGCGCCCGGTCGACGGCACGCTTCGATTCGCGTTCGGAGATCGTGTCGCGTTTGTCGAACTCCCTCTTACCCTTGACGAGCGCGATCAGCACCTTGGCATTGCCACCCTTGAAGTACATCCGCAGCGGCACGATGGTCAAACTCTTCTCGCGCGCCTTCTGGCCGAAACGCAGGATCTCGCGCTTGTGCAGCAAGAGTTTGCGCGGCCGCTCCGGCTCGTGATTGTAGCGGTTGCCGGCTTCGTAAGGACTGATGTGGACGCCGACAAGCGTCATCTCGCCGTCGCGCATGTCGACGTAGCTGTCCTTGAGATTGGCGCGCCCGGCGCGCAACGCCTTCACCTCGGTGCCGCGCAGCGCGATTCCCGCTTCGAGGGTTTCCAGGATGTGATAGTCGTGGTGGGCTTTGCGGTTCGAAGTGATGAGCTTCTCGCCACCGTCTTTGCTCCCGGCGCTCGCGTCCTGAGTCACGTTTTTGCCCCCGGGAATGCCGCCACAGCACGTTCGCCCTTGGCCGCCGCGCGGAGTATGCCGCGCCCGGACCGGCAGCGTCCAGCAGGGTGGCGCGTTGACAGCGCCCGAAGCCGGTGGCTATAGTCCGGCTCGCGCTGCCGGGCTCGTCCGAGCCGCTGCGTGCCAAACGGTTTTCGTTAGGTGCCGAAGTGGTGGAATTGGCAGACGCGCTGCGTTCAGGGCGCAGTGAGGGCAACCTCGTGCGGGTTCGAGTCCCGCCTTCGGCACCATCCTCGACCCACCCGGCGGGCATCGTGCCCCGCTGATCCAGCGACATCCAAGCGCGACAGCCGCGGCAGCGGCAACGTTGCCGTTGCATCGCCGGAGCGTGGAGGGGCGGATTCGCATGAAAAAGCCGAGACGGCCGCGCGAGCTTCCCGCCAGCGAGCTGCGCTGGAGGTGTGATCCGCGCTCACTGCGTTTTCGTTCGCCGGCCGAAATCGGCTGTTGCACCGAACTCATCGGCCAGGAACGTGCCGTGCAGGCCCTGCAACTGGGGCTCGAATTCCGCAGCCCGGGCTACAACATCTACGTCTGCGGCCTGACCGGCAGCAGCAAGACGACCGGCATTCAGCACTTGCTGAACGAATTGAATCTGCCGGGCGGCCCGCCGCCGGATCTGTGTTTTGTGCAGAATTTCCGGCAACCCGAATCACCGCTCGTGATGGTGCTGCCCGCGGGCCTGGGCCGCGTCTTGCGCAAGGATCTGCAAGACTTCGGTGATGAACTGCGGCGCGCGCTGCCGGCGCTGTTCGACGGCCCGCCTTTCAAGGACGCCCGCGCCCGCGTCGAGGCCGAGTTCCGTGAACAGGTGCGGGGCCTGTTCGACGCTTTCGACCGGCGGGTGCGCCGGGCCGGTTTTCGCCTCGTCCAAGTCGAGCAGGGTGCCACGGCCCGGACCGAGATTCATGCCGTCGTAAATGACCAGACCATTGCAATCCAGGACCTGCTGGCGCACGCCGCGCTACGGCGCAGCAAGCCGCGCCAGCGCGCCGCGATCGCCAAACGGCATGCGGCGTTGACGGCGGAGCTCGCGGTCCTCGTCCGCACGAGCCGGCAGCACGAACGCGACATGCGCGCCGCGGTGCGGGCGCTCATCCGCCAGTTTGGGGCACCGGCGGTCAGCGAGCCGCTCGCCGATCTGCGCGACAAGTACACGGCGGCACCGCGCGTCGCGGGATGGCTGCGTGCCGTCGAAGAGGCCCTGCAAGATGCACTCGAACGGGTCGCCAACATGCCGGGCGACGCCGACGACATCGTGCCGGACGACATCCTGGGAGTGCTCGACGCAGCCCAAGTGAACCTCGCCGTCGACAACGCCGGCCAACACCGGCCACCGGTGATCGTGGAAACCGCCCCGACGTTTCGTAATTTGTTCGGCGGCGTGGAACGCACCTTGGATCGCTCCGGGCCGCAACGCGGTGAGCACTTGAACATCCGCGCCGGCAGTTTCTTGCGCGCCAACGGCGGCTATCTCGTGTTCAATTTAGCCGATGCCGGCGCCGAGGCTTCGGTGTGGCCGGCGCTCAAACGCACCCTCCGCAACATGCGGGCCGAGATTCCAAGCTACGACCCGCTCACCGGCCAGGCCGGCGCCGGGCTCAAACCGGAGCCCGTCGACCTGCAGGTCAAAGTCGTGGTCATCGGCGACAGCTTCACTTACCAGACGCTGTACGACCACGACGAGGATTTCCGCAGCGTCTTCAAGGTCAAGGCCGATTTCGATTCCTCGATGCCGCGCAGCCGCAGCGCGGTGCGCGATTCGGTGGGCGTCATTGCCGGCGTGGTGCACAGTGAAAAGCTTCTGCCGCTCGACGCCGGCGCCGTCGCCGAAGTGTTGGAAGCAAGCGCGCGGCTTGCCGGCCGGCAGGACAAACTTTCGACGCGTTTTTCGGACATCGCCGATATCGTGCGCGAAGCTCACTATTGGGCCACCAAGGACCGCCGCCGTACAGTGTCCGCTGCCCAGGTCGAGCAGGCGCTCGCGGCGCGCTTGCAGCGCGTCAGCCTGGTGGAAGCCAAACTCCAAGAAGCCTTCGACACCGGGCAATTGCTCATTGACCTGCGCGGCCGCAAGGTCGGCCAAGTGAACGCGCTGACGGTGTTCGACTTCGGGGATCACGTGTTCGGCCGCCCGGCGCGGATTACGAGCCAGGTTTCCATGGGCCGCAGTGGCATCGTCAACATCGAACGCGAGGCCAACTTGTCCGGCTCGGCGCACGACAAGGGTGTCCTCATCCTGGCCGGTTACCTGCGGGGGATGTACGCCCAGGACAAGCCGCTGACGCTGTCGGCCAGTTTGGCGTTCGAACAGTCGTATGGCGGGGTCGATGGCGACAGCGCGACCGCCGCCGAGGTCTACGCGCTCTTTTCGGCCATTGCCAACGTGCCGGCACGCCAAGATCTCGCCGTCACCGGTTCCATCGACCAGCGGGGCCAGATCCAACCGGTGGGCGGCGTGAACGAAAAAATCGAAGGCTTCTTCGACGTCTGCCAGGCGCGCGGCTTGTCGGGCACCCAGGGGGTGCTCATCCCGGCGCAAAATGCCGCCGAACTGATGCTGCGCAAGGACATCGTGTCGGCAGTCCGCCGGCGGCGGTTTCACATTTATCCGTTGCGCACGGTGGACGAGGGGATCGAACTTCTCTTCGGCATCAAGGCCGGGCGGCGCCGCAAGCATCGGTTCGAGCCGGACACGTTTCATCGACGCGTCGATGACGCGCTCTTCGAGCTCGCCGAGGGCATCAAGGAGTTCATGGACGGCGCCGACACGCCGGCGGGCCGGGGTGGCGGGCCGGGGCTCGCGGACGAAGACCCGGATGCCGGCGAAGTTCAGTCGCGCCGCCAGCCGGGGCGGACTCGAAGGCGGCGTGCATGAAGCAAACCGAGCGCCGGTTCTTGGAATCCATCCTGCGCCTGCCGACCGCGCCGTATCGCGAACAGTATGTGTCCGCGGCGCTCGAACGCGCGGCGCGAAGGCACGAACTGACGGTAAAACATGACCGTTACGGCAACCTCTACGTTGGTTACCGGAAGGGACGCGCCGAACCCATTGCATTTACTGCCCACATGGATCATCCGGGCTTCGAGATCACCGAGCCTGGGACGCGCGCGGGGGGTTTGTTCCTGGGTGGCGTGACCGCCGAACACTTGTCCGGCGCCGCCGTGGCCTGTTATCCGGAACCCTCGGACCGCGATCTGACGCATGGACCACCCGAACCGGTGCGCGGCCGCATTCGGCGCGTCACCCAGCGTCCGATTAGCGGCCGGCGCCCCGAACAAGTGCTCGATCTCGAATTCGATGCGCCGGTGCGAAGCGGCAGCTTCGGCTGCTTCGACATCGCCTGCGAAGTCGACGGTGGCGTGCTGCGCGCCGGCGCCCTCGACAATCTGCTGTCGTGCGCTCTTGTTCTGACCGTGCTCGGCACGTTGAAGCGGCGCGGGGTGACCGCCGACGTGATGGGCGTCTTCACGCGCGCCGAGGAGGTCGGACTGGTGGGTGCGGGCGGCGTCTTGCGAAGCCCGATCCTGTCACCCGACCGGCCGCTTATCGTGCTCGAGACAAGCAAGGAACTGCCGGGCTTCCGGATTGGTGCAGGACCGGTGGTGCGGGTCGGCGACCGCATGACCGCTTTCGACCCACGCATGGATCTGTGGCTGTCGACGGAAGCCAAGGCGCTCGCCACCAGTGAACCCGACTTCGCGTGGCAGCGCGCGCTCATGACCGGCGGCGCGTGCGAGGCATCCTTGTACGTGCTGCACGGCCGGCCGGTGGGCGCCTTGGCATTGGCGCTCGGCAACTACCACAACATGACGCCCGAAACCGGCATCGGCGCCGAATACGTCAGCATGACGGACGCCGAGCAGCTGCTCGCATTCCTCGAACACCTCGCCGTCCACCCGCCGGATCCGGCGCTCGTACACACCCGGCGCGCCGAACTCGACGCCGTGTTCGAGCGGCTGTCGCCGCGCCTGCGGCCGCCGGCATAACCAACGCGATCAGAATACGGCGCGCCCAAGGTCCTCTTCGACGGCGGCATAGAACCGATCCGGCGCTTCCAGCATGAGCCAATGGCCGAGGTTGCTGAAGGCGCGCGCCGGGATGGCTTCGGCGGCCAGGAATGTTCGCGACTCGGCGGAGAGACTTCGCGTTCCGTAGTAGTACGACTTGGGAACCGCGAGACGCGCGAACTCGGCGCCCGCTTCAGACGGCGTCGAACGCTCCGCCACCGACCGCCCCAGTTGCCACAGTGTTTGCGGATCGGCGCAAACCAATGCCGCCCGGTACTGTTCAACGCCCGGCTCGCCGGCGGGTATTTCGCCCTCGACACGGTCCAGGAGTTCACGGTGGTAGGCTTCGGCAGTCGGATGCCGCTGCGCTAGACCGCTGAAATGCGCATCCGATGCGGTGAGATTGCCCTCGACATCGATCACCAAGCGGGCTTGCCGACCGAGCGCGGCTGCCACCTGGGTCATCACCATGCCGCCCACGGAATGACCGAGGAGAGCGACCGGGCGTGTCCCCGACACGGCGTCAATGAGGCGCGCGACCTCGGCGCTCCATCCATCGAGCGTCGCGGGCCCGTCGAGTGGCAAGGACGCACCGCAACCCGGCATGTCGGGTACGAGCAGCCGGCAGCGGCGCGGCAGCCCCGAGTCGAACGCCGGCGCGAACACCAAGCCCCACTCGCCGAGCCCATGCGCGCACCAAAGATCGAACCCGCCGTCCGGCGGACCCGAGGCGCGCACGTAAGTGCCGCCGCACATGCTTGGGATCCAGTGTCGGCTCACAGCCCGCATCCTTTGCAGCGCGCGGCGTCTCTAGACACGAACGCCCGGCGGTGGACCCGCCGGGCGTTCTTGCAACGGACACGAAGCGTGGCTCAGGCCACCATGTCCTTGACGCCCTTCAAGGGGCGCACCTTGACGACCTTGCGGGCCGGCTTGGCCTTGAACATGGCTTCTTGACCCGTGAACGGGTTGATGCCCTTGCGCGCCTTGGTCGCGGGCTTGTGCACCACGGTGAACTTGGCCAAACCCGGCAGCGCGAAGAGTTCTGGTCCGGACCGGGCGAGGTCCTGGCCCATCATCGCGGCGAGGCACTCGAACACGCCCGACACTTGCTTGCGGGTCAGACCCGTGTTGTCCGCGATGTTCGAGAAGATCTCGCTCTTGCTGCGCACTTTGCCAGCCTTGCCGAACTTGTAGGCGACGGGGCCCTTCTTGGCCGCCGGCTTCTTCGCAGCTTTCTTCTTCATTACCAAAATCGTTCTCCATTCGAGAGAAAACTTTTCCGTTTTTACCGTAAATGCCGGGGCAGCGGAGGGCACCCGGTCACTGTAGCGGCATGTTTTGTACGGCATTCGAGCCGATAAAACAAGCTCTTTTTTGCCTCCGCAGCAAAAAAATCCGGAAAAAGACCTGCCGCGCGCCAACCGCCCCGCACGACCGCGCCCAGTCTGCTCGCGCCGACGACCGCTAGTCGTGTGTGACAAGTGACGTGCGGCGCTTTCTTGGCGGTCGACAGTGCAATTTCCGGCTCGGGCGCCGGCGTCGGCTACGACGCCGGGGTACCGTACGCGCGCGCCAACAGTTCCATGGGGTGCACGACCGTGACGGCGGCAAGCCGCGGATCGGTGGCGGAACGGAGTCGAAGGCCATGGCGAATCTGGAGGATGCAGCCGGGATTGCCGGTCGCAACGACTTCGGCACCGCTGGCGGCGAGATGCGTCACCTTTTCGTCCAGGATGGCGCCGGCCAATTCGGGGTGCGAGACATTATAGATCCCACCGCTGCCGCAGCAGCGATCGGCATCGCGGAGCGGCACGAGTTCGAGACCCGGAATGCGGCGCAAGAGAGCCTTGGGCGCTTCCGACACGCGTTGCCCGTGCAGCAGATGACACGGTTCGTCGTAGGCGACGCGTGCCCGGACCTCGTTTGGGGGTGCTACGAGCCCCAGTTCATCCAGGAATTCACTGATGTCGCGGACCCGGGATGCGAAGGCAGCGGCGGCAGTCGCAACGCCGGATTCACCGGCGCTCAAGCTCCCGTACTCCTTGAGCGTCGAGCCGCAACCTGCTGCATTCACGATGATCGCGTCGATGTCGCGCAAGTCGAAAGCGCGCACGTTTTGCGCCAGGAGTTCGAGCCCGGCGGCGCGATGTCCGGCGTGAAAATGCAGTGCCCCGCAGCACGTTTGCGCCGGTGGCGTCAGGACTTCACATCCATTGTGACGCAGTGTGGCAAGCGACGCGGTGTGCATCTCGGGCAGAACTTCCGGCGTGATGCAACCGCGGACGAAGAGCACCCGGGCGCGGCGCGGGCCGATCGCCGGCAGGAGCGCCGGCCACGGAGCGCGTTGGCGGCGGGGCGGCACCACTGGACTCAAAGCCTCCTGCGAGGCGACGCCGAGCGCCCGTAACAGGCCCGTGCGGCGCACGACCTGCGCCGCCCCGCTTACTTGATAGAGACGCAACCCCTCGAGCATCCAGTGCAGGCGGCGGCGATGCGGCACCACCCGCAAGAGCATCGCGCGTCCGAGCGCGGCGCGCGCCCGCGCGGCGAAGCCACGCGGCGGCGATTGTGCCTCGACCTCGGGCCGCACCCGGGCGCGAAACTCCTCCATCATGCTGCCGAACTGGACGCCGCTCGGGCACGCCGTTTCACAAGCGCGGCAGACGATGCAGCGATCGAGGTGCTCCCAGAATGCTTCGGTCGCCGGCTGGCGGCCTTCCGAGTGGGCGCGCATGAGATAGATCCGGCCGCGCGGCGAGTCCGCTTCATCGCCCAGTTGGCCGTAGGTCGGGCAGGCCGGCAGACAGAGTCCGCAGTGCACGCAATCGAGCGTGATGTCGTAGCCGGTCTTGGCTGCCGTCAAGGCGCGCCTCCCGGGGCCGCTCCCGTTGCAAACAAGCCGGCCGGGTCGAGGGCCGTCTGCATCTGGCGCACGAGATCTTGGGCGACCGGATCGAGTGCCTCGCGGGATGCAATTTCGACTCCCGCAGGCAGGGCTTCGAACTCGATGCGCGCTCCGACCGCGGCGAGACGCTGGACGAGGTCCTGTCCGTCGGTCGAATGGACGACCGGCCAGTGGGCGTTCAACACGCCGGCATTACATAGCGCCAGGATGCCGGCAGGCGGATTGGCGCCGGTGCGAAGCGCGTCCAAGACGGCGGCGACATGTGTCGGCCGGCACAGAATGCGCGCCGAACACTGGCCGATTCGGGGTTCGAGGCCCTGGCGGAGCGCCGCTTCGAGTTCATCGCCCTTGTCATCCAGCCATTCCTCGCCGCCCAGCAAGCGCTGAAACTCTTGCACCTGCCACCGCACCGCCTTGGCATGGCCTTCGAAGCGCGCCACGAGATGCGAGTGATCGCGTTGGGCGGGTAGTGCGGCTCGGGCCGTTGTCCCCGGCGCGGCGAATTCGCCTTCGACGAGAACCAGCGCCACGGGTGCAAGCGGACTGTGATGCACCTCGAGCCAGCGCTCGTGCAATGTCGCGCGCGCCACCATCGTCACGGCCGTCGCACTGGACACCGGGCGCGATCCGAGCCGCAGATCGAGTTCGGTGAAGAGCCCGAGCCGGCCGCGTGACCCGACATAGACCTTCGCGAGATCGAACCCGGTCACGTTCTTGACGACGCGTGAACCGGTCCTGGAGATGCGCCCGTCGGCATGCGCGACGCGCGCCCCGAGCACCGCGTCACGCCACGTGCCGCGCACCCGGCGCGCGATTCCGCAGCGATTGGCGGCCGCCGCCCCGCCCACCGTCGCCGCCTGCCCAAAGGCGGCATCGGGCCCCAAACGTTGCGCGTGCGGTGCGACGAGCACCGTGAGCGCCCGCAGCGTGACGCCCGCTTGCACGGTCACGACGAGATCCTCCGGTTCGTATTCGAGAATGCGATCGAGCCGCTGCATCGACATCACGAAGCCGGCGGCCTGGGTCGCCGCACCGGGCGGCAAGTGTTCGCCGGCGCCGGCGACGATGACGCGCAGCGCTTCGCGGGCTGCAAACCGCAGCGCTTCGCAAGCCGCTTCGGGGTCGTCGGGAAAAAATGCCGGCAGGTGCGGCAAGGCCGGCAACACGCCCACCGACGCAGCTCCGAACAGTCCGGCAAGGCGTTCAGTGTCGACGGTCATGCGTTGGCCCCCGGGACGAGTTCGGGCGGCAGTTCGGTGTCGAGCGTCAGCATGCGGCCACGCGCTTCGACGCACGCCTTCGCGGTTGGGAAGACCTTGCCGGGGTTGCAAAGACCGCGCGGATTCCAAGCATCATGCACCCGGCGCATGATCTCGAGATCGATGTCGCTGAAAAAGACCGGCATGAATTCGCGTTTTTCGACGCCGATGCCGTGTTCTCCCGACAGCGTGCCGCCGGCTGCGACGCACAGACGCAAGATCTCTTCGCCGGCCGCAAGGACCCGGCGCGTCGCCTCCTTGTCGCGCCCGTCGTACGAGATGTTGGGATGCAGATTGCCGTCGCCGGCGTGGAAGACGTTCGACAATCGGACGCCGTATTTCTCCCGCACCCGGTAGATTTCCTCGAGGATCCACTGCAGTTTGCGGCGCGGTACGACGCCATCCATGACGAGCAGGTCGGTCGCGATCCGCCCCATGGCGCCGAAGGCACCCTTGCGGCCTTTCCAGAGTTTCTTGCGCGCCGCTTCATCGCGCGCTTCCTGCAAGTCGATGGCGCCGTGTGCCCGGCAGATGGCTGCAACCTCAGCGCCGGCCGCTTCGACTTCGGGAGCCAGCCCATCCATTTCGATCAACAAGACCGCATCCGCTTCGCGTGGATAACCGGCCGCATACACCGAGGATTCGACCGCATCGATGGTCAAGCGATCGAGAATTTCGAGGGCGGCGGGATCGAGCCCGCGGGCGATGATTTCCGACACCGTTGCGCAAGCATCGGTCATGCGGGCGTAGGACGCCAAGAAAGTGCTGACGGTCTGCGGCTTGGGTTCGATGCGGACGACGATTTCGGTCGCGATGCCGAGCGTGCCTTCGCTGCCGACGAAGAGACCGACAAGATCCTGGCCCGGTGCATCGGGCTCGGGGCCGCCGATCGTCATCACCCGCCCGTCGGGCAGTACCACCGTCAGCCCGAGAATATGCTTGGTCGTCATGCCATGCTTGAGACAGTGCGGCCCGCCGGAATTCTCCGCTACGTTGCCGCCGATCGTGCAGGCCATCTGGCTCGATGGATCCGGCGCATAGGAAAAGCCGTCCGGCGCGACCGCCTGGGTCAGCAGGATATTCACCACACCCGGTTGCACGATGGCGAAGCGATCATCGAGATCGACTTGCAGGATCCGGCGCATGCGCGTCGTCGCAATGAGCACGCCGCCTTCGACGGGACGTGCCCCGCCCGAGAGGCCGGTACCGGCGCCGCGTGCGACGAAGGGCACGTTGTGGGCGGCACAGGCGCGCACGACGGCCGCAACCTCGGCGGTGGATTCGGGAAACACGACGGCGATGGGCGGTTGCTTGTAGACGGTCAAGCCGTCGCACTCGTAGACGAGCAAGTCCTCGGGGCGGTGGTGCACGCGAGCGCCGAGGAGACGTTCGAGATCGTCGATGAGTGCAGCCGTCATCCCCAAACCTCCCCCCGTAGGTGCGAACCTCGCCGGCATCATACGCGGCGGGAAGCGTTTGGGGCAAACGCCTTGCGTTGTTGCCCCGCGGCGCGACGTGTAGACTGCCGGACGTGGAGCCGACACAGTGACCGCCACGCATGCGACACGCCACCGGACGGCCGCCGACGTCGGCGCGTTGCTCGGCGATCGCACCTTTGTGGCTCTGTTCATCGCCCACTTGGGAAGCAACCTCGGCGACTGGCTCGCCTTCTTGGCGCTATACGAGCGCGTGGCCCTCGAGTGGCATGCCAGTGCCGGCGCGATGGCGGCGCTCGCCGCCGCCTATCTCTTGCCGCTCGTATTGGTCGCGCCGATTGCCGGTGTCTGCATCGAACGTTGGGAGCTGCGGCGCGTGTTGGTGGCGAGCGACCTCCTGCGCGGGCTCGTGGTCTTGACCATGCTGTGGACGACGAGCGTGGCTGGGGTCGCGGCTTTGCTCTTCGCGTTGCAGTCGCTCGGCTGCTTCTTCAATCCGGCGCAGGCCGCGGCCCTGCCACGCCTCGTCCGACGCGAGCGGCTGCTGGCGGCGAATGCCCTCACGAGCCAAGCCGGCCACTTGGCCAAGATCCTCGGACCCGCCATCGCCGGCACCCTCGTCGGCGCATTCGGAGCGGGCAGTTGTTTCGTGATCGACGCCGTGAGCTTTGCGTGGTCGGCCGTGTGGCTCGCAACCTTGCCCCGCATGCAGCCGCTCGCGCCCCGCAGCGCGACGTTGGCGGGAAGGAGTGCATGGCGCAGTGTCCCGAGCGAGATGCGGGCGGGATTTGCGATTGTCCTGCGCCCTGGGCGCATTCGTGCCGCCGTCGGCCGCGCGCTTCTGACGATCGCTGCCCTAGGCGCCTGGCTTGCGCTCTATGCCGTCTTGGCGCGCGACCTTTATGGAGCCGGCGCGCGCGCCACCGGTTTCCTGCTCTCCACTCTCGGTGCCGGTGCAATCGCCGGCGCGGCCATTGTCTTGCCGATCGCCAGGCGTGGCTCGAAACTGGCGGCGGTGACCTGCGGCATGGCGGCCGTCGCACTCGCGCTCGGCGCCTTTGCTTGGGTCGCCCACTTGCCGGCAGCTTTCGCCGCCAGCTTTGCACTCGGCATCGGGATCGCCTTCGTCCTTGTGCCCGCGACGACACTCTTGCAAGAAGAAGCGCCACCCGCCGCACTCGCACGCGTCATGAGCTGCGCGGTTGCGGCAATTGGACTCGCCGAAGCAATCAGCATCGGTGCCGCCGGCTTGGCGGCGCGCCGCTTGCCGCCGCAGCAAATCGTCGGCGGCGCGGCAATCCTTCTCGGTGCCGCAACTTTGGTGATCCTCATGCGCGCCAAAGCCGGCGCGATCAGTCGCCGGCCCCCGCCGGCGGTTGCCATTCCGGCACGTGGTTCGTGATCGGCGGGATACTGCGCAAATAGGCGAACATCGCCGTCAGATCTTCATCGGTGAGCTTGCCAATCTAACGGCGACCCGCGAGACGTGCGGGTTGCCGTGCAGGAAGAAGCGCAGGTGGCGTAACGCGTCAGGGCCCGCGTACTCGACGCCGATGCGCGGTCCGCGCCCGACGCTTTCCGCCCGCCGCGGCCGGCCGCGCTCGATCCAAAGCGGTGCGCCGTTCAGCGCCGAACCATTGAGCGCCCGCGTGATGGCGAGCGCCCGGCACAGCTTGCCGGGACCACTCGCGATGTCGCGATCACGCCGGCTCGGGCGCAAGAGGCGCATCGTTTCGAGCCCCGCGACCGGTTCGAGGGCCCGAATGAGCACCGCTTCCGGACGGCCGGGCCCCCGGCAGACGACGTTCATCATGTCGTACATGCCGTAGATGAAATAGACGTAGGCGTGGCCCGCGGGTCCGTACATGACCGCATTGCGCGCCGTCCGTCCGGCGTGCGCATGGCTGGCTCGATCCGCCTCGCCGACATAGGCTTCGGTTTCGACGATCCGCCCCGCGAGCACGTGGGTCGCCCGGCCCTGTGTCCAGCGCCGCACGAGCACGCAGCCGAGAAGGCGCTCGGCAACGATCTCGGCCGACCGGTCATAGAAGTAGTGCGCGAGCGCCCGGCTGGGGTCGAGTGCCATGGCGGGATTTTCGCCGAGAAAGCGCGCGCCGACAAGGGTTGGCGGGCCCCGCGGCACCCTGTTAGACTGCGGCGGTCGCGAGGCGGCGGTGCGAACCCACGTCGGGGACGCGCGAACTGGGGAGTGGACGGGATGAGCGACGTGAACCGCGAAGTGCTCGAAGTCGATGTGTTGTTCGTGGGCGCCGGGCCCGCCAGTTTGGCGGGTGCGCTGCACCTGACACAGCTTGCACGGGCGCACGACGAAGCAGTCGAGCGCGCCGGCGCCGGCCGCAAGCTCGGCGAACTGAATATCGCCATCATCGAAAAAGGCAGCGAAGTCGGCATGCACTCGCTCTCGGGTGCGGTGCTCGATCCACGCGCGCTCCGCGAACTCCTGCCCGATTTCGAATCACGCGACTTTCCAATCGAGAAGAAGGTCGAGACCGACGCGGTCTATTTTTTGTCGCAAGCGGGCAAGCTCAAGTTTCCGATCACGCCGCCGCCGCTGCAGAATCACGGCAACCTCATCGTTTCGCTGCACAAAGTGACCCGCTGGCTGGCGGCGCAAGTCGAAGCCGCCGGGGTGAATATCTTCCCGGGCTTCGCGGGCCGTGAGGTGTTGTACGACGGCGACCGCGTCATCGGCGTCCGCACCGGCGATCGCGGCATCAACAAGACCGGCGAACCCAAGGGCAACTACGAACCCGGCATCGATATTCACGCCAAGGTGACGGTGCTCGGCGAGGGGCCACGCGGCAGTCTCGCCAAACACCTCATCCCAAAGTTGGGTCTCGACCGGGATCGCGTCCCGCAGTTGTATTCCACCGGCATCAAAGAATTGTGGCGCATGCCGGCTGGATCGCTGCGTGAAGGCCGTGTCATCCACACGATGGGCTTTCCGCTCCCGAACGACATGTACGGCGGCGGTTTCATCTACAACCAGGACAACGACATTTTGTCGATCGGCTTCGTGGTGGGGCTCGACTACAAGCACCCCGATACCGATCCGCATATGGTGTACTCGAAGTTCAAGACGCATCCATACATCGCGTCGCTGTTGCAGGGTGGCGAACTCGTGGCCTACGGCGCCAAGACGATCGCCGACGGCGGCTACTGGGCGATGCCGCGTTTGTACGCCGACGGTGTGCTCTTGGTCGGCGAAACGGGCGGTTTCTTGAACGGTATGCGCTTGAAGGGCATTCATCTGTCGATGAAGTCCGGGATGCTGGCCGCCGAAGCGATTCGCGATGCAATGCTCGCCGAGCGCTTCGATGCGGCGACGCTCAAGTCGTACGAGGACCGCTTCGAGAAGAGCTGGGCGCGCGACGAACTCTACAAGGTGCGCAACTTCCGCCAGGGCTTCGAGGGTGGGCTCCTCCCCGGCATGCTGCACACCGGGTTCCAGATGGTGAGCGGCGGGCGCGGTCTCTTCGACCGGCGGCGCATGGCCCCCGACTATTCGCACATGTTGAAACGCGCGGCAATCGACGGCCGCATGCGGCCCCCGGAGACCAGTTTCGACGAGAAGCTCACCTTCAAGAAGCTGAGCGACGTCTACCACTCGGGCACGACGCACGAGGAAGACCAGCCGAGCCACCTGCAGATCGCCGACACCGACATCTGCAACAGCCGCTGTACGCAGGAGTACGGCAACCCGTGCACCCACTTCTGCCCGGCCAACGTCTACGAGATGGTCGAAGCGGCGGGCGGCGGGCGCAAGCTGTTCGTGAACTTCACGAATTGCGTCCACTGTAAGACGTGTGACATCATGGACCCGTACCAGATCATCAACTGGGTCACGCCCGAAGGTGGCGGCGGGCCGAACTACATCAACATGTGACGCGCACATCGAGCAGGAGTCATGCCGTTCCGCTACTGTCCACAGTGCGGTGCCCATCTCGCGTCGCGCGTCGTCAAGGCCGGCGAGCCTGAGCGGCGTGCCTGCCTGGCGTGTGACTACATCCATTTCGAGCAACCCAAGCTGGCTGCCGGGTGCATCGTCGAAGTCGACGGCGGCATTGCGCTGGTCAGGCGCTCCATCGAACCCGGCTACGGCAAATGGGTGTTCCCGGGCGGCTACGTCGATCGCGGCGAACGGGTCGAAGATGCGGCGCGGCGCGAGACGCTCGAGGAATCTTGCCTCGAAGTCCGTATCACGGGTTTGCTCAACATCTATTCGTATCCCGGCCGGCCAGTCGCCGTCGTCGTCTTCACGGCCGAAGTGCTGGGCGGCGTGTTCGCGGCTGCCGACGAAGCCCTCGAGTGCGGCACCTTCACGCCGAGCCAACTGCCCTGGAGTGAACTCGCCTTCCCGAGTACGTTCGATGCGCTCTCCGAGTATGTTGCCCGCGTTCACGGCTTCGAAGCGCCGACGGACTTTCGCCCGCCGCATCCGGGCTGAAGGCGCCGGCAAGAATCGCACCGCCACAGCACGATCAGCCGGTGAATAGACCCTTCACGAACGAACTCGCCTTGCGCGCTGTAGGTAGCTCTTCTTACGCTGACTTGCGGTGGCGCGATTTTCCTGCCGTGCTTGTTGAATTGTGGAACGGCGAAACGTTAGAGTCCCCTTGGTTGGATTGGCATCGCGAATTCTACGCACTCCCGGCAGAGTTCGCGCGCCCATGAAACACGTAATTGTTGGTGGCTGGGCTGAACGGACGCTCACCGCGTCCATTGGAGGATCCATGCGTCTCAACTCCGTCCGTGAACTCAAGCAGTCGTTGCCCGCGCATTTGGAACGGGCGTTCTCGGCGCGGGCAACGGTGCGTGCGTCGGCGAGTACCGCCGTGGCAAATGCGGCATCGCGCCAACGCGTCGCACCGAGCTACTTCCTCGGTGTGTCGGCAAAGGGCAAGAACGAGTATCGATTGGCGGTCCGCTTGCAAGACCGGGCGCTCCAAAGAAGTGCCCTCGTCGACGAGATCACGGCCCGTGCCAAGGGCGAAGTCGACGTGCGCTACGTCGGACGGATCCGGGCGCGAGCGGTGTGGTACCGCTCGAAGAACCGGCCGCTCTTGATCGGCTCGTCGACTGGGTACCTGGCATCCGGCTACATCATGGCCGGAACACTCGGGTGCTTCGTACGCAAGGCGAGTTCACCGGCGCTCTACATTCTTTCGAACAACCACGTGCTGGCGGACGAGAATCGCTACGGGATCGGCAAGCCAATCGTCCAGCCTGGTGCTCTGGATGGCGGCAGTCCGACGGCCGACCGCGCCGCCAAACTCTCGGCATTCGTAAAGCTCAACCTCGCCGGAACCAACCTGGTCGATTGCGCCATCGCCAAACTGAATACCGGCATCACTGCGAACACTTCGACCCTCAAGGGTCTTGGGAAGCTCGCCGGCGTCGCGGCGCACGATCTCGGGATTCACGACGTGGTCCACAAGCTGGGACGTACGACAGGCCTCCGCCACGGTCGAGTGACCGCCGTGGAATTAGATGGCGTCGACGTCGAGTACGACATCGGCGTCGTGTCGTTCGACAACCAGGTCGAGATCGAGGGATCCGGAACGAAGTCGTTCAGCGACGCGGGTGACAGCGGCTCGCTCATTGTCGACGCCGACCTCAAGGCGGCGGCGCTGCTCTTCGCGGGCGGCGACCACGGCGGCAAGAACGGCAAGGGTCTGACCTACGGGAACCCGATCCAAGCGGTCTTCTCTGCGCTGAAGGTCAAGCTGGTATACTGAACGCATGCCGGTCACCATCGAGCAGGCGCGCGCCGCAAAGACCACCGCGAAGACCAAACTCGCCCACGTCCCGGGCGTCGTCGGGATCGGTCTTACGATGGTCGGCGACGACTACGCACTCAAGGTCAACTTGCGCGCCGCACTGCCGCGCGGCGTACGCCTGCCCAAAACAATAGCCGGCGTACCCGTCTGCGCCGAGGTAGTCGGGACGATTCGCAAGGAGAAGTGACTGTGAGCGGCCGCCGTCGCCGGCGCACTCACTCGCAGGCCTTCCGTCACCGCTCCCGAGCCGGCGCGGGTTGCGAGCCGAAGCGTTGCGTGGCGTAGCCGACGATGATGCCAAGCACGCTGCCGGGCAGCATGATCTGCCAGTAGTAGTGCTTGCCCGACGCGTCCGGCATCGCGGCAACGGCGAAAGCGAGCACGAGCCCGACGCCGAGCCCAAAGACGATGCCGCGCGGCAGCGAGTGCACCTTGCGCGCGAACACCCCGATCAACCAGCCGGCAATCAGCCCCTTCACGGTCGAGCCAATCACGATGGTCGTGATCTGCGGCGCGACCTCGGGCGCGGACAGGAGAGCGCTCAGCCCGTCGATGATCCCCAGCACTCCACCGAGTAGCACTCCCAACAGCGGCTTGTTCATGGCGAACTCCTCTCGAAAGGTTGAACGGGGCAGGCGGCCACTCCTCTTTTCCACGTTCGGCAGGTTTCCTTTAAGACCGCGCCTACCGCCGCGCAAAGAGCACGAGCAGCAGGCGCATCAACAAGTAGGCGCCGACGAGTGCAATTGGCGTTCGATAGCGGCGGCCAAGGCGCGCCAAGCGCTGGAGCGCATTCTCGCGGTAGGCATGGACGGCGGCGCCGCTCAAATAGCGCTGAATCTCCGCTCCGAACTCCGTAGCACTCGCATAGCGCTGGGCTGGATCCAAGGCCATCGCATGCCGGCATGCGGCCGCGAGGGCGGCCGGCACCGCGGGATCGGGCCGGGTGGGTGCGAGCCCATGGCCGCTCGGCGCGCTCGCGGGCGGCGTACCGGTCAAGAGGAAGTGCAGCAACGCGCCGAGCGCGAACACGTCGCTGCGCGCGTCGATCGCGCCGATCTCGCCGCGCGCCTGCTCGGGCGACATATAACCCGGCGTGCCTTGCACAGTGCCCTCTTGTGTCGCGGTCGATCCGGCGGGCACTCCTCCGAGCGGGGCCGGCACTTCTTCGGCCTGCAATTTGGCGAGCCCCCAATCCATGACCAAGACCTCGCCAAATGCGCCGACCATGACATTCTCCGGCTTGAGATCGCGGTGAATGACGCCGCTTGCATGCGCGAATGCCACGGTCTCGCAGACGCGTTCGAACAACCGCAGCCGCTCGACGAGCGGCGGACCCTGGCGAACGAGTGCGTCGAGACGCGTGCCCGAGACGCGTTTCATGGCGTAGTACACGCGCCCGTCGGGCAACCGCCCGGCGTCGTGCACCGGCACGATGCCCGGATGTTCGAGGCGCGCAATGATGCGCGCTTCCGCCAGCAAGCGATCCACCGCGGCCGGCGCCGGGTCCGGATCGCCGAGCACTTTGAGCGCCAACTCACGGCCGAGTTCACGGTCGCGCGCCAGGTAGACGGCGCCCATGCCGCCGCGTCCGAGCGGCTCGAGGAGTTCGTAGCGCGTGCCGCTGAAGTCCGGCGCATCGGCGGCACGCCGGAGCCGCTCGAGGCCCGCATCGGAGATTGGGCTCATAGTGGATCCACGCCTAGCACTTCGCGCGCCTCGGCGCGAAATTCGGCGTCGCTGGCGGTTGCTTCGCGCAGGCGCAGGAGCACGAGGCGCCGGAACTCCCGGCGCGCCCAGGCGAGATAGTTGGTGATTTGCGTCGCCGGTACACCGAATTCGACGGCCAGGTCCGCATAACTCGGCGGCCGATCGCCGGGCGATTCATTGAGATCGTAGCGCTCGAACACCGCAAGCGCGGTTTGTTTTCCGAGTGCTTCGCACTCGCCGCGCAATTCGGCCAGCGCGCGCTCGAAGAGATCGCGCACCCATTCGCGCCGGAACCAGGCCTCGGGATCGGCGCTGTCGGTGAGCGCCGTGGTGACGATCTCGGACTCGACACCCGCATAGTCGAGTTGCAGGAACTCGGCCCCGCCGCCGCGCTTCACACGGCCCGCGGCCTTGTGTTCGTTCGCGACGTAACCGTCGAGACCGACGCGCAGCCAGGTGCGAAAGCGCGCCCGCGTCGGATCGAAGCGTTCGAGAAAACTCTTCTCGAAGGCGTGCAGGAAGAATCCCTGTGTCAGGTCCTTGGCGTCTTCGTTGGAGATCCGCCACCGCAATCGCAAGTACTTGTAGACCGGCTTCCAGTAGCTCGTGACCAGCGCATCGAAGCTTTGGCGGCGGAGTTCGGGCGAGGCGCTGCGGATAGCGACGACGAGCGACTGCCGGGTGGCTGGAAAGCGCCCGCCCGCACCGCCGATCGTCGTGTCTTCCGTCATCCCAAGAGTCTAGCGGACCGGAGTGCCGGCGCACCACCGCGGCGGTGGCCGGTAAAGGAAGTCGGCCCGGCGTGGAATGGAGCGGTGGGGGCGCGCGCCAGACCGCGGGGCCGCGGGGTCGCGAGGCCAACGTGCCACAACGAAAGGTGAGGTCTCACCATGCGCCATTCAGTCTCGTTTCTGCATCTCTTGACGGCCGCTGCCCTGCTGGTGCCGGTCGCGGGCAATGCGACGTCCCTCATGTCGGGCAAGGTCGAGACCGATCGCACCGTCGGGTGCGAAACGACGGTCGAGGCGACTCCGCACGAGGTCTACCGGCTGTGGACCACCGAGGATGGCGTGAAGCGCTTCTTCGCGCCCGATGCGCACATCGAGCCATGGCCCGGCGGACGCTACGAGATTCTCTTCGTTCCCGACCGTGACCCGCAGGGTCTCTCGCACGGCACGACCGGGGCGCGCATGCTGCGGCTCGTGCCGAACCGGCGCTTGGTGTTCGAGTGGATCACCTTTGCCGGCGACTCGACGCTCGGCAACAATGCGCCACCCGTCGCGCCGCCTGCCCTACGCAACGAGCGCCCGCTTCCGACCTGGGTCGAAGTGCGGTTGCAATCGCTGCCGGGTGGCCGTACCCGGGTCACACTGCATCACTATGGGTTCCGCCACGGCGACCTTTGGGATGCCTCCTACGCGTTCTTCGACCGCGCCTGGAGGGGCGTCTTGCAGGGTCTGGAAGAGGCATGCCGAACGTCGGCCGGTAGTGGTACCGTCCAGAAGCGGACCGGCCGAGCAACTCTTTCTGCCCGCCGGCCGTAGAGACGTACATCCCTCGGCTCCCCCGGGAGGTCTTGATGAACCGCCAGACGGTGGGGCTTTGGGCTGTTGTGTGCTGTCTGTTGGCTGCTTCGCCGGCCTGGGCGAAGCGGCTGGTTGCCGAGTCGTTCCACTCCGACATCCAGGTCCAATCCGACGGCTCGGTGCGCGTCACCGAAACGCTGCGCTTTCGTTTCCGCGGTGGGCCGTTCACTTCCGTCACCCGCTCCGTGCCGCGGCGCGATGTCGACGGAATCGAGATGATCCGCTCGAACGCCCCGTATGCGTTCGTAGGGACCGGTCGCAATGCACCGTTGCGCTGGACCTTCGAGCCGCTGCGTGACACGACGCGGACCATTGTTCTCGAGTATGTGGCGCGGGGGGCAGTGGAGGTGCGCGGCGCTGAGCTCCGGCTCGATTGGCCGCTCGTGCCACGGAATCGCAAGTACCAGGTTGAAAACGCCACGGCTGTCCTGCATTGGCCGCCACGATGGAACGCCCGCGAGTTGCGGGCCCGCGACGGGCGGGTGACGCGAACGGCGGACAGCGCCACCTTCGAACGCCGCAGGCTGAGTGACGAAGCCAAACCGCTGGTGCGGGCGCGATTCTCGAGCCCGGACCCACTGCCGATTCCCGCCTGGCAAGCGGTGCGGGATGAGCGGCGGCAGCATTGGGGGACGATCGCCCTCTGCACCGCGGCCGTCTTTCTCCTGGGGCTCGGTTTGGTCATCGCGCAGGCGCGCGAGGCGGGAGTGGCGTCGTTGCGCATCGACCCCATGCGTGACGCGGCGCATCCGCCGGCGAATCTTCCACCGGCGCTCGCAGGTGCAATTTGGCGCGGTAGCTCGCAGTGGAACGACATGGTGGCAACACTCGTGGATCTCGCCCAGCGCGGCTACGTGGTGATCGAAGCGCGGCCCGGCCAACGCGGGCGCGCATCGGGAGCTTGGAATCTGCGCCGCACCTCTTTGGCGGCCGGACTCGCAGCGTGGGAGCGCGTGGTGCTGGAAACGGTGTTCCCGCAGGCCGACGAACGCGTCGTGCCGGCGTCCCGGTTGTGGACACCCTTGTCGCGCCAGAAGGCGGCGTTCGAAGCCGCGGTCCGAATGCATTTGCGTCAGAGCGGGCTCTACGACCCGCACGCCGACGAAGCACGCACGCGCTTGCGCGCCACGGCAGGCGTGTGGTGCGCGGCAACCGTGGCGCTTGCGGCAGCCGCACCATTCGTGTGGCCTAGGGCCGGCGAGGGTGCGCTGATTCTGCCGCTGGGCGCGCTTGGAGTCGCATTGGTTGCATTCGCGCTCGCGAACAACATCCCGCGGCATTCAACGCATGGGCGGCAGAGCGCTGCTGCTTGGGCCGGGTATCGCGAATTCTTGCGCAAGCTGGCGGGCGCCGAGAAGCCGCCCGGCGATCCAAACTGGTTCCAGCATCAGGCTGGTTACGCAGTCGCACTCGGCGTCTGCAAACCATGGTTGATGGCAGCGGCGAAGTGGACACCGCCTATCCCAGCGTGGTTTCGTTTGCCGGCCGAAGGCGGTGGCGGCATCGCCGACGTCGTGTCGTGGCTCGCGAGCCTCGCGAACGCCGAAGGCCAAACGCGCGGTCTCGCGGCGGACCCGGCGCTCGCGGCGTTGCTGGCGCGCCGGCGCGTGGCGTAATGAAGGCACACCCGCTGATCGCGTTGGCCATCGCCGGAGCATCGTTGCACGGCGTTGCCGTTGCGAGCGAGATCATCGTCAACGCGGGACGCGGACCCGTGGCGGTCACGGTGCCCTCGTCGTACAGGCCGGGCGTTCCGATGCCGCTCGTGCTGCTCCTGCATGGATACAACGCCAGCGGCGCGATTCAAGAGAGCTACATGCAGCTGGCGCCGCTCGCCCAGCAGTTCGGATTCTTCTACGCGCATCCGGACGGGACCATGAACCCCGCCGGCAGCCGCTACTGGAATGCGACGGACGCATGTTGCGATCTCTTCCAGCAAGGGGTCGACGATTCCGGCTACCTCTTGGCGCTCATTCATGCCATTGCCGGGCAACTGACGGTCGACGCGTTGCGGGTCTGCATCGTCGGGCATTCGAACGGCGGCTTCATGGCGTATCGCATGGCCTGCGATCACCCGGAAACGATTGCGGCAATTGCGAGCTTGGCTGGTGCGACGTACTTGCAGGCGAACCAGTGTGCATCGGCTGCGCCGGTGCACGTGCTCGAGATTCACGGCACCAGCGACGCGACCATTCTGTACGGCGGTGGGGCCATCAACCAGGTGGCGTACCCCGGCGCGGTGGCGACGGCGCAACAACGGGCCGCGTTCGCCGGCTGCACCTCGATCCCGGAAACCAATCTGCCACCGCTCGATCTCGACACGAACTTGCCGGGTGCGGAAACGACCGTGGCGCGTTATGCGAACGGATGTGCGGCGGCGGGCTCGGCGGAACTGTGGACGGTGCAAAACGGCACGCACATCCCGGCTCTGTCTTCGAGCTTCGGACCGCTCGTCATTGGGTTCTTGCTCTCGCACCCGAAGCCGGTCCCCACGGGCGCCGGGTCACGACCGGCGTCCGAGACGGGAGACCTCGGCGCCGATCCGAACCCGTTCACCGGGATGACGCAGGTCGAGTTCGGGATGAAGAGCCGCGGCGGCGTTTCATTGCATGTCGTCGACATCGCGGGCCGCCGCATCCGCACCATCCTGCGCCAGCACCGCATGGACGCTGGACTCCATCCGGTGGTCTGGGACGGCCGATCCGACGCCGGGGCGCCGGTCGCTGCAGGAGTCTATTTCCTGGTGCTGACAGCCGACGCCAAGACCCGCACCGCCAAAGTCGTGCGCCTGCGGTGAACGATGGCCTGACGCGCCCGCAGGGTCCATCAGTTTGGTGTCAGACACCAATCAGGGTGCGAAGGGCAGCGCGGTCTCGACATCGGACCAGGCCGATGCGGCAACTTGCAGGAGGCGTGCGGTGCCCGCCTCGACGTCTTCTTCGGGATCGAGGGGCGTCGACCAGCGCACGAAGGCTACATCCTGAGGTGCATGCAAGAGCGCGGTGCGCATCAGATTGAACTTGAGACCGATGTCGCTCGTCAGCCGTCCGGTGCGCGTCTCGTACCAGAACACAACGACATCGGTACGGCCGTCCTTGCGGACGACGAGGCGCTGGAACTGGGTCGGCTGGCCGGCGGGGTCGAGTGCGGCGAGTGGCGCCGAAGCGAGAATGTCCCAGCCGCCGCCTGGGTAACAGTGCATCGGCGAATGGATCTGGGCACCCTCGCGCGGATTCACGTAGTAGCCCATGTAGAGGCCGACGTTGGATGCCGCGTCATTCACATAGTTGCGGAATAGGAACGCATCGGGCTGGACTTGATTCAAAACCCGGTCGTCGATTGGAATGTCTTGGCCTTCGTAGCCGGCGAGCTGCAAGGGCACCGTTTCCAGATGCGGCTTGCCGGTAGGTTCGACAGCGTGCGAGCGCAGCACGAATCCGTAGATGCCCACCACCGCGAACACCGCCACCGCCACCCAGGCACTCCGTACCGACGTCGCGCGCACCGTCCCGAGCCAACCGCGCCAATTGCCCGAATGACGCCCGGCCCTGGACGTTGGCGGCAGCGCCAACTCGCCGCGCCGCGCCCATTTCATGAGGCCGGCCAAGAGGGCCAGTGACGCCGCGAAGCTCACGACGCCAACGCTTTCGTGGACGACACCTTCTGCCGCACCAACTCCGAACCGCAGCACGAGCAAAGCCGTCACCACGAGCCGCAGGACGTTGCCGAGCATGGCCAAGAACGGCGCCACAAGAACGAGTGCGGCACCACGCAGCGGGCGGACCCGCAACCACACGGCACCAACACACGTGAGCGTCGTGAGCGCCATGATCGAACGGATGCCGCTACAGGCACCCACGACCTCGAGTGCATGTCCACCCACTTCGAAGACGTTGCCGGACCGCGTCACGTCGAGACCCAGCGCTGTCAAAGTGCCGACCGCGAGGCGCGCCGAGAGGAGCTGCAACGGAACCGAGATGCGATAGTAGATGACGTAAGGCAAAGGAATCGCGCAGACGAGCAACGCGACGGCAGGCGCATACCGCCGCCACCCGCGCGAGCCGCCCAAGACGCCGCAGAGGCCGGTCGCAACCAGGACGCCCGAGGTCCGCATTGCGAACGATTCGGACGCAGCAGTGCCCAATACAAAACCACCACAGCCGGCGAGAAAGCATACCCAAGCGCGGCGTACATCGCTTTGCGCGGTGCCGCGAGCCTGCAGATGCACATCGTGATGGCGCGCCCGCATCAGCAACGCAACAACGACCGGCAACAGCACGCCGTGCGAATAGTTCGAATCATTCCAGCAGTCGATGAGCGTTTGTACGGCTGCCGGCCCATAGACGGCGGCAAGAAGCGCCGCAAACACCGCCAGCGGAATGCGCGCCATGCGCCGGAACGGCGACGGATCGCCGTCGCCCCCCGGGCCGTCCGGCCAGACACCGCCGGAACCGAGTGCAGCGCGCAAACGTGCGTCAGAAGGCGCGGGATGGTGCGGTGTCAGGAGGTCGTGTGCCACGCGAGTTCTTCCTTCGCCGCCGCTTTAGCGCAGGGTTCTTCCGCGGCGTTTCGTGCCGCGGATCGGCCCGGAGCCACTCTTCGGAGCAGGTGCGACTGTCGTGCCGGAGGGTGCATCGTTGTTGTCGGACCGCAGGTCTTCGCCGCCGGGGGTCCGGTCGGTGAGGACCTGCACTGCGAACACCCAGCTTGCATGCGGCAGTGCCGGTGTCCGCCAGCTCTCGATCGTGCCGTCGCGACCAGGCGCGGGCTCGCCGGCCAGGTTGGTCGCCGCCCAGACGTTCATGGCGCGGGTGGGGTCGGTGCGAAACGCCCGCCGCACAGGATCGAATCCCAAGTTGTCGACCAGCGGCTTGGCGCCATAGCGCACGATCGTTTCGCGAGCCCCCACCGGCACCGTCCAAGACAATGTCCACGTGTCGTCGGCGTTCCGGAGCGCCCGCGGCGCGAGAAGCACGGCGCCGGATTCGGCGCGATGCAGCCACCGATAAATACAGGCGTGGGTCGCGAGTTCGGAGGCGCGCAACGGATGCTGGTACTCGGCAACACGCCACGCCAGCGCGCGGGCCCGATCCATGAAGCGGGCATCGCCGGTTTGCTCGTACCCATGCACGAGCACGATGCCGGTTTGATCGCCGCGCTTCCCCGCTTCGAGATTCGGCGCGTTGGCGAAGTATTCGTAGGGGTAACCGCGCGCCCCCGGAACGACGAGCGCCTCCTCCAGAGTGAACCACGCGAGCCCCGTCAAGTAGTCCCGGAGCGCCTCACGTGCCGGATCCTTCGGCGCCAGGACCGCCATTGCCTGATACACCGCCAGTGAATTCATCTCGGTCAGAAAGAAGAGATGAATCTTGCGCTGCGGGTTCTCGGGGTCACCAAAATAGAAGTAGCCACGATCGAGGTTGCGGCCGATGTGATGGCCGTCGTCGAGCGTCGTGGTCAACGCCTTGGCCATGACATGGACGTCGTCCAGGTAGCGTTTGTCGCCGCTCATCTGCCACAGGAGCGCCAAGTCGCGGAAACAGCGCGACCAGAGTCGCATGTGGTGCAGCGCGCCGCCGCGCCGCGCGCCGTGAGTTGGGTTGCCGGCGCGGTACCGCCGCCACTCGCCGTAGTCGGCAATCGCTTCGCGGACGTGCTCGTCGCCGGTCATATGGTAGTAGTGAGCCATGCACACCCAGTGCGGGTGTTCATCATCGAACGTATTGCCGGCACCGCGGCCGTGAAAGGTGTTCGGGTCCTCGGCATTGAGGTTCGAAATGCCCAGCTCGCGTGTTCCGAAGTCGAAGTCGTCGGAGTGCAAGACGGCTTGGTCGGCCTTCCAGAGTGCTCCCAGCCGGCCTTGCAGAAAGAGTCCCGGCGCGCCGCTGCGCGCGAAGTCGAGCAGCAAGCATTCGTCTTGATCGAACTGGTTGCCGCCGCCGGTGGTTCCGAAATGATACCGGCGCGTGAGTCGCAAATCGGCAGCAGCAACTTGTGGCATCCGCCAACTCTTGCCCTGGTCCTGGAAGAAGCGGCTCTCCTCCTCGACACTCACCAAGCGCCGCTCACCGCAGAATGCGCCCGTGTCGCGATAGCGGCTGAAAGCGCAGCGGCCGAAGATCGGCCATTGGAGGTGGTCATGAAAGGCCTGTGCATCGGCTCCGGCAGGGGCGAAATCGAGGGCGATTTCCCGCGTTTCATGTGCACCCCACGCGAACACCAGATTGGTGCGCGGGTTGTGGCGCGAGAAGAGTTCGACCGCGAGACGGCCGCCTTGGAGATCGAAGCCGCTCGGAAACCACGCGGCCATGTCGCGCATGCCGGCGAGAACCGTTGTCCGCCCGTCATCGACACGCATCCAACCTGGCGCCGCCTCACTCGATGAACCAAGACGGTTGAGGGCGGTGCCGTTGATCTCCACCTCGAGCCCGACGGCGGATGTCAGAAGCGGCGCTACTTCATCGGTGCGGACGCCGCGCTCGAACCGGTTGTCGCCTTGGAAGAGATGCGCGGCTCCGTCGGCAGCCACGGGTCCGGTGAACCCATCGCCTTTGAAGCCGAAGTGCACGGTGCCGGGACCGGCAAGATGCAACGGCACCTCGAACCAAGCAGCGTGGAAACTGCGCGGATGCGGAAACGCGGCATCGGCATTCCGGAGCGTGAGGAAAACACGGCATCCGGAGCTACCACGATCGAACTGCAGGCGCGCCGTGTAGCCGAGGCTCTTTTGCTGCGTCGCGCTGCGGAGGACACCGCGCGCGCACAGCGTGGCGCGCACTGGACCGTTTTCCTCGATCGTGACCTCGGACGAATCGTCGAACGCCGACTCGTAACGGATGCCGTCGGTTTCGACAACGACGCCGCCCACGTCGTGCGAGGTGACGATTTGCACGCCATCCCGCACGACGCGATCGAGGCCGTTGAAGTGGCGTTTGCGCACGTTGAAACGCGCCCTTCCGGTATCGATCCGGATGGTGTCGCCGGATGTTGTGGCGAGCGGCGCGCCGCCGAAGGCGCCGGCGCCCTGGACGAGCGCATAGGCGTCGCCGTCGGCGACGAATGTCGCCAGGACCCAGGTCACCGCGCCGTTGTTGGGATCGCGCTCCAAGATTCGGAATTGTGCTGCGCTCGAGCCTTGCAGCCCCAGCGAGTCGACATCCCGTAGCCCTGCTTCCGGCGCGAACGGCACACCGACCGCGACGACGCCGGGCCCCGGTGTGTAGTTCGGCGCGCCTTCGGGCGTCAAAGGCTCGACGAGAATGGGGACTTCGAGTGGTTTCGCGGCCGCACCGCCCGTCGTGCAAACGAAGAGCGGCACCAAGGCACAGGCAAGGACGCGGCACCAAGCATCACGCAGCACGGGCCCGGCTCCGGAGTGCGAGGAGATCCGCGAAGCGCTGCAGGCGGGCTCGCATGACCACGAGTCCCGGCCAGGTGCGAAATGGCACGCGCCCTGAGCGGCGGGTTTCGGAGACGTACGAGCAGAGGAGGTGCCGCAAGCGCAGTAGCGCGAAGAGTGGACCGTTGACCGGCGCCCCATAGCCGGCGAGGAAGGCGCGCTCCAGGCGGCGAACCTTTTCGGGGTCGACGAGCGGGCCGGATTGGTTGGCCAGACATTCGACGAAATACGCCGCATCGAATTCCGGATGCTGTGGGTGCAGCTCGAAATCCAGCACGGTGATTCGCTCTCCATCCATCAGGACATTGTGGGGACCGAAATCCGAATGCGACCACGTCACGGCATCGAACGCCTGTTCGGGCAGCAGGTGCAGCGCCGCCGCGGCGTAGGCCAAGAGGCGCGTCCGAAGCGCGCCGTCGATGCCGGGATGACTGTTACGCAGCACACGCAGGCGGTCGTCCAGATAGGCGAGGAATGCGTCGGGCGAGCCGAGATGCTGCGGGTGTGAGCCCCGCATCGCCACCACGCCCTTGGCTTGGAAGTTTCGCAGCCATTCGCCGGCTTCCGTGCAGGCGGCCGCGGTACGGGCGAGTTCTTCGCGGCCGCTCGTGCGGACGACAGCGCGCCGCACATGCGCGCCGAGCGAACTCCCAGCGGCGCGCGCCGTCACGATCGCGCCCAGTTCAGGCCAGCATGCCACCGGACGCACGACTCCTGCGGTAGGACCCATTTCGTCCCAGACACGGCGTAAGTCATCGAACTCACGCTGGCGGCGATCCGCTGGACCGCCGTGATAGATCTTGAGAACCAGCGCATCGGAACCCGCACGCGCCTGCAGCGCCGCATGGTGGCTGCGCGGTTCGAGCAAGTGAATGCTCGAGAAGCGCCGCCGCTCCAGACGCCGCGCGTTCCACGCGACCGGCGCACCCAGTTGCAGCGGGTCCTCGGTTTCGAGCCGGTGCACGATGTCTTGCACGTCGTGGAGCGTCATACCCACATGCGTGCAGGAAGGGTGCCGCGCGGACAGCGCCTGCGACGCGCCGCGATTCTTGCGAAGCACCGCACAGAGAGCCGTTCCGGACGGCGTCCGCGCATCTTCTCAGCGGCACGGATTCTGCTGAACCGCTCCGGACCCAGTCGCTATGCCGCCGCCACGCCGGAACAAAATCGTCCGCTCCGGCCTCGAGGAGTCTTTCATGCTGCGCTTCCTCAAGGAAGTCACCAAGCACACCAGCGTCTACGGCATGGGAGGCATGGCCACCAAGGTCATCGGCTTCTTCCTGCTGCCGTTGTACACGCACTACCTGACGCCGGCCGACTACGGTGTGCTGGGCCTGCTCTACATCACGATGCGGGTGCTGGACATCGTGGTGATCCAGGGGCTGACGACATCCATCTTTCGAGCCTATTCGTTCGACTATAAGGACGACCCGGACAACCAGGCCGATGCGGTGTGTACTTCGTATTACTATTCGATCGCTTCGGCGATCTCGTTTTTCGGCCTCTTGTCGATGTTCGCCGGCCCGCTGAACGACACGGTGTTCAAGCACGCCGACTGGACCCATCTCTTCCGTCTTATGTTCCTGGCGGGAATCTTCCGCGCCACGCAGAACATTCCGCGCCAGATCATGCGCGCCCACCGCAAGAGCGTCAGCTACAGCATGATTCAGCTTGGCGACATGATTGCGGCCGCGCTGTTGAATATCTATTTTATCGTTTACATGAAGCAGGGCCTGGCCGGCATCGTATACAGCGAAGTGATTCGTGAAGGCCTGCTGATGGTCGTCTTTTTCTTCCCGGTGCGGCGCTACCTGGCGCGGCGATTCTCGCGCCAGAAGCTCCGCGAGATGCTGGCGTTCGGACTGCCGAAGGTGCCGGGCGGTCTGTCGTTCTTGGTGCTTTCCGCCAGCGACCGTTATTTCTTGGAGCACTACTCGAACTCGACCGAACTGGGCCTCTATTCGGTCGGCTACCGTCTGGCAACTCTGTTGAGTGACTTCGCGATCCAGCCATTCATCCAGACGTGGCCGACCATGTACTTCCCGCTCGCCAAGGACTCCAAGGACGAGGGTAAGGCAATTCTGGGGCGCTTCCTGACCTATTTCATGATCGTCGTCGGTTTCATGGCGTTGGCGATCTGTGTTTTCGTGAAGCCGCTCCTGCACGTCATGGCGGATCCCAAGTTCCACGGTTCGGAGAAAGTAGTGCCGCTCGTCGTCGCCGCACTCGTGTTCTCGGGCGTCTATCGCGTCATCACCGTCGGCGTCAACATCAAGAAAAAGAACATCTGGCTGCCGATCATGGTGGCCGGCGCGGCCATCATCAACATCATCTTCAATTTCTTGCTTATTCCGCGCTGGGGCATGATGGGCGCGGCCTGGGCGACCTTGATCGCCTACGTCGCGATGTGCGTTGCGAGCTACTTTGTCGACGAGTACTACTTCCCGATTCGCTATGAGTGGGGGCGCATCCTCAAGATCGTCGCCGCGATGGGCGTCACGTACGCCATTTCGGTGGTGACCACGCCCGACAACCTGGCGGGCCAGATCGCCTGTGGCGTGGCGATGATGTTGCTGTATCCCGCGCTCCTCGGCGCCTTCGGGTTCTACAACGACTCCGAGCTGAAGATGCTCCGCAAGCTCGCGAACTTCGACGTCTCGGTGCTGCGGCGCCGTGGGTCCCAGGCGGCGCTCGTGCCCCTGGTCGCGTCCGCGCCGGTGCCGGTCGAAGCCGAGGCTGAGCTCGTCGAGGCCTCGGTCCAAGACCCGCGCGACTGAGGGTGCCCAAACCGGGGGCCACCTCGGCGCACCAAGCCCCAAGCCACGTCGCCGCCCCACCCAGATCGCGCGTAACTTTTTTCGCCCGCTCGTGGTATACCTCCTTGCCGCCTCCGAACGCTCGCCCGTCCGTTGAAACCCGAGACCGATGAGGATCTCGCATGAAGCATTTTGCCGCCGCCGGACTCGCGTTCGCATGGCTCGCCGCCGTTGCAATCCCGTGCTTCGGCGATGGCCCGCCGCCTGCGCAGCGGGTCTACACGACGCAGCGTATCGAGGGTGCACCGCCGAAGCTCGATGGGGTCCTGGACGACGCATGCTGGCAGCACGTCGAGTGGGCCACGGACTTCGTTCAGTTCGAGCCGGCCGAGGGGCAGCCCCCAACCGAGCAGACCGCCTTCAAGATCCTCTACGACGACCGCGCGCTGTATCTCGCTTACCGCGCCTACGAAAAGGACCCGCACGCCATCGCCAACCTGCTGGCGCGGCGTGACCGCTTCCCCGGCGACTGGATCGAGATCAACATCGACAGCTACTTCGACCATCGCACCGCGTTCTCGTTCACCTCGAGCGTGTCGGGCGCGCGCGGCGACGAATTCGTGTCGAAGGACGGCGACAACTGGGACGGCAACTGGGACCCCATCTGGGAGCTGCGCACGCAGGTCGACGAACAGGGGTGGACCGCGGAAGTACGGATCCCCTTCACCCAGCTGCGCTTCGCCTCCAAGGCCGAACAAACCTGGGGCATTCAGGTCACGCGCCGGATCTTTCGCAAGGAGGAGCGCTCCCTCTGGCAGCCCATGACCAAGAGTGCGTCCGGTTGGGTGAGCCGGTTCGGGGAGTTGCGCGGCATCAAAGGCGTCCGGCCGCAGCGGCAGGTGGAACTTTTGCCCTACACGGTGGGGCGGCGCGAGAGCTTCGAGCGCGTCGCGGGCAACCCGTTCCTGGATGGCCGTGACTCGGACGCCAGCGTCGGGCTCGACGGCAAGATCGGTGTTTCGAGTGACGCGACCCTCGATCTGACGGTCAATCCCGACTTCGGCCAGGTCGAAGCCGATCCCTCGGAAGTGAACCTGACCGCCTTCGAAACGCGCTTCGCCGAGAAGCGGCCGTTCTTCATCGAAGGCAACGATATTCTCGACTTCCAGCTCGCGCCGTCCATCGCCGGCGGCGGATTCACCGCCGATAACCTGTTCTATTCGCGCCGCATCGGCCGCCGGCCACGTTTTAGCCCCGACCTGGCCGCCGGCGAAAGCTCCGACGTGCCGAACGCGTCATCGATCCTGGGAGCCGCCAAGTTGACCGGCAAATCGACTCACGGTTTGTCGGTCGGCGTGCTGGAGAGCGTCACGGCGGAAGAACATGCGCGGGTCAGCGGCCCGTCGAGCGGCCGGAAGGAAACGGTGGAGCCCTATACGAACTTCTTCGTGGGGCGCCTGTCACAGGATTTCGACAGTGGGAATCGCCGCGCCGGCGTCATGTTCACGGCGCTGCAGCGCAAGATCGAGGACCCGCAGCTCGACTTCTTGCATCGCTCCGCGTACGCGGGCGGGGTCGATGTCTTGCATCAGTGGCACGACAAGGCGTGGTACGTCGCCGGCACGGGGGCCTTCAGCAATGTCAACGGTGACCGCGAGGCGCTGCTTTTGACCCAGCGGTCTTCGGCGCGCTACTATCAGCGCCCGGACAACAACCATGAATCGGTCGATTCGACGCGCACGAGCCTTGCAGGCCATGCGGGCTCATTGCGGCTGGGCAAAAGCGGCGGCAAACATTGGCAGTTCGAGAGTGGCGCCGCATGGCGCTCGCCCGGCTTCGAAATCAACGACGTGGGTTTCTTGCGGCGCACCGACGAAGTCAATCAGTTCTCGTGGGTCGGGTACTCGATCCGCAACCCGGTTGGTATTTTCCGCCGCATGGGGATCAACGGCAACCAGTGGGTGAATTGGGATTTCGGCGGCCAGCGCCTGTCGGAGAGCTACAACACGAACTTCAACGCCAATTTCAAGAACAACTGGCAGTGCGGCGCCGGCGTGACCCGCACCAGCGAAAACATTTCCAACAACGCGTTGCGTGGCGGCCCGTCGTCGCGCCGGCCCGGGGATTGGGAGAGCCAGTTCTGGGTGAACTCGGACCACCGGCGGCGGGTTGGGGTCGACTTCGGCGCCAACTTCGACGACGGCGACGATGCCAGCTCACGCTACCGGAACGGCTGGGTGTCTGTATCGTACCGGCCGAGCAACGCGGTGCAGATCAGCCTCAATCCCGATGTGACGCGTTTCAACGACCAGATTCAGTACGTCGATCGCGTCACGAGTCCGGCGGGCGACCGCTTCGTGCTGGCGGCACTCGACCAGAAGACGACGTCGCTGACGTTCCGGCTCGATTACACCGTGCGCCCGAATCTGACGTTGCAGTACTATGGGTCGCCGTTCGTGTCGGCGGGTTCGTATACGCAGTTCAAGCGGGTCACGGCGCCGCGCGCCGATCGCTACGAGGATCGCTTCCACACCTTCGCGGGCAACGAAATCGCCGCCGCCGGTTCGACCTACACGGTCGACGAAGACGCGAATGGTTCGACGGACTACGCCGTCGACAATCCCAACTTCAATGTCCGCGACTTCAACTCGAACCTGGTCTTGCGCTGGGAGTTCCAGCCCGGCTCGACGGCCTTTCTCGTCTGGTCGCAGGCGCGCTCGGACTTCGTGCCAACCGGCACGTTCTCGCTGCACAACGACGTGCGAGGTTTGTTCGACGTGCACCCGCACGACGTGTTTCTGCTGAAGATCAGCAAGTGGTTCTCGCTGTAGTCCGACTGTCAGTGCGCCTTGAGCGGCGCCTGGCGTAGGACGCGGACGTAGGCGCGCGCCACGGTGCGCGCCTGTGCCGCCGGCACACCGGCCACGACCGCGACGGCGTCACCCTGGCGCTCGCAATGCAGCGCCGGCCGTTTGGCGAGGGCGGCAGCGAATTCCGCTGCATCTTTGGGCGTATCCCAAAGCGTACCGAGAACGGTCGCAAA